>NZ_JARWMI010000002.1:0-42500 GCF_030758035.1 Rhizobium sp. AN68 | reverse complement strand
GTGGGGAGCTGCGAATAAGCTTTGATCCATGGATCTCCGAATGGGGCAACCCACCTTAAATGCTTGGAAAATCCAGTCTGTTTTATGAACGGCCTGGGTTTCCAAGCATTGTGATAAGGTATCTTACTTTCGAATACATAGGGGTAAGAAGCGAACGCAGGGAACTGAAACATCTAAGTACCTGCAGGAAAGGACATCAACCGAGACTCCGTAAGTAGTGGCGAGCGAACGCGGACCAGGCCAGTGGCAATGATGAATAAAGCGGAACGATTTGGAAAAGTCGGCCATAGAGGGTGATAGCCCCTTACGCGTAGAACAGTCATTGTCCTTGAGTAGGGCGGGGCACGTGAAATCCTGTCTGAACATGGGGAGACCACTCTCCAAGCCTAAGTACTCGTGCATGACCGATAGCGAACAAGTACCGTGAGGGAAAGGTGAAAAGCACCCCGACGAGGGGAGTGAAATAGAACCTGAAACCGGATGCCTACAAACAGTCGGAGCCCGCAAGGGTGACGGCGTACCTTTTGTATAATGGGTCAACGACTTAGTGTAACTAGCAAGCTTAAGCCGGTAGGTGTAGGCGCAGCGAAAGCGAGTCTGAATAGGGCGATTGAGTTAGTTGCATTAGACCCGAAACCGAGTGATCTAGCCATGAGCAGGCTGAAGGTTGGGTAACACCAACTGGAGGGCCGAACCCGTATCTGTTGCAATAGATTGGGATGACTTGTGGCTAGGGGTGAAAGGCCAATCAAACTCGGAAATAGCTGGTTCTCCGCGAAATCTATTTAGGTAGAGCGTCGACCGAATACCCTCGGGGGTAGAGCACTGGATGGGCTATGGGGACTCACCGTCTTACTGATCCTAACCAAACTCCGAATACCGAGGAGTACTAGTCGGCAGACACACGGCGGGTGCTAACGTCCGTCGTGAAAAGGGCAACAACCCTGACCTCCAGCTAAGGTCCCCAAGTCATGGCTAAGTGGGAAAGGATGTGAGGATCCCAAAACAACCAGGATGTTGGCTTAGAAGCAGCCATCATTTAAAGAAAGCGTAACAGCTCACTGGTCTAAATAAGGGTCTTTGCGCCGAAAATGTAACGGGGCTAAAGCCATGCACCGAAGCTGAGGATGTGACAGTTGTAGTGACTGTTGCGTGGTAGCGGAGCGTTCCGTAAGTCTGTGAAGGCGGACCCGTGAGGGCTGCTGGAGATATCGGAAGTGCGAATGTTGACATGAGTAACGATAAAGGGAGTGAGAGACTCCCTCGCCGAAAGACCAAGGGTTCCTGCTTAAAGTTAATCTGAGCAGGGTTAGCCGGCCCCTAAGACGAGGCGGACACGCGTAGTCGATGGGAACCACGTTAATATTCGTGGGCCTGGTGGTAGTGACGGATCTCGTGTGTTGTACATTCTTACTGGATTGAATGTGCGGCGAAGAGGTTCCAGGAAATAGCTCCACCGTATAGACCGTACCCGAAACCGACACAGGTGGTCAGGTAGAGTATACCAAGGCGCTTGAGAGAACTATGTTGAAGGAACTCGGCAAATTGCACGCGTAACTTCGGAAGAAGCGTGACCCCATTTTACGCAAGTATGATGGGGTGGCACAGACCAGGGGGTAGCGACTGTTTATCAAAAACACAGGGCTCTGCGAAGTAGCAATACGACGTATAGGGTCTGACGCCTGCCCGGTGCTGGAAGGTTAAAGGGAGGGGTGCAAGCTCTGAACTGAAGCCCCAGTAAACGGCGGCCGTAACTATAACGGTCCTAAGGTAGCGAAATTCCTTGTCGGGTAAGTTCCGACCTGCACGAATGGCGTAACGACTTCCCCGCTGTCTCCAACATAGACTCAGTGAAATTGAATTCCCCGTGAAGATGCGGGGTTCCTGCGGTCAGACGGAAAGACCCCGTGCACCTTTACTATAGCTTTACACTGGCATTCGCCAAGGCATGTGTAGGATAGGTGGTAGGCTTTGAAGCAGGGACGCCAGTTCTTGTGGAGCCATCCTTGAAATACCACCCTTATCTTCGTGGATGTCTAACCGCGGTCCGTTATCCGGATCCGGGACAGTGTATGGTGGGTAGTTTGACTGGGGCGGTCGCCTCCGAAAGAGTAACGGAGGCGCGCGATGGTGGGCTCAGACCGGTCGGAAATCGGTCGTCGAGTGCAATGGCATAAGCCCGCCTGACTGCGAGACTGACAAGTCGAGCAGAGACGAAAGTCGGTCATAGTGATCCGGTGGTCCCGTGTGGAAGGGCCATCGCTCAACGGATAAAAGGTACGCCGGGGATAACAGGCTGATGACCCCCAAGAGTCCATATCGACGGGGTTGTTTGGCACCTCGATGTCGACTCATCGCATCCTGGGGCTGGAGCAGGTCCCAAGGGTATGGCTGTTCGCCATTTAAAGCGGTACGTGAGTTGGGTTCAGAACGTCGTGAGACAGTTCGGTCCCTATCTGCCGTGGGTGTAGGAATATTGACAGGATCTGTCCCTAGTACGAGAGGACCGGGATGGACGTATCTCTGGTGGATCTGTTGTCCTGCCAAGGGCATAGCAGAGTAGCTATATACGGAATGGATAACCGCTGAAGGCATCTAAGCGGGAAACCAACCTGAAAACGAGTGTTCCCTATCAGAGCCGTGGAAGACGACCACGTTGATAGGACGGGTGTGGAAGCATGGCAACATGTGAAGCTTACCGTTACTAATAGCTCGATCGACTTCTTCGTTCCCATTGAATATGTTCATCAAGCAAAGCTTGATGACATCATCTTTATGTCCTCACGGGCCAATGGCCCTGCGGACGGCGCGCCGGACAACCGGCGACGGACTAGCGTCCTGTATGGCTGCCAAGCTCTATCCCGAGCAAGGCAGGCAAACGGACCAGTCAAAGAAAGACGTGTTAAATTAAATGAAGCGCAAGCTTCCCAGCTTCTCGAAACAACACTCATGTGAAAACATGAACTGTGTTGCGTTTTGCCGACCTGGTGGTTATCGCGGGGCGGCTGCACCCGTTCCCATTCCGAACACGGCCGTGAAACGCCCCAGCGCCAATGGTACTCCGTCTCAAGACGCGGGAGAGTAGGTCGCTGCCAGGTCTGCAAAACGCAACAAATATCTTCTCAAGCAAACTCTTCGGCCCAGCCGATACAAAGGGCCGCTCAAAGCGGCCTTTTTGCATTGCGTAACATGAAAACATAAGGAAAACGCAACGTGCGTCCCTTAAAGGAGACAAATCGCCTTCGGCAATTTGCTCCGGAACTATACATCACAGCGTCCCTGTGATGCAGTCGCGATAAATCCAATAGGGATTTACGCTGGTAACGCGGGGTGGAGCAGCCCGGTAGCTCGTCAGGCTCATAACCTGAAGGCCGCAGGTTCAAATCCTGCCCCCGCAACCATCTTCACAAAAACCCCGTAGCTTAAGCTGCGGGGTTTTCCTTTTGCGAAATACCGTAAGCGCTCATTTCCACGCACCTTCACTGGCTGAAGGGATTGGTGCAAAGGGTGTCCACCGACTGAAAGGGTGGACACCGATGGAATTACGGCAGCGAATGGAGACAAACCGCACGTGCTGTTTGTGGACCGGCAAGGGAACCATCATTACGATCGAACGTGGAAGAAGCAGGTTGTTGCTGCGGCCCTCAAACCGGATGCTTCGCTATCGCGTGTTGCCATTGATCACGGGATCAATACGAACCTAGTGCGCAAATGGGTGCGCAAGCATAGCCCTCTGACGCCGCACGAAATGGGCTGAGTTGCCCGTTGTCTGAGTTTGTCAGGGCGGAGTTGCGCGCCAGGGGCACGCAGGCTGACATCAAGGGATTGGATTTGACGATCGCGCCTCGTTGAGAAGCCAATTTGCGAAAACCTGTATTGGACCGTCACTCAATCGGATCGGCTCCGGCAGGATGAGGCAGAAGGTCTTGGAGATTGACTGACCATCAGGCCAAGGTGCGATCAATCGACCTTCCGTCAACTCGGTTTCGATATAGAGGCGCGGCACCAGTGCGACGCCGAGCCCCGTGAGCGCTGCCTCGATCAGCATAATGTGAAGATCGTAGCGGGCACCGATCGCAGGATTGGCCAGCGCGATTCCGGTCTCCTGCGCATAACGTCGCCAGGCGTCCGGGTTCTGACGTCGATGAAGAAGCGGCAGTTCATCCAAGGATAGCCGTCGAGGTGATCGAGCCTGTTGGCGTAGCGAACAAGTTCGGCAATGAAACTGTTGGTCACGGTCATTATATGAGGTTGCTGGGTCGGCTGACGGGCGTCAATCCCAGACCTTCGAGGTGGGCTTCAGGCCCTGAAGTCGGCACCAGAATGTGACGCCGATGCATCACGGCGCGTGGGTACAGAGGTGGGCTTTCTCACTCGCATTTCGTAGTTATTTTCCTTTTATCATAACGTTGATGGATTTTCCGGAAGTGAAATATGAGGCATTCATCTAGCACGTTTGTGTTCCGGATGGACGGTGGCCGGGCGCGGAAATCCGGGGTTGCGTTCAGTGTACAATGAGAAGGCGACATGGAGATGTATTAGTGTGGCATCGAATTTGGGATTGCAATGACAATGGGGAGCAATCTGTGGTGGTGTATTCTTCACCGGAGGAAACGAGATGCCCAGTTGCGAACGCAAGTAACACCCGCAAAACTGCCTTCCTTCGACAGAGCAAGTGCAAAACTTCCTGGCATCCAGTCTGGAGCCGCACATCGTTGAGACACCGACCTGGGAGTCGCATTCGAACGCTTCCTGATCGGGATATCAGGACTAATGAAAAAACTTTGTCGACGAAGAAAGCGCGTTAAAACCGCTGCAAGCGAATGGATTTGAAGTGAGGAATATCGGTAGGGATGAGAATCTTGAAGAATGCTGTCAGCTTAGCCGTCTTTTTTGCTTTGACTGTATCATCGTCATCAAGCCAATCGAAGGAGCCGAAATTCTCGACTCGTTTGATTATATCCGTTGATGAGCCGCTGAATAAAGAAGGCGGGGCGGTAATCATATCTGGTCGTCAGGTTTCTGATGTTGAATGGCGCGCCCTAGCTGCAGATTCGGGACCTGGGGACGCTCGCGAAAAGGAGTTCCATTTAAGCGTGTCGTCGCCTGCCTCTGTAGTGGATTTTGTTTACCCAGAGAGCGGAACCTACAGTTTTAAGTTTCAACTTCCTCCTGGCAGCAACGCCCCGCCCCTTAAAACCCGGGAGGTTTTAACTGGCAGTGCCGAGGTAGCCGATCCGGAAACCAAAAAGCAGGTGAGTTGGCCTTCGATGAGCGTCATTCATGTTGAAGGTGCGACCTACAATGAGGGATGGGCGCGGATACTCTCTTCCACTTTCGATCTGGCTTTCACTAGCGAGGATAAAGCGGCCGTTTCTATCGAGCGTTTCTCTGCGGGCCGTGTTTTATCGTCATCCCAGAGCGCGATTGAAGCCTTTGTGAGGGATCCCAAATGAGCCAGTTGCTCCCGGTAATGCGGTCATTTCGTCCCAATAAGAGGAATATCGGTCTGGGTGGTATTGGCTTCCACGGCGATTAAAGAGGATTCTCGTAATTTTAGACTTCATTGGAAAAGATTGCGCGCTGGATCATCGGGCCATCCGAAACAGGAATTTCGCGGCGAGAATTTATCCCGAATTTCCAAGCGAGGAGGAAATCGCTCTTGTTGCCGCGCGTATCGGTAGTGACGAGATTGATTTCGTCGCTTATGAGTTCGGTCAGCCTGCGCGCCATTTTGCGCCGCAACCGGTCGGGTTGGTGTTTGATGCACTGTTTGAAAATTCGCCCTATAGCCTTCTGATCCATTTTTCAGGTCATGATCTCTGGATCTGGGCGCCGGAGAATCACGAATACCTCGTTGTCTTTGGTGATACCAATCTGGTCCAGGCGATAGAACGAAGTGACATATTTTCATACAGCTTTGCTGAATATCTGGGCAGTAGTTTCTTGTCGCAAGCGACAGTCACACATCTTCGCGGCTTAGCATCGAACTATACGATCGGGTAATAGCGGGCGAGCCCACTGAGGGCGGATCATGGATGTGCTGGAAGGATCCGGGGATGTGTTCGCTGGCCGGCACAAGGGTAACCCAAGCACAACATTTTCACGACGACACCTAACTATACGATCGTATAGTGCCTGGAAGCAGATTTGAGATGTTGGACCAGCGTGATCTGTTCTGCATGAAGCATTGTCTCGGGAGAAGAAAACTTTTTCGCGATTCTGCTGAACTAAAGCCTGGCGCTTCAGTTAAAGCAGAGAGACTATCATTATAGCCCAAACAAAGACGAGCATCGCGATACAAGCCGGGCGGAAGAGATAAAATCGCTGCCAATTCGTGAGCCGGAGGTCGTTATAGTGCATGGATCTGTCAAGTCTGACGTGATCCATGTCGCTGTCGACAGAAAAATCGCCACCGTTCTTCTTGTAGAAGTTGCGCTCCCGAACCTGCGCGACAATCTGTTGTACTGCCAGAAGGCTAACCGCGATAAGAGCCGCAGAAAAAATGACGATCTCAAGTATCAGCATAGGGTTTCTCCTGTGCGATCGGTTGAAACGGCGACGTATCCGGGTTTGAATCAAATCGTGGGAGACGAAGTGCCAAATCGCTTCGATGGATGCAATTGTTATTCAAAACTACGCAATGTCGATTTTTTCGTCCAGTATCTGACAATGATGTGGCGCGGTATTTCGGAGAGGTGAGAGATGGAATTGCGCGAGCTCGCTGCGGACATAGGGATAAACTGTCATGTGACGTCGTACGTTCCACGTCCTTCCTCCTGATCGCCTTTCGACCTATTCGCGCTGGCTGCGACTGCTTGTCTCCCAAAGCCTGCTCGAAATGGCTCGCGATACGACAAAGCCGGCCACACCGGTTCTTTATCTGCTTGATGAGTTCGCATCCCTTGGGCATTTGGCACCAGTCGAACGCGCAATGGGTCTGATGGCGGGCTATGGTGTCCAGCTTTGGCCCGTCCTCCAGGACATCCATCAGCTGCGTGCCACATACGGTCACCGCGCCGGAACCTTCCTGTCCAACGCTGGCGTGCTGCAGGTCTTCGGCGTCAACGATGACAGCGCCCGCCTCATCTCTGATTTGCTCAGACAGGAAACGGTCGTGTTCTAGACCATGGCGAGAGCGCCACGAAGCATCTCCAGATAATCGTGCTGCGTATGCGAGACGTGCACCAGACCACGCGCGAAGGCTATCCGGTTGCGAGGTTTCTCAACGTCACGGCGTTGGCCAGCTCTCACCATACGAATGGAAGAAGAGGTTTGGGGCGTCGAACGCCAACGACGACGAGGTGACCGAGGAGATCAGGCGGCTGAAGAAAGAACTGGCTCGCAGTAGCTGTGCCCGCAAAAACGGGTCGGTGTTTGTGGGTGGTCCTCGTCCTGGGTAACTTTGCCATCTACACATTGGCCTGAAGAAATGGCGTACTGGTGCTGTACTTTTGAGATGGCTGGCAGCGGGTGAACGTCGTCTCGCTTCGTACTTAAAGCATGGTGCTGCTCGCTTCCAACTCGCCGCGTTCCGGAACCATCGCGTGTGTTCTTTGTTGGGGCAACGGAACGCAGCACGCATTGCCGATCCGTGGATCGCGGGTGATACGGCAGGTATGTTCTGTGTCAGTGTCGGTGTCAGCCATGAGGTGCAGCGCCATGGACAGGTTTTTCACTCAATTAGCGAGCCGCATAGCGTCTTTTTCCGGTTCGCCGACAGCTTTTGTCGCCGCGCTTGGCACGGTCATCGTCTGGGGAATAAGCGGGCCGCTGTTCGGGTTTTCGGAGGTCTGGCAGTTGGTCATCAACACGGGCACGACCATTGTCACCTTTCTCATGATTTTCCTCGTGCAGAACTCGCAGAACCGGGATTCTGCGGCGATGGAAGCAAAATTAGACGAATTGCTTCGAGCTGTGGAGGAGGCGCGGGCGGATTCATCGGGATCGAGCACCTCACGGAAGCAGAAATTGAGGACATCCGCGCTCGGCTGGAAAAGGAAAACGGCTCTGAAGGTGAAAAGCCGCCGCCGCATCATGCCATGGCGCGATTGCTTTCCCGGCGTTAGGTCGAGCGGTTTGTCAGATGGCGGCGGTGGCCATCTCCTGTCATCGTCGTAACATCGTCACCGAAGACCAACACGCGGGAAAGCCCGCTGACAGAAGGAATTACCATGTCTCTTAAGGCCCTTGCGTTGAATGCCACACTCAAGTCCTCCACATCGGCAGAGCCGTCATCGACAGGAAGAGTTCTGGCCCTGATCCTTCAAGAGCTCGGCGATCACGATGTTCAAAGCGAAATGATTTGGCTCGCTGATCATGACATCAAGGCCGGGGTTACGTCAGACGAAGGCGCGGGGGATGCCTGGCCGGCTATCCGCGAGAAGATTCTTGCTGCCGATATTCTTTTGTTTGGCACACCGATATGGCTCGGACAGCCTTCGAGCGTGTGCAAACGAGCGCTGGAGCGCATGGATGCATTTCTGGAGGAAACGGACGAGCAGGGACGTATGGTTTCCTACGGCAAGGTTGCCGCGGTGGCGGTCGTCGGGAATGAGGATGGGGCTCATCATGTTTCTGCGGAACTTTTCCAGGCTCTGAATGATGTTGGTTTCACGATCCCGGCAAATGCGGTTGCCTATTGGGTAGGGGAGGCGATGGGATCGAAGAATTTCGTCGATCTCGATGAGACGCCTGATGCCGTTAAAACCATGATCAGCATGCTTGTGCGCAACACAGTGCACGTGGCGGAACTCCTGAAGGACAGCCAATATCCTGGCAGCGAGGACTGATATCCATTTTACCGGTTCGTGTCGCAGGCCTTACGCCCTCGAACGGCTACGCGGGTCGTATGCTATCGAGCCCTCCATGATCCGCTCCGAATTTTCGAAACGAGATTCTCCTCGTCGATCATTATTTTTCGGAACTCTCCGCATGTCGGTTTGTTCGGGAGATGTCCATGCCGGCCCTGGAAGGGGTTTCCCATCTCGGGGGAACTCCCGAGAGGGAGGCTGGAGAGCCATAATGCAAGCGGAGGAAAATCCCAATGAAGAAGACTGTTTTCGTTGCGTTGCTTCTGGGGAGCGGCGCGCTGTCGGCTTTCGCCCAGCAGACGCCGACCGCCAATCCCGGAGGCGATACGCCTGCTGTCGCCACGCCGGGCGCCAGTAACCCTACGGCCCCGGTGGAGGGCGCCAATAGCTTCACTGAGGCGCAGGCCAGACAGAGGATTGAAGATGCCGGTTACACCCAGGTCAAGAATCTGACGAAGGATGACAAGGGCGTGTGGATGGCATCGGGCATGAAGGGCGGCAAGACCGTCGCCATCGCGCTCGATTATCAGGGCAACGTCGTCGCCAAGTGAGGCGCGCAGGATTTGGGAGAAATGACATGAGAACCGTAACCGGACTTTTCGATGACTATGATGATGCGAGCGCTGCCGTTTCCGAACTGGGGCGAGCGGGCGTGCCGTCAAGCGATATCAGCGTTGTGGCCAGCAACGCCGACAGGCGACATGGAGAGGATTCCGATTCCAATGCTGCCGAAGGCGCTGGCGCCGGTGCTGGCATCGGCGCGCTTGTTGGTGGCGCCGGCGGTCTGCTGGCGGGACTTGGGTTGATGGCGATCCCGGGAGTGGGGCCGGTGGTTGCAGCCGGTTGGCTTGCCGCAACGGCAGTCGGAGCAGCCGGCGGCGCTGTTGCCGGCGGTGCGGCCGGCGGGCTGATCGGAGCTATGACCCGCTCGGGTGTTTCCGAAGAGGATGCCAATCTCTACGCGGAAGGGGTGCGCAGGGGCGGCACACTGGTAACCGCCCGTGTGGAAGACAATCTGGTGCCGGAGGCCGAGGCCGTGCTGAAGCGGCAAGGCTGGGTTGATCCTGCCGAACGCCGCGCCGCTTATCGCGAACAGGGCTGGACGCGTTTCGACGAGACATCGAGACCCTACGCAGCGGAAGACATTGAACAGGAACGTAGCCGCTATCGCCGCTCGGCAATTTGACGAGAACGTCCGTCCTCCAGGGGCCTGATTCCGCCATGGTCCCTGGTCAACGCCTTGCAGGAGTTAACATGGCCAAAAAACCAGATTCCACCTCATCATCCGTTACCATCCACGACCAGAAGCTTGTTCGGGGAGAAGGAGGCGAGCTGCACCAGATTGCCACTGGCGACGAGCCCGTGCTGACGACCGCGCATGGCGGGCCGGTTGCGGACGACCAGAATTCCCTTCGGGTCGGTCCTCGCGGGCCGCTTCTCGTGGATGATTTTCATTTCCGCGAGAAGATTTTCCATTTCGATCACGAACGGATTCCAGAACGCGTAGTTCATGCCCGCGGTTACGGCGCGCATGGCTATTTCGAGACCTATGACTCCCTTGCCGCCCATACCAAGGCTGACCTGTTTCAGAGGGCCGGTGAAAAGACGCCCGCCTTCGTGCGGTTCTCGACAGTGGCCGGCAACAAGGGCTCGGCCGATCTCTCGCGGGATGTGCGCGGCTTTGCCGTGAAGCTCTACACCAAGGAAGGAAATTGGGATCTCGTCGGCAACAACATTCCCGTCTTCTTCATTCAGGACGCAATCAAGTTTCCGGACCTCATTCATGCCGCCAAGCAGGAGCCCGACCGCGCCTTTCCGCAGGCGCAAACGGCGCATGACACCTTCTGGGATTTCATCAGCCTGACGCCCGAAAGCATGAACATGGTCATGTGGATCATGTCGGACCGGACTATTCCGCGTTCCTTCCGGTTTATGGAGGGGTTCGGCGTACACACCTTCCGCCTCATCAATTGGAAGGGAGAACCGAGCTTCGTGAAGTTTCACTGGAAGCCGAAACTTGGATTGCAATCGGTGGCGTGGAACGAAGCGGTCAAGATCAACGGTGCCGATCCCGATTTCCATCGGCGTGATCTCTGGACTGCGATCCAGTCCGGCAATTTCCCGGAGTGGGAGTTGCAGGTGCAGCTTTTCGACCAGGACTTCGCCGACAGTTTCGATTTTGACGTCCTTGATCCCACCAAAATCATCCCCGAGGAGATATTGGCGCCCAAACCGGTCGGCCGGCTCGTCCTTGATCGTATGCCGGACAACTTTTTTGCCGAGACCGAACAGGTGGCGTTCATGACGCAGAACGTTCCGCCGGGCATCGATTTCAGCAATGATCCGCTGCTGCAGGGCAGGAATTTTTCCTATCTCGATACGCAGTTGAAGCGTCTCGGCGGGCCAAACTTCACACATCTGCCGATTAATGCGCCTAAGTGTCCTTTCGCGCATTTCCAGCAGGACGGCCATATGGCGGTGCGCAACCCGACCGGACGGGCCAATTATCAGCCGAATTCCTTTGGAGAGGGTCCAAGGGAATCGCCGATGCGTGGTTTCCAGCATTTCCCCGCTGAAGAGCAGGGACCCAAGGCGAGGCTGCGGCCGGAAAGTTTTGCCGATCATTACAGCCAGGCGCGCCAGTTCTACATTAGCCAAACGCCGCCTGAACAACGCCATATCGCATCGGCGCTCACCTTCGAACTCAGCAAGGTGGAAACGCCAGTCATTCGTGAGAGGATGGTCGCGCATCTTCTCAATATCGATGAAACGCTGGCTGCGACGGTAGCGCAGAAGCTCGGCCTGCAAGCCATGCCCAAGCCCGCGGATGCCGCCATGCCGACCCGTCAGGATCTTGAGCCTTCGCCGGCGCTCAGTATTGTTCAGCGTGGGCCCAAACGGTTCGAGGGTCGCAAGCTCGGTATTCTCATCACCGACGGTGTGGATGCAAAACTGCTGAAGGGGCTGACCAAGGCGGTAACAGCCGAAAAAGCCGTCTTCGAGTTGATCGCGCCCAAGGTTGGCGGCGTGACGGCGTCGGACGGTACCTTCATCGAGGCACATCACATGATCGATGGCGGTCCTTCGGTGCTTTTCGATGCGGTGGCGCTGCTGACATCGGCTACGGCCGTCGATGAACTGATCAAGGAAGCAACCGCGCGGGATTTCGTCGCCGACGCGTTCCAGCACTGCAAATTCATCGGTTACGACCAGTCGGCGCTGCCGCTTCTGGAAAAAGCGGGAATTGCGGACGCCATGGATGAGGGGGTGCTGCCCTTGCCAGGCGAGGAGGGACTGGCGGCCTTCGTGTCCGAACTCGGCAAATTGCGGGTGTGGGCGCGCGAGCCGTCGGTGAAACTCGGCAAGGCCTCCGTTCCCGTTAATGAGCAATGACGAACATCTGATTTCCCACTCACCAACCAAAGCAACAGGAGACTAAAAATGGCTGAGAAGACATTGGAAGACCTTTTCCTCGATACGGTGAAGGACATTTATTTTGCCGAGCGTCAGATTCTCAAGGCGCTTCCGAAGATGGCGCGCGCTGCGCAATCGCCGGACTTGAAGGCGGCATTCGAAAAACACAGGGACGAGACAGAGGTCCATGTGGAGCGTTTGCAGAATGTCTTTGAACTGCTCGGCAAGCCGGCGCGCGGCAAGACCTGTGAGGCGATCCAGGGCATCATCGCGGAAGGCGAGGAAATCATGGAGGAATTCAAAGGCTCGTCCGCGCTTGATGCCGGGCTCATTTCTTCGGCGCAGGCCGTGGAGCATTACGAGATCACCCGCTACGGCACATTGAAGACGTGGGCGGTTGAACTCGGCATGAAGGAAGCGGCCAAACTGTTCGAACAGACGCTGGGCGAAGAAAGCGCGACGGACACGGCGCTCTCGTCGCTTGCCCAGGCCAGGGCAAACGTGAAGGCCAAATCCAAGGCGGCGTGAGCGGTCCGTCACCTGGGAGGTGCCGCTCAAACCGGCGGCACCTTCGATTTCGCAGTTGTCTCTTTCATGCGAGGCTGAACCATGAGGCTGTTTCGCGACAATGGATTGGCGATTGTCCTTGTCCTGACTTCCGTATTGACGATCGGTGGTATGCTGGCGACCGGTTGGGCGGTTTACAATGAGGAGCTGGCGCAACATCACGCCATGCCTCTCACGTTTTTTTCCTATGCAAAGAGCGGTCATTTTCTCTCCGCTTTGTTCGAAAACTGGGAGAGCGAATTCCTCCAGATGTCGGCTTACGTGATGCTGACCGCATTTCTTTTTCAAAGAGGCTCGTCGGAGTCCAAGGATCCTGACAAGACTGCCTCGCAGGATGAAGACCCTGCCCAAAAAGAAGATGATCCCAAGGCGCCCTGGCCGGTAAAACTTGGAGGATTTATCCGTGCCATTTATTCCTATTCCCTGGGTCTGGCGCTGCTCTTCCTTTTTATCGTCAGTTTTGTCCTGCATCTGAAATACAGTGCCGACACGGCGGCGTTGGAAGCCGCCATGCACGGCGAGCCCGAGACGACGCTGTTTGCGCATTTGGGAAGTGTAGAATTCTGGTTTGAATCGTTTCAGAACTGGCAATCGGAGTTTCTGTCGACTGCGGTCCTCGTCGTTCTTTCCATCTTCCTGCGCTTTCGCGGTTCGCCGGAATCGAAGCCGGTTGCCGCTCCTCACAGCGAGACCGGCGGGTAGGGAGGAGGCATGGTCAAATTTTCGGACCAGGGAGACTGGCGGCACCTGTGCGTCGATATGCAGCGCGTTTTCGCCGAGGATACGCCATGGCATGTCGAATGGATGGACCGTATCAGCGAGGAGGTGGAGGCCGTGGTTCGGGCGGATGCCGCCCGCTGTATCTTCACCTGTTTTATACCGCCTAAAACCGTAGAAGAGGCTCCCGGTGCGTGGCGCGCCTATTATGAAAAATGGCCGATGATGACGCAGCAGGCCCTGCCTCCCGAGCTCATCGAGGTAATCCCCTCCCTATCGCGCTATATCCCACCCGCCCGTATCTTCCGCAAAAGCGTCTATTCGCCCTGGCAACATGGGGGTCTCGGCGAAATCCTGCGGAAGGAGCATGTATCGACGATTGTGATAACAGGCGGAGAAACGGATGTCTGCGTTCTCGCCACCGTTCTAGGCGCGATAGACCAAGGTTTCCATGTCATTATGGTAGAGGACGCGCTTTGCAGCGGAAGGGATGCGACACACGACGCAGCGTTAAAGCTGCTCTCCGGCCGTTATTCGACGCAGCTGCAGGTCTGCGATACGGCGACACTCCTCGGTGCTCTTCCGTCGCAATCCGCTCGGCGGTCCGTAAGATTTTCGTGAGCCAGCGTCACCATTCATCATCGCAGCAACGGAAGAAAGGGAACAAGCCTGGCCGAGCGCAGTTAGGGCACCAATCTTCCCAGCAACGGAGGTCCAGCCGTGACCCAGAGAGTCGATCACGAAACCAGCAACAGCCTGAATATCGAGGCTGCGACCCCGAAGGTCATCAAGATCATTGTGGGCGAGCGTACCGTGCTTGAGGGCGTTCTGAACACCGGCAGCGTGTTGACGGTGCAGACACGAGAGGGCGCCGAGCCACAGTCCATCGAACTTCTGATCGAGGACCTGGCACGGTGAAAATTGCGATTGTCGATCGGATTAACCCCTGAAATCACCCTCGTTGGTGTCCCGTTCATCGTAGTTCAAATCCCCAGTCTTTTTCGGGTTTTTTGACCCCGGGCGGCAGCTTGTTGGCGGTTGCGTCGTCCGAGCCGGTGATAACCCTTGGCTTCGCGCTCGCGACGCCGTTGTTATCAGAGGTTTTTTTGCCGCGCGCAAATTGCGGCTCGCTGTCCTCATGGATCTGCTTGAGCTTGTCGTCCTTGTTCATGACATCCTCCTTGATACCTCCCTAACCATTTTCCGGCGACAGTGTTCCCTCAGGCCTTCATCACGCCGGAACATCCTTCAGGCTGCATGGTTAGAAAACTGCGGGGATAGCGGGTCCCTCATTTCGGAAACCACAAGCGGAGATGAAGCGATGAGCCTACCAGACGATGACGCCAAGCCAGAGCCCGGTACGGATGACGCCCGTTCTGGCAATAGCGATGAAAGCCGCAAGGACAGGGAACAGACGAGAGAAAACGCGGAACGCATGATTGAACAGCGGCATCGGAAACAATCACCCGGCAGTGCGGAAAGTGCCTGAAGCCACGTTGTCGGGACGCGAGCGTAGACGCGGTCCGGGTGTTCTCAATGAGACCTTTGGATCGTCGCGGATTTCGCTATTGTACGTTGGCGTACAGCAACCAAGCGTCTGCCGAGCCATTTGCCCATGGTGAAAGGATGGGAAAATGGCCAAGCACGCTGTGAGTGGAGTTTCCGGAAACACATTAAATGATTCGCAGCTGGAGGTGTTGCGTATCGGTATTGCAGATCTGGCGCCGGCCTTGACGGCTTTTGCCCGCCGCTTCGTCAGGAATGAAGAGGATGTCGACGATCTCGTTCAAGAGACGATGTTGCGAGGACTGCGGTCCCTGCACGGTTTTACGCCCGGCACGGCTTTGAAATCGTGGCTCTTCACCATTTTGCGCAACACGTTCTGTACCCGCTACAAGGTGTCTAAACGCGAATGTGTAGGCTTGCCCGTTGGTATCGAGCAGACCATGTCTACCCCTGCCAGCCAGGAATGGCGTGTGCAGCATCAGGAAGTCATGCGGGCTATACGGGATCTCGACAAGGATCAGAATAAAGCTCTTCTGCTTGTCGCCGGAGGGACGAGTTACTCCGATGCCGCGGCCATTTGCGGCTGCCGGGTGGGCACCATCAAAAGCCGGGTGAACAGGGCAAGGGAATCGCTTCGGCGCAATCTTGACTAAAGTGTAATTTCTCACACTCGAGAGCGCCTTTCCGGCGGATCGCCGGAAATTTTCTTTCGGTGAGTTGAACCGCTCGCGCAAGACATTGCCGCCGCCGTTTTGTTTCTTTGCTCCTGTCAGCGGTCACCGATCGCAAATTGCAGGGCATAATCGTCATAGCTCGTGCCCTCGATACTGCCGTGCCGGAAAAAGGTTTCCCCCTGCACAGTCGGAAGACTGGTGAGGTTTGGCGAAAGGTTGGCGCGCATTTCCAGCCGTCCCGCGCTGAAATACCAGTCGATCGCCAGACACTGGGTTTCGCAGTCAAGGGAAACTCCCCTCTCGAAATCCGAGCACAGGAGCGGCCAGATGTACCGGCGCCGTTTCTCAAGCAATGCCTTCATCCTTTCCCTTGCCAGCTTCCCCTCGGTCGTTTCCGCCTCATCCCACTTCAGGGTCGAGATTTGCATCGTGTGCAGATCATTCGGATCCAGCACCACCTCTGGGGCCTCGGGAGGTAATTCGCCCTGGAAGCTTTCCGCCTGTTTCAGCCGATTCTTGATCTCCTGCTCCCGGTCGTTTTCAGGGTGGTCGGAGAAAAAGAAGAACGGGTTGGTCGAACCATGGTCGTCGCCCATGAACATCAGCGGCGTCTGGGGGGCGAGGAGGAGGATCGTCTCAAGCGTATCGAAAAGGGGAGGTTGTATCAGGGAACGCAGCCGCTCCCCGCGCAGGCGGTTACCGGCCTGATCGTGGTTATGCAGAAAGTTTACGAACCGGTGGGGCGGGAGATGGCCGCTGGGTTCACCGCTTCCGGCAAAATTATGAGAAGGCCGCGGGTGGCCCTGATAGACAAAGCCGGTTGCGAGCGAGCGGCGAAGACCGTCATAGGGCTGGTTGGCGAAATCCTCGTAAATGCCGCCGTCCTCATGCGTGGTGGCAACATGAATCACGTGGTGAAAGTCGTCGTTCCACTCGGCATCGACACCGACGAGGCCATCAGACGAAGGTGTCATGGGTGAAACTGCATTTCGCGCGTCTTCCGTAACGATATGGACATGCCTGCTCGTTATCGCCCGTTTCACGTGCCCCGCCATCTCGAACAGAAAATCGACGTCTCCGTCGCCGCCGGTGAGATGGTCGGCGGCATCGATCCGCAGCCCGTCAAACCGATATGTCTCTAGCCAGTAGAGCGCGTTCTGGAGAAAGAGCGACCGCACCTCGGCGCGGTTGAAGTCCGGCGCGGGTCCCCAGGGCGTCCCGCCCTGCTTGAAGAATCTGGGAGCAAACGCCTCAATTGCGTTCCCCGTGGTGCCGAAGTGGTTATAGACGACATCCAGCAGCACCATGATGCCGTGGGCGTGGGCCCTATCGATAAAGGCCTTGAGGTCTTCGGGCGTTCCATAATCTCGCTGGGGCGCGAACTGCAGAACGCCGTCATAACCCCAGCCGCGACTGCCCGAGAAGGTAGCAAGTGGCATGAGTTCGACAACCGTCACACCGATGCCTGCGAGATATTCGAGCTTCTCCCCTGCGGCCCCAAATGTTCCTTCTTTTGTAAAAGTTCCGACATGAAGCTCATAGACGACCGCTTCGAGCCACGGCCGGCCTTTCCAGTCGGGGTTTTTCCAGTGGAAGTCATGGTTGACGATAAGGGAGGGGCCGAGCGGGCCTTCGTCCTGCTGGTTGGAAGCGGGATCCGCAACCCTTGTCCCGTCATCCAGTATGAAGCCGTAGCGATCGCCGGCGGAGGTGGGTTTTGTGGCGTTATGCCAGCCGTTCCCGGCCGTTTGCATCTCGAATTCCGCGTCGTTCAGCCACAGTTTCACCGTTGCCGAGGCGGGTGCCCAGATGCTGAAATCCGTGTCGCCGGATTGATTGCGCTGCACACCCCATTTGCGATAATTCGCTGCATTCATCACCAGAGCCTCCTGTTGCCAGTGGCCTAACCTGTTGGTGATCCTGGGGTTCCCGCCTGCCGCCTGTCAGCTCTTATCTTTGCAAAAGTCTCGGGTCTGAAGTCGGCGACCGCGTTCTTTTTGCGCTTGCTGTTGCCAACAAGGCTCTCGAAAAGCGCCATATATTGTGCGGCACTCTTGTCCCAGGAAAAATTAGCCTGCATGGCCTGCCCCTGAAGCCGCCGGAAAAGTTCCCGGTCATTATAGGCGTTAATGGCGCGGTCCAGTGCTGCGCACAGATCGTCTGTATTCGCCGGCTCGAATTGAAAGCCTGTCGCCACGCCCGCTTCAATGGCCGCGTCATTCGCGTCGATAATGGTTTCCGCCAGCCCGCCCGTGCGGCTGACGATGGGCAGCGCGCCATATCGCAGCGCGTAGAGCTGCGTCAGCCCGCATGGTTCGAACCGCGAAGGCTGGATGATGAAATCCGAGCCGGCCTGGATCATGTGCGCCAGCCGTTCGTCATAGCCGATATGGGCGCAGACCAGCTCCGGATAACGCTTTGCCAGCGCCTGCAAACTGTCTTCCAGTGTCGTATCCCCCTCTCCGTGAATGATCAGCCTGCCTTTCCTTTCAATTATAAGGGGTACGACGTGAGGGAGGAGATCGATCCCCTTTTGCCAGGTCAGGCGACTGACCACGCCGAAGACCGGGCCCTGAGTAGGTGCAAGACCAAGGGCCTGGAGCAAGGCATATTTGTTGAGGCTCCGTCTCGTAGCCGTGGCAGCCGTGAAATTGGCGAGAATGTAAGGGTCCGTCGCCGGATTCCAGACGTCCTGATCGACGCCGTTGACGATGCCGCGCAGGTTCTCGCGCCGCTTAGCAAGCACGCCCTGCATTCCCATTCCCATTTCCGGTGTGAGGATTTCTCTTGCGTAAGTGGGGCTTACCGTCGTCACGGCCGATGCGGTCGTCAGGCCACCCTTCAAAAACGACATGTCGCCATAATATTCGAGGCAATCCACCGTGCAGAGGTGGGGCGGCAATCCGAGAACGCCCGCCCGTTCCAGTGGATATTGTCCCTGAAACGAGAGATTGTGAAGGGTAAGGACGGAAGGCACCTGCGGCGTTGCCTCGGCGAGGTAGACGCAGCTTAAGGCCGCGTGCCAATCATGCGCGTGAACGAGATCGGGCTTCCAGCCGTCAATCGCACCGACTGCGATTTTCGCTGCAACCTTGGAAAGGACCGCAAAGCGCAGATCGTTGTCGGAAAAAGGCTCGCCTTTTATGCCATAGGGATGGCCGTCCCTGTCGAACAGGTCCGACGCTTCCAGAAGCAGCAGTTGTTGACCGTCTGAGATAACGGGATAAACCGATACCGGCTGCTCAAGAACAGTTGCACTCAGACATGGCTCCTTTCCGCGGATAAGTGGCGTGAGCCTGCGGTACAAAGGCAGCAATGTACGAACATCCGCCCCCTGTCTCGCCAGCGCCTCCGGCAGAGCACCTGCCGCATCGGCCAATCCGCCGGTTTTGACGAATGGAAACATTTCGGCCGTCACGGCAAGAATCCGCATTTGGCGCCTCCAGGAACCGCATTGATCTTAGATTGCGAGGAGCCCGGAAACAGGTTGGTGACAACCAAGCCGCCTGCCGGGAACAGGCGGGCATTACCTGTCCTGCCGGTGCCCTTGATGGGTCGTGTTAATCTTTATGTTTGCCTGCCGGCCCGTCTGGGTCGAAGCTTTCTGTTCCTGGACAGATGAGGCGTCTTCCGTGCTCAGGCGGCCATTGTCACCGGGGCCCTGGTGGCTCCGGTTGTCTTCTGGAATAGGGAGAGTTTTCCGGGTCATTTGATAACCTCGTTCGGTATGAGTTCCTTGGAGCAACCCGAACCGTGCCTACGCAGGTTTGTTCCCGGTCCGCCGGCTGACTTTCATATCGGTGTCGTGTCGTTTCACGGATCGATCGACGGTCGGAACACGGCAACGTTCTGCCCACCCGCATGGCGAGATGCAGGATAATCGGAAACCTGGGAGGTGAAAAACTAAGCTGAAATCGTGACAGGATGCCACCCGTCAGACCTGGACGTCAGCCGACACGCAATTTGGTTCGGAAATAGAGAGCGGCCAATTGCTGGAGTTTCGACGGATCGACGACGCCGCGATCATACATTTTCAGGACATAGCGGGCGACGTCTGCAGGGCATAGAGCCGGATCGCGTTCTGCAGACACAACATTTTCGTAGGCTGCCTTAACGATATTGATGTCTTCGTTCAGAAAAATTCCAGCACTCAGGTATTCGTGATTGGTTTGCATTTCACCTCCTTGAAACGCGCTCGGCGTTTCACAGCATGAGGGAAGATGCATTTATCTTATAGAGAAACGACCAAAGGTAAATGTCCGCAAGCGTACCAACGACAACTGAGAACGGCCGTCGGGCCTAGCGAACGCCCTCGCTCGCAACAGCAGTCAGGTCGTCAAGCGCAGAATCAGAGCTGTATTTGCGCATAAATCGGGCGAGCATTCGATTGTTTTCCTCCTCGGGCACGCCGTAGAGATCGCCGGCATAGGTCTCAAGCATCTCGCGGTTCTTGATCGTAATTCGTCCCCTTTCGGAGCGAATGAACCCAAGGCTTTCCAGCACGTGGAGAGCGTCCGTTACGCTCGCGCGTCTGACTGCCAGCATGGTTGACAGGAATTCGTGGGTCAGTTGCAGCTGATTGCTTTCCACCCGGTCGTGGCACATCAGGAGCCAGCGGGCGAGGCGCTCCGTTACGGACTGGGTGGCGTTCGAAGATGCCGTGAATTGTATCTGTGTTCTTGAGACGTGCAGGGCGCAGACCAGAATGTCGAAGAATACCCGATGTTTTGAAACAAGCGCGTCAAACGACCTGATATCCATGAAAAGTGCTTCGCCCGGAGCTTGCATGACGATCTCGGTCAGGTTCGTTTGCGCGCCTGCTACGGCTCCCGCCGGCACGAACCCCTCTTTGCCGACAACTCCCGCCTCGGTCTTGCGTCCCGATTTGGTGACGACAACGACGGAAGCTATGCCGGATGACAGGAAGAAAACACCCTCGATGGCCCCGCCGGCGGGTATCAGCACGTCGCCCAGTGCGAGGTTGATAGACCTGCACGCGTCTGCAACCTCAACCCGGACGTCATCGGGTAAATGAGAAAGCAGAATATTGGCTTCGCCATGGCTATCGGGTTGCTTCAGCATGACACGTGCCTCCCTTTAATGTCTGATGCCTCCTCCTTGCGCCATCAAGGCGGAAACAATGTTTTCAATGTCTTCCGAACGCCTGGAGAGGACAAAAGGTCCCGGCTCGCTATCGATGACCGCTTCGGGTACGAAAAAAGATAGGGAATGGCTTCGCCATCCAACTGCTCGGTGAGGCGTAGCAGGATGTTTGCCTCGTAACGAACGTCGATAATCGCGGCGGTAAATTTCAGAGCGGCTTCACTCTCTATGAAACTTGCGGAATACGGTCCCTCGAGACCAATCTGAGCATGAAACCAAGCCATCCTGATTTCCGGCGTCACGGTATCAGTCATGCCAATGATTGCGATGGTGAGGCGTTTGACAGTCCGCATGCTTTACTCCTCGCATACCACTGCATGGGTGTGCCGTTCCACCTACCATAACGCCTGAGCAGGATGATTTCAGCCGCCCCGTAGTCCGAATTTATCAAATAAGCGCGAGAGGGCTGGCGCGGCGTTGGGCATCTCGTCCCGATGATGAAAACCTCTTGCGACGGTTTTCCTCGCCGCCGTCCCGCTTCGGGGGCGGAACAATTGCGGATGGGCGGGGGTGGGATGCCGCGCGCCCATGAGGAGGTATCGGATGCAGGCAAAAGACAATGACTTGGCTGATCCGCCACGGGAAAGCATCAGGCTTGAGCAGGATATAAACCGACCGGTAAGTGAAAGGCTCGATTCAAAGTTTTCACCCATCGGCGTAGATGACGGCGATTTTCGCCGCCGCAAACGCACCTGGAAAACCATGATGGTCTATACGCTTGTGATATTTGCGCTGGCGGCCGCCATTGCGCTCTATTTTTTAATCGTGACGCATCCCGGTCGCACCGCGTGAGCCGGCGCCGGCCCGTCATTTCGCCTAGACCTTACCCGCCTCCAGATTGCGACCATCAGTCGACGGTGGAACGCTGATTTCTGCGCCTCTGCGTCGCAGGGGAACATCCACCTGTTGGGGCACCGCCACCCTTACCTGAAGCGACCGGGACACCCGATTGGGGGCTGCGGTATCGGTCAGCGTCATATGGGTAGTTTGAGCGAAGCGTCTCGCCTCTTCGGTCTGCAGCATATCGTTCTCCAGCAGCTTTGCTGCCGCGAGCGCGAGATGTCGGCTGGGATAAACGCCTCTTATGATATCAGAGATGACGACGGCCCATCCATTTTCATGCGCCGTGATCTGGTATTCGATGTTCTTTTTCATGGTGTTCAAGCCTCCCTGTGTGGCAGCCCCTAACCACGATTGGAAGAGCTTGTTCCAGATATTGAAGGCGGATGCGGCGGATTGCTTTCGCTAAGTCGTCCCGGCAAGAATTTCGCCTGTTCGGCCATTCCCCGATGCAGCAAGGGACCCTCCTGCAAATTCGTACGGAAACGTACTCACTGTTTTCATGCGATTTTCCGCTGTTAATATGAACGCTGCATATTGTTGTTTTCGAGCAAGGGGCGAACCGGGCGAACCGCTATGCTTGGATCTGATTTTTTTGTTTATAACCTGCTATTGAAAACCCTGGGCATGCAAGGGCTGTCACGGCTCGCGTCTCGAATGGAGCACGTCGATCTGCCGGCGGGGTATCAGCTCGTTGCGCCTGGCGTGCCTGTTTCCCATCTCTGTTTCATCGAAACCGGTCTGGCATCCACCGTCGTTCATAACGATAGCGGTAAAAGCATAGAAACCGTGCTCGTCGGCCGGGAGGGGATCACCGGCTGGCCCGCTCTTCTGGGCGCGGAAACCACGCCGGATGAAACCGTCATGGGTGTCGGCGGCCGTGGCTTTCTGATCCCCGCCGTCGAACTGCGACAGGAGATGGAGAACGACGTGCGGCTGCGGGAGCTTTTGCTGGGCTATATCAATATCTGTCTGCTTCAGGTGGGCCAGCTTGTGCTGGCAAATGGGCAGTACAGTCTGCGCGAAAGGCTCGCGCGGTGGCTGCTGATGTGTCATGACCGGCTCGATACCGATGATCTGCCGATCACCCATGAGTTCCTCTCCACGGTTCTTGGCGTGCGGCGGCCGGGCATCACCAACGAGCTCCATGTTCTCGAAGGCATTCATGCCATCCGTGCCAGCCGAGGAAACGTCCGGATCGTCAATCGAAGCATATTGGAAGACGTCGCCGACACGACCTACGGCGTCCCGGAAAAAGAATATGAAAAACTGATAACTCGTATGCGGACGGACGTTGCAACGCCATCAGTCATTTCTGCCTAGCGCGTCGGCGAAGCGGACGACTTTCAATACTTCCTGCTGTTTATTCCGGATGATGATGCATCCTTCCGAGATGTCGCGCCCTTGCAGGACTGCCTCGCTCATCAGCGCCCGGGCATCTTGGAGCGCCTCCTCGATCGCCCGGTCGAGCGACGGCAGATCGCTGCCTTCCGGATCATCGAGGATGTTTTTGCCGCTGATCACGGTGAAGAAAAATCTTGGCATGTTGGTTCCTCAGGAACGACATGGTCGCCGTAGGCGCACCGCGGCTTGTCCTCAGCCGAAGTGTCGCAAATATTGGGCTTGTTTCTCAAGCCGGGCGGCAAGTTCGGAAATGCTCATATTGGTCGCGCATAAATGAATAGCGCATTCCAGGAATTGCAGTGACGAGCGCCTGATAAAGTCCTGCTGCTGCTCATAAGCCATTCTGGAGATGCGATCGGATTTGCCGGATTTGTCCGTCATCGACATGTTCCCTCGGATTGAATTTTCTCTCGCGTCTAACCGGGGCAACGCGAAATTGTTTCGAAAAAAGTTGCCACGCTGTGTCGTTGTCTTCGCGGAACATCGTCGCCGCAAAGAGGTTGGGTGGGTTCGCAACCCAACCGGAGGCAATGATGACCAATAATTCTCCACGAGACGGCGCTCCCGGCACCACCGACCAATCACCCCGTTGGGAGGGGCCGAAGGAAACCCGCCCCAGCGGCTACATGGAGCCCCTTGACGATCCCGAGCACGATCGGGAGGCTGTTGGGGAGAACGTCAAAAACCCACGTAAGAAGCGTGTTTCCGACGCAATAAAACGCGCGACGAGAAGTAATGCGCGGCTCGTCCGTTGCGACCGGAGGAAGACATGTCCACTTCAACAAAAATACCGGCCAGCATCCGTCAGGGCGGGCCGGGTGCATCGCATGAAAACGCGAAGGCACCCTTGGAAATCAAGAAACCCGCCGCAGATAACGACAAGCGTTCGAAGAGCAGGGTTTCCGGAGGAGGTCGTGGGCGTGACAGTCACCATACCCATGACCCATACCGAAAATCATGATTCGCCGGGAGAGAAACAGTGAAAAAGGCGAAAAAGAAAAAGAAAAAGAAAAAGAAATGGTCGTAGAAGGTGACCAAGGAAAGCGACGCGCTCGATCTTGAGAAAGACGTGTTCACAAAAAACGATGCCTCGGAGATTGCCAGATCGCCGAAGGCCTCGGCAGAGCAATCTGACAGGCGCAAGACCAATCAGGTCTGCGATGTCGATGCTGGTGTTTTATATCTACCGCGCCGGCGGGATCCTGCCGACCAACCGCAAAAAAGTACTGGAAGATGCGAAGGAGGAGCTTCGCAAGGAATTCGGCAAGCGGCGGTAGGACCGATCCTGCTCATTGATCGCCATCATTGCTCGTTCTGCCCGGTTGAGCGAAAATCGCTTCTCACGAAATATTAAATATAGGAACTCCTCTCGCCGTGCGTGGTTGGCCTAGTGCGTGCCACAAGGCGCGCAAGTGACAAATCACCAAAATGAGGAGTACATATCATGGCAAATCAAGGTAGTACGCACGAACAGCACGTGAAGGCCGGCCAGCAAAGCCACAAGAACAGCGACAATCGTTCGCAGTCGGCATCGGCCTCTAAAAGTGGCGACAATGGCAAAGGCCGCGGTGGCACGCATGAGCAGCACGTGAAGGCGGGCCAGCAGAGCCACAAAAATTCCTGGCGCTAGAGAACTGGAACATCCCCCCTCGCGTCACGGGGATTTCTTCGTTTCGGTTCCGGCATGAGCCAGGTACGCCACATGCCTTTTGCCCCCGTGCGTTTTTTTGGCATCGACGTGGCGATCCACAAAGTGACGAACGTATCCTTCCCCACTGCTCGCCGGAATTGCATAGGCAAACGTAAGGACTGCAATTCATACCGATCGTGGCGGCGCACCCAGTCCATTCCTTCGACTTCATTGCGTCTGTTGATTTGCGTAACGGATTGACCCACTTGTGCGTTTTTGGGGTGACCCACCTTATCGGCAACTTGTTAGCTATCCTCCGATCTTAGCCATTTGCGCTGGATCAGCGCCAGATTGAAAAGCAGCTCAACTTGCGATAGAATTCGAAGGATCAGTTCAAAGCCATGGATCTTACAAGTCTCCGTGCGATCAGGCCCCCGCAACCAATATCCCTGCGATTCCAATAAAACCCCATCACGAGGCTTTTTGCGTTTTTGCCCTTCGATCGCCTGGCTCGGCTCAACAGTTCTTCGAGTATTGCCCTCTCGTTGAGGAACTCTGTTTTCCTCTTGCCCGAAGCAAACGTCAGGATCGCGTCAGATCGCCGCGTAGTACGATAACCAGTTCCGCACCATCGGGCACGAGATCAATGCGGTTTACCAGCGTGCGAAGCTTGTCGGCCGCCTGTGCCCTCGTCGCCTCGTTGCCAAGCTGGTCGTGAAGAGCAGCGATCTCCTCATGATAAAATTTTGCCAGATTGGGATGCCGCAGGGGAGGTGGCTCCTCCGCATTGCGGATTTCGGATTACATAGAGGTTTCCGATGACCATGACACGTTTTTCCTGCAGTGAAGTCGATCTTGACGTTAGCAAGGCAAAGAAAGCCGCCCAAGCGGGATCCGTGACGATCACCCATCGCGGCAGGCCATCTCATGTGTTGATGACGTAACGCGAGTTCGAGCGCCTCATCGGAAAGCGCCGCAACCTCGTCGACGACGCAAGAGCACTAACGGCTGATCGCCACCAAATCTCGTCGCCATGTTCCGCACTATGAACTGGCAAATGCTCTGGTCTACAATGCTGGCGCGCAACGCTCCCGAAACACTCCTAAACCCGCGCTTCCAGAACCATGTTGAAAGGCCCGGTGAAGGCTCGCCTGACGCTGGAAAAGCCACCCGAACGAATGACCTCTGAGAGCTTAGCTTCGCCAGCCTGAGCTCCCAATCCTTCACCAACCTCCTGGTCAAGTGACGTTGGCACGCAAATCATGGTTGATGCATTGTAGTAAAGGCGGCCGACAGGATTCATATTGTCCGCCGGGCGGTCGCCCGAGATAGGTTCGACGATCATCCAGGTGCCGTCATTTTTGAGGATTCGCGACATGTGCCCCGCACACCCACGCGGATCACCCATATCATGCAGACAGTCGAAACTGGTGATGAGATCGAAATCCGTATCCTTGATGTCTTTGGCCGTCGCCGCCACGAATTTCACCCGGTCGTCCACCCCATGGCTTCGGGCATGCTTGTTGGCCTCTTCTATGGATGGCTCGTGGAAGTCATAGCCTGTGAAGCTGGCGTTGGGGTACGCCTCGGCCATAAGAATTGTCGAGAAGCCGACGCCACAGCCGACATCGGCGACCCGGGCGCCCTTCACCAGTTTGTCCTCGACGCCATGAAGGGCGGGCAGCCACGATTGGACAATATTGTTCACATATCCCGGCCGAAAGAACGCGCCCGTTGCGCAGAACAGGCAAGCTGCAGTGTCACCCCATCGCACCCCGCCGCCGGTCCGGAAGCTGTGCTCAACCTTGGGCTCTCCCTCGATCATCGCCGCGACCAGATCGAAAGCCCCTTCGAGATAGACGGGGCTGTCCTCGTTGACGAACACCATCGCCTGCTCGGGTGAGAGACTGAACATCCCGGAACCGCTGTCGTAGTCGATGTAGCCGTTTGCCGCCTGTGCCAGCGCCCACTCCCTGACGTAGCGCTCCAACAGGTTACCGGAGGCTGCCGCAAGGCCTGTGGATGTTAGCGGTCCGGCGCGGTGCAACGTATCGAACAGCCCCAGTCTCAAGCCAATCCTGACAGTTGGAACACTGAAGGCTCCGCCTAGATCGCCCAGTATTTTGCCAATAAAAGAATTCAGTTTTGTTTCGTCGAGCTGTGTCATTTCATTCCCCCCAATTATTTGAGTTGGCGGGCAAAGGCTGACCGAGAATTTACGCGTCAGTGAATGCTCGTAGGCGAAGTACGATAGCCGAATACCCAGAATTTGTCACGCAAACCAATATCGCTCTATCGGTGGTCCGCTCCTGACTAGCGTTACAGGTAAGAGTGATGGACGATGGCGCGGGGAAGTCGTAAACTGGCTTGAAGACCAGGCAACGATATACTCCCGGGAGGAAGCAATGCCTATCTTCATGGACCGGCACGAGCTTGCCGGAGTTTCAGCGGCGGATATCGCCGCGGCACACCTTAAAGATCTCAACATTCAGGATCAGTACGGCGTCAGGTTCCTGACCTACTGGTTTGATGAAAGGCGTGGTACGGCCTTTTGCCTTATCGATGCTCCAGACGCTGAAACTGCGCAGTGCGTACATCGGGAAGCCCACGGATTTGTCGCCAGTGAAGTTGTGGAAGTCGCTCTGTCCGCTGTGGAAGCGTTTCTCGGGCGAATACAGGATCCCTTGTCGCTTGCTACCATCTCGAAAGATATGGATGCCGGCCACCGTGCGATCCTGTTCACTGATATTGTCGGTTCAACCGAGATGACGGCCCGCCTTGGCGATCGTATGGCGGCGGAACTAGTCCGCGCACACGATGCCCTGGTTCGTGGTTGTCTCGGGCGACGGTCGGGGCGGGAGGTCAAGCACACCGGCGACGGCATAATGGCTGTATTCTCGTCCGTACCGTTTGCCGTGGATTGCGCCATTGATATCCAGCGCGAGTTCCATCGCTACAACAGCGGCAACGGTGAGCCCATTCACGTCCGCATTGGACTGGATTGTGGTGAGCCCATCGAGGACAGCAATGATTTCTTCGGTGCGACCGTGCAACTGGCAGCCAGGCTCTGTGCCGCGGCCGAGAGCGACCAGATCCTAATATCGGACAAGGCCTTCCAGGAATATGGCAGCGCCGATGTCCTCGTCCATGGCAATCATTACAGACTGAAAGGATTTGCCGAGCCAGTCATCGCCTATCGTTGCGAGTGGCTGCACTAGCGACGTGATTTGAAATCCGATGTAGAAATGACCATCAAATGGTAATCTGCGTTGAGCCACCGTGCGGTTTGTTCGGTCGGGCAACACCGGCCTGATGTCTGGCGGGGTGCGGACACTTGCACCACCGCTGGGCGGCCGCTCTGCGAAGCCGGAAAACTCTAGCCTCAGCTGGTCCAGAAACCTGGGGCGGTTCAAAAATGGGCCGGACTCTAATTTATTCTGGAGGAAATTCTCAGTGGCAGGTCACGGTCACTTTGCAATTCAATGTCGCCTTGGTTGGGAGCATATTGATGAAAAGTGCGGCATTAGATAGAAAAACCACAGAATTCCATTTCAGGCACTGATTTCCATGGCTAATTTGGGAAATCTATAAACGTTGCATGGCATCGGCCGCAAATAATGTACGTTGCGCCGCCAAGCGGTACGCTGCAATAGCGCTGGCAAGAGCGCGATCAAGGATCGATGGAATGGACTTGGCGTATCGCCTCCCGGAGGAATTCTTCACAGAGCGGTTTCTAGTCAGGCGGGTTCAACCATCTGATGGCGACGCAATCTTTGCTGGTTGGGCAACTGATCGTGAAGTGACGAAATATCTCACTTGGCGTCCGCACACAGACCTTTCCCAGACGCAGGAAGCTGCGGAACGCTCCTATCTGGAGTGGGAAGGTGGCTCCACGTTCCCAGCGGTCATTTGCCGACGCGAAGTGCCGAGCGAACTTGTTGGAAGGATTGACGCGCGACTGGCGGGACCGCGAGTTTCCTACGGTTGGCTTGTCCGGAAGGATCACTGGGGACAGGGCGTTGCGACTGAAGTGGTAAAATGGGCAATCGAGCATGCCCTTACCCATCCGATGATCTATCGCACCGAGGCAGCTTGTGATGTCATGAACGTGGCCTCAGCACGTGTGATGGAAAAGGCTGGTATGACCCAGGAAGCGTTGCTTCGGCGGTATCTTTTCCATCCAAATTTGTCGAACGAACCAAGGGACGCTTTCCTGTATTCCAAAGTTCGCTGAGACCGTCCCGGGTTACCAATCCGGCTGTAGCTTCCCGCATAAACCAACTGGGTCTCTCACGAGCGACTCCTGCGCGAAATCCAAGGTAAAACCTGGATCATGTTCAGGATGATACGCATACAGCTCTAATCTCCCCGCGGCCTTCAGTCGCCGGACGGTGTCAACATCAGGATGCGCCCGCCCTAATCGTGGCGATTCTTCACGAATGAATGGATCTCATGAAGCTGTTGGCTAATCGTGTGAACGAATGATATTTCGGTGAAGGGAGATTATCTGCGCGAGACGGATAAATCGTTGTTATAGCATGGTCGCAAAGAGGGGCGCCTGTTTGAACCCGCCTCAAGGCGTAGTCTTCGATTAGGTTTGTTGGATAGCATCGCTAATTTCACTTCTCGCTCATGACGGCTCCGCCATCGCTGCATAGATGGCCCGACTGATATCGGTAGAAAACCGCCCGGCGCCGGACATGCCTTCAAATGCGGTATTGGTCAGGGCCACAACTGTCAGGCCGTTGCTTGGGTCAGTGAACCAGCTATGCCCGTAGGCCCCGCCCCAGCGCCAAGTGCCTGCCGGCTCGGCCACGCCTGCGGCCTGGCTGTCGCGCAGCACCGAAAAACCGAGACCATAGCCCCAGCCCGGCGATCCCTCGATGTCGATCCCGGCTATCTGGTCGCGCGCCATCACGGAGGCATGATCGGCAGTCATCATATCACCGCCGCCCTGCCGTAACGATTCTATCAGCTGCAACACATCGAAGGCTGTGCCGACCATACCGGCGCCGCCTGAAGGAAAAGCCTTGGTATCAAACACCCGTGATGGATCCATCAGCACGCTTGCCATACCGGGGAGCAATGGCAAGCAGTCCGGTTCGTGCATACGGCGGGGACGTGGCGTGGCGTCCGCGTATGCAGCCGTAACCCGGGATGGATCGGAAAGCGCAAAACCGGTATCCTTAAGACCGAGCGGCTCGGTGACGAGCTTGCGGATGGACTCCGGCAAGTCGAGCCCTGTTGCCGCCTCAATCACCGCACCCACAACATCTATCCCCAACGAATAGCGGAATGCCGACCCCGGAGCGAAGGAGAGGGGGACGCCGGCAAGGCGCCGGATGTTGTCGGCAAGCGTCAGGTCGGAGCGGTCCATACCGTCCGACACGCCTGCTTGGGCGAGAGGCCCGCCTTCCGGCTCAAAAAAGCCGTAGCTGAGCCCTGCGCTGTGACTGAGCAGATGACGCAAGGTGATAAGAGCCGGTCGTCCCTCGAAGGTCGGCGTGAACGCCGGTAGCCATTCCGTGATTGGTCGATCGAGATCCAGTGTCCCGCGACTGACCAGCGCTAGGGCAGCCGCAGCGGAGAAGAGTTTCGAGACGGAGGCCAGTCGGAAGATAGCGTCAGTTCGCATCTCAGTGCCGGCATCCCGGTCGGCGAGCCCTGCTGCGCGGCAATGTATTGTTTTGCCGTCGAGTGCGACAAGGACGACAGCACCGACGATGCGTTCGGCTGCAATCGCGCCGTCTATCACAGCGTCCAGGCGCGATACGATCGAAGAATTTGAGGATGTCATGAGAGTTTCCTTTGGATCAGGGATTGGCAGCCGGTGGGAAGGCATGATGGCGTGCAAGAAGGGTTGTGATGAATGCCGGGACGAGGATGATAAGAATGGCTGGGGCGAAGCCGCCAACGCCACTCTGCTGCAGGATCAACCCGCCGACGATACCGCCACCGGCGATTGCCAGGTTCCAGGCGGTGACCAGCATGGATTGAGCAACATCGGCAGCATCGCCTGCGGTGTTCGAAAGAGCGGTCTGAAACAGCGTGGCAGTTCCGCCAAAAGCGAGGCCCCAGACTGCGATTGCACCATAGACAACCGCTGGGTTCTCACCCCATAGCCCAAGCGCCAGCGCTGCAAGCCCGAACAAAGCGATGCTGGCGAGCGATAGGCTTCGCAGTTGACGGTCAATCAGGACACCGACGATCCAGATGGCTGCCAGTGCTGTCGTGCCGAAGACCAGAAGCACAAGATCGGTCCGCGCTGCAATGCCGGCCTCGACCAAGAACGGGGCGATATAGGTGTACAGGATGTTGTGAGCGAGGACGAAGGCAATGGTGACGAACAGGACCGGGCGCACGCCGGGCAGAGTAAACACCGTACCGAGCCCGCGGCGACGCTCCATAGGCTGGCCTTCGAAGTCTGGCACCTTCGCGATAACCCAAACAACCAGTACCAGAGTCAAGCCGCTGATGAGGCCAAAACACGCCCTCCACCCGAGGAGGGTGCCCAGAAAAGTACCGGCCGGAATGCCAAGCGACAGCGCGAGCGGCGTGCCCACCATGGCCACCGCGATAGCCCGTCCCTTTAGTGCCTCGGGCACCATGCGTGCCGCATAGCCTGCGAGCAACGCCCAGAGCAACCCGGCCGAAACGCCGGCACAAAATCGTGCGACCGTCGTCAGCAGATAGCTAGAGGAGACGGCTGTAACTGTATTGGCGATTGCGAAACCGGCGATGGCAGCGAGGAGTAACCGCCGCCGTCGTATGCCTTGCGTCGCCGCCGTCAGCGGGATCGCGGCGATGAGCGATCCAATCGCGTAGATCGTCACCATCTGGCCCACCAGTGCGTCCGACACGGCAAGGCCCGCGCCGATCTGCGGCAGCAAAGCTGCGGGCAACGCCTCGGTCAGAATGGTGATGAAGCCGGCCATGGCGAGTGCGAGCAGGCCCGAGAGCGGCAGACGACGGGGTTGGGGCGGGTCGACGGGGGACGCGGCGAATAAGTGCATGTTTGTCATGCCCTGACCATAAGCCGGTCGCCGCGATTGGAGAATTATGCTAGAGTTCTCATCATATCGGACATAGATGTCCGCAATAGGGACCGGTGGATGGAACATCTCGGCGCATTGAATGCCTTCGTTCAAACGGCAGATTGCGGTAGTTTTGCGGGTGCAGCCGCGAGGCTTGGCGTTTCTGGCTCGGCCATCGGCAAGGCGGTCGCGCGGCTGGAAGAGCGGCTTGCCGTTCGCCTCTTCCATCGCTCGACGCGCTCGTTGACGCTGACTGCGGAAGGAGCTCTGTTCCTCGATCGCTGCCGCAGCATATTCAGCGAGATCGAGGCCGCTGAACTGGAGCTGTCGCAAATCCGTCAGGCGCCGCGCGGACGTCTTCGTGTCAGCCTGCCACTAATCGGCATGCTGATGATGCCCGCAGTCATGGCCTTCATGCGTGCCTATCCCGAGATCGAGCTTGACCTCGACTTCACCGACCGGCTGGTGGATGTGATCGACGAAGGTTTCGATGCCGTGGTCCGCACCGGCGAAGCCCGGGACTCGCGATTGATGATGCGTCGGGCAGGGGCATTCTCGCACCGGATCGTCGGATCGCCCGATTATCTCGCAGCGCGTGGCGTGCCTTCGACGCCCGACGATCTGCTCGGTCACGCCTGCCATCATCACAAATATCCGTCCACCGGCAAGCTGGAGCGCTGGCCGATGGTGGCGGACGGCGCGGCCCTTGAACTTGTTCTTCCCGTGACATCGGTAGCAAGCACGCTCGAGCCGCAGATCTGCTTAGCCGAGGGAGGCTTCGGGCTTGCATGCCTGCCGCAATTCGCGATCCGGGAGCAGCTCCGGCGAGGTACGCTGGTCAGCGTGCTTGAGGACTATATGCAAGAGGTCGGTGCCTTCCATATCCTCTGGCCGGCAAACCGGCATCCCTCGCCGAAGGTGTCCGCCTTCGTCTCCTTTATGGCTGAAAACCTTCTGCGTGAGCAACATAGGTGATTTGTCATTCGCGCGTTCGCACCACGCCTCGCGGCCTTAGGCCTCACTGACGGCAACTGACGTTCGCTTGAAAGGATCAGGAGATCGTCCGCGCCTACGTGGCCAGCGCAAAGGCCAAGGGGCGCGACGACATTTCCGCCCATTCCGAAAGCCGCTCGCCAGCACTCGGCCAGCCGTCTGAGGCATGGCGTTCAGCGGTCGATTCGAGGCGGGTTTCGATCTTTTCGATCACCGATGCGCTTGCATACGGCAGGATCGAACGTCAATGGGGTCGCATCATCACCATCGGTTCATCGGGCATCGAGCGGCCCATTGCCGGTTTCGCCCTGTCGAAAGCGGTTCGCGCCGCGGACGCCGGGTGGTCGAAAATGCTGTCGACGGAGCTCGCGCCTCACGGGGTCACGGTCAACATGATCCTGCTCGGCCGGAGTGACACCGACCGTGTGCGCGTGCTGGATGACATCAGGGCTAGAAACACCGCGCTTTAGCTAGCTGCCGTGCAGGAAGCGTCGCGCGGGGACATCCCCGGCGGACGTTACGGCTGCGCAGGAGAATTCGCCGCCGCCGCCATTTTCCTTGCCAGCCAGCAGGCGAGTTACATTACCGGGTCGATGGTGGCGCTATCCGCAGCCTGTGACGCCGCCGCCCGCCTCAGCCCTTCATGCGGAATTTCCCGACCATAAGCTTGTGCTTATTCACCTTGTCGTAGAATGTCTTTCTCGAAATCTTCAGGTGCTTCATCGCCTGTGTGGCGCTTCTACCTGTCGCCGTCAGCGTTGCGGCAATGAGGCGGGCCTCGTAAGCCGTCATCATCGTGGCGAGGCCGGTCATCTCGGCGGATCCGCCGGCGGCGGAAGCTGCTGTGGGCCGAGCAGTTGCAGCTGGGCAAAACGCTGTAATTCACGTAGGTTGCCCGGTCAGTTATGCGTGAGCCTTGCATGGCTGACGGCGCTCATTTCAGGTAAGGGCGCGCAGTTATTGGCGCTGGCGTGGCGTAGGAAGAAGCGGAAACAGGGCAATATGTCCTCAGGTCTTTCCCGCAGCGGCAGCACGGAACAAACGGGTCCCTAATTCGCCACAACGACGGGCCTCAGTCAGCAGCCAGATATTCAACCGAGCGAAGTTCTTGACTGCGCAAGTTCGCCAGGTCTTCATCCAGTTGGCTAAGTCGCATCATATGTGCGGTGATCTGTAATGAGATGATGTGCCGGTCGTCTATAGAGAAACGTTCCCACCTCTTGAGATTGTCGATGACCTCAATGAGGTCGAGACGTTCTTGTTCAAGTTTCTCCAAATTCCAGATCATCGCAGCCGGCCTCCCGATTTGACTTGCGTGAAACGTAGCATGGCCGGATCGGTTCAAACCGATAAGATTTAGCGTAAATTTTATCTAAATCGCAAGTTGCTCCAAGCTGCGGTTGGCGTGCTTAAGCAAATCCAGGGGATCCGTCAGCTAGCCACCGCGCTTGGTCGCGAATAGTGTCCTCGTCGAACGCATGGAACAGGCTTGTACCGATCCAATGCCTCCAGGGAACACCCGCATCATCCGCGGAACCTTGCCGCGCGGCAACGGGAGCTCGAGGTGCGGCTGAAAGTGCTGCTTGGCACATGGATTCTCAACCAACTGCAAAAAGCCGGCGGATGGAATGGATGCGCAGATGCTGCTCCACTTACTGCGGTGTAAGCTGACGCAGATGGCGCTGCGTGATGCCGATCGTGCACTGCTTGGGGATTTGCTCAAGGGGAAATCGTGGGTGAGGCTGGCTGATCGTTTGCTGGAGGGAGAAGGAGCGTGTCCGGTCGCGTCCGGGTCCTGGTCGGCAGGTTCAGTCATTGTGGTGGCATTGCAACTGGCCAACAGGTGGCCCGTACTTGCCCACCCCTGTTTGTCGCTTCCCGCCTTCGGAAAAGGGACAAGAAAAAGCCCGGCACAATGGCCGGGCTTTTGCTGTTGCTGTCCGAGTGAATCAGAATTTTACGCCGAGGCCGACGCGTATTGCATGCTGGTCGACATCTGCATTGATTGCAGCGCCGCCGAAATCGAAATCCTTGTCGCCGAAATCGGTGTAACGATACTCAACGCGTCCGAACACCATGTCGGTAAACGCGTAGTCGAGACCAACGCCGACGGTGTAGCCGTTGAACGTTTCCTTCACGTCGGCAATGCCCGGAACTTCCGCGTAGCCGCGAGCATAGGCCCAGCCTGCGGTACCATAGACCAGGGCACGGTCAAATGCGTAGCCGACCCGGCCACGAACCGAACCCTGCCAGTCAAACCCGTAGTCAAAGCCCGTGCCAAGGATAGTGGCTGAATCATCGCCCCAGTTCTTTTCGAAGTCTGCTTCGAGGCCAACGACCCAGCTGTTGCCAAGGTCGTAGTTGAAGCCGACGAAACCACCGGCAAGAGCACCGTCGAAGTCTGCGGACGTTTGGCCGGGAAGGCCGACGATCGAAGCGTCATTGTTGTTCCAGCCGTAGCCGGCCTGGACACCGGCGGTAAACCCGGTCCAGCTGAACAGCGGCGCAACGTCTGCTGCCGGGGCTGCAGGAACTTCTGATACGGCATCGGCCGCCATTGCAGTCGATGCCGCAAGCACGAATGCGATAGTCGATACGATTTTCTTCATAGTCTCTGAACTCCCTTATATGAGAGATCATTCATATGCTTTTTTCCCGAAATATGATGTAACCTTTGTGCAACGCCCGCGACCTCAGCAGCTGTCTGCATAAATTGAGGCTGTCCGGCTTCAGCGAGCGTCTCGTGCAATCACACTCTTTCGGCTCATTTTTCTGGCGCTGGCGAGCCACAGATACCTTCGACCGGTGAAGGCCGTCAGCCGAGCTGGCGCTCAATTGCGGCCTTGTCGATGACCGACCAGACCCTGCGGATTTTTGTCTGTTCGAAGTCGTAGAAAACATGCTCGCAGAACTGAACGCGGCGGCCATTGACCGGAAGGCCCATGAAGGTGGATTTGGGAGTGCAATCGAACGAAAGCCGGGCGCCGATCCGGGGCACGTCGCTGACAAGGATCTCTGCCTGAAACCGAAGGTCTGGAATATCAGCAAAGTCCCTGACCAGCATGTCGCGATAGCCCGACAGGCCTAACGCCCGGCCGTTGTGTTCAACAGTATCGTCGACGAAAGTGCCGAGCTCATCGAACGCCTGACGGTTGAGGCAGTCGAGATAAGCCAGGTAAATGACGTTAAGTGTATGCATGTGTTTGTCCCCTGTCGACGTGGCGAATGACGTCCTTGGCCCTTGGCTTTCTGGATCATGACGGTGCGGGTCAAGCTGTGATGAGATCGCACCTGCCATCATCCAGTCGGTACAACACATCCTGCGGAACGGGCAGTTCGAGCATCTCCAGCTTCGAAAGTCCGAGAAAAACACCCCGAAGATCCGCCCGAACAGGCCATGGGAAATGGCGATCGTCGGATGCCGGAGATCCGAGATCCATGACGTCGCGCGCTTGCAGGCGTCATCAAAACTTTCGCCATCCGGTGCCCTGAAATACCAGTCGAATGCGTTGGATCCTTCAAGGCGCCCAGGAAATTCGGCATCAATCTCAAATCGCGTCATCCCGTCCCAGGATCCGGTGGTGACCTCAACGAGCCTGTCATCTTCGAGATACTGGAGCGTAACCTCGGCCAGGACCCGTTCTGCTGTCTGTCGCACGCGCCCGAGCGGACTGATTTGCATCCGGAAAGACTGCTCATCGTCGCAGAGAGCGTCACGGAGCAGGCGTGCGACTTGATCTGCCTGTTCGATACCGCGCGCGGTCAGCGGCGAATCCTGTTGCCCCTGAAACCGGCCAAGACAGTTCCAAACTGTTTCGCCGTGGCGCAGGAGATAGATTGTCGGGACAGCCACGCTTGCTTCACCTTTATGTTCGTAATCGATTGCCATCGCTCGTGGCATCAATACGGAAACGTGCCGATTGCAGCGCATTGATGACCGCCTGCAAGGCCTGATCACTGTCCTTGCCCGACAACGATAGGACATTGTGCTCGAAAGCCCCGAGATTGGCGAACTGGGCATGAAGATCGGCCACGACCAGCGGATCGCGGAGGCCGTCGCCGCCGCGAGCCTGACAGCGTTCGATTGCTTCTGTTACTGTCGTGCGCAGCACGATGTAGTGCAGCGGGCATGCAAGCGCCAGGAAGGCCGGGAGCCAGTCCGGTCGCACGACGCCATCGAGAATGACGAAATAACCCGCCTCGGCATAGCGACCTGCGACATCGGCGGCGATCTGCATGATCATGCGGTTTTGTTGATCGGATTCGGGAAGCCAGGGGATCGAGGCGGCCATGCTTGATGTATCCCCACAGATCATCGCTATGAAAATGAACCTTTGGCACGCCGCACAAGTGCGCAAGGGCTTCGGCGATTGTGGACTTGCCAGAGCCTGGGTGGCCGGAGAGAAGCAGGATATGGCCGCGAAGATCGTTTGTCATGGTCAAACACTCACCCGGGGCAGGCATTCGGCGGCTGATTGTACGGTCATTGGCCAAAGTTGCCAGGTTGGCGTTTCTCGTCCTCGCCGGTAGACGGGTGAAAGAACCCGCCCTATCTGGCAAAGGTTGTCACCATGTATGCGGACGCCAGAAGCAGGCTGACGATTGTGAAGAATATCAGGGCCGCCGCCAGTTCATCAAACATGCCTTCGCGTTCATTGCGATTCAGTCGTAAGCCAAAGCCAACCTCCATCGTTGCTGTGAGAGGAAGGTGGTCGCGTATGGTTAACGAAAACCTAACAACAGTGACCTGATTGTCGCCGGTACGAAGTGCCATTGACGATGGGAGAATGGCACCGAGCGTCAACGGGCAGGTTCGGCGAAGGTGATCTCGGTTTTGCTGTTGAGGACGATATGTAGGTCCCGGATCATGCCGGCTGCCTGCAGCAGGGCGTTTCGCACGTCGTCATCGCTGCGCCATCCGTGTTCGATCGACAGGGCGACGGTGTGGATGTCGACGACACTGTCGCGACCGGGACCGGAGGGAATACCGATTGTTTCGCGCATGTCGCGGATTGTCGTGACTGCCCGTTCGAGCATACGCCGTTTCTGGTAGTCGTCCAGGTAATCGAGCCTGTTGGCGTCACGGACGAGCTCGGCAATGAAACTGTTGGTCAGGGTCATGGTATGAGGTTGCCGGGACGGCTGACGGGCGTCAATGGAAGGCCTTCAAGGTGGGGTTCAAGCCCCGAAGTTGCCGCCAGGCTGTGACGCAGATGCATCACGGCGCGTGGACACAGAGGCGAGCAATTTTACAGAACAGTATCTGAATTATTCCTATTTTTATCATGGTGTTGATGGAGGTTCCGGAAGTAAGGCGTGAGGCCTGCATCGTGCTGGCTTGTTTTTTTGGACGGTTGGTGGCCGGGTGCAGAAATCTGGTGGTCGCGTTCCGTTTGTGCACAATAAGATTATCGGCGCGAAGATTGCCGGAAAGCAAAAGTTAATCAGTCTGCTACTCTCGGGGGATCGATTGGCGTGGGGTTGTCTACCGTAACAAAATGGCGGTGAGACCAAAACGGAGTGACGATATGAAAAACGGAGCGTGCACGTTCCGACGTCGGTACCTCAAGGTATCGACAATCAGCTATTTTGCCGCATTTTTTGAGCTTCGGGGAAGCCGCGGCCACGCCGGCGGATACGACGGTTGAACGCTTTCTCGACGTCTGTGAAGCGTCCACTGTGCAAGAAGCGATGGTGAACGGCGACAAACTCGACTGGCAGCGTCTGTCCAATGCCGACATTGAGGAGTGGCGTCGCAACTTCGTCGGTTATAGTGGCGGTTCTGTTAATCTCGTGGGTTGGCGACATGAGAGGGGAAGGCGGAGTGGAGTTATTGTCGTTCTGGATTGCCGCTGGTCCTGATGGACACAAGGCATGCGCGTTTACCACGCCAAGGCCTGCCGGTTTCATGGATGCATTATCGGAGCGGCTTGGAGCACCAGACAATCTCGACAAGAATGATGCGATAAATAGCGTAACCGCACTGTGGAAGCGGGGCGCAATCGATTATTCTTTTGTTCAGGTCGGGGCGTCTGCCGTCATCAATATCAGCTCAAGTCGATGAGATAATAATGATGCCTGAGGTCATACCGTTCCCGCTGGACAACGCTAGCTGACTACGCGGAGAAAACCCGCCTCTCAGTAGCGCTAAAATATCTTCTTCAATCTAATTTTTTCGAGAGTTGCTTCCAGTATCGGATCGAACTCGGATCGCTGCCACACATCCCTGTATCCCAGGTGCCGATAAAGTCCCAAGGCCCGCCCGTTCGCTGCCGTCACATCAATGAACGCTTCTGCAAACCCTCGGTCAGCAATTTGTCGTTCAAGTGCCCTTATCAGGAGCGATCCTGCACCTCGTCCTTCAAATTCCGGCGCGACCCAGATGTCACTGATCTGATTGTCTCCATGTTCCGAAGCACCGATGCCTGCGGCCTTGCCTTGATACTCTGCTACAAGAATTTGCGGGCCGAGTTGCCGAATAAAAGGAATAAATGGATTTTGGCCCTCGATCCGTGCTGCGACTGCATCGTTCACATGCGGCTTTATGCCTTTACGCCAAGATGCTAGGCCGACTTCAGCAAGTTCTGCCTCTTCACCGGCGCGGGCGGGTCGCACTCGTATCATTTCCGACTCCTCAACTGATCCGGCTTACGCCCAGACGGCGCATCTCTCTGCAGACTGTGGAACGCCCAAGCTGTCGGGCTGCCTCCGTATGCTGGGAGATGCGCCGTCTAGGTATCCGGCGACCCGCCTGATTGACAAGATCGGCTTCATCGCAAAGTTGCAAAAAAGCCGCATCAACTCTTGTTTCGGCTCTATGATGAACTTTGAGGACTCCAAATCAAACCGATCATTTGTTATCCGGTTGGTTGAAAACATTGGCGCATCGAAGTAGAGCTTTGCCTGAAGTAAATACCGGTCTCAATCCAGTTTCATCCGTACTGCCGGATAGCGATCTGCTGTCGGCGTATGATTTTGTTCATCGGGTGGTGGCAAGAGACCGGTTTGGCGTTTCAATCCACCAGTGCAGCTCCGCTGTCTAAGCTCTTCAGCCGCCCAATAGCATCGCCACACCGCGCCCGTCTGGGATATCTCATGCACCATTCCGGTGGACTTCCGAACGGAGGGCCAAGACGGTATGTGCAATACACTTCAGGTCCAATGGACCATTATACCCCAGACTCCTCCTCAGCCTTGGATCGCATGCGGCGGATGTGGGGGCACCAAAGGCTTTTCAATCCAGCGGCAAAATCCGGCTCAACGCTAACGGCCGAAAGCTTGATCATGGCTCATCTACAAATGCATTGCCTGCGAAAAGGCATGGAACCGGCCGATTTTCGAGCGGCAGAACGTTCGCGACACCGATTCTCGATATCCATGAAGCGTTACAGTCCAACGACCCTGAGTGGATTCGGGCTGAGACATTCAGCCTTCAAGCGCTGCGGCGCAAGGCGCAAAGGGTTGATGAGTTTGATGATTACATCATCGAAAAGGCTACGCTGCACGAAGTTACCAACTGGACGAAATTGGTGATCGAACTTGCAGTCATGAATCCAAGCAGCACACGCCTCGATCGTTTGCTGGCGTCGGAGTTGAGGATCTCGCGCTCGCGACTTCAGACGCTGAACGAGAAAGGTTTTCTTCAAAGCCTCTGACCGCGCTGATGCAATGCGGCGGCGTGTTAAAGACCGGGACGCTGGTTACCATTGATCTATCCAAGAGGCGGATCGAGAGCAATCGTGGAAGCCTCTGGCGACGGGTCGACCGCTTTAGCCGCTATGGCGAAGGCCTGAAATCTCCAGGCATTCGCCACGCGTTCAACTGCGCTGTTTGGCGGAAATCAACGCGACTCCCTCAAATGGCGATATTTGCCAATTCTTTGCAATGATGTCTTTTCGCTGCCATTTCAATGTCCTTCAGGGCTCATAAGCCATACTTCATGAAGTATTACTTTTCAGGGGAGCAGACCAGGGTTGGGCGCGCAATATGAGGCTACCGCTATAAGGAAAAGTCATTTTCCATATGCGCTGACTTCTCGTCGGCTGCCGGATTGCCGCCAGCGGCAGTCTCCGGCGGCGATTGGCAGTCAGGTTGCCGTTGCTTATCTGGTGCAGGATGTTTGTTTGCTGCAGTTGATGTGGTTTGAGCGTCCGTTCACTCAGTACGATCCTTTCTTTGGTGCTGGATTCCGGCGGCTAAGTTATGCCGCCACCTTTTCCACGACATGGCTCAAATCACCGACTTGCGATTTATTTAAATGCTATTATATTGGCAGTAATGTCATTTGTTGTATTTTGGTGATAATATGTTAGCATTTAGAATGGCTTCCAGTGGAAGTTATCAGAGGTTTGGCGGACAGAATGAAGCGCCGACGGATTGAGCATGGATTGACCCAGCGTGAACTGGCTTCGAGATCGAATGTGTCCTACGGATCACTTTGAGGCTATTTGAAGAAACCGGGAAAATTTCGCTCGAAGAGCCTTGTGAAAATTGGTGCCCCTTGAAGGCGGGAAAAAAGCGGATTCGAACGCTTGTTTCCAGGTCGGCCGCCGCAGAATATCGATGATGTCATTGATCGTCCTCTCAAGCAGCGTGTGCGCCGGAAATGAAGTTCAAGCCAATCCAGCAGATTAAGGTTTATCTGAATCTCGAAGGGAACGGAGAAACTCGGTACCCTCGCCTGGAGTGGCAGGGAACGGAGGCTTACTTCAGTACGCGGCGGAGTTTCTGACAGCGCCCCTTTTGATTTCTCCGTTCCATATGATGGCGGCCACCGGAGTTGATTGCGGCGCCTCGCGATCCGTTCGACGGGCTCCATGGGCTATTCAACGACAGCCTGCCTGACGGGTGGGGTCGTCTGTTGCTGGACCGCCGTCTACAGCGAGCGGGCATTGATTATCTCCGGCTCACGCCGGTTGACCGTCTCTCGGCGGTGGGCAGAACAGGAATGGGGCACTCTCATACATTCCGGAATTGCCAGACGATCAGAAACAACAGGCCGTCTTTGATCTCGATTGGTTCGCTGATCAGGTGGAGTTGGTACAGACGGAGATGGACATCGCCGACATCGATCGTTTGCAGGGCGCACAGGGCGGATCCGCGGGTGCACGTCCGAAGATTATGATTAGCTTCAACAAGGTGGAAAATACCTGTGTTCTGGACTACGGCCAGCCGTTGGGCGCGGGGTTTGAAAGGTGGATGGTCAAGGCACCTGGTTCCGATGATCCGCGGGAGATTGGCGCTGAAGAAAGAGCTATGCGCTAATGGCGGTAGCTGCAGGACTGACGATGGCTGACGCAGCTGTTGGAGACCGGAAAGGAGGCGGCTTTTTGCGACGAAACGTTTGACAGGACACCTGCCGGCAGGCTCGTACGCACGGCAAGCGGCCTGTTGAATACCCAGCCATCGTGAGGCGAGTGTGAACTATGAGCAACTTCGAAGCTGACCCATATGATGACCGCGACGCTGCGGAAGTCCTCAAGATGTTTCGAAATATGGTGTTCAATGTCTATGCAGAAATCGCGACGACCATGCTAAAAACCATTTCTTATGGACGGGAATGGTAGGTGGTCTCTGGCACCCCGCACTACGATCCTTACGTTTTCGTCCGGGCCAGGCGGTGAGCACAGCGCTGCAATAGCCGGGGAAGGTAGAACCCCGGCATGTCTCACCTTTTGTGGTCTCCAGAGCGGCTAGGTGCTGAACTAGGCACAGCGAGTCTTGGTTTTAACCTTAGCAATACGTA
>NZ_JARWMI010000001.1:0-718674 GCF_030758035.1 Rhizobium sp. AN68 | reverse complement strand
CTGGACGGCCGACGACAAGCTACGCCATTCTTCCTATAAGGGCTTGCGGGAACGGCAAGACAATGCCGACGTTTACAAGCTCGACTAGCGACGCAGGCGGAACTCACCACACAACTGCATTCGGTCGCAACGGAGGAATTGCTGCCATGTGCAATCTATATCGGATGGAAGACAAGGACTGGGTCTCCAAATGGGCTCAGGACGCCGAAAGCCTGATCAACCTGATGCCAGCCTATCAGATGAACCCCGACCAAATGGGGCCGATCGTCCGCAACACGGCGGAAGGCAAGAAGCAGCTTGTGCATGCGCGATGGGGATTACCTTCCCCTCGCTTCGCCTTGGAGAAAGCGGCCAAAGCCAAGGCCGAGAAGCTCGCGGCCAAGGGCAAGCCATTTGATCTCGAGGAGCTGATCCGCATGGAGGCCGACCGCGGCACGACGAACGTGCGTAAGCTCAATTTCCCGCACTGGACGCGATGGTTCGACGTCGAACACAGATGCCTTGTCCCAGTCACCAGCTTCGCCGAACCGGATCCGGCGAGCAGAGAGGAAGGCGGCAATGTGCCCAATGCCTGGTTTGCCCGCGATGACGAGAAATCGCTGATGTTTTTTGCCGGCATCCATGTGCCGCAATGGAAGAGCGTCCGGAAGGTTCGGGACGGACTCACGATCGACGACCTCTATGGTTTTCTGACCACAGACCCCAACGATCTCGTTAAACCGATCCATGGGAAAGCCATGCCGGTTCTGTTGCTGACGAAGGAGGACACGGACATCTGGATGCGGGCGCCGTGGGACGAGGCAAAACATCTTGTCCGCCCGCTTCAGAACGATGCGTTGATTATTTCGTCGCGAGAACCGTACGGGTCCACCGTCGTGTCGAAATCGGGCGAACCGGTTGACCAAGACTGATTTGTGTCGTGTCTGATCAGGCGGCACTGGCGCCGAGAGGCCGTGGCTGCTCGTATCCCTTTACTGGCACCTGTTACAAGGACGATAGATCGAGGCGGCATTTACGAAGAACTCTCTTAAATAGCTGCTAGCTGGACAGGTCGTGGAGATCGGTAGTGATCGCCGCACCGACTGAAAACTCCGAAAACCGGACATCCAGTCCGCCACGCTCAGGCGTACATGCAGTCAACCCAACGAAATAATGGGAAACTTTAGGAAACGGAGCAAGCCGCAGCAACGGCCAAATGCTCCCATTGGAGGATGCCTGAATACGCATCGTGCCTTCCTTCAATGTGATCCGGATATAGAAATCTTCAAGCTCCTTGAAGGGCTGGGACACTGACCAGTCGGATTTTCCATCGGTGATGACTGTGCTGAGAAACCGTTCGCCATCTGTAAACTCAACGCCTGACTTCACCCATCGATTTTCATCAATGCGCACCATAAGACCGGCCTGATCGTAGAGAGACCGGAATTCGCCTTGGACGCGGACACTCGCTGTGAAACCATCCACGACCGTTACGCCTAGGAAATGGCCACTGTCGCGCGTGAAGCCGTAATGCGTTTCACGCCAGAAGTCAGTGTTTGCATCGGTGGTTAAAGAGAGACCCGTCTCGGTGGCTTCCCACACTACAGGTTTATTCAGCCACTCAGCTTCTTTGAGATTAACGTCCACGGCACTGTCTCCAGAATTGCCCTTGCATCACTGCTGGTGGGGCTATTGCCCGACTCAACGGATACCCGTGATCATAAACCTGGTAAAGTGAGTGTTGTCCTGCTGCCAGTTTCGTGGACACCAAGTTAAGGTGCTTCCAACGAAACTGGAGTGCATAAATGCAACGAAGGAAGTCCAGCCGCGAGTACAAGCTTGAGGCAGTGAAGTTCGTTAGGGAGCGTGAGGCCACACCGTCACCGAAGCGCTCGGCAAAAATCTTTCGATGGCAGTTGCTAGCACTATAGACAAAGCGCCTGACGGTCAGATGCAATTCGATCCGTCGAGCCGTACACGGCAGATCACCGATCACCGGAGGGGAACGGCTATGAACTCGACGGGAAACGGTCCCGCAGTGGGGACATATGGAGTCCGTTGACCCGGCGGACGCAGTGACAACGATCGCGTCGGTGGCATCATGCACCGATTCAACGTTCAAACCGGCCGGGATCAGATCGGAAGTCGAAACTGCGCTCGCATGGCGCTGATTTTCCTTCGGAAATCACACCAATTGAATCCGAAACATCATCGAGAATGAGTCAGTGCCCAAAAAGATCCCGCGGCCATAGTCGCGACGCGCTGCGTGAAGGACAATGTATTGCGAAGATTGCCAGACGTGTTGGTCACCCCCTCTGGCATGAACTATGCCACGTAAACGATTTTCGATTGCGTGGCATAGTCCTTGATTGGCGGCGGGGATATCTCCCGCCGAAGCTCACGTCGTTGACCGATCGCCGATCAAAACTCCTGCCAGTCGTCCTTTGACGTATCGACAGCAGCGTTACCGGAGAATGCGGATGCAATCTTGCGGCCAAGCGCGCGTACGGGGGATGCCACGTATCTGTCGTTGCCGCCGGCATTGCGAACCGGAGCGGGCTGGCTCTTCTGCTGATAGGCGGTATCGGCGAGCTTGAACTGCGCGAGAAGCTGGTTGAGCGAAGCTACCTCCTTGGCCAGATTGTGGCTGGCGGCGTTGGTCTCTTCCACCATGGCAGCATTTTTCTGCGTGTCCTGGTCCATCTGGTTGACCGCGGTATTGATCTGCTGGAGGCCGGAGGATTGCTCCTGCGCGGATTCCACGATGGAGACGACGTGCCGGTTGATTTCCTGCACTTCCGATACGATCGTCGCCAGCGCCTTGCCGGTGTCGCCCACCAGCTGAACGCCCTGCTGCACCTGATCGTTCGAGGTGGTGATCAGCGCCTTGATTTCCTTGGCCGCATTGGCGGAGCGTTGCGCAAGCTCGCGCACCTCCTGCGCGACAACGGCAAAGCCCTTGCCCGCCTCGCCCGCACGCGCGGCTTCTACGCCAGCATTGAGCGCCAGAAGGTTGGTCTGGAAGGCGATTTCGTCGATCACGCCGATGATGTTGCTGATCTCGTTGGCCGATTTGGAGATCTGCTCCATGGCGACCACGGCGCGGCGTACCACTTCGCCGGATTGTTCGGCACCTGCCTTGGCGCGGCTGACGATCAGGCCGGCCTCCTGCGCGCGCTTGGTGGAATCCTTCACTGTCGTGGTGATCTCTTCCAGAGCGGCAGCGGTTTCTTCCACGGCTGCTGCCTGCTGTTCGGTACGCTTGGCCAGATCGTCGGCGGCCGATTTGATCTCGTTTGCGCCCGCGCCGATGCCACCGGCATTCTGCGCAACCCGGGTCAATGCCGATTGCAGCTTTTCGGCGGACATGTTGAAGTCGTTACGAACGCCGTCGAGTGTCGCCGTGAACGGCTGGCCGATGCGGTAGGACACATCGCCATCCGAAAGCTTCGAAAGACCGGTTGCAAGATTGTCGACGGCAAATTTGACGTCGGCAGCTTCCTTGGCCTTCTGCTGCTCGCGCGCGATGCGTTCCTTTTCCGAAAGGCTGCGATTGGCTTCGGTTTCCTGTTCGAGACGAATGCGCTCGATCGCACTCTCGCGGAACACCTGAACGGCAACCGCCATCTGGCCGACTTCGTCCTTGCGGTCCATGCCATCGATCTCGGCTGCCGTATCGCCGCCTGCCAGCGACACCATGCGCGCGCGCAGGCGGGCAATCGGCGTTGTGATGCCACGCGAGGCCACGATAAGTGCGAGAATGATGCCGGCTGCAAAGCTGATGCCAACCACAACAAGCGAGGTCAGGATCGTGGAATTCGTCTGGTCACTCAGATCGTCGCTGCCTTTTGCAACACCCTTGGCAAGCTTGTCCAGCAAAGAGCCTATTTCGTTTCCGGCCGCGCGAATTTGCCCATCAGCCTTCAGGAGTTCCGCCGCGGACTCCTGATTACGATTAGCGGATCCAAGCTCGACGGCCTTATCAGTGGTTGCGATGATGCTCTGAGATTGTTTGAGCAGTTTGTCGATTGTTGCCGTCTCTTCCGGGAATATCGCCTTGACGTTGTTCAATCGCGAGATCAGTTCGCCTTTGTCGGTGTTATACTCGCCTTTGGCGATGGCGAAATCTGGAATGGAGGTGTCATATGCCATTACCTGATAAGCACCGTAAGCCACCGCCTGAAGATTGCGGTTGGCACGAGAAAGCTCGACAAGCGCGGCATTATCGCCGGCAATGAACTCTGAATAGAGCGTGTCCGCGTTTTTGTAACGGGCGGACATATATACTGTTGCACCCAGACCGATGATGCAGAGCGGTAGAATGAGCGACAGAATTTTGGTGCGGATACTGGCATTCTGGAGAAATGACACGGATAACCTCAGGGCATGAATACCGCTCCTTCCCCGTGCCGGAGGTGTTCGGCAAGACTGACATTGCACGTCGCGTAACCTCGATCATCAAGGCTTCGGTAGCCGCATCATCGGCTCTGATCGCAACTGCATCATGCATGCGCCGAAAAACGCCGGCCTGCCCCCTCAAATACGGGCAGGTCACCATTCCGCGGGCGAAAGGACAGCCCCGCCAAAAGGCGGAAACGCCGGGCCGCATTTCGCAAAACACGGACTAGAACCGATTGTTCCACGGCCGTGCTTAGCTCGTTTTCTTGCTATTAGTTATAGTTAAATACTTTACAATTTCTTCATGCCCAAACGGGCGCAGGAGATACCAATATCTGAAAGATCAGCGCGCGATTAGCCATCCCACCGCGCATAAGCCCGACTTGTGGGATGGTGATGCAGGCCACATTCACATATGGGCAGCGCAAGGCTTAAAGAAACCTGCGAACAAGGGCTGTACGGCGGTTACGAGTGTACGCTTCGATGAAGCTGCAGGCGCGCTCGTTTCAAACTGTCCAGCAAATGCTGCGCCATCGCGTGTCGTCAAGGACGTCGCCGCCGAATGCATCAACTCTTTGAAATCGTCCAGGCCCACGTCGTCGGCGCGCATGACTGAACGGATCAGTGGATCTGCGAAAATCTCGGCGAGCGTCATCTCGTCTATCGTCTGTCTCATCTCAGTCTCCTTTCGATAATTCCTAAGCTGTGAAAGCGGGCGATTGCTTGACGGGCTCGCGCCAAGGTGTTACCGGTAAGTAACTTTTGTGATAGTTACCGATCGGTAACACGCATGTCAACACCGCTTGAGGGTAAAAATTAAACTCATGAAATCCGAGACATCTGATCGTGCTTCTGAGCAGAAAATCGCACCTCGTGACCGGATTGTGTCAACGGCCTGCCAACTCTTTCGTGAACATGGGATACGCGGCATCGGTGTTGATGCCATTGCCGAAGCCGCCTCAACCAACAAGATGACCTTATACCGACATTTTGGTTCCAAGGACGATCTTGTGTGTGAAGCGCTCAAGCACAGTTCTCGAACGCTCGATAAAGCCTGGGAAGATCTCGAAAAAGAGAACCCGGGCGACCCGAGGGCTCAGCTCGCGGCATGGGTTAAAGCGCGCGCACAATGTCTTTCCAGCGAGCCCTATGGATGCGATTTGGCCAATGCTGCGGTAGAGTTGAAAGAGCAAGGGCACCCTGCACATGCGATAATAGAAACGTTGAAGATGGAACAGCATTCCCGGCTTGCCGATCTTTGTCGTTCGACAGGTGTAAGCGATCCCGAACTTTTGGCTGATACGCTGTCCATGCTGTTAGAGGGAGCACGCGTCAGCAAACTTGCCGCTGGCAAAGAAGGTCCGTCAATGCGGTTTACGCGTGCGTGTGAAGCGGCGATGGTCTCGTTTGGTCTAGGCGCACAGGCTTCTGCCTGATCCTGGTGGTGCAAGAATGAAGTGCCACTGAAAGAGCAAAGGTGCATGTTGATCGGCCAACTTAGAGTAACCTTCGCGATAAGCGTTCTCTTCCGGATTGAGGGGCGGTTGACCAGTTTATCAGCAGCAATTGCGTTATTTCGGCTGCCCACCAAATGTGGGGTGCGACCACCGCTGTTTTGACATACAGCCTGAAAGTAGAAATTGACCGGCTGCGCTGTTCAAACCGGCGCAGAAGGTCGCAGCTCCAGCCGTTGAACGGTCCGCAATCTCCAACACCAAGGAGCTTGTATCCTTGAAAATCGACAGTGATGTCCTTTCGCATTTTCAGGCGGACGGTCCGAGCTGGCAAGAGCGCATCAACGATACCTTGCGAGCCGCAATGAATGTGTCCCATCAAGCACTTGAACGGATTTGAGCCGTTGGCGCGCTATTGCTTAAAGGTATTCTCGCGATGCCATCTCAGAAATTGTGGATGCGGGCGTTCGTGAACACCTGCCGGTACGATCGCTCTTCCGGTCTTGTTGATAAGACCTTGGATGCTGCCGCGGTCGTTCGCTTGACGCGAAACCAGGACCTCAAGATCGTCCGACAAGCCGATAAGGCCGCGATCGAACATCCAGTGTGCCGTGCCAGAGAGCGCGATGCCATTCGACAGAATATCCGGGCCGTCCGCTTCAACCGGGCGAATATGGGCGGCATCAACCTCCGCGCGGCCGCCGCCATTGATCAGCTTCAAGCCTGTTATCGCGCATCGTTTGTCGTAGGCCTGCAAGATCAGTCGGCGAAACAGGCGATCGCGAACGATACGCGATGAAAGCTGTGTGACCCGCACCCTTTCCTCTTCGAACATAAATGGAGCTTGAATGCCGCCCGAGAATCCGGCGCCAGTTGGCCTGTCTATTGCCTCGCCCGATCGCGGCAGTTCCGGTTGATCCTCTGCCAGGCCAATTGACAAGATACGATTGAAGTCTGCGGCTGAGATCGGCCGCACGGCTGCTTGCGCCCTTCCCGAAATTCGCCCCGCGTCGTTGAGCACTCCCCGCTCGATCACGCCATCTGGCCCGCTGAAAGGAACAGCGTTGACGAAATCGAGATAGCTGCCGGGTTCGATCAGAGCCAGATGCATACCGGACGCTTTGGGGTCTGGAATGACCTGTGCGACCTTGGCGACCGCGAAATATCCGCGCGTCGCCGCAACCTTCGAGGCTCGTAGTATATGACCCAATCTCCAACGCAGGCTTGGACGCGGCCAAGATACTGGCTCGGAAACTGATATTGCTCAGCCGGACTGTCGTCGTAGATCGAATCTGTGCGGTGAATGAAAACCCCGAATCCCATATTCGATCTCTACCATGGTGATCGCGACACAAATAGGCAGATCGGTCATTATGCATGTCCTCAAGAGAATCGTGCTTTACACGCGTTATGCAACAGATCAACAAGATCTCGCTTGGATCGAAACCCAGCCCGATCTCGGAAAGCAATTCGTTCCGCAACAAGGCTGGCATTTGGCCGAAACTTTCGTCGACGCCTATGTAAGCGGTTCGTCTTTCGAGACGCGGTCTGGGCTCCAGGCCGCTTTGGCGGTGGCGAAGACCGGCGCCTATAGCGTGTTTCTCTGCCTTACTCTTGATCGCCTTTCCCGCGACGTTGAGCACAGTGCCCAAATTCTCAAGATCCTGCAGTTTCATGATGTTGATTTATGGAAGGTTCACGGCGCCGCGGCGGGTGTCATCGATGGAACTTGGATTGAGGGCGGTTCTCAGGCAGGAAGTGCTCGAACAGGTTCGCTACCGCGTGCGCGCAGGCAGACCATTGCCAAACATGGGCGGGTGCCAGGCGGTATCTTTTACGGCTACAGAGTGCGACGTGAGTTCGATGATAGTGGGGAGCCGGTTCGCGGCCTGCGTTCGATTGACATTTAGGATGTCGCGCTCCTCGATGACGCCAGCCAGTTCCTTCTTCAGCCGCTTGATCTCATCGGCCTCGTCGCTGCCTTGGCGTTCAACGAAGCAAACTCTTCTTCCATTCGTAAAGCGAATGCTGACTGACGCCGAGCCGCTGCGAAACCTCCGCAACCGGATAGCCTCGCTCTGTGATCTGACGCACCGCGTCACGCTTAAACTCTTCGCTGAAATTCGATTTGCTCATGGATTGGGAAAGAAGGTGTCTGCAAATCTAGGGCTATTCGCTGTATCGTCATCGGTGGGGCGCAGATGTCAGCGACCCAATGTAGAGCCGGTGTCCCCGGCGGGTCCTGCACGCGTTAGACTTGTGGCGTGGAAAATCCCTCTGCCTGCTTGGTTTCGCCCCCTCCGATCCTCGCCTTGAGCCATACAAGCGCGTCATCCAGGAAAGTGAAGACCACAGGAATGACCAGAAGGCTTAGGAAGGTGGAGGTAATCAATCCGCCTATGACAACGATACCCATGGGTTGGCGAAAGCTTGAGTCTCCCGAGACGAGACTCAACGCCGCGGGCAGCATGCCGCCGGCCATAGCGATGGTGGTCATGATAATGGGTCGTACTCGCTTGTGGCAGGCATCGACAAGGGCGTCGTAGCGAGACATGCCGGCACGTCGTGCCTCAATGGCGTACTCCACGAGAAGGATCGAGTTTTTCGAGACAATTCCCATCAGTAGGATCAGACCGATAACAGCAGGCATTGAAAAGCTCGTACCTGTTAGCACCAAAGGCAGCAGAGCGCCGCCAAGCGCCAGCGGCAGAGCCATCAAAATAGTCACAGGCTGGAGGAAATCATGAAACAGAAGGACCAGAACGGCATAGACACAGAAAATGCCGATCGCCATGGATGTGCCGAAACTACTGAACAGCTCACTCTGACGTTTTAATTCGCCCTGCTCCACGAACTTCACGCCCTGCGGCAGGTTTTTATAGCTGGGCAACTGTGCGGCTTCTGCGGTCACGTCGGAGAGGTTCCTGCCATTTAACTCGACAGTCAGCGAGACGTTGCGCGATCGGTCAAGCCGATCGATCTGGCTGGGGCTGGAGCCAATCGAGATGTCGGCGATAGCACCCAGCGCGATCTTGCTTTCTTTACCATCGACTGGGATCAGCGAGATGGCATCCAGTGACTGACGGCTTGCGGTGTCGAGCATCACGCGAATGGCGACCTGGCGTTCGGGCAGATTAAGCTTCGACAGAGCGGTATCATACGCACCAGCAGTCGCCACGCGAATGGCTTCGGCGATGGCCTTGGACGTCACACCAAGAGAGGCCGCCTGCGCAAGGTCGGGTTTTATGGTGACCTCCGGAGTCTGCATGGCCGCGGATGAAGTGACATTGCCGATCCCTGGAAGCGTGCGCAAATCAGTTTCAAGGCTTGCCGCCGCCTGTTCAAGAAGGTCAGAATTGTCGCCTGCAAGCGTCAGCGTGAGCTTTGTCCCATTGCCTCCGGAGCCTATTTCCAGGCGAACGCCGGGCAACTGCTCCAAGGCTTTTCGCAAATCATTTTCGATCTCCGACTGCTTTATATCCCGGTCGTCAATCGGCGTTAGATTGACGACGATTGTCGCACTGTTAGTGCTTGAATTTGACGTACTGTTCATCCCGCCCGTGGACGCTGTTCCGGTTGCCTGAAACACCGAGGTGACGTGGTCTACGCCTGCGATGATTTCGGATGCTTTTCGCGCCGCCTCGTCAGTCGCTTCAATCGTCGATCCATATGGCGTGGTGAGGGTAATTTGCGTTTGACTGTCATCGGAGGCCGGGAAAAAGCCCGTCGACAAATGAGACAACAGAAGGATCGTGAATGCCAGAAACCCAACCGTCCCAAGCACTGGAATCCAGCGGCGACGCAACGCACCCTTTACCAGCCAGAGGTAGCTCCGCATCAGGCGGCCGTCCTCTTCGTGTGTCTTGCCACTGGCCTTCATCATATACGCTGCCATCATTGGCGTTAGCAATCGCGCAACCAGAAGCGAGGCGAGAACGGCAACTGACGCAGTAATACCGAACTGCTTGAAAATGATGCCCGGAATGCCGCCCATGAAAGCTGTTGGAAGGAAGACCGCGACCAAGGTAAACGTCGTGGCAATAACAGCCATGCCGATTTCGTCAGCTGCCTCCATCGCCGCCTCGAAGGGGCTTTTACCCATGTTGAGGTGTCGCTCGATATTTTCTATCTCGACAATGGCGTCATCCACAAGAATCCCGACCACAAGTGAAATCGCCAGCAGTGTAATTGTGTTCAACGTATAGCCAAGCAGATACATCACGAGAAAAGTCGGTATGATCGACAGCGGCAGGGCAACAGCCGCGAGAAGTGTCGCACGCCAGTCGCGCAGAAACAGCCACACGACGAAAACGGCGATGAGCGCGCCCTCATAGACCATGTGCATCGAGGATTCGTAGTTTTGCTCGGTGGGTACGATGGTGTTGTAGGCTTCTTCGATTGTCACGCCCGGATTGGCCGCGGCAAATACCGTCATCGCGTCGCGAACTTTCTCGGTAACGGCCGTATCAGAATAGCCTTTTGAACGCTTGATCTGAGCGGCAATCACGGGTTTGCCATTCAGGTAGGCAAGTGAGGTAAGATCGTTGTGGGTATCTGTTACCGTTCCGAGTTCGTCCAGTCGAACCCAACTCCCGGCAGGCAAGGGTATGGGCAATGATCGGAGCTGTTCTACACTGTTTGCCGTTGCAAGCGTCCGGACAGACTGACTTTCGCCGCCGATTCTGCCCTTGCCACCAGACAGATCGGACTGCACCGCTTCGACCTGGCTGTTGACATCATTCGCGGTCAAACCAAGGCCATCGAGGAGATTTGCGTTGAGCTCTACCCTGACTTCTCTATCGACCCCGCCAAGGCGACTGACTTCACCAACACCGTCCACAGCCATCAGCGCCCGCGACAGATCGTTGTCGATGAACCAAGAAAGCTCAGCAGAATCCAATTTGTCTGAATGCACGACGTAGGTGATGAGTGGCGAGGCGTTCAACGACTGTTTCGAAACGGTCGGCGCGTTCATTTCTTCCGGCAGGTCGCTCTTTGCCGCGTCGACAGCACTCTTGACCTCATCCAGTGCTTCCTGGGTGTCCTTTCCAACCTGGAAGGCAACCGAGATGCTAACAGAACCATCCGTGATCGTTGTTGTGACGGAGTCCAGCTTGGAAAGGCCCGTCAGTTCATCCTCGATCTTGCGAGCCACTTCCGTTTCGAGCTGAGACGCCGACGCCCCATCCAGCGAAGCACTGATCTCGATCGTTGGAAGGTCCATATCGGGGAAATTCTGGACGTCGAGGCGATTGAAAGCCCACAGACCACAGGCGGTCAACAGGACGAAAAGCAGAACGGGCGGGACGGGATTGCGGATGGACCATGAGGAGAAATTCACTTTGCTTCCTCCTTTTTGGCAATCGTGGTGCCGTCGGACACTCGCACAACCGAGCCATCTGCGAGGAAAGCACCACCTGCTGTGACGACTTTGTCCGCCTTTTCGATACCAGAAACAATCTCGACACGGTCGCCCTGTCGGCGACCTGTCTCGACGCGCTTCCGGGCAACGGTCACCTTCTCAGCCTCATTCAAAATGAAGACATAGGAAAACCCGTCCCGGAGCGTGACGGCTGTCGCTGGCACTGTCAGCGCATCGGCGTGGTCGAACTCGAAGTAGCCGCTGGCGAGTATGCCGGTCTTCGGGGTTTGCATTCCTGCCTCGGGCTGGAGGGTCACGTAAACCGTGACCCGACCATTATTTGTCGACGTAGTGGGTGAAACCAACCTAACCTCGCCACTAATATTGCCGTCAGGGGTCGGTATAACTGCTTTCGTTCCTTGCTTTACTTCGGACAACCGCTTTACCGGCAACTCCGCTTGCCATTCGACCCTGCTTTGCCGGATGAGCTTGAACAGTTCGTCACCGGCATTCACGACGTTACCGAGAGATGCCGAACGCGCAGATATGATCCCGTCATCGACGGCGTAAACCTTTGTCCGGTCCAGTGTCAGTTGCGAAGATGCCAACGCAGCTTTCGCAGAGAGGACGTCGGCTTTCGCCTTGCGCTCGCTGATCAGATACTCTGTCGTTTGCTGCTTCGACAACGCACCGGACCCCGTCAGTCCTCGGGCGCGATCCGCATCCGCAACCGCTTGATCGAGCGCCGCTTCCTGCTTTTCGACCGTCGCTTCCTGCTGTTCCAAATCCGCCTGCGCCGTATCAGCGGAGAACTGCACCAGCAGGTCTCCCTTTTCAACCGTCGCACCGATATCTGCTTTGACGTCGATGATTTTAAAGCCGCTAACCTCAGCGGCGATGACCGCTTCATCCCATGCGGCAAGTCGACCACTCGCAGGAATAGTCACCGGCCAGTTCAAGAGCTGGGGGTTGGAGACGCTCACTGTCAAAGCTGCAGCTTGAGAGTCGGTCTGTGCGGCGTCTTCGCTACGGGCCGACTGCGGCATGAAAGTTACGGCAAGGGCCATGGCGAGAGAGGAAAAAGCGGATCTACGCATCAGTGTGTTCCAGTCATAAGGGTATTCGAGACGCCAGCCCGAGCGGACCAACCGCCTCCCAGGGACTTGTAGAGCGCGATCCAGTATCGGACCGCGTCGCGCCTGATTTCGATGAGGGTGATGGCGGCAGACTGTGCCGAGCGACGCGCCTCTTCCCGGTCGAGGATGCTGACGCCACCAGATTTCCAATTCTCATCGACCGAGCGGAAATAGCTTTGATAGTTATCAGCGGCCATCTTGGCATCGCCGATACGCTTCAAAGCCGTGTTGACGCGAATGAGGGCTGTTTCCACGTCTGCGACAGCCGTCAAGACGCCGGACTTGTAACTTGCGACAGCAACATCGTAATCCGCCACTGCACTTCTGACGGCAGCCCTTTTGGTGCCGCCATCAAAGAGCGGTATCGACAATGCAGGACCAAAGGACCACGGTATCGATCTGCCGGTTACGGTGGATCTCGCTGATTGAAATGGATCCACTCAAGCTGAGACTTGGATAGAGGTCGGCCTTTGCCGCGCCAACATCCGAAACCGTTGCTGCGACCTCAGCTTCCAGCGCATTGACGTCAGGCCGTTGCCTCAAAACGTCCGCCGGTACAGAGGCGATCCGCAACGATGAAGGCTGTGGAATGCTACTTTTCCCCTGGTCCAGCAATTTTCTGATCACCACTTCATCGGTAGCAGTCAGTTGGACCAGTGACTTGATGATGATTTCGCAGTCACCACGTTGGGCGGTCAAATTTGACGAGGATGTCGCCGCACTTGCGCGGGAGAGCGCCAAATCGGCAGTTGACGTGAAGCCGGACTGTGCTGACTTTTCAGTGGCGCGCAGTGTCTCTTTCTGCGACGCGAGCTCGTCGCGGTAAAGCTTTTCCAACTGGCGACACGCGCGATACTGGACGTAGTAATCACCGACCTCGGCTGCGACGGAAATCCGTGCGTCATGCCATGACCAGACCTTGCCTCTGGCTCTCGAAGCCGCAGCCTGTGTTTCTTTCTTAGTCTTGCCGAACAAATCAAGTTCCCAGGCTGCGTCGAGACCACCACTTTTGTTCGTTCCGGCTACAATCTTATTGAGGTCATCGCCTTTGTTGCCCTCGCGCAATGCAGAGGCAGATCCATCCAGCGACGGGAAGAGGCCCGCACGTGCGCTATCCAGCGTCGCACGCGCCTTGTCGATATTGCCGACGGCTTCTTGAACGGTCGGATTTTCCCGTTCCGCCAGTGTTAGCAATTCCGTCAGCGAAGGATCTTTAAAGCTTGCCCACCACGCGACGAGATCAGTAGGGCGTCCTCCATGCGGCAACGTCGCGTGCCAATAGGCTGACACGACAGAATTTGAAGGTTTGAGGGTGCCAAGGGCGGTACAACCGCTGAGTACCGCCAACGTGGCGAGGACGGAACCTGAAGAGAAGACTATACGCATGATCCGGGCTGCCTTTAAGCTGTCGGCTGCACTATAGGGATCGCGATGTTAATGTCGGTCAAGAACGTGTTAAGTTATGTAAAACTGCTGTATTTACGGGCGTCAGGCCTTAAAGAATTCAAGCATCGACGCGACGGATGCAAGACATGCCTAAGGTGCTTTTAATCGATGATGACATCGAGCTTACAAATCTGCTCTGCGAATACCTGACCGAAGAAGGATTCGCGGTTGACACCACAGACGACGGCAGATCCGGTGTCGTTGTAGCAACAACGACACCGGTCGATCTCATTGTCCTCGATATCATGATGCCCCGTATGAACGGCCTCGATGTGTTGCGGAAAATCCGGCAGGTTAGCGATGTCCCGGTTCTGATGTTGACGGCCCGCGGTGATGACATTGATCGTATTTCCGGGCTTAATCTTGGCGCCGACGACTATGTCGCAAAACCCTGTTCGCCGGGAGAACTGGCCGCTCGAATCCGCGCGATACTTCGTCGATCTAGCCGAAGCGAACGGGATGGTGGGCTGGAGGTGCTCAAAACGGGCGCGCTGACGCTATATCCTTCAACCCGTAGAGCCGAGTGGTCCGGTACCCAGCTCGAACTGACCGGCACCGAGTTCAGTCTGCTCGAGGTGCTTGTCCGTTCTTCCGGCCAGTTGGTTTCCAAACAGGATATCTCGTTGCGCGCCTTCGGCAAGCCACTGACCGCATTTGATCGCCGCATCGATGTCCATATCAGCAGTATCCGCCAAAAGCTCGGAACCCGCGAAGACGGGCAGCCGTGGATTCAGGCTGTAAGAGGCCGCGGCTATCAGCTGTTAGAGGGCTAGTGATGCATCGACTATTCTGGAAATTTTTCAGCGTGGTCTGGCTTGCCATGGCAGGGTCGATAGCACTGCTGTTTGCAATTAGCACCATGTTCCAATCCCCTTTTGAAGAAGAAGTCGCCAACCGCGAACACAGGCTTGCCCTGGAAACAACGGCCCAGGTCCTGCAATCAGATGGATATGACACTGCAAAGAAGCTGGTGGCAGCCATGCAGCGTACTGGTCGCGAATTATCCATTCGCATCAGCCCGGTTGGTCCAGCATTCGACTGTGGGGTTAAGGCGGGACATGATCTAGTTGTGAACGCGGTAAGCGACGGGAATTGCTACGAGGTCCAGATCGCTGCCTCGCCTCAGGGTGTTATTTCAAAAACCTGGCCGCGGACAGTGCCGTGGTTAGCCGCCCTCATGGCAGCGGCGGCAGCTGCCTACTGGCTCGCCCGGTACTTTATCACCCCCGTTGAGCAGCTTCGATACGGGTTGCGAGCCATAGCCAATGGCCAACTCGATGTTCGAATAGCGCATACAATTGGCAGCAAGCGCGACGAAGTTGCCTCTCTGGCGCACGACCTCGACATTACGGCAGCACGCCTTCAGGAACTCCAGATTGCACAGCAACAGTTGTTTCACGATGTCTCTCACGAGATACGCTCACCCCTGTCAAGATTACAGGCGGCTATCGGCCTCTTGCAACAAAACCCGGCGCGGTTGACCGCAATGATCGAGCGAATGGGAAGAGAAGTCGAACGCTTAGATGAATTGGTCGGGGGAATCCTAACTCTGGCGAGGCTTTCGGAACGAAACGCTCCGCGCTTTGATCGACAAACGCTGGATGTTGTCGATCTCGTGAGGGAGATTGTCGAAGATGCGAGGTTCGAAGGTCAGTCACGCGATATTAGGGTTCAATATGAAGGCGTCGACACATTCGTTGCTTCCGTCAACGGTGAATTGATTTACCGGGCGCTAGAAAACGTGATCCGCAATGCAATTGCCTACACCAGAGACAAGACATCTGTTCTCGTCACTTCGGAAGTACACGGTCAGCAACTTTCACTCTCCATCCAGGATGCGGGACCTGGCGTACCGGACGCGGAACTGGACGCTATTTTCCAACCGTTCTCACAGAGCTCCACCGTCACGACGCGCTCGGGCTTTGGCCTCGGCCTCGCCATCACCCGCCGCGCTGCCGAATGGCATGGCGGTTGCGCAACGGCCACCAATACGCCGTCAGGTGGACTACGCGTGGAAATCGTGATCCCTGCGAGTTCCCGAGATACTAGGGCAGTGATTTAACCGCCCATCGTCGGCCTTGGATGGAAGCTGTTGCTGTTTCTCTTCCCCGGTCAAGATGGACTTCGCCACCCCTACAATTTACCTAACTTTAGACGACGTCTACAGCGCTTAACGTCTGGCTCTCTATGAATGTTTGTGGGTTCCCCTGCAGGATATAGCCCTGTGTTGTCGGGTTCAGATATGGGAGGACCTGCGGATCATTGACGAAAATATCGATATCGATGCTTTCACGATTGTTTATCTGGAGTATAAGGGCGGTGTCACCGCCGGATGGTTTTGGTTATTGAGGGCTCCTGCTTCGGTTCGGCTTTTTCATCTTCCCGTGTTTCCCGCCTCGTTTGCCCGCCACATCCACAAGCCGCCGAAACGTAGGGCACTCCATATGGGAGGGCGCCGGGCAATCGGCGACATGGCGGAGCGTAGCGCGTAGCGCCGTCAGTTCGCGGATTTTTTGGTCAATTTCGTCGGCCTTGGCGTGGATCACGTCACGCGAGATGTTTGGCGTTCCGTTCTTGCTGAACATCCCACCGATCTCCTCGAGCGAAAAGCCCGCCGATTTGCCCATTGCAATCAGTTTGAGCTGCAAGAGCACTTCAGGCGGAAACTGTCGCCGCAATCCATGGCGGGAAATTGAGGAAATCAGTCCGGCTTCCTCGTAATAGCGCAGCGCCGAGGGCTTCATCCCACTCTTTGCCGCGACCTCTCCAATATCCAGAAATTTCATGCTTGACCTCAAGTCGGCTTAAAGTGGCAGCCTGCTCTCGAACGAATATCGAAGCAAGTAGGTGAGACTGTGGAACAGACAAAATCATTCGCATTGGAAAAGGAAAAACCGGAATCACGGTCACATTGGCGCTCGCGATGCTGCTGGCCTCGCTCGGCACTAGCATCGCCAATATCGCACTGCCGGCGCTGGTTGACGCCTTCGCCGCACCATTTTTGCAGGTTCAGGCGGTGGTCGTGGCCTATCTCGCAGCCATGACCGTGTCCGTGGTGATCGCAGGTCGACTTGGGGACAACCGCGGGCTGAAGCCGATGCTGGTGGTCGGTCTCGCCGTATTTGCCATCGCCTCACTGCTGTGCGCCATTGCACCGAACCTGTCGTTGCTGATCGGCGCGCGGGCGCTTCAGGGCGTAGGCGCGGCATTCCTGATGACGCTCGCCATGGCGCTGATGCGCCAGACCGCAAACGAAGCGCGTGTCGGACGCGCCATGGGCCTGCTCGGCACGGTGTCGGCGCTGGGCACCGCGCTCGGCCCTTCGCTCGGCGGGCTGCTGATACCGGTCGCGGGATGGCGTGGCATCTTCTGGGTGCAGGTGCCGCTGGCGGTACTGGCCCTAGTGCTGGCAATCAGGCTGCTTCCGGCCGGTCCTGCCAAGGCAAAGGCGCTGTCTGTCACCCTTTGGTCAGTCATGACCCGGAACCTTGTTACCAATCTCCTCGTCAATATCGTGGTCGCTGCGGTCATGATGACGACGCTCGTGGTCGGTCCCTTCTATCTCGGCATCGCACTAGGCCTTACGGCGACACAGGTCGGCTTCGTCATGGCGGTCGGCCCGGTCATTTCCATCTTCAGCGGCGTTCCGTCCGGGCGGATGGTCGACGCTTGGGGCAGTGGCCGCATCCTCGCCATCGGCCTTGCCCTGCTGGCCGCCGGATCGTTCCTGCTGGCGCTTCTGCCAAATCGGATTGGCGTCACCGGCTATGTGATCTCCATCATCGTGCTGACGCCCGGCTATCAACTCTTCCAGGCCGCCAACAACACCGCCGCCCTGGCCGAGGTCTCCAAGGACCGCCGCGGCACGGTATCGGGCTTGATCAGCCTGTCGCGCAATATCGGTTTGATTGCCGGTGCGTCTGCCATGGGGGCGGTCTTTGCCTTCGGCGTGGGGATGGAAGAGTTCGCGCGCGCAACCGCGTCGGCCATCGCCTCCGGAATGCGGTTGACCTTCCTGCTGGCGGGCGGAATGATGCTCGTTGCAATCGGGATTGCGATCAGGCATAGCAACCCCATTCCTCCGCCTTGAGGTCGCTGGGAGAAGTGACAGCCGTCGGAAACGAAGTAACCGGCTTTGCCGTCGGCGACCGTGTCATGGGGATTGTCGGCGGCGGGGCCTATGCCCAGTATGCGCGGCTCGATAGCGGGATGGCGGCTGCCATTCCGACCGGGATGTCCTTCATCGAGGCGACCGCAGTCATGGAAAGCTTCGTCACGGGCTGGGAGGCTCTTGCACATCTCGGACAAACCGCAAAAAGGCGAGACCGTTCTCATTCATGCTGCTGCAGGCGGCATCGGATCGGCGGCAGTCCAGCCTGCCAAAGCGGCAGGAGCAACCGAGCTAGCCACCGCTTCGGCGGGCAACATCGGGAACGTGCTTTCGCAGGGCGCCGAAGCCGTGTTCGATTATCAGCGGTCGGACTTCGAGGCGGAGGTCGTCGATGCGACGGCATCCTGTGGGGTCGATCTGATCATCGACTTTGTCGGCGGGTCCTACCTCGTCCGCAACATTCGTAGTCTTGCTCCTGGTGGTCGGCTTGTCCAAGTGGGCCTGTTGGGGCGAGATGACAACGCCATCATTCCGCTCGGGACTGTCCTTCACAATCACTTGCAATTGCTGGGCACGGTCATGAAATCCAGATCTCGCTCAGAAAAGAGAGCTATGATCCGCCAGTTCAGGGACGATGTGCTGCCAATGATGGGCAAAGAACTTCAGCCCGTTGTCGGGGCACTGTGTCCGCTCTCAGCTACATCGGATGCCGATCGCCGGATGGACGCCCGCGGAGTGTTCGGAAAGATCGTTCTTGGCGATTTTCATGGGTGATGCCGGATACGCCGGGAGCTCTTGGACTGAGTGGAACTCGCGAATTGCACCGCGATAAGCCAAAAGATTGACCGCCGGTTAGTTTTGCCCAGCAGACTTCTGTACGAGGAAAGATGCCGGAGTGGTGGAGAGGGCCGCTGTGAACGGCCCTACCCCTGGAGCGCTGAATTTATAGCGCCCAGCCTCCGTCGATTGTCAGGCTCGATCCTGTCATGAAAGACGTGTCGGGACCCGTTAGATAGGCCACCATTCCCGCAATTTCCTTGGGGTCGGCAACGCGCTTCAAGGGGCTGCGGTCAGACAACATCTCAATGGCGCCGGCGTTCATGTCAGTGTCCGTTGGACCAGGTTGGATGTTGTTGACGGTGATGCGCCGCGGCGCCAGATCAAGGGCCAAGCCTTTCACCATCGCTGCGACCGCAGCCTTGGAGAATTGGTAGACGCTTGCTCCAGCCATTCCAGTCCGTTCCGCCGTGTTCGACCCGATCGTTATGACGCGGCCGCCATCCTTCATGTGCGGCACTGCGGACTGGATGGACAAGAAAACGCCGCGGATGTTGATGTCGATCATTAGATCGAGCTCTTCGAGAGTGACAGCATCCACCCTGTTGAGCCGCAAAATCCCTGCATTGACGACGACGGCGTCGATTGGCCCGAAGATGTCGACAGTCTTTGCCACCGCGCCACGAATGGCGGCAGCATCTGCGCTATTGGCCTGGATGGCCACCGCGCGGCGCCCACTCTTCTCGATCTCGTTCACGAGCGCCTGTGCGCTGTCCGGTCGCGAAACATATGTGAAGGCGACATCGTAGCCGTCTTTTGAAAGTCTTTCGACCGCAGCGGCGCCGATACCACGGGCACCTCCAAATACGAGGGCGGTCTTTCGTTCGTCGATTGTCATGGGATTCTCCTTTTATTGACAGATCAGTCCATAATTGAGCAAATGAAAAACCTCCTTGTTGCGGAGGCCGCGTTATGGTTTTAGACGCTGTGTTGCAAATCGTGCCATCGCCTTCAGATCGAGAGCTTTTGCGCCGCCACGCGCAGCCACCTGCAGGCCGGTCATCGTCATCTGAATGAACGCGGTAGTTTCTTCAGCGTCGAGAACGGGATTGATTTCCCCCGAACGCTGCCCCTCCAACACTCTCTCCAATATGCGTCGACCTAACGCCGCACTGGCAGAGTTGCGGCGCGAATTAAGGTCCGGGTCTGTCACGCCAAACTCGCCAACTGATCCAACCCCCATGCATCCCAGCGCCCGCTCGCAATCGTCTTCCGACACAAGACCGGAAAGCAGGTCTTCGATGCCTTTTATAGGCGATGTCGGGCCGCTCAACCTCATGACATGCCCAATGTTTGTCCGCTGCTGATAGGTATCCAGCGCTTCCAGATAAAGAGTACGTTTGTCGCCAAAGGCGCCGTAGAGGCTTTGTCTGCCGATGCCCATCGCCACACGCAGATCATCGGTAGAGGTCGCGGCAAATCCCTTTGCCCAGAACACCCTCAGGGCTTTCTCCAACGCTGCGTCGCGGTCAAATTCTCTCGGTCTTGCCATGCGGACGACGTACCAATTATTGATTGATCAGTCAATAATTAAATTCCCACCATGCGGCGGAGATATTCCGGGGCAAGTGCAACATGTTCGGGCGTCGATGAGAGTGCGAGCTTCCTGACTATGGCAAGCCCCCCGCCGCCGGAGCGCGATTTTCTGTCATATTCCGAATTTTGAGCGGTCTACGTGATCCCGGATTGACATCGAAGTTAATCGTGGATATTTTATATCCACGATTAGGAGATGCACCATGAAACTGAGCGAAGGCGTCGAGCAGGCCATTCACTGCACGGCATTCCTGGCGGGGCTGTCCGAAGACGGCGTCCTGTCGGCGGCAGCACTGGCTGAACTCCACGGCGTATCGACGAGCTACCTCCTCAAGCATCTGCAGGCGCTTTCCGGCGCCGGGATCGTCGCAACGACGCCAGGTCCGAAAGGTGGATATCGGCTGGCCAAGGCGCCAAAGGACATCACGATGCTCGACATCGTCCTCGCGGTCGAAGGACCAGCGCCCGCCTTCCGGTGCGCCGAGATCCGCCAGCGCGGGCCGAATCCACTTCCGGCGCGCTACTTCACTAAGCCCTGCCAAATCAACGCCGCGATGCTGAAAGCCGAGAAGGCCTATCGCGCAGAACTCGCCAAGGTGTCCGTCGCGGACCTTCTGGCGGACCTTGGTGCATTCGACGACGGTGGCATCGCCGCCCGGGGATGCGTCTTCCTTGAACTCCACGAACGCAAGACGGGCAATCGCGCCTCGTCATAGGAGAAAGCACCATGACCAAGATGAAGAAGGTCGTCGTCATCGGCGGCACGGGCCTGATCGGCTCGAAGGCAGTGAAGCTGCTACAGGACGCCGGCCACGAAGCCGTCGTCGCAAGCTCCCGCAACGGGATTAATGCCTACACGGGCGAAGGACTGGCCGAGGCTCTTACGGGCGCCGACGCCGTCATCGACGTGTCGAACATGATGTCTTTCGATAAGGCCGTCATCACCGACTTCTTCGACAAGTCGAGCCGAAACCTGACACGTGCCGAACAAGCCGCGGGCGTGCGCCATCACGTCGTCCTCTCGATCGTCAACGCGGACCGCCTCGCCGCGAACTCATACATGGCCGGCAAACTCGCCCAAGAATACGCCGTCGCAGCATCGGGCCAGGCCTACACCATTGTGCGCGCGACACAGTTCCACGAATTCACGGAGACACTGGTGGGCGCCTACTCGGCCGACGGCGCAGTGAAAGTGCCGGATATCGACTTCCAGCCGATCGCGGCCGACGACGTCGCCGCTGCTTTGGTGGAAGCCGCGCTCGGGGAGCCGAAGAACGGATCCGTCGATCTTGCCGGGCCCGAACGGGGACCGTTCGAATCCTTCATCCGGACCTATCTCGACGCCAAGGGCGACGCTCGCCCGGTCAACGCCGACGCCGCCGTTGACTACTTCGGCGCTCCCGTTGTCGCCGGCTCACTGGTTCCCGACGGAGACTACGTCAAGGGTGCGATCACGATCGCCGAGTGGCTCAGAGCATAGGAGGGAAACAATCATGAAGACCATCCTCCATGCCGCTTCAGCCCTTGCGGTCTCTCTGGCCACAGCTTCCGCTCATGACGTTGCCAAGCCTGGACTTGCATATGACACGAAGGACGCGAAGGTGACGCTGGTTTACGAGCATCCCCTCCCGGACGTTCCCGGAAAGAGCGTGAAGGGCGTCCTCGTCGAGTACGGCCCCGGCGGCTACAGTTCCGCTCATACGCATGCAAAATCCGCCTTGATCTATGCGACGGTTCTAGAAGGCGCCATCCAAAGCGCCGTGAACGGTGGCGAGACGAAGACCTTCATCGCCGGGCAGAACTTCACCGAGCTGCCGGGCGACCGCCACGACGTCAGCGCCAACGCCAGCAAGACCGAGCCGGCGAAGCTGCTTGCCGTCTTCGTCGTCGATACCGATGACACCGCCCTGACGACACCGCGAAAGCCGTAGCGCTACCTACCAGACCTACCCCCTCACCTAGCACAAGCAACGACGGTTTCTCCGGCGAACGGAGAACCGTGTCCACGAGAAAGGAAAACAATATGTCCCGCATGAACTGGTCCGAAGTCGCCCCCGAGGGTGCCAAGGCGCTCTTCGGCGTCCATCACTACGTCACCAAGAAAACGAACCTGCCTGAGGAGCTGATTCATCTCGTCTTCCTGCGCGTGTCGCAGATCAACGGCTGCGCCCATTGCATCGACATGCATAGTCGCGATCTGCGCAAGACGATGTCCGTCGATAAGATCACGCTTGTTCCTGTCTGGGATGAGGTGCCTCACCTGTTTAGCGACCAGGAACGAGCAGCACTGGCCTGGGCTGAAGAAGTCACGAATGTCAGCCAGACCCACGCCTCGGACGAGGCCTATGCCGCCGCAGCCGCAGCTTTCGAACCGAAGGACCTCGTCGATCTGACGATCACGATCGCTGCGATGAACGCGTTCAATCGTCTCGGAGCGCCATTCCGGCTTCCGGTTGCAGCCAAGGCGTGATCGCGCTAGCAGTGCAACCGCATAGGCACCTCCCTGCCGGGCCGTCGAGGTCCGACAGGGTGTTTCGACCTGCAGATGCGACCATCCCGGTCGCCATCTCCCAGACACGGAAGGCATTATCCGGATCGAACACTTCAGAGTGTTTATGAAGGTGAGCCGCTGTTTTACTCCTGCGTGAAACCGACTGACCACGATGTAGCAGGCCTTCGACTGACCGAAGACCTCGCCTGACAACACCGCAAATCACTCGTGTGCCGATATGCGCTCAGCCTCGACGATCACCTACTGACAAGCCCGTTAAATGCTCAGAAAGCAGCCAGAGCCGTTCAGCAGCCTGTGGATCCATGGCCCAAGGCGCCACACCTTTGGTCCCATCCGTCTCAGCCTGCGGCAGGGCGACTTCGCAATCTTCGCAGTAGACGCCCCCAATACCGTTGAGTTCGGGTCGCGTTGCTGCCCAGACGCTTGTTGCTGCCCCTTGTTCCGGCGTCTTGAGATCGCGCGATGGATCGACTCGACGATTGCCATTCTCGTCGTAGACATCAAAAGACTTGATCTCGTCTTCGGTAAGATGGCGGGCGAGATCGGTCAGGATGATGCCCGGGTGCAAGGAAAATGACCGTACGCCACACCCTGCTCCAAGTCGATCAAGTTCAAGCGCGAACAGAGCATTTGCCGTCTTCGCCTGGCCATAGGCCTGCCACTTGTCATAAGGGCGAGCCTTGAAATCAATGTCGTCGAAATCGACTGGACCGATTTGATGGCCGCGCGATGACACAGAGACCACCCGCGCGTTGCCAGCCTTGACCAGCGCAGGCCACAGGCCTGCAACCAACCGGAAATGGCCGAGATGATTGGTGGCAAACTGGCTCTCGTGCCCAGCCTGATCCCGGGCAAGCGGCGTCGCCATGATGCCGGCGCTGTTGACCAGGATTGAGATGGGCATGCCCGCCGCAACGATCCTGTCAACAAAGGCGGCAACCGATGCGGGATCCGCAAGATCCATCGCTTCGATAACAACATTGTCGATACCGGCAAGTGTGCGTTCGGCCTTTTCGCGACTGCGAGCCGGTACGATGACACGAGCGCCGGCACCAGCGAGCGCCCGCGTCGTCTCGACGCCGAGACCGGAATAGCCGCCGGTGACAATCACCGTCTTGCCTGAAAGGTCGATACCCTCGGTGACCTCGCGTGCCGTGCTGGATGCGCTGAAACGAGATCCAATAGGTTTCTGTTCGGACATGTTGTTACTCCTTCATTTGTGGTCTGGTGTCCGTCCCCTATATCGGGTAGGTTCTCGGAGTCCCCAGCCTGCAGGATCCGGATTTCTGTCGTGATCGTCCAAAACATCCAGGATCCCCTGTCCGACGTGCTCAGCGCCATCGATGCGCGTGCGCTGTTCTCCGTGCGTTTTGCAGCCGGAGGCGCGTGGTCTGTTGCTTTTCCACCACCGGGCTACCTCAAGTTCAATGCAGTCCGTGAAGGTGTTGCCTGGCTGATCTCGGAGGGAGAGGCACCGTTGCGCATTGAAGCCGGCGATTGTCTTGTGGTCAGCGGCAAGGCGTTTACGCTTTGTAGCGATCCCAACGTGACGCCGATAGCGGCGGCAGAGGTATTCGCTGGGGGTAATCTCGATGTCTCAGTGGGCGATGGTCGGGATTTCGTGCTCCTCGGCGGCAGCGTCAACCTCGATACCGTCGATGGCTCACTCCTCACCGACGCCCTGCCGCCTGTTGTAGTGATTGACCACGAAGAGGCCGGACCGATTGGCTGGCTGCTCGAACAGTTGGACCTGGAGTTAAACAGCGCAGCACCGGGTGCTCGCGTCGCCTGCAACGACCTGCTGCGTCTGGTGTTTATCCATGTCCTGCGTGCCTATATGGCGCGCCAGACATCACAGCATCCCGGCTGGCTCGCCGGCCTTGCGGATGCTCGTCTGGCGCCCGCACTGCGGGCCATCCACGCCGATCCATCGCGCCGCTGGACGGTAGAAGCACTGGCGTCTCTTGCCGGCCAGTCCCGCTCCGGATTTGCCGAAAGATTTCGTGCCACCGTCGGAGCATCGCCGATCGACTATCTCGCGAACTGGAGGATGCGGCTTGCCGCCGCCCGGCTGCGGCGTGGCAACGAGCCACTGCCACGGATTGCACAGTCGCTCGGCTATGGATCCGACAGCGCTTTTGCCGCCAGCTTCCGCCGCGCCATCGGCCAATCGCCGGCGCGTTACCGTTCCCTGTATCGCAACAAGATGCAGAGTGAGGTTGTCAAGTCGTGACTGCTGGTTTGCCACTAGCCGGTCTGGTGCGCAGGCAGATGCAGCGTTGCAGCAAGTCCTCATTGTTTGCGACCGCTTTCAATTTGGACACACTCCGCATCATACGCCTTGAACCATATCGAACCAACGGCGGCTTGGACAAAGGCTCGCAACCTGAACCGCATTCCAAGTTCGTTGGTTGCGTAAGCAACCTGTTTAAGACAGTCTGTTACGAAAACGTAATGACATATTTTGGAGGTGAAGCATGACGACTCCCGATGAGATCCTCAACAGTCTATCCAACTCGGATTGGCAATGGATCGCGCGTCATCTCGAAAAGTGGCACTACGTCGCTGATGACGACAGACCATGGCTCACCGGCAGCACCATAGCTCGCTACATCGAGCAGATCGAAGGCAGAGTACGGGATTACGGATATAAAGGCGGAGCGCTCACCGTGCATGGGTTTGAAATCCCAGAGCAGGGCCGGCTTTATCTTGCTTATGACCAACAGTGGTTTGATTCTGCCTGCTGAGGCTGAAAGAGCGTACCTCGACCAGGAGTCCGCTCGCTGGCAACACAGGGTCGAAGAGCGTGTCCGAGATTGGCTCGATCGCCTACAGAGGCTTAACGAGACCGTTAGAACCTGGGTGGATGATCTCGGCGACCAGAATCTGAGCGTCGCCGATGCAGGCGCCGTGCTCATGAATGAAGAGCTAATGCAACGTTACGGAATTCCTCCTGTCGACATGAACGCATTCTCGGTTTTTTACGGGACCACCAAATTGGCGACGTTCCGTCCAAAGGGGCTTTGGATTGTCGGCGCAAATGGCCGTGTCGACATCGTCACACCTAACGAGGCGCCGATCCTTGTTGATGAGTCTGAGCATCTGACTCGCCCAGAGCGCTGGCATCTATACTCGTCCGACAAGCGCTCAGGTGTAGAGTTCAATAGAGAAACGTTCTTCAGCTTGCTGGGGATCAAATGAGTGTGTTTCTAGAGATTGCTCGCCAACATGCCGCCGCAGATGCAGCGTTTGAGAGTGCAATAGTTGTGGCCAATCAAGTTGATGACGAATCCGCGTTCGATCAAGGTTGGCTGGATCGAGCACGGAACGATCAAGCATATTTTCTTTTCTTGTTCACCCGTTTCGAAGAGGCGATCAATCAAGCCTTCGCCAGTTTGATAGCCAACAAGTCTGCCGGCCTCTGGCAGGATGTTAGGGCTTGGTCGGTGTGGGAGGGTAAGAAGCTTTCCGATATCCCACTTTTGCTAAAGGCTTCGTTGCTGCTCCAAAAGGGCCGCAAGGAATACAATGACGTTAGAGAGTTTTACAAAGGTCGGAATGATATCGCTCATGGGAGCCAATACGATGAGCCCTTCGTGATTCAAGTAGTCGCGCGGAGAATGACACAGATTACGCAGGCGTTTGTCACGACGTAGGCGGGACGAGTTAGAGCCCTTCCTGCAGCAAAGGCGGGTCTTCTGGCGACATGGAGTGACTTTTTGCAGTTGAAGGGATCTGAACCGTCGGCGCCCTGTACTGGTTTAGCTAAGGTCTTGAATGGCCATACGGTCGAGACCGATGAAACACCGCGTCCCCCACAACTCACTGCTCAATCGGGCGTCGGGCAAATATGCGTGGCGCTGGATGCAAATAGCGCCGGGCTGGCCCGCTGAAGGCTGCCCTGTCCATGTCGACTATAGCTTACTCCTTGCCATTTCGACACGGTGGTTCTGACATCGGTGATCATCGCTACCCGGGCTGCCTTTCAGTGCGCAGCTGCGAAACCGGTCCAGCAATACGACAGCGAAACCCCTGGGTGTCGAACTGCAGCTGAGGCGCTGTGCCCAACAGCGACCCCAACGCTGAACGAATATAGCGTGTACCGTATCCGCTGGGTGTTTTGCACGTCGCCAGACGATGCGCTGACGGAGTGGAAGAGAAAAGTACGGGTGCCCCTTAAGGAAGCTTCGGTAGGCACAACGCGAATTGTTTGGAAAACAGAATCATGAGCGACCAGACTGACAAAACCGGCGACGGCATTCACGAGAACCACTGGTGTGAGCATCCGGGGTGTCGTAATGGGGTGGCTTCGGCTTTAGTCGCAATAAAGTTGGGAAGTCGTCCTGGCATTGCTGGGAGCATTATCCATTCAAGGAGCCGTCACGATGATGGTGAACCGAAGACGTTCAGAGCGGAGGGTGCGCCGCCGGTTTTGTGGGCGGTGGAATATTTTGGGAGATCGGGTGAAAGGGGAGAAGTGAGCGGTGCCTGAACCAACAAAAAAGCCTCGCGGGTCGTCTTGGCTGGCGAGTTACATTGCGAATGCATCAGGATTCTGGAAAGCGGCCATGTGCTTCCAAATCACCTTCTTGGTCCTGATGCTGCTTCACGGCGGCGCCTTGCTTGCAGGCTGGCACAACGTTTCCAATCGGATAATAGGCTATTCGTCACTGGCCTTCGTAGGATTTTTCGTATCGCTCCTATGCCACGCATATGTGAGCATTAGGGGGTCATTGAAAGGGGATGCGGGAAAAAAGCAGAGTGAAGAAACGAGCTGAAAAGGTTTGCAATGCTCGGATGCTTTCTTGAATCCGTTTTGGGTAGCATGTTCGGAGGCGCCAACAAACCGAGGAATGGGACGGAGCGGAAAGTTCGCCGGTTGCTGGTTCCGCTTGTTATATTGTTCCTCATAGGGCTGGTGGCGTTCTCGGTCTAGTCGCCGCTGCGTAATCGGCTCCCCTAATAAAAATTCTAGCCGGGTAGACCCGACTCCAATCTCTCTGCGCGTTGAGGATCGGCCTTAAATATCGCACAAACCAAGAGGGCCATCACGCAGAGGTTTCCACGCCGGAGGGCTTCTTTTTAGATTAGCTCGAATAGTGCAGAGCGATAGGTATCCCGCGCGAAACATAAAAGCATGGAACTATGGCAAGTAACTGTTCGTTGATGTCGAGATTTTTTCTGAACGCATGCCGGGAATATCGCTATGCCACGGTACTTTTTCCACGTTCGAGACGCTGAAGGTCTCTCCGTGGATATGGAGGGGGCAATCCTCTCAACTGATGAGCAGGCCAGGCAAGAGGCCGTCCAAGCTGCAAGAGAAATGCTCTCTGAAAAAATTCTCAAGGACGAAGTCGTAGATGGCAGCTCGTTTGAAGTTATTCGCGGCGACGGCCATTTGATAGCGAGAATCCCCCTTAAATCTGTTATCCGTTTTAAGTGAAATTTGGCGCGTCGTCGCGCTCGACCATAGAGATTTCGCACATAGACTCTTCGATTATCACGTGCTCTCATTTACGACGGAGAGGACATAGATCAGGCGGGAGGGCTAAAATTATGCCTATGGGGCTTATTTCAGAGTTGGAAAAAGCGGCGTCGGACGTACCGAACCTCACTTCACACCAAATGAGAACGTTGCTGAATAGAGCAATAAATATGGTTCAAAGACTTCACGAGGAAGCACCTGGCGAGCCGATCAATCTTGATTTGATTAGCTATCTCCGCACCGCAACTACGGAGACCGGAGAGCTCTCCGAAGATGAAAAGGTGCATGTCTTGCTCGATGCAGCGGACGGTATACGTGTGCTTTTGTCGAAGGGACAAACGAGTTTGGGCGCGATCAGGCAGAACGAGATAAAGTGTAGCTAGAAGGGCCAAAGGCGCGCTCAGCAAACCAGAACGGTTATTGATAGCGCTACCGCGATAATTTAGTGGTTCTCGGGTCGTGCCAGACAAAACAAATAAACCCGCCTCCCTCTCGGCAAGTGGGTTAACTCAGGAAGCCCGCGTTTTTTGATCGGAATGAACGGGGAATTGCTCTCAATTGAAAGAATGCACTATTCGCGGGCCACGATGCCGTGGGCGGAGAACTGGGCGACCGTCGCCCTCGCTCATTGAGACCTGCAAACAATGCCGTCGATCCGTTGACCTGTTTACCGCGACGCTCAACGCTATCCTCATCGGTCGCACGCAGAGGAGCATCGATGAGCTTTTGCCGTGGAATTATTCGGGAAACGGCTGAAGTTTGCTGTGGTCTTGAACGGCATTAGGAACGAGTTCTCCCCCAGTGCGTATTGTCTTAGTTAGGGAAATTGACCTGATCGAGGGACAGACGATGGCGGACTTTTTTGAAGAATTCACTGAAAGACTTCTGACGACATCGCAAGGCAAGATACGTGTGCGGTATGGCGGGTCCGGCTTTCCCATCCTCCTTCTTCACGGACACCCCAGGGCCCATACTACTTGGTTCAAGGTCGCCCCTCAGCTTGCGCGCGACTTCTCTGTGGTTTGCGCGGATATGCCTGGCTTCGGGCGGAGCTATCAGCCGGAAACTCTCGCGGCCAGTTCGGGAAAGGCAAAGGCCGCGGCACTACATGAATGTATGGCACGGCTCGGGCATGACAGGTTCGGTGTCGCGGGCCATGACCGTGGATCGTATCGCGCGTTCCGGCTCGCGATGGACTTCCCGAAAAGCGTTGCGGGCCTTGTCGTTATGGATGGCATTCAGATCTATGAGGTTTTGAGCCGCGCAGACTGGCGTTTTGCGAAGAACTGGTGGCATTGGTTTTTCTTTGCACAAAGCGAAAAAGCGGAAGCTGCGATTCAAGCCGATCCTGACCTCTGGTATCCTGCGGAGGCAGCTCAAGGCCCAGAAAATAATCTGGACTACCTCGCTGCTACTCGAAGGCCAGAAGTGGTGCGCAGCATGCTTGCGGATTATCGAGCAGGGCTGGAGTTCGACTATGATGATGATAGACGCGACAAGGAGGCCGGCCGACGCCTCCAGTGCCCCTTGGGCGTTCTTTGGTCACTGCACGACGACATGGAAAGCTTATACGGCGACCCGGTAAATCCTTGGGCGGACTGGAGCGATCAGATAGTTCTGCGGCAGGGCATTCTGAGCGGACACCACATGGCCGAAGAAGCTCCAGACGACGTTGCCCACCATATCAAAGCCTTCTTCGCGCAACGACGATTAGCGTCTGCTTACGGCGCATTCTTGCCATCAACGCAGTAGCTGCATTATTCGGAATGGCCAATCGAGCGTGGTCAATGCAACTGAAGCGCACTTGCTTGTGCTGTTGGTCAACACAGCGTCCAAAGAGGCTTTTGAAAAGAACGGGACTCCGATTGTTTTCAAATCAAACAAGCATCTGGCTTTCGAAGTGCACGGCTCCGAGAGCCGGTAAGCTATCTGCTTTCCCGGCTGTTCGATGCCGGCTTGATTACCATGCAAGATAGCGGGAACTACAAGCAGCCTTTCACGACTGGGAGAACGGAACCAGCAATGAAACCACACCGGATGAGATCGCGCGGCAAATAGTCCCGGCAGGAAAACTGAATTTGGATTGGGAATGGGTCGTAGGGTTTACTGCGGAGAATACGCAAGGCGCGTTCTATCAACAAGTTCTAATGAGTCTGGAGGACTAGACAAACAGCGGTTGTCCGTTTGGCAGACCCTGGAATGCGCCGCGGCGAACGGCCGCTTATGCGAATCTTGAGCGCAACCGAGAGCGACGGGGATGGAAGCGCAAAACCGTCGCTGCGAGTGAACCGCAGTTTGCTCGAGCAAGCCTTGCGAGCGTCTTCGCCTTGACAGGAATCGAACCCAGAACCGGCAAACCGAAGAACTTATCACGCTGATTCTACCGCAAAAACACTCTCTATGATCGTCAAAGCTATCGGTCGTTTAAAGAACCGCAGACGTGGAGAGCTTCGCATGAGGCTGCTTAAACGGATCGGCTTTCGTTTGGATCGAGCCATTCACGCTGCTCATTGTTAGTGCTTTGACGGCCGCCTGTTCAACTTTTTACCCTTATTTATCCCAGGCCCGAGGACCGGCGGTGCTAGTCCTTTTTCCAGAGGCGCTGATGTGGATCGGCACCCAATTTGGAAAAGGAAAGCATCATGAAAAAGAATCTGCTCGCCACTGTCGCACTTCTCATGGCCATCTCTCCCGTTGCGGCTGAAGCCCGCTGCGTGCCGAACACCCCAGTCATCGCCGCTAAAGCCGTTCCCGTCATTCAGTACAAAAACACGACGATAGATGGCGTAAAAGTCTTTTATCGTGAAGCCGGCCCCAAAGACGCACCGGTGCTACTGCTTCTGCACGGATTTCCGACCTCGTCCCATATGTTCCGCAACCTCATTCCGCTGCTTGCAGACCGCTACCGCGTGATCGCGCCTGACTATCCCGGCTACGGTCAGAGTGATGCGCCCGACCACACCAAATTTTCCTACACATTCGAGAACCTGACCAACGTCGTCGACAAGCTGACAGAAAAAGTCGGCGCCGATCGCTACAGCATGTATGTGATGGATTACGGCGCACCGATCGGATACCGGCTCGCGCTCAAACATCCCGAGCGGGTTGAAACCCTGATCGTGCAGAATGGCAACGCCTATACCGAAGGCCTCGCCGCGTTCTGGGATCCGATCAAGGCCTATTGGGCCGAGAAGACGCCGGAACGCCGGGAAGCGCTCGCCGGTCTGGTTACGCTCGAAACCACGAAATTCCAGTATACCGACGGAATGGGCGATGTCTCACATATCAGCCCCGACAACTGGGTCGTCGATCAGGCCTTGCTCGACCGGCCGGGCAACAAGGACATCCAGCTGGATCTCCTGGGCGACTACGGCAGCAATGTACCGCTTTACCCGCAATTCCAGGCCTTCTTCCGCGACAACCAACCGCCAACGCTGATCGTCTGGGGCAAGAACGACAAGATCTTTCCCGAACCTGGCGCACACCCCTATCTTCGCGATCTCCCGAATGCCGAGATGCACATTCTCGATAGCGGCCATTTCGCCCTCGAAGACAAGCTCGATGTGATGGTGCCGCTCATCCGGGATTTCCTCGACCGCAAGGTTTGCAACTGATCGATAGCCAATCCGTTCCGCGGGGCCAGCGGCCCCGCAACTTCCCCCAGCAAAGTAAAAGATCATGACCAGTCCCGTTTCGGGCACCCAGACAGCTGGTGCCCCGTCCCTCTCGATCGTCCTCGTGCACGGCGCATTTGTCGATGGCTCCGGATGGCAACAGGTCCATGGCGAACTTGTCGACCGCGGCTTTGAAGTGCTCGTCGCTCAACACCCGACGACCTCACTTGAAGGCGACGTTGCCGTGACCGAGCGCCTGATTGTCGCGGCTCGCCACCCGGTTCTCCTGGTGGGCCACAGCTACGGTGGAGCCGTCATCACCGAGGCTGGCGTCAACCCGAAAGCCCAGGCTTTGGCCTACATCGCGGCTTTCGTGCCGGATGCGGGCGAATCCGTCGCGGCTCTGAACGAAGCTCCGGAAGAGCCCGGCGAAACGAAGGCACCGTTGCTGCCGCCGCAGGACGGCTACCTCGTTGTCGATCCTGCCAGCTTTCCGGAAGTATTTGCCGCCGATGTCGACATCACGACCACGCGCTTCATGGCGGCGGCGCAGTTGCCCTGGGGCCTTGCAGCGGTCATAGCACCCCTTACCCACGCAGCTTGGAAGACCAAACCCAGCTTCTATCTCGTCGCTTCCGCCGACAGGATGGTGCCGCCTAGCACGCAGCGCCGGATGGCCAAGCGTGCGAGTGCTGCGATCACCGAGATCGACAGCAGTCACGCCGCGATGCTGTCGCACCCGCAGGACGTCGCGGCGTTCATCGCAGCCGCCGCCTCGGCCGCAACGCCGACCGAAGGTGCCGGACAATGACCCGGCCCGTCACCCATCACCGAACCACCAGCGTTGAAGGCGTGGAACTATTCTACCGCGAGGCTGGAGAGAAAGGCGCCCCTGTCGTGGTGTTGCTGCACGGCTTTCCAAGCTCTTCGCACATGTACCGCAACCTCATCCCAGCGCTTGCCAACCACTATCATGTGATTGCGCCCGACCTTCCGGGGTTCGGTCTGTCGGCAATGCCGTCTTCCAGCGAATTCGAATACAGCTTTGCCACTTTCTCGGATGTCATCGCCGGTCTCCTCGAACAGCTGGGCGCCGAACGCTACGCGCTCTATGTCATGGATTATGGCGCGCCAACCGGGTTTCGTCTGGCGCTCGCGCATCCGGATCGGGTGACCGCCCTGATCGTCCAGAACGGCAACGCCTATGAAGACGGCATGGGGGATTTCTGGGGAGTGACGCGGGCTTACTGGGCCGACAACGGCCCGGTAAACCGCGACGCGCTGCGGCCTTTTTTATCGCTTGACGGCACACGTTTCCAATATCTCACTGGCACAAAAGATGAGACGCGGATCGATCCGGCGGCCTGGTTATACGATCAGCTCTTCCTCGACCGCCCGGGCAGCACGGACATCCAGCTGGACATCATCTACGACTATAGGACCAATGTCGGGCTCTACCCCGACTTCCACGCCTATTTCCGCGCCCATCAGCCGCCGGCCCTGATCCTGTGGGGCGAAAATGATCCCATCTTCCTGCCGGAAGGCGCACGCGCCTTCCTCCGCGACCTGCCCGAAGCCGAGCTTCATTTTTTTGATACGGGACATTTCGCCCTGGAGGACAAGGCGGACGAGATGATCCCGGTCATGCGCGACTTCCTCGCCCGAAACCTGATCCGTTAATTGGAACCCAAGAAAAGGAAAATGACCATGTACAACAGCAAATCCAAGCCGAGCGTCCTTCCCACCGGCGGCGGCGCAGCCCTCATCGATCCCTCCGACGCGCTGATCCTGCTTCTCGATCATCAGTCGGGATTGTTCCAGACGGTCAAGGACATACCGGTCGCCGATCTGCGCCGGAATGTGGAAATGATCGCCAGGCTCGCCACTCTCTTGAACATCCCGGTGATCACCACTGCTTCGGAACCTGCCGGCACCAATGGTCCACTGATGCCCGAGATCCATGAATTGGCGCCGCACGCCGACTATGTGCCGCGCAAGGGAGAAGTAAACGCCTGGGACAATGACGATTTCGTCGCAACGGTTCGCGCAACCGGCCGCAAAACTCTCATCATGGCAGGCGTCTGGACCAGTGTCTGTGTTATGTTTCCGGCACTCGACGCCCGCGCCGCCGGCTACGACGTCTATGCGGTGCTCGATGCCTCGGGGGATCCGAGCGAAATGGCCTCGCGGATTTCACTTGCCCGCTTCGTGCAGGGCGGCGTCAAGCCGACATCGACCAATGCATTGCTGTCTGAGCTTCACCGCACCTGGGCGCGTCCCGAGGCTGCCGAGCTTGGCAAGCTCTACGGACTTGCCGCACCGAACTATGCCGCCGTGGCCGAGAGCTATGCCCGCGCGCAGCAGGCCGCTAGAGAGGCAATCTAGTACTTTGTGCATCCGACGCCCTGCGAACAGAGCACACTTTAGGGAAATACGATATGAGTTACGGTTTCATGGATATCGCGATCACGCCTTCAGTTCGCAGGGCGCAAGCGGAAATGGGAGCGGATCATTTCTGGTCCGACTTCAAGGGACACCGCGAATTCGACCGCTTCACGGCACAGGAGACCGCGTTCATCGCACAGCGCGACAGCTTCTACATGGCCTCCGTTTCGGAAACAGGCTGGCCTTACGTTCAGCATAGAGGCGGGCCTGCCGGCTTTCTCAAGGTCCTCGACGATCGCACCCTCGCCTTCGTCGATTACCGCGGCAATCATCAATATATCACCACCGGCAATCTGACAGAAAACGACCGGACATGCCTGTTCCTGATCGACTACCCCGCGCGCACCCGGCTGAAGATCTATGCCCGTGCCGAGAAGCTGGCCCTTGAAGCCGATCCGGTACTTCCCGAGGCCATCACCGATGGTGCTTATGGAGCCAAGGCTGAACGCATTTTCAGGTTGAAGCTCGAGGCGTTCGACTGGAACTGTCCGCAGCATATCGTGCCGCGTTACACCCAAGCCGAATTTTTGGCCGCCTCTCGACATCTTCTGGACAAGGTCGCTCAGCTTGAGCAGGAAAATGCGTCACTGCGGGAGCGCCTCGATTCGCGACGAAAAGATTGAGCACGAACCGAGGAGAATGCAGCAAGGTCAACCAAAGTCCGTTGCACCGACGGCAAGCTGGGTCCGTTTGGTAGCCGCACCTGCACCCATTGCGCGGGCGCAATCCAATGACGTCTGGAAATAGCCCATCGCCTTGTCGGGCCGCCTGTTTCCGGCTGCAATCATTCCCGCAACGCGCCAAAGATCCGGATGCCACCAACGCTCTTCTCGTATGCCAGTTTCTGCAAGCACGGCGAACAGACTATCCTCAGCAAGCTGCAGTTCGCCTGCGGCAAGATATGCCTCCGCCAACAGGCTCCGGTAGAAGGGCACGCGAGCACGCCAGTTCCCCCGAAGCAATCCGCTGATACTGTCTTGCATCAGGGTAAAGCCTGCCTGCTCACCTCGAGAGGACTGGATAGCACCGGCGAAAAACTTGGCTGTCCCCTCGTAAATGCCGACACTTTCTCGCCGGCTGACGTCGGCCAGTTGTTGCTGAAGCCGCGAAGCAGTTTCGAGATCACCCTCCACGAAAGCGATCGGAAGGGCCGCAAGCGAAATTGCATTGCCCAAGGAGATCATGTGATCGAGATCGGCGGCACGATCGATCGCCTGACCGGCCAGCCGGGAGGCACGATCAGAATCACCTTGTAACCAAGACAGAAATGCCTGAGAGAAACGAATACCGGCTGGCAAATCGACCTGGAACCTGGACAAGCCATGCCCCTCCTGCAGGTGACCCCAATCATCCATCAGCGCCTCCAGGTCGGCCGATGCCGAATTGAACTCGCCTGCATAGATCTTGATATGCGCTAAAAGTCGTTTGCCGTCGGGCGCCGTCGTCCAGTCCAGAGCCTTTGCTGCCGCAAACTCGTTCATGCTGCGCAATGCCGTGCGGGGCCGGCCGGAATAGGCCAGAAAAACGGCCTGTCCGCACACCGATCGTATTTCAAATTCCGCGTCGCGCGACTCGTTCGCATGAAAGATGCTTTCGCGCCAAGCATCATCGGTTTGCGGGTGCATGTGGCGCGCCAGTGTCATGGCCCAGGCCCGAGCCGTGGAGAGCTTGGCTCGGCCCAGTGGCGCGAGCCCCATGAGGGCAGCGCTGTTTGACCCGGCAAGGTCGATGGCCTCCAGCATTTCCCTAAACGCCGATAGTTCTTGCCACAGCGGCAAGGCAGCGACTACCAATTCGACACCCAAAGCCGCATCGCCTGCGGGATCAAACGCCCAACCGATGGCCGCGCGAACGTCGTCGATCTGCCTCCGATATTTGCCGAGCCATTCGCGAGATGTCTGCGACGACCAATCCCGTTCGGCAATCTGCAGCTTGTCCTTTGTTCGAACGGCAAAATGTCGTCTTGCCTTCTCTCTGTAGAGGGAACCTGAAAGACGCCGCGCGGCATAGGCACCCGTGCTTTCGGCAAGTCTGTAATGCACAGTCCCGCCGTCGTATTCCGCTGATACCAGCGACTTTGCCACGAGCTGCGACAGTGCGTCTCGCCCGGTCATCGGCTCTAGGGCGCCGGCGAAATACATCGCCTCCACGTCGTCGGAGTTGAAACGGCCGGAAAATACCGAAAGCAGACCGAGCAAGACCGCCTCACGGTCAGGAAGAAGCCGATAGCTCCAGTCGAGCGTCGCCTCCAAGGATTGGTGGCGCAAGGGTGCATCCCTTGCTCCCCGGCTCATGGTATCAAAGCCATCCCTGAAGAGGTCATCGAGCGCAGAGGGTGCAAGAACACTGGCCGTACCGGCGGCCAGTTCGATGGCGAGTGCCAAGCCGTCCAGCCGTGAGCAGATCGAAACAACACTGCGGACATATTCATCAGTAGGCTTTATATCGCCTAAGCCGTACGCCTTTGAAATGAACAGCTGGATTGCCGGAAACTGTAGCGCGTCGCTGATGGACATTGTCGTCGTCTGGTGCGGATAAGCCAATCCTGAGAGAAAATGAATCTGCTCGTGCCGCGTCCGTAACGGCTCGCGGCTGGTCGCAATGATCCGCGCCGAAGGAACGTCCGCGGATATCCGCTCAACGATCGTCGCGGCCATCGCGACAACGTGCTCGCAATTGTCGATGATGAGAAGCAGCCGGTTGCTGCGAAGGACGTCGATCACGCCTGCGATGGGATCATCAAACCCAAGCGACACGCCGAGGGCAGACGCGATCGCCGGAACCACAAATCGCGGGTCGCTCAGCGTCGAGAGATCCGCAAAGGCGATGGCTTCGTTTGCCCCGCAGGATTGCTCAGCAACCGTAACCGCAAGAGACGTTTTTCCCGCGCCGCCTGGCCCGACGATGGTGACGTAACCCGCTTGATCAAGCTTTTCCGAGATCTGCCGGGTCGCTTCATCGCGGCCGAGGAGCGGCCGAACCTGTGGTGCCGCGATATAATGGCTTGTGCTGGCAACCACTTGCCGGGCTGGCGCCGGGCGATCGCTTTCCAAGGCGGCGACGAACTTGTAACCTCGCCCAGCAATGGTTGCGATGTACTCCATAGAAGGATCAAGTTCGGCCAGCGAGCGTCGAAGGTTGCCGACATTGACCTTCAGGTTATGGTCGTGGACGATATAATCTGGCCATACATGCGCAAACAGATCGGCTTTGCTGACAACCTCGCCCGCCCGCGCCACGAGCAGGGTCAGAATGTCGAAACCTCGCCCACCGAGGCCGACGGGTTGCCCCTTGTACAGGAGGGATTGAGCTTCTGGCAGAAAACGGAAATCTCCAAACTGGAAAGCGGTCTGTTTCGACAATGTCTGTAACCCGAGATCGTGTGACACCCTGCTCTCACAATTCAAAAAATCTAACGATATACCGCGCTGGCCAGTTTTCAAGGCGTATGGAGACAGGTTGCACCGCAGGCTGGCTCAAGATGAAGGTTGCCAGGCCTCTTCGCAGATCTTCGATGGTGTTGGAAGATCGTCTAGCTCGCTCAAAATCGCTCAACGCCAAAGTCGGCGCAAATCCTCATCAACGGCATTTCTGGCCCAGACGGGCGTGCAGGATTCGCCGATGAAATTGTTCTATTTTTAATCCGACGGTTCCGTTATCTGCTTTCGGCGAAGTGTCGGCCATTGGAGTACTCTCTTGGATTCTTGTTCTTCTGATCAGCCCTGCCTCACGCAGGAGGATGCCATTGAGGCCAAAGCTTTCATTGATCTGCACAAGGCCGCCCGCGGCCGATTGACGGACGAGGAGCGGTTCGCATGCGTTTCCATGAATGGTGGATGCACGATCTCACTACCGAGCGCGCCTGCGATCGGCCTCAACCGTATCCTTGGCCTCACCACACGTGAAGATCTCGACAAGGCCTACAGCTGGATGAGGGGAAAGACGGGGAACCGGTTCTTACAAGTCAATGCCGACACTGCATCGGACGAGCTGACACAGTGGATCGAGACGAAGGGGTTGGTTGCCTACGGACCTGGATGGGCGAAGCTTCGGCGATCCACGGACACGGTCCCTCTTCCATCGCCAGGCACCGTGAAAACACGAAAAGTTCGGCCCGACGAAGCCGAGGTATTCGGCGCCATGATGTGTGCCGGTTTTGGCTTTCCGGAAAGCCTCACTGCTCTATGGGCAGCAATCGTGGGACGCGACGGATGGTCTTGTTTCTACGCGTTGGATGGAGACACACCCGTGGGAACAGGAGCGATGTTCGCTTCAGGATCCTTCGCGTGGCTCGGCGGTGGAACGACCGTGCCGAGCTTTCGAAATAGAGGTTCACAAAAGGCCCTAATTCAAGCTCGTCTAAAGGAAGGCGCAGACCGTGGCGTGTCGACTTTCGTGGTAGAGACCGAAGTGCCATCGGCCGAAAAGGCCAACATCTCGAACGCCAATTTAGCGAAAATGGGTTTCGTGCATATCTATAATCGCAGCAACTTCATTTTATGACACTTGCTGTCAAGAGAGGACCAAGGTCGTGCATTAGCAATATGATTTGGTTCGTCAGCTTAGTGCGACTGACTCTACGGATATTTATGGGGCCACTACATTGCAAGGTTATGCCTTGGCTCTTGAGGGGATTTAACCATTGGCACGCTTCTTTCTTCCCGATGCAGTCGGTCCGTAGGACGGCTCTATGGAGGTCGACATCATAGGAGCCAGCGCTGGGTGTTTTCTCGTATAAATATGTCCGAAGAGTTCGGCAGCGAATGCTCTTCCCTCAACTCGGCTATCTCTCGGCCATATGAAGCGGCACCTCTACCTACGCTTTACCCTGGGCCACAGCTCCAATAAGATTCGAAAACACCCCCTCGGCCTCGGAAGCGGAGCAGTTTCCCCGTGTAACAGCGCTTGTCAACGCGTCTCCTGCCGCAACCAATGCCGCGCAGGCCAATGCCAGCGATTCCGGCTGAAAGTTTGAGTGAGGCCGTAAAACATCCATGAACATTTCGATCACAGCATCGACTAGCTCTTGGTACACGTTGGCTTTCTCCTCGCTTCCTGCAAGCGCTGCGCCGACAGCATGAAATTCGTCACCTTGGTCGGTTCCGCAGGCCAGATAAGTTTTAGCCAAAGCCAATATAGTCTCTTTCGCCGGTCGATTTCCCTGAGCCATAAGTGTGCGAAACGCGGCAATGCGTTCGGTGTCTATCCAACGATAGAGTTCAATTAACAAACCCGTTCTGGTCTCGAAGTGCTCGTAGGTCACAGGTTTGGAAACGCCCGCCCGCACTGCCAGGTGACCTAGTGTCAGCCGATCAGCACCTTCTTCCCGAACGATCAGGCGCGCCGTCTCTAGTAGCTGCTGACGCCTCTCGGACTTCGAAAGTCGGCCTTTAGTCCTATTGTCGATGGCAGCTTTTTGCTTTTCCACTTGCATACCTACTTTTAGTAACCTACCATGTGTAGGAATCAGTAAACCACAGGTATCGTGATGTTACAAGCTTCTGGAAGTCTCCACGACCCAATACTTATTATCGGCGGCGCCGGCGAGGTTGGGCGATGGGCCACACGCTTCTTGCGTGAGCAATATCCTGATGTACCAATCCTCATTGGCGGTCGCGACGAGCAACGCGCGATACGAGCAGCAGCAGCTGTCGACTGCGCGTCTGCGGTGGTAGTGGACCTCACTGCCTCTGACCTGGGGCTAGGCGAGCAACGTGTCTCGGCGGTCGCAACGCTCTTTACGGACAAAACCGGGGCAGCTCTCCGCTGGGCCCAACAATTCGGCGTTGGGCACGTCAACATCTCACCAAGCATAAGCGAGCTGGGCTTGGAAACTGCTACATTCATGCAGAGACCTACCGCCGCGCCAGTCGTCCTTGGTACAGAATGGCTCGTTGGTGCGACAAGCGTACCGTCACTCTTGTTCGCCCGAGAATTTGGTCGTCTGGAAAACATTCATATCGAGGCAGTGCTCGATGAACAGGATGCGTTCGGACCTGCAGCGAATGCAGATCTTGAGCGCCAGATGTATGCGGGTGCTGCCGCTCTTTTGAGAACGGTTGGCGCGTGGCGATGGTACCATGGCGCCGAGACCAGATCCAAGGTGCGCGCAATCGACGGCACCGAGTTGGACGCGAACGTGTTTTCGCCAAACGACGTCTTGTTGTTGGCAAACGCAACCGGCGCTCCTGATATTCGGTTCGACCTGGCCATTGGAATGAGCTCCACCCGCCGGAATGGCGGACCGGTATCGACTGAAATCATTATCAACCTTTCGGGCCTGGATCACGCCGGGCAGCAGCTTCGGAAACGTCACGCGATCGTTCACCCCGGGGGGCAGATGCCGCTAACGGGTCTGGGTGTCGCGCTCGTTCTTGAACGCTTGGCTGGTCTCGCGGGCGATACGCCCCGACCGGGCCTCTATTTCCCAGCCCAGCTCATCGACCACTCCACATACTTTGATAGGCTTCGCGCATCAGGCGGTGAAGTCATTGAATTGTAGCCGATCCAACACGCGCTGCAAGGCTCGGATCAAGCATAACCTGGAGCAGAAAATGAACCACACTCATAAAGCATCAGCCGCCACGGATCATCCCGTACACCATTCGCAAATCGAGGCCAACGGAGCCTCTTTCCATGTGGTTGAACAAGGCCGCGGTCCAATAGTGCTCTTCTTGCACGGATTTCCAGACACTGTGGAAACGTGGCGTAGCCAGATGCAAGTTGTCGCAGAAAACGGATACCGCGCGATCGCGCTCGACATGAGGGGTTTCGGCGACAGCTATGCCCCGAACGATCCCGCACTTTACAGCGGGGCCCTAATTGTTGGCGACCTGATTGGCATCCTTGATGCGTTGCAGGTGCCTACCGCAACCATCATATCCCATGACTGGGGTGCCGACCACGGACAACGGGCGATGGTCATGCGACCGGATCGTTTCAACGGCATCATAACGCTCGGCATCCCGTTCCTGCCGCGTGGCGAGCTGAGTACATGGGACTTGCTACGCAGTCGCGGTCTCGGCGATCTCTATTATGCTTTCGACATGATGAAGCCGGAGACGGATGACCGTATCCGTGATGCCAGCAAGACTATTCCGAGTGCACTTTATTGGCTCTCGGGCGAACCCGCCGAAGGAACCGGCTGGGACCCCATCGACGCAAAGCGGAATATGTTTCGACCTGCCCCTGACGTGCTGCCGACTTGGGCCGATCCAGCCTATGTGAAGCACAACATCGACACGTTCCAGCGAACGGGATTCAGAGGCGGTCTGAACCAGTACCGTGGCGTGCAGGCGACGTTTGAGCATCTCGCCGCGTACAAGGACGTACTGATCAAGCAGCCATCGCTTTATATTTGGGGCGATGCAGATGGGTTGTGCCGACTGTTCCACCCGGTCCCACCAACCGTGGAAGAGATGCGCAAGACAGCGCCCGGGCTCGTCGATGTCGTGCGCCTGGAAGGTGTAGGTCACTGGCCTCATCATGAGGCCCGCGAACGCGTGAATGCCGAAATCATCAAATTCCTGAACGGCCTGAATGCCGCCGTTTCAGCAACTGTCTAATCGATCAAGGAACATAGAACCATGATACTTTCTCACGCACTTCGTACAGGCGATCTTGCTTCGGTCAAAGAAGCTATCGACGCCGGGGCGGACGTTAACGCTAGAGGCCCCGATGGTCTCACGCCGTTGATGATCGCGTCTGCGCTTGGGCAGGCACAAGCTGTTGCTTTGCTCCTTACTGCCGGCGCGGACGTGCTGACGGCGGACCCTCGAATGGGAGCAACGGCAATCCACAAAGCGGCACAGTCCGGCAGCGCCGACGTGATCGGGATTCTGCTTGACCACGGAGCCTTCATCAATCAGCAATCGCCAGTTCTTGGCAATACCGCATTGATGGATGCCGTGCTTCACAAGCACGAAGCTGTTGTGCGGGTTTTGCTGTCGCGCCGCGCGCGCACCACGATACGGAATTACTGGCAACAGACCGCGCTCGACATCGCCAAGTATGACGACCTGAAAGCAATCGCAGCGCTGATTGAGGAACGAGATGAGGCGGATGAAAAGCACATCGCCAGCTTGTCGATCATCTCATCAGTCAAGGCCGGAAATATTGAGGAGGTGAAGCGGCTGATCGCAGATGGCGCGGATTTTGAGGTTCGGGTGCCGATAACCGGGACGTTCGATGACGACTACACGCCTCTCGGTCTTGCAGTTCGCGAAGGTCATGCCGAAATCGTGCGCCTATTGCTGGATGCTGGGGCAGATCCTCGCCGCACCATCGGTCTCATGCGCGGTTCGCCACTTCACGATGCTGCCTATTTTGGGAAGGCGGATCACATCGATATTCTGACGTCAGCAGCAAAACAGGGGGGACACACAGATTGAGCTCGATGCGCAGGGTCCTTACAATGGCCTGACCGCTTTGCACGATGCTGTTTGGCATGGATACGTAGATGCAGTTGCATCCCTTGTGCGCGCTGGTGCTCGCCGTGATCTGAAAACTCACTCGGGCCTAACACCACTGAGCCTCGCTACTCTCTACGGCTATGAACCGATCGTTGAAATGCTGAGCAGCGACAGTCAGCAGACTGGATCCCAACCAGAAATCCGTTGAGTTAACTCGTTGAGCTCTCAAGGGCGCGGCGATGGAAATTAAAGACTGATCCGTAGTGCAGTGGTGTGATCTCGGTTTGATGGCCAAGCTGCGCAAATTTCGCTCGTTTAGCTACCGCACATCAACAATTTGCGGTAGCATCCGGGATGGTCGAACGCGTGGGGGACGGGTCAAAAGAGCCGCCATAGCTAGTCTCTGGCAGCCCACATGAAAAACGTTTCTCGCTGTTCTCCCGCTTTGACCGCGTCCAGATAGCGGGTCTTCCAGACATCAGCAATGAACGTCTCCATCGTCGTGGGCAATTTCGGACGATACTCGTGCTCCCCATGGAACCTTACGATGCCACTGTTCAAAGCGTCAGCACTGAGGGTGTCGTCCTGCCATTTCTCCAGCGTCCCGAACCGTGCCAGAAATTCAGCCTCGACGTCTTTACGGGTCGTTTCGATGTATCGGTAATCCACCGGCTTGCCGATCTTCTTGCCAATGATTTCGGCCAGTTCGTTCATCGAGACATCTTCCGAGCCTACTTCGAGGTATACGCGGTGTCTGCCCCTCGGATTGGTCAATTCCTTGGCCGCCAGCCACGCAATGTCATCGGTCGCCACCCAGGGCATCTTCAAATCGGGTTTGCAGAACCAGGCAATTCGACCGTATTTGGCAACCGGCCCCGTCCACGCCGATACGTCGTCCATGAACCAAGCGGCGCGCAGGTGGACCAAATCGATGTTGCCGAGTTCGTTTAACTTTTCGTCCAGATCGTGAAAGCATTCGAAATGGCCCGTTTTCCCCTTCACGTCCGAACCCATGGCCGTCAGGCTCACGGCCAGGTTGACAGAGGATTTTTTGAGCGCATCGACAAAGCGCTTGGCAACAGCGGGGTAATGCCCCTCGATGTTGTTCCAATCGGTCTTCACCATCAGGAACGCAGCATCGGCACCCTGGAAAAACTGGTCAAGGTCTCCCTCTCCGGTGTCAAAGCTTCCCAGAAATGGCTCTGCACCAAGCTCGACCAGCGCGCCCAGCGCGGGGCCACCTCGCGACAATGCTCTAACCTGATGCCCGGCCTTCAGTAAGTTCCGGGTAAGTTTAGCGCCAACTCGTCCCGTGGCACCGACGACAGAAATTCGCATGACAGTCTCCTTGCGGTTGTTGATCGCCGATTAGTAGACTATTGCTGTGCGTACGAATTTGGAGATAGTGCCAAATGATCTCGAAATCGGGCCAATCCGCAAAACTGCTGCGTTCCTGCTACGATGACATTGATCTCGACCAGTCGGATCGTCCGGCCTTCGCTGTTCGCCTCGACTTCAATGACTATGAGGCTGAAGTACCCCAACACCAGCACAAGGAAGGGCAGCTCATCTTGGCCCTGCATGGGGCCGTCACCTGCAAGACGGAAAATGGCATCTGGATTGTCCCACCAGACTGCGGAGTCTGGATACCCGGCGGCGTGCCCCACAGCAACCAGGTGACGTCCAACGCACGCCTGTCCTATCTGTTCGTTCAACCAGGCGCAGCGACACTGCCTCATGAGTGCTGTACTTTGTCTGTGTCACCGATGCTCCGCGAGATGATCCTCCGACTGGCGGATGTACCCGTCAATTCTCCTCCGGACAATCATGTCGGCCGTATGGTGCAGGTCTTGCTGGACGAACTCGCGCAAATGCCGATACAGGGGCTGGATTTGCCCGCCTCCAGCCATCCCAAAATCGCCGCGATCACCGCTGCCCTGATGGCGGAGCCGAGCGATCGTCGCACCCTCCTGGATTGGGCGACACACGTTGCCATGAGTGAGCGATCCTTGAAGCGGCTGATGGTCCAGGAAACGGGACTTACCTTCGGCCGATGGCGGCGGCAACTGCATCTGGTCATCGCGTTGCGCGAACTGGCCAGCGGCGCGACGGTCCAGAGGGTGTCGAGCGACTTGGGATACGAATCCCCTACCGCCTTTATCGTCATGTTCAAGAAGGCATTGGGAACAACACCGACCCGCTACTTCGCGAGGTGATTTTCCGAGTAGTCGAATTTCTCAACACTGGTCGGCCCTTGCAGCACGTGCGGTGACTACAATGGGCCTACTACGGACGATGGATCTTGCGTCGTCCCGCTCAGGAACAAGGTCGAAAAAGGGCTCGACCTCACCCAGCCGATCAGAGAGGCGACGGTAGCGCTGGGATCCGGGATCGACAGCCCCCCTTTGTATCAATCATTTGGATTTTCGGCGTTGAAGCTATTGAGAGGATGCGCGTTACTTCTAAGTGCATGTCCCCAAAACACCAATACCCACGCCTTGAACGGATACGAATCAACCATCCGTGAAACATGAAGATTTTAGCCGCACGCGATGAGTCGTGGATTTTCGCACCAAATGGTGCTATATGAGCTACTCATCTACGGGGGCGGGAACATGCGATCAACCATAAATATCGACGACAATCTTATGGAACGGGCCAAGTCCCTCACGGGCACCAAGGAAACAGCAGCTCTCGTGCGGCAAGCGCTGGAGACACTCGTGCGTGTGGAATCCGGCAAACGGCTGATCGCGCTTGGCGGCTCTATGCCTGAGGCTGAAGCGTCGCCTCGCCGACGGAGCGACGTGGCAAAGTGATCCTGGTAGACACCTCGATCTGGATAAATCATTTTCGATACGATGACTCAGAACTACGAAAAATCATCAATGATGACCAGTTGCTCTGCCACCCATTCGTTGTGGGCGAATTGGCGCTCGGCAGCTTAAGAGAGAGGGCTGCAGTTTTAGAATTCCTAGCAGCTCAACGCGAGGCGCTAATCGCGACCCATGCAGAAGTAATGACGATCATTGATCGTCATTCGATATTCAGCATGGGGATTGGTTACACAGATGCGCATTTACTTACTTCAACGTTGCTCGACCGGCGATCAAGCTTGTGGACAAGAGATAAGCGCCTAGCGGCCGCAGCACAAAAAGTTGGTGTGGCACTTTACACGCACGCGCAAGCCTCTCGTTAGCCCAGCAACGCAGGACGCCCAGCAATATTGTGGCTCTTGAACGGATCTCGAACCGTCGTCCACGCGTCGTGGATTGGCTAAGCATTTTGCGACGCAATTCATTCACACTCGCTGGCGCCGCCCTAACTTGGTTTTGCTGGCTAATCGGAATGATGCGCACCGAAAGAATGATCGACCGAACGGCGGTATAGCTAAGGTCGCCAAGTTGCGGAGAAATCAGCGCGGAGACGTAGAGGAAGGCGCTGCGGATACCGCTGGCTTGTGATCGCACACCGCTTTCAAAAGCGAGATTGTCGTCGCTTGAGCAGTTTTCGAAATATCCGCATATCCTTCTCTATACTGAAGCTTCCCCATAACTGTGCTAGCGAGGCCTGCATCCATTCTCTCGGCGACGGCCAATGCAGCGGCGGCCCTGTTTTAGAATGGCAAGAGAGCTTCGAGAACGTATCCATCGCCGCATGCCTTGGCGATGCACGCGATATCGAACATGTCACGTGGCTGAAGAGAGGATCCTCGATAGTGAACCTTCTTCGCGATGATTTCGCCCGGGGTCTCAAGGTCAACTTGGATTCCACGTACTGCGACGCGGGATGTTGGATCGTTGGTCAGACTTGGAGCACAAATGAAGTCAATTTCACCGATGCCCGCGAACACGATTTTCAACGCATGCGTCCCGTCCGAAACATATTCATCTGGGTTCACCTGCAGGGTATAGCCCTGTGTTGTCGGGTTCAGATATGGGAGGACCTGCGGATCATCGACGAAAATGTCGATATCGAAGCTTTCACGATGGTTTATCTGGAGCATAAGGGCGGTGCCACCCCCGAAAGTCCAGCTATCGAGGAGTTTAAAAGAAGAGTTCGCCTGATTGATAATTGACGCAGCCTGGTCGAAAAGGCTTTCCCATTGGCTCATCAGGACAACCCTCAGGCGGCTAGGGCGAGGGGATATCCAGCTAGCTGCGAGAATTTCTGGGCAATCTCGGATGCTGTACCGTGGTCGATTTCCATCTCATCCAGAAACTGGTGCTGGAGCTCGGCTTTCACTTCGGAATAGAATGAGAATGCCGAAGCATCGAAATTCTCAACGCTCGCAAAATCCGAAATCTTCGAAGCGAGTTGCTCAGCCGAAAGGTTCGTCCCGTAAGGGGCGTTCACCGTCGACAGTACCTTAATCGCAACGCTAGACATCGTTATCACCACCAATTTTCAATAAGTTATGTAATACATACCCGCCAAAAACGCAAGAAACACAGCAGACGCAGGCATGCAACGGCATTAATCCGGCTTATTCCAGTTCTTGTCACAAGAGCAGACGAAGCTGCGGCGTTTTTCTTCCCGGTGCATGTCTACTACACCGGGAAGAGGCATTTTGCGGCTCAGAGGCCGGCGCGCGCAAAACCGTGTTCAACGAGCCGGTCGATTACCTCAGGATAGCTGACGCCGCTTGCCGCCATCGCCTTCGCATACATGCTGATATCGGTGAACCCCGGAATGGTGTTCACCTCGTTGACCAAAAAAGCCATGTCCTCGGTCAGGAAGAAATCGACGCGCGCCATACCGTCGCAACCGAGCGCCCGGAAGGCGAGTGCTGCCGTCTCGCGGATCTTCGTCTCAACCTCTGGCGGAAGCTCTGCCGGAACCGTCAGCGCCGCGCCATCGTCGTCGATATATTTCGCATCGTAGCTATAGAAGCCATGGCTTTCGGCCGGGATGATCTCACCCGGGCGAGAGACGAACAGGCCACCCTTGGCGTCCTCGAGCACGCTGCACTCGATCTCGCGGCCGCGGATGAATTCCTCGGCAAGCAGCTTGCGGTCATGCTTGAAGCCCTCCGCGAGCGCCGGCGCAAATTCCTGGTTGCCGGAAACCTTGCGCACGCCGACCGAAGACCCCTGACGCGCTGGCTTAACGAACAGCGGCAAACCCAACGCGATCTCAAGCGTGTCGAAGGACGGCACCCGATCCGCATGCACGTTAACAGCACGCGCCACCGGTAACCCCGCCGCCCGCAGCAGCTGCTTGGCGATATCCTTGTCAAGCGCTGTCGCTGAACCCAGGATGCCGCAGCCAACCAGTGGCACGCGGGCCACCTCCGCCAGTCCCTGCACGGAACCATCCTCGCCGAAAATACCATGCAGAACCGGGAACAGAATATCGATCTTCCCGGCATCGCTCGTCCTGCCGCCGTCGATGGCGATCATCCGCCCACGCCCGCCGGGCACCAATGCGATTTCGGTGCCGTTTGCCGGCCTGGCGAGCACGCCATTTTCGAAATGGCTGAGCAGCCACTCGCCTTCCCGCGTCACGAAGATCGGCACCGCCTCGTATTTCGAGGGCTCCAGTGCCCCCACGACATTCGTCGCCGACATGACGGAGACGTCGTGTTCGGCCGAGCGGCCGCCGAAGAGAACGGCGATGCGCAGCTTGCCGCGGGAAGATGTCATGAAAACCCCCAAAATAATCTCGTGTCTAAATAGTCTAAATAGATGTCAGAAGCCGATCGCGATGCCGCGATTGGCAAAGAAGCGGTCGAATATGGCAAGCGGTAGCAGCACATCCGCCTGGCTCGCAGCATCATGACCGGATGGATTGTGGAAACGGACCGTATCAGCCGAGGCTGCCGTCACCAGAATGAGATGCCCGCCTTTTGAGGGCGGCATGCGTTCCGGCCAGCGTATGCCGCTATTGACCGAGGCGATGAAGAACGGGCGTTCAGCGAGCAGACCGGGGATGCTCTCTGTTGCGACACCCGTCATCGTTTCTGCCGAGAGCCCGAAGCGCTCGCCCACATAGGTCACGAAGGGCGCATAGATCAGTCCCTTGATCGAAGCATCCAGCTCGTTGACGACATAGCCGCCATAGGCGGTGCAGGCACGGGCGAGAGCAAGCGTCGGAAGCAGGTCGCCGCGCGCTGCCAGGATCATCTTCAGGCAGGCCATGCCGCAGACATTGACCGCCCAGCGCGCGTATTCCTCGATCGTCTCGGCACCCGATTGCCGCCAGAGCGGATCGCGCAGCAGCGCCGCAGATCCTTCGGCAAGCACGGGCAATGTCATCTCCGGTGTTTCCCACTGACTGAAATAAGGAACGACGCCTGTTGATAAGGGCATGGCAAAAATCTCCTGAGCGGTATACTCGTATACGAGGTTGCTTGGCATGATCAAGATGATTGCTGTCTCGGAGAAGGTTGGCCATGAACGATTTCGTCGCAATAAATGTTGAAACCATCCGGCCGGAGACCGTGGCGGATCGTATCGCAAGGGTTCTCAGGGAAGCGATTTCCGGTGGAGAGCTTCGCGGTGGCGTCGCGCTCCGACAAGACGAGCTGGCCGCACGATTTGGGTTCAGCCGCATGCCTGTGCGTGATGCCTTGAGGCTTCTGGAAAGCGAGGGCCTCGTAACCATTCACCCGACAAAGGGGGCCTTCGTGGCAAGAATAGATGCCAAGGAGATTGCGGAGATCTATTCCATTCGCTCGCTACTGGAGACGGAAGCCTTGCGCCTATCATATGTAGGGCTGACGACAGCCGATTTGGACAGGGCGGCAACATTTCTCGCCCAGATCGACGCTGAGAAGGATGTGGGACGTTGGGGGACGCTGAATAAGCAGTTCCACATGACACTTTACGGCGCCTGCCAAAATGAGCGGCTCATCGGCCTTATCGCTACCCACCATGATGCAGCCGACCGCTACGTACGTGTATTGCTATCCAGCTTGGACTATGAGCAGCAATCGCAGGAGGAGCACCGTGCTCTGCTAAAGGCTTGCAGAGATCGGAATATCGACGCTGCAAGTGCAATTTTGCAGCGTCATTTGCTTGAAGGAAGTCGCAAGCTCAGCACGGCCGCCCAGTCGAGCTAAGGCGGCTCGCCGGTTCAGCGTTCGAGACGGGCGAAAGTACGCTTGACTTAGGAGATTCGCTGCCGTTGAGACGGGTAACAGGTTCATTTTTTGCTCTTGATGAGAGGTGAACCGCTGACCCCCACACCGCGGAAGTAGGAATCTACCCTGACAGACCGTTGCGTTATCACGACCTCTTCGGAAGTTTCGACTTAAAACTATCTTTCGCTTCGGCTGAAAGTGGACAAAGAGTGATTTTAGCTTAACGTCGCGAACGCATCGGGCGGGCTCAAGGTGGATTAGGCGTGGGCTTCTTCGGGACATTTGATAGGCTGCATCACGGTTTTCAACCTCAGCCGGATTGTCACCAATAGGTTGGGGGCCATCGCCCGCGCGGATTATCTCATGCCAGCTGGAACGATGTAACAATGCATGTGCTTCTTTAGAGTGATACGGTACCAGCCGTCCTGGACCTCGTACCCCCGGTGATCGATGACAATATTTACCGTCCGACACGTCACGTCCTATCGTTATAAACGGCCGGTTGAGTTCGGAGAGCACAGACTTTTGTTCAGACCGAGAGACAGTTTCGATCAGACGCTGCTGAGCTCCCGACTCCTCATCGACCCGGAACCGGACTATCTTCGTTGGATCCATGATGTGTTCGGAAACTGCGTCGCAGTCATAGGCTTTGCTCAACCCTCACGTGAGCTCCGCTTCGAAACCGTCATTCGCCTTGACCATACACCCTATGTCGCAATTGATCTGCAAATCGATCAGGACGCTTTGACTTACCCGTTTTCATATGATCCAGACGAAGCGCTGGATCTGGAACGAACCATCCAGCGCCATTACGCTGATCCACATGATCAGGTCGGTAAATGGGCGCGCCAATTCGTGCGAATCGGGCAACCCACTGAAACCGGGCACCTGCTGATGACGTTGTGCTACGCCATCCATGAAAGTTTCATCTATGCCCGACGACAAGAGCATGGAACGCAAGCGCCGACCGAGACGCTGCAGCTTCGCAAGGGAACCTGCCGCGACTTCGCGCTACTTATGATGGAGGCCGCTCGATCACTTGGGTTCGCGGCCAGGTTCGTCACGGGCTATATCTACGTTCCAGACCGAGACGGATCAATCACCCTTGGCGGCGGTTCCACCCATGCGTGGTGCCAGATCTATTTGCCGGGCGCCGGTTGGGCTGAGTTCGACCCAACCAACGGTATCGTGGGCAACCGTGATCTTATCCGTGTTGGGGTGGCGCGGGATCCGAAGCAGGCAGTTCCTTTGTGGGGAAGTTACGACGGAACAGCCGCTGACTACGAGGGCATGTCAGTCCAGGTCAACGTCACAACGGATGATCGCATCGAAACTGTGCTCAACTGATCGGAACGCATTGCCTATCCCGGCGTTTGCCGCCCAAGCTAGTCTCACGGCAATTCGCCGGCGCAACGGAATTTTATGATGAAGATACCGCGACCGGGTGAACCGACAGTTTTTCGCGCCTGCGACAAACATGCACGATGTTGATTAGTGAGAATGTGTGCTCCTATCCGAGCGGCGAGACACGAGCTAACAAACTTGGCAATAGCAGCTTTCCCTCACGGTAGGTGTACGGCGAGACTCAGGGACCGATTCCCCTATCTGTAGGTTGCGTTGAGTTTCACATGCTGCTGGAAAACGCGTCTGAATTCGCGGTAACTCTCAAACCCAAGAGAGGTCGCCAACCGAACCACCGTCGACTGGGTGACGGAACAACAAACAGCAAGGGAAGTTGCTGTCCCGAAGGCGACGACTTCCGGGCAAGCGACAGCAGTTCGCGCTACTCTCTCTTGATGGCTCGATAGCCTCAAGCTTTTGACCTCAAGCATGTTTCTCAAATCATATACTGTTTTGGGCTTCTGAACTGTTGATTTCGTTGCCATGACGATTGTCTTTCGCCCCGCCGATGCGTTTCTGAGTGGCTGATTTTTCCAATACCTATGTGATGGCAGGAGCAATATCGGCCCCTGCCATCTATGCCTTCAACTCACAGGAACCGGCTGTTTTTTCGACACGGATTCAATCGCAGCAAGTGCAATCGCCAGAGCGTTGCGAGCATCAGCTCCTGTTGGTGCATTCTGAACAACACCGTTACGAACAGCATCGACAAAGGAAGCAAGCTGCGCCGTATAGGCCTGAACGAAGTGGTCCGTATCGCGCCGCCATGTGTCGTTGGATACGCCAGTAGCGTCGAACAGCGTCATGCTAGAACGTCGTACGTCGCCCATCGCAACCATTCCGCCGGAGCCGAATACTTCGCCGCGAATATCGTAGCCGTACATTGCAGAGAAGTTTGCTTCCGCAACCGCGATGGAGCCGTTGTCAAAACGAATATTGACGACGGCGGTATCGAGGAAGCCTGTATTGCGTGCGTCCGAGCGAACCAGCGCATCTGCCATTGCAAACACTTCGACAGGCTTTGCGCCGGGGTTCAACCAAAGCAGGGTGTCGAAGTCGTGGATCAACGTTTCATAAAAGATGGTCCACAAAGGAATCCTGTCTGGGTCGCCGCCGAACGGACCAGGATCACGCGTTAGCGACCGGATGAGTTGAACTGCGCCGACCTTTCCGGCATCGATCGCTTCGCGGCCTTCGGCAAATGCCTGGTCCCAGCGACGATTAAAACCGACCTGCAGCGGAACGCCTGCGGCCTTCGCGGCTGCAATGCCGCGGTCCGCATCTTCAAGCGTGAGCGCCATTGGCTTCTCGCAGAAAATCGCTTTGCCGGCCTCCGCAGCCTGCACGAGGATATTGGTGTGAAAGCGTGCGGGTGTCGCAATGATGACCGCATCCAGACCGGGGTTAGAAAGCATTTCTGCAACGTCGGTGTAAGAAGCGTCGGCGCCCAGGCTCTCCGCAAGCTTTGTAGCGGCGACGGGGGCGGGGTCGGCGACGGCTATCAGCTCCGCGTCCACAAGCCTTTTTGCGACGCTCTCACCATGAAACGAACCGATGCGCCCTGCCCCGATAAGTCCGACGTTGACTGTTTTGACCTTGGTCATGATTTTTAGTCCTGTTTTTGAAATCAGAGAGTGAAGGCTTCGCGGAAGGCAGCAAGCGCGGTGTCGGCATCTCCGGATGCCCATGCTTCCATCCCGATCGGGCCGGAGTAGCCCATGTGGCTCAGGGCTCTTGCGATCCCCTTCCAGTTCACTTCGCCGGTGCCCGGCTCAAATCGCCCGGGTACATCGGCCACCTGAATCTCACCGATCCACGGCAGGCTGCTTCGGCAAAGTTCGATCAGGTTCCCCTCACCGATCTGCGCGTGGTAGAGGTCCAGGTTCAAACGCAGGCGCGGGTGGTCGATGCTCGATACGAGTGCCAACGTGTCTTCGGCGCGCCCGAACGGAACGCCGGGGTGATCGACGGGAAGATTGAGGTTTTCCAGCGTGAAAACCACGTTTTCTTCTTCCGCGAGGTCGACGATTCGGCGTAGCGTATCCTGAGCCTTCAGCCACATGGCTCCCGGGACGACCTCGACAGGCTGAATCGGTAGTCCACGATCCCCGAGGCCAGTGCCGTGAAGGTTGAGGCGCTGCACGCCAAGACGTTTACCGATCTGAGCTGTTTCGCGCGCGGTTCTCAAAAGTTCGGCTGCACCTTCTTCATCCGTAAGGCGCCCGGTCAGGTAACCGTTCATAATTGTGAAGGTCGCACCTGTGGCTTCGAGCTTGGCGATGTCGTGCTCTGGCCAATTCCAGAGGCCCACGCCAAATCCCTGCTCCTTCAATCGGGAAGCGCGCCATTCGATAGGCTTGTCCCGCCACAGCATCTCCGCGCAGGCGGCTAACGGAAACGGGGTGTTATTCGTACTGCTCATTTGGGGTGGTTCCCTGGATTTTGGATATGACTGTCCCAAGGCCCGGCGAACGCGCCGGGCCAAAATTCATGTTTCCAAGTGTCTTCAGATGGTGCCGCCCAGCTCCGCGGAGATCGACTGGAGTTCTTTGCCGCCGGCCATCAGTTTCTGCAGGCCATCGAGGCTGATTTCATGTTTGGCAAATGTGCCAAGCGTCTTTCCCCTGTTCAGAGCTGTAAAACGGTTGCCGACGGCAAAAGCGTGTCTGACGTTGTGGGTAATGAAAATCACGCCCAGACCTTTGCGACGAACCTGATCGATGTACTTTAGGACCATCGAGGTTTGTGCAACACCGAGTGCAGATGTCGGTTCATCGAGAATGAGGACTTTCGCCCCGAAATACACGGCGCGTGCGATCGCCACGCATTGACGTTCGCCACCGGAGAGCGTGCCGACGGCCTGCCCGGGTTCACGAACATCGATGCCAATTCTCTTCATTTCTTCGCTGGTCACGCGATCCGCGAATTCCATGTCCATGTATTTGAACGGACCGAAACCCTTCAACGGCTCGCGACCCATGAAGAAGTTTCTAGTGACAGACATCAGCGGGATCATCGCCAGATCCTGGTAGACGGTAGCAATCCCCGCATCGAGCGCATCTCTTGGCCCGGTAAAGAGATGTTGTTTCCCCTCGACGAGGAAGTCGCCGGATGTCGGTCTGTGAACGCCGGAAAGAGTATTGATCAGAGTTGATTTTCCGGCTCCGTTATCTCCGAGGAGGCACAGAACCTCTCCTGCGTGAACACTCAGCGAAACGCCGTTGAGTGCGATAATCGAGCCGAAGTGCTTTACGAGGTTCTTGACCTCGACGAGTGGTGTCTGGCTCGTGCTCATCAGCGTTCTCCCGTCACACGCTTGCGAATGATGTTGTTGAAAATAACCGCAATCAGCAGCATCCCGCCGAGGAAGACGAGGTACCAATCCTGGTCGATTGACGTGTAGGTGAGACCGATCAAGACCATGCCGAAGACGATGGATCCGAAGAACGCACCGATTGCCGAACCATATCCTCCAGTCAGGAGACATCCGCCGATGACGGCCGCAATGATGGCTTCGAACTCCTTCTGAAATCCCCGTCGTGCGTCCGTTGAACCCGCATCAAGCACGGTGAGGATCGCGACAAGAGTGGCGCACATGGCGGTAACAATGAAGAGGGTCGTCTTTACGCGCGCGACGGGAACACCCGACTTGCGAGCTGACTTCGGGTCGCCTCCGGATGCAAAGATCCAGTTTCCAAACCTCGTGCGCAGCAGAACCCAGGTCGCGACGAGTGCAATCAGCACAAACCAGAGGATTTCTACGGGGATACCGGGGACTTTCGGCGTTCCATTGGGGAAGGTCTCGATGACGCCTGCACTGCCAAGCCACGTGAAGAGGCCCGGGAAGGCATCGCCTGAAAACAGCGGCGCAAGGGGACTGTCCGCCACAGCTTCCCTCATGCCGCGAAGCTGTGTTGAACCGCCGCTCGCCCACTTCAGTCCGACGAGCGTGAGGCCACGAAGAATGAAGAGAAACGCAAGCGTTACTATGAACGATGGAAGTCCGGTGCGCATGGTGAGCTGGGCGTTGGTGACACCGATGACCACGGCGAAAGCAAGCGCGATCAGGATCGCGACGCTGAGCGGCAGATTAAGGACCACAAGGGCCGTGCCAAAAACTAGCCCTGCGAACGCGACCATCGAGCCGATCGACAGATCGAATTCGCCGCCGATCATCAAGAGTGCCGCGCCAACCGCAAGAATCCCCAGTTGAGCAGCTGGCGCCATGAAGTTTACAACGCCTGCAAGTGTGAACATGGCGGGGTTTGCGGTCAGCATGAAGAATGTTGTGACGAGCACCAGTCCTGCGACTGCGCCGAGTTCCGGACGTCGCGCGAGCGCGGTCAAAGTCGAAACCTTTTTCAGGCGCTCGTCGGATCGAGTCGGGGACCCGTTCTGTTCGTTGGCCAGCGTCATGGTCGTACCTCAGATGTCAGTTGTTTACGTGCGCCATCGGCTGCCGTTCACGCTTCACGCGGATCGGATGTCGGGCGATGAGGGCAGCCCCCGCTGGAGGTGCGGGAGCTGCCGGATGGGTCTCGCTCAGCGGATACCCTGGGAGGATTTCTCGATCACCGAAGCGGCGGTATCCTTCTCGACAAAGCTCGGACCCGAGGCAACGTTTCCAGCAGGAATCGTGCCATATCTTGCATTCAGCGCGAGGAATGTGACTGGCAGATATCCCTGGAGATAGGGTTGCTGATCCACGGCAAAAAGCGCCTTGCCTTCCGAAACAGCCTTCAGGAAATTGGCCGAGAGATCGAAAGAAGCGACCTTGACCTTGTCGCCATTGCCCATCTTCTCGACAACAGCAACCGCTCGCTCACCGACGAGCGGTGCCGACAGGCCAAGCACGACATCGACAGAAGAATCCGAGGTTAAAGCAGCCTGGATCTTTGATTCAATTTCCGCCGGGTCGGCGGACGTCGGCAGGACCGTTACCTTTCCACCTTCGAAGCCCTTGGCGGTACCTGCGCAGCGCTGGTCAAGGGCGGCATTTCCCACCTCCTGGTTTACGCACAGCACATGCTTCATGCCCAGAGACTTGAGTTTTTCGCCGACCTTGGCCCCTGCGGTAAGTTCGTCCTGGCCAACATGAAGCTTGATGCCAAGCTTTTCCGTTGCGGCAATGCCGGAATTCATGGAAATGACGGGGATACCGGCCGCGATGGCCTTGGCAATCGCCGGGCCTAGCGCATCCGGATCGGGATTGGAAATTACAATGCCCGCCGGGTTTTGATTGACTGCGGCCTCAATGAGCTGAGCCATTGCGACCATATCGAAGGTCTCGGGTGCCCGGTAGTCAACCTTGGCATTGATGTCCTTGCCGGCCTGCATCATTCCGTTTTTCACGATCGACCAGAAGGGGTCAGAAGCTTGTCCATGAGTGACGGCGATGATGCTGGGCTGCTCCTCGGCTTTGACGCCAACCGACCAAGCGCCAATCAGTGACACGGCAATAGCCGCAGAAGCGAAATTCTTCCAAATGGATTTCATTTTTTCCTCCTCAATGTCACCCACTCCTCTGAGTGACGAATTCGAATGCTACCGGGTGCAAATGTGTTTGCTACCGGGTGCAAGCGGGTGCATGTTATGTCAGAATGCGTTAAAAGCAAGCATTCATTTCACTGAATCAAAAAAATGGAATTTATGTTCCATTACCGGAGAGTTTATGCGGAAGAGAGCAACGGCTAAACAGGTGGCAGATGCGGCGGGAGTCTCCAAGTGGACCGTGATACGAGCTTTCACACCGGGAGCTTCGATTACCGACGAAAGCAAGCGGAAGGTACTGGAGACCGCTGCAGCTTTGAACTACACGCCGAACCTTCTTGCACGAAGCCTTGCTACCAACTCGACGGGGCAGATCGCTGTCTTCGTGGACGACTTTTCGAACCCCCAAAAGCTTCCTTTCCTTGAGGCGCTTACCGAGAAGCTCCAGGCCGCAGGCCTGGTCGTGATGCTGATCAATATCAATAGCCACTTTAACCATGTGAACGCACTTCTCCATGCGGACCAGCGTCAGGTCGATGCCATCATTCTGTTTGGTACAGCGTTTCGCGACGAAACCCTGACAGACCTGCAGCACGGACGCGGCATGCCGCCTATGTTCGTGCTTGCACGTGACAGTCAGATCGACGGCGTGCCAGCGGTTGTCTGCGACGCGGAACTTGCTCTCAGGGAGATCGTCGACCACCTTCATGCGCAGGGATACAAACGCCCGGGCTTCATGAGCGGTGCTGCCGCTTTGTCCACGGCTTTAAAAAGAAGCCATTACTTCACGGAGTTCTGGGCAGAAAAAGGCATCCAAAACATCGTCCAAATGAGCGCGGAAAAATACAGTCTGGACGCTGGTGCGGCCTCGGTGAGGAAGTACTTAAGCGAGACTTCACCGCAAGATCGCGTCGATGTGCTAATGTGCGAAAACGACATTCTGGCGATGGGCGCAATGGATGAGATCCGGGCAAACTTTCGCCTTCAAGTTCCCGAAGATATTGCGATAGTGGGTTTCGACAACTACGAGATATCCGGTTCGTTCGGATACGATATTACCACCTACGAGCAACCGCGCGACGAAATGATTGATGCAATTCTGAGTATGATCAAGGGGAGTTCGGCTTTGAAGACGGTAACTCTTCGGGGAGAGCTTGTCGTTCGACGCTCAACTTAAACGCTGTCGACTGATCACAGTTGACTATTCTTTAGGACCATCCGATCAGAACGACACAAAGTCGCGGCGAAGCTTGGATGTCATCCAACCTGGATTTCATCAACGAGGCAGGCGTGCAGTGTGCGTACCAACCGCCTTGGACGGAATCGAGCCGTCGACCTGCCACTACTTCAAATGCAAACTCGCAGATAACCACGCCAGATCAAGTACCTGGCCTACTTGGAATGTCGGGAAGGGGGTCGCGCGGGGACTGTCTGGTGTTGGGGTGTCAAAGGCTAGAGCGAACATCGAAGAATCTGCCGCCTTGTCCGAGTTCGGCCATTGCGGCATCGGCGTCGATGGTCACTGAAATGGCCTTGCCCAAACTGAGGGCGTACTTGCAAAAAACGCCGAGCGAACCATTCATGGCCTCCGGGCGACCATCGCCCCATCCTTGACCTCTATCGCCCAGGAACGGCTGAACTACTTCGCAGCCGCTCGTTACGATCTAGAGCCATCAGGAACTGCTCTCACGACGATCCCGTCACTCTGTCCGTAATGGAGTGAGCGACGGGACAGCAGATGAAGCCTAGCTTGACATGCTTCAGCCGAGGGGTGAATAGTCGGTATAGCCTCGCTCGTCGCCCACGTAGTAGCTGGACGGGTCGGACGGCGCCAATGGGGCATTTTGACGGAAGCGTTCGGGCAGGTCCGGGTTGCTAATGAAGAGAGTTCCGAACGTCACCGCGTCCGCCAGATTGCTTGCTATCGCCCGCTCGCCACTTTCTCGGTCATATCCAACGTTTACGACAAACAAGCCGGAGAACCGCTTTCTCGCCTCGGGCGCCAGCAGCTTGAGACCCTCGGGAAGCTGCGCCGACTCCATGAAGTGAAGAATGCCCACCTTCCTCGTTTCGAGAGCTTCGACGGCGAACATATAGGTGCCCTCCAGGTCGCTATCGCCCATGTCGTTATAGGGTATCCGGGGCGAGAGCCTGACCGAAACACGGGAAGCCCCAAATACCCGGATTGCGGCGTCGGTTGCTTCGAGCAGGAAGCGGGCGCGGTTTTCGACAGGGCCGCCATAGGCGTCCGTTCTCTTGTTGGAACCGTCCTCGAGGAATTGGGCCGGCAGATAGCCGTTGGCGCCATGCACCTCAACCCCATCGAAACCAGCGGCCTTGGCCGCACGCGCGGCGGCCTCGTAGTCCTGAATCGTACTGTGGATCTCGTCGAGGGTGAGAGCCCGGGGCGTGACGGTCGGCTTTGGCCCCTCGGGCGTGAAAGCCTGGCTATTGAAGGGCACAGCCGACGGCGCGACAGGCAAGGCTCCGCCATGGAAGTCTGGATGAGAAGCGCGGCCGGTATGCCAGAGTTGGGCGAAGATGAGGCCCCCGGCGTTGTGCACGGCCCGGGTGACCTTTCGCCATCCCTCGATCTGCTCGGCCGTGTGGATTCCGGCGTATTCGTCCAGCCGATCGCCTGCTCGCTGATCTGAGTCCCCTCAGAGATGATCAGGCCAGCGGTGGCGCGTTGGGCGTAGTAGTTTGCAGTGAGTTCGTTCGCCACATGGTCTGGTGACCGCGCTCTTGTCATCGGGGCCATGAAGACGCGGTTCTTGAATTCGAACATCTCGGTCTTCAGCGGGGTCAGCAGTTTTAACTCAGTCATTTTGACGCTCCAGTTGATCTGGACGCCTAGGTATACGTTGTAGACTTGCTGTCAATCAGGCACTTTGAATCGCCTTGGTAGGCCTGAGGATACCTGGTCGCCGTCTTGGTTGGGCTCAATCAGCGCGTTTTCCCAGCTGAATACCGCTGAAACCGTCATCTGATCGTCGGGCGTCGAAGGCTTCTCGCGCTGCATTGACCTCCGGCAGCTTGTCCAGCGTCCACCGGTGAAGCTCGCCGAACGGCTTTTGCAGTGTTTGGCCCAGCTTTGTGATCTCATACTCCACAGCCACCGGCGATACGGACACGATGCGACGAGTGATGAGGCCGTTGCGTTCCAGTTTGCGGAGACACTGTGTCAGAGCCTTCTGGCTCACGCCCTCCAGACGCTTACGGATGAGGTTGAACCGATGAGGTCCGTCCGACAGAACCGCCAGAACCATCATGGACCATTTATCGGCGATCTGATCGAAGAGTGTCCTGCTGGGGCAGTCCGAGGAGAAGCAAATCGGATCTAATTCCATGACGATACGCACCTTCACAATCCATCCATGTCGATATCTTTATGCGCACAGGTAGCCCATGTATACTTGTATTTCCCGAGGCTCTCCCTCAACACAAACTTCAGCCGGGTGCAGCAGACTCAAAATGGCCGGATGTGGGGTGCGAAGCGATCATTGCGTGCGGACCGCGAGTGGCCCATCAAAACCGCGCTGCCAGCATCGTGTACTTGAAGGGAATCGAACCAAAGTCCACCGCCTCCGATAAACTAAGATGCTGTAACTTTAATGCTCAGCGTGGAAAGGTTCGTTCGCGACACAAAGGTTCCAGCATCGCTTTACAGCAACACATTTCACCTCAGCGAGGAGCCCCTGGTGCGCGAGCTCAGAGACACCTATCAGGGTCCACGCATAGGTTCCCTTCGGAAACACCTCGTTTTTGACTGTCCGGAACACGTCCATGTGCTTGGACATTTCGACGTGATAGCTTGTCATTTCCACGATGTCATCGAACGTGCAATGAGCGGCTTCGAGGACAATCCGTAAATTGTCCCACATAGCTCTGAATTGCTCTAAAGGATCGTGAATAATCTTGAGATCCTTGGTCCGCCCGACTTGGCCGACGACGTAAATTGTGTCTCCGACTTTAACCGCGGGAGCATAGCCGGCTCGACTGACGATCTCCTGCATCTCGTCGGGTATAATGATCTCTCGATCCATAGTGGTCCTCGCAATCTTTGCTGGTTGCTAGCGGCACTGATACAAGCGTCGCGAATTTTCAAGCGCCGTTGGATGAAAAAGTTGAAACGGCCAGCGATGTCGGACAGTCCTTCACATCGCCCGCCGGAGTGACAGACCGGCAAGGTCGAAAAGCGGGAACGTCATTGCGCTTACCCCTGTGCCGAGAGATCGTGGATCGCGGCACTGGTGACGCGGTGATAGACCTTGCCGTCGAACATGGTCAGCAGTTGCTGTGTCTGTTCGCGCGACTGGAAGCGTGCGTCGCAGGCCATGGCGCGCTCGAGCGCGGCCTGATCCGGATAGGTGATGGCCAGAAGCAGGGGCATGGACGGCGCACCCTCGTCGCGTTCGAGCTCGCGGCAGACGGCAACGCTCACCGCGCCGTCAAATTTGGCCCATAGCGGCGTCAGCGTTTTCTCTACGAAACTGTAGAATTCGTCCTCCTTGCCGGCCTTGATCGTTCCAACGAATTCTGCGTAGCGGATCAGCATGTCATTCCTCCTCGTTAGGCCTTCGGGCCGTCGTAAAACTTCATCAGGGCGGCATTGTCCGCCGCACCGAGACCTGCGGAGACCATCAGCCGATGGATCTCCATGCAAAGCGATGTCATGGGCATTGCCGTGCCGGTGTGGATGGCTAGTGACTGCGCGGCTGAGAGATCCTTGACCATGTTGTCGATGCGGCCGCTCGGCGAGTAGTCGTTGCGCGCCATCTTACCCATGAACTCCTGCAGGATCGCACTGTCGGCGCGGCCGCCACTCAGCGCCGCGGGAATCCGCTGCGCATCCACACCGGAATCGATTGCCAGCTTGGTCGCCTCGGCCACGGCGACGAAATTGAGCGCACACAGGACCTGGTTGATCAGCTTGGTTGTCTGGCCAGCACCGCTCGGGCCCATGAGAGTCAGGTTTTGGCACAGGTCGTCGAGGATTGGCTTCGCCTCGGCAAAATCTACCGGGTCGCCCCCGACCATGACGGTGAGCTTACCCTCCAGCGCCTTCGGTGCGCCGCCCGAAAGCGGGCAATCCAGCCACTTCATACCGGACTCAAGGGCATCCGCGCAGAGCTGGCGTGTTGCGATCGGATCGATCGACGACATGTCGATGACCACGGTCCCCTGATGGGCTCCTTCTGCGACCCCTTTTTCGCCGAAGACGGCCTCTCGAACGATCCGCGCCGAGTTCAGGCTGAGAACAACGGCGTCGGCGCGAGCGGCCGCATCCGATGCCGACGTCGCCGGGGATGCGCCCTTGGCCTCAAGCTGCGCGAGCTTGGCCTGATCCAGGTCGAATGCGATCAAATCATGCCCTGCTGACAGAAGGCGCGAACCAATCGCATTTCCCATCACACCACAGCCGATGAGCGCGATTTTCCGTTTGGTGGACATAGCAATTCCTCTTCTGCCAAAGGCAGCCAATGTTTCGCGATAGAATGGACGGCTCGATCAGCCGTCTTCAGACCGTAGGAAGGCCTGGAGCTCAGGTGTCTTCGGCGATGAAAAGAATTCGGAAGACGGGCCTTCCTCGTGGATCACTCCGTCCTTCATGAAGATCGTCCTGTTGGCGACCCGACGAGCGAAACCCATTTCATGGGTGACCAACAGCATCGTCATGCCCTGACGGCCGAGGCTTTCGATTACAGCAAGCACTTCGCCGGTCAGTTCCGGGTCGAGTGCGGATGTGACTTCATCGAACAGAAGGACCTTGGGATGCATGGCCAGTGATCGTGCGATGGCGATACGCTGCTGCTGTCCACCCGAAAGCATATCGGGATAGGCATCGAAGCGATCTTCCAGGCCGACCAGTGCGAGACACCGCTTGGCTTCTTCACGGGCCGCAGCCTTGGCCTCGCCTTTTACCTGAATGGGCGCGAGCATGATGTTTTCGCCAGCGGTCAGGTGAGGGAACAGATTGTAGCTCTGGAAAACGATGCCGACGTCGCGTCGCAGTTCGCGCAGCGCGGCGGGTTTGCGTGACATCGCATGGCCGGCGATCTGAATCTCGCCGCTGTTGATCGTTTCCAAACCGTTGAGGCATCTCAGGAAGGTACTTTTCCCAGACCCGCTTCGGCCGATCAGTGCGACGACCTCACCGCCCCCAACTGTCAGGGAAACGCCCTTAAGCACTTCCAGCGGCCCGAAGCTTTTCCGGATATTGTTTGCGACTACTACGGACATCTCAAATCTCCTGGTGGGGACGCGAGGTGCGACAAGGCACCTCGCGATAGGCCGCGCTTAGAAGGATGGCAGAGCTGGCATCGGTGTCTTCATCCACTTCTCGTAGATTTGCCCCAGTTCTCCGCTCTGGTTGTGAACGAACAGGACGGTATTCAACCAGTGCAGAAGATCCGGATCGCCGCGACGCATGCCGACGCCGTAGAAGCTCTGAAGATAGGTCACCTTTTCCTCGAACTTGCTATCGGGATAGCGCTGCTGGAGCTGAGCTGCGATGTAATTGACGGTCCCGATTGCGTCGACCTGCCCGGCAACGAGTGCGTTTAGCGTCGTGCTGTCGTCGTCAAAGCGAACCAGTTCCATACCGTCGATCTTAGCCGCAGAAAGGATCTTCTCATGCGCGGTTCCGCGAGGCACGCCGACGCGCTTGCCTTTCAAGTCTTCGAGGCTTTTGATCTCGGTACCCTGGGGGGCGATGATGACCGACTTGTGCCCGCCGTACGGATTGGAAAAAGCAACAGACAGGGCGCGTTCGGTATAGATGCCGAAGCTGGCAACAACGAAGTCGACCTTGCCGGTCTGAAGCGACGGGATGCGGCTCTGGCCGGTAACGGGCACAAGCTCGAGCTGGACGCCGAGATCCTTCGCGAGCAGCTTCGCAACATCGACGTCAAGGCCATCGGGTTGCATCTGCTGATTGGTCACTCCGAAGGGAGGAACGGATAGATCCACGCCAATCATGACCTTTTTGCGGGCGATGATGTCGTCGAGCGATGAGGCGGAAGCAGCGGTTGTTCCAAACGCGATTGCCAATCCGACAAGGGGCATGAGTAGAGACTTTAAGCGCATTGTTATCCTCACAGTTTTTGAGTTCCGGGTTTAGTGAAAACGACCTTCTGCGTGTCGTTAAGAATTTAGGCGCGCGATCCGCGTTTGGCGGCTCGATGCTCCAGCCAGAGGCTGATTTGTGTCAGCGGGAAGCAGACGATGAAATAAAGTGCGGCAACCGCCAGGAAGGATTTCAGCGGCTCGAACGTGGCATTGCTGACGAGTTGTCCGGCACGTGTGATCTCGATGAAGCCGATGATCGACGCAATCGACGTTTGTTTGATGATCTGCACCAGGAAGCCGACAGTCGAAGGCATTGCCAGCCGGACCGCTTGCGGCACAATGACGAAGCGGAGGACCTTCAGCGGGTGCATGGCGAGTGCCTCGGCACTTTCCCACTGTGCTTTGGGAATGGCGCGCAAGGCGCTTTCCCAGATGGCACCAAGGAACGCCGCCGAATTTATGGTCAAGGCGATTGCGGCCGCCGTGATCGCGCTAAGCTCGAAGCCGAAAAGCGACGGCGCGTAGTAGCAGATGAACATCAGGATCAGCAGCGGCAATCCCTGGATGAATTGCATGTAAGCCGATGTCAAAGTTCTCAGTGTCCGGCTGGTCGATATCCGCAGCAGGGCAAGTGCCGCCCCAAGTATCCCCCCGCCTACGAAGGCGATTGCGGTCAGGGTCAGGGTCCATTGAAGGGCATAGACGATGAAGAGGAATTCGTTGGTACCGAATGTGCGCATATCATGCCCTCCCGAGGAGTTTACGGCGCGAACGTGTGAATATCAGCAGACCTGCAGCGTTGAGGATGGCTCGGAAGACAAAGTTGAGGGTTACGTAGATCGCGGCGATTACCAGATAGACTTCCATCGTCCGGAACGTCTCGGAACTTGCGATCATCGCAGCCCCTGTCAGGTCCTCGACGCCGATCGCCGATACAAGGCTGGTCGAGAGCATCAGTAGGACGCATTGCGAAACGACCGGCGTGAATACCTTCTCCAGTGCGGGCGGCAGGATCACGAACCGAAGTGTCTGGAGGTACGTCAGCCCGAGGCTTTCCGCCGCTTCGAACTGGCTCCGGTGAGTGGCCTGAATGCCGCCTCTAACGATCTCGGCAATATAGCCGCCATTGTTCAGGATGAGCGCGACCAGCACCGATGTCAGGGGAGAAAGCCGTAGCCCAAGGCTTGGCAGTGCGAAGAAGATCACGAAGATCTGCACCAGCAGCGGCGTATTGCGCATCAGTTCCACGTAACAGCGTACAAGCAGGCGCGGCACAAGTCCGGGAAGCGTGGAAACGACCGCGCAGAAGACGCCAAGGGCGAAGCCACCGAATATGCCCACGAATGAAAGCAGCATGGTCAGCCAGAGACCGCTGAGAAACTGCGACAGATATGGGACCAACGATGCGAACTGGAATGTATATGCCATTTTGCCCTCGCGTATGGTGACAGTCCGTGCCCGGTTTTATTCGGCGCCCAAGGGACGGACGCGAATGTTCTTGCCCGCCTGTGCGATCGTATCGGGATGGCATAGATCGAGGGCTGCCGCGACGAGCCACCAGGTGTGGTCGGCCTGACGGATGATGAAGCACTCTGTACTGTGGCCGATCTGACCGAACTCCATTGCGTGACCCATGCAGATATGGCCGACTTCATCGGGCAGACCGACGGAAAGGCAGACATGCGCGCCGTAGGCCGAGTGGCGGAACGTGGGATCGCCATAGCGGTCGCCACGTTCTTCGGAGCGCTTCAGCATGACGGGATCGAATTCCCAGGTCTTGCCGATGTCGTGGCAAAGCCCGCCGGCCAGGAGAATGTCGCGATCAACCTTGGCTTCGGGATATGTGGCCTTGAACTCCTCGTAGATCGACAGTGCAAGCCGGGTCACGCCGCGCAGATGCGCGTCCTGCGTACCACGCTTGAGCGAAAAGATGTTCGGGCTTCCCTCGCCCTGGATGTCGGTGACGCGATCAAAAGATGAGCGCTCGAGAGCAAAAACCCAGGCGTCGATAACCTTCTCTCGAAGTTCGTCCGACTGGATATCCGCTATCTCAGGCAGATCTTCGAGAATATGCTCACGCGAAATCGTTTTGTACATTTTTTGATCACCTGAATAAACTGCTTATTGAGCGAGCTTAAGGTTGAATGAATTCAAAATCCAATTAGGATATTGGCAGGTATCGATCGAATTTTTCTATGGAAGAAAATGGCTCTCAGTTTCTCGGCGGTCGAAGCATTTTATTGGGCCTCTCAGTTGCGCAGCTTCAACGCCGCGGCAGAAAAGCTGAGCATCACGCAGCCGACGGTTTCGTATCGGATCAAGGAGTTGGAGGAACAACTCGGTGTTCCGCTTTTCATTCGGCAAAAACGGCAGCTGCAGCTGACCAGCGAGGGTGAAGCCCTCAAGCACTACGCCGAGGCGATGATCGGCATTGCCAGAGATATCGAATCTAACATCAAGACACGCAATACGCGCCTGCCGACGCTCAGAGTGGGTGTGATGGATAGTTTTGCCACAGTCTGCCTCCCGGCACTGCTGGACGAACTGGACGGCCGCTTTGCCGAGACCCGCGTTGCAGCAACTGTCGACACGAGCCATAACCTCGCCCGACAGCTTTCTGAAGGGCTTCTCGATATCGCCGTCCTGTCGACACCCCCCGAGCACGACAACGTTGCGCTGGAACTCCTCGGCCGTCAGACGGTGGAATGGTTTGCCAGCCCCAAACTTGAGATGCCCCGCGAATTCGTCTCGGACGCGATGCTCCTGCGACAACGGATATTCTCGACACCCGCGCCATCCAATCTCCACACCCTGACAACCACTGCTCTCAGCGGTAACCGCGAGCTTGGTCTTCGCCTCAATGTCTGCAACAGTCTTGGAGCCATCCTCAATCTGGTCGAAGCGGGCACGGGCATCAGCATATTGCCAGGCAGACTGCTTCATACGCAGCTTAAAGCAGGCAAGGTGCATTCGCTGCGGACCCACTCCCGTCTCCCGATGCAGGACGTGTTTATCGGGACCAACAAGGGCGCCGTGGTCAGGGCGTTACCGCAAGTGGCGCAGATGATCCGCAAGGTGAGCGTGGACGTCGCTTTCTGCGGCTGAACAACTGCGCGGTCGCGTCACGCTTCCTGAATACCCTCCAACCCGGCCGCGACCTCTTTTGCCAGTGCGACAAAGGTCTTGGCCGCGGCACTTCGGTAGCCGTGCCGGCGCTGCATCAGTACAGCGGTACGCTCGAGGCGCACCGGATCGAGTGCAATAGCCTTCAGATCCTGATGCGCGAAGGCGATTGTTGCGGGAAGGAGTGTAGAGAGACTTGTCCGGCGTACAATTTCGACCACTGCGCTTATGGAGTTGACCTCTATCTGAACACGCGGCTGAATGCTGTGCTGACGGCAGAATCGGTCGATCTGATCTCGCGTCGCAAACTCAGCACTCAACAGCACCAGTGACTCCGCGCTCAGCGCATCAAGTCCAACGGATCTTTCACTTGCCAGAGGGTGCCCGGCTCTGACGACTAGGGCGAGGGTTTCCACCAGGAGGGAGTCGAGGTCGAGATCTGCTGTCGGCGTGCCGGAAAACGCGATCCCCACATCGATCTCGTCAGACAGGAGTAGATTCTCCATGTGCTCCTGGGAAATCTCTCGCAGATTGAGGGAGATACTCGGGTAGCGGCTCTGAAACGCCCCGACCAAGGGCCCCACCAGATAGGTCGTGAAGGTCGGCGTCACCGCCACCCTCAGCGAACCACGGCTGAGGTCGTCGACGTCGTGGAGGGCGCGCTTGGCTTCAAGGAACTCCTGCGAAGCGCGGCGCACGTATTGCAGATAAACCTCCCCGGAGTCCGTCAATCGTGTCGTACGACCCGTTCGGTCGAACAGCTGCACACCCAAGCTCTCCTCCAACAACCTGACCTGCTGCGAAAGCGCCGGCTGGGAGACATGCAAGGCCTCCGCAGCCCGCGTGAAGCTCTCTTGCTCCGCCACTGCGAGAAAGTAACGAACCTGTCGAGAGAGCATATTAAGACCTATAAGATTATCTAATCCAGCGCATAATAAACGAGACTTTTACATTATGCCACGGTCTCCGTAGTTTCATCCTCGACAGATCGCGAAACGGAGATTGCAGCGATGAAAGACATTATTGACGGCTTTCTGAAATTTCAGCGGGAAGCCTTCCCTGAGCGGGTCAAGCTGTTCAAGGACTTAGCAAATCAGCAGAATCCGCGGGCTCTGTTCATTTCCTGCTCGGACAGCCGCCTGGTGCCTGAACTGGTTACTCAGCGCGAGCCGGGCGACCTCTTCGTCATCCGAAACGCCGGTAACATCGTTCCGTCTTACGGCCCCGAGCCGGGCGGCGTTTCTGCCTCCGTCGAATATGCGGTCGCGGCACTAAAGGTCTCTGACATTGTGATCTGCGGTCACTCCGATTGCGGTGCAATGACGGCCATCGCGACATGCAAATGCCTGGACCACATGCCTGCTGTGGGCAGTTGGTTGCGCTACGCGGACTCAGCCCGTGTGGTGAACGAGGCCCGGCAGCACAAGGACGAGCCTGCCAAGGTCGCATCCATGGTGCGTGAAAATGTCATCGCCCAGCTCGCCAATATCCAGACCCACCCGTCGGTGCGCCTGGCTCTCGAAGAGGGGCGCATAGCCTTGCATGGCTGGATTTACGACATCGCGAGCGGCCTTATCGAAGCTTTCGATGGCAGCAAGGGCGCCTTCGTTTCCCTTGCGGACAATCCCGAAGTCCAGGCCATCCAATATCAGGCCAGGCGCGCTGCCTGAGCCCCAATCCCAACCAAGGAGATAATACCAATGTTGCAGTCTCAAGCCACGCAGGCCGCTCGCCAAGACCTGACGGACGTCATCCTCGCATCGAAACTCAAGAAGGACCTGAGCTACGCCCAGATCACTGAAGGCACCGGTCTGTCGGAGGCCTTCGTCACCGCAGCCCTGCTCGGCCAGCATCCTCTCCCAGCGGACGCCGCCAAGGCCGTGGGCAAGACGCTCGATCTCGACGACGCCGCCGTTGCCCTGCTTCAGACGGTTCCGATCCGCGGCAGCATCGGGAATGGTTTGCCGACCGATCCGACCATCTACCGCTTCTACGAGATCGTGCAGGTCTATGGGACCACGCTGAAGGCTCTGGTCCATGAGAAATTCGGCGACGGCATTATCAGCGCCATCAACTTCAAGCTGAGCATCGAGAAGGTTGAAGATCCAGAAGGCGGCTCCCGAGCAGTCATTACGCTCGACGGCAAATACCTTCCTACAAAGCCGTTTTGACGATGCTGATAGCCACCGCAACGCCTTGCGCGCTCGGGCTACCTCTTTCCGGTCGCGGGGCCACGCCTCGCACCTGACACGGCCGCAACCACGGGCGCCGCCGTGAATTGCCCCCGGGTTGTGACCCGAGTTGATGTGCAGACAGCTCGGATCCTCAGGGGGCTTGCGGTATCAACCCGCTTGATTGCCTAAGGCACGCATAAGCGCACCCTGTCTGTACCAATCGGTGCAGCCCAATAGATTGATAGGTACATTCGCATGAAACGCCGCACTTTCATCACAGCCCTGCCCGCCGTTGCCCTCGTAGGTTCGGCACTTGCCGAAACCAGTCAAATCACGAAAGCTGCGACAGTGACACGCCCTCGGGTACCGCCCTTCACCCACGAAACCGCCATCGAAAAGGTCCGCCTGGCCGAGGACGGCTGGAACTCGCGGGATGCAGCGAAGGTCGCCTTGGCTTACTCGGTCGACACCCGCTGGCGTAACCGCGTCGAATTCGCTTCCAACCGGCAGGAAGCCCAGGCTTTCCTGGCCCGCAAATGGAATAAGGAACACGAATACCGGCTCATCAAGGAGCTTTGGGCCTTCACCGGCAACCGCGTCGCCGTTCGTTATGCCTATGAATATTGCGACGACAGCGGTCAGTGGTTCCGGGCCTATGGCAACGAGAACTGGCTTTTTGCCGCAGACGGTCTGATGTCGCACCGCCACTCTAGCATCAACGAGATGCCGATCGCCGAGGCGGATCGTAAGTTCCATTGGGAGCTGGGCCGCCGTCCAGACGCCCATCCATCGCTGAGCGATCTCGGCCTCTAAATCGCTCTATCAATGACGTTTGACCCCGCCGGCGCAGTCCTCAGCGCTGGCGCGTTCATTTTTAAGATCGGGCATCATTCCAGCCGGGTTGCGCTTGTCGTAACACTACAGTTCGAAATAGCCCCAGGTTTGGTGCTGCATCAATGTCGCGCATCGCCACGGTAAACATTTGGAGTTGCACCGGTCAATCGGCCGAATATTTTTCGGAATGCTGCGGGATCGGAGTATCCGACCGCCCAGGCAATGCTCTCGATGGAACCATTTGTCGTTTCCAGTAGCTGTCGCGCTTTCATGATGCGAACGTTCTGCAGATATTCGGTCAGTTTCAGCCGTGTCGCTCGGAAAAAGCGGCGCTGAAGTGTCCGTTCTGAAAGACGCACGTTCTCCGCCAACTCACCGATCGATTTTTGCAGCTCAGGCGTCGCATGAAAATGGTGCTGAACCTGCAGGACCTCCTTATCGCCATGATCGAAACGGGGAAGAAAAGCCTTGTACTGGCTCTGACTGCGACGCGGCGGATCAACGACAAGAAAGCGTGCCGTCTCAAGCATCACGGCCTGCCCGAGCAGCTTCTCGACAAGGAGCAGACCAAGATCAGCCCAGGCCAGAATTCCGCCAGCGGTGATGACATCGCCATCATCGATGATCATGTTATCGGGTGAGACGTCAATCTTGGGAAACTGTTCCGCAAGCCTGTCTGCAAAAGCCCAGTGGGTCGTGGCACGTCGGCCGTCGATGAGCCCGGTCTCAGCAAGGACAAACGCCCCGGCACAAATCGAACAGACCGTAACACCGCGCGCATGCTGGGACGCGAGCCATCGCGAAGCCGGGCTCATGCTTTTCATCTTCTCAGGCATGATGATGCTAGGCGGCGCGATGACGTAGCTCAACGCGTGTGGGATGCCAGGGCTTGAATCCCATATGCAGGATACGTCACCACCCTCCATCTTCCAGTGACTGACCCGAATGTTGCGATAAGTTGTCGGCGCCTGCAGATTTGTAGACCAGTCGTTGGCCACGCGAAACAGATCGGTCAGTCCATAGACGGCAGCCAGCTGACAATCCGGGTAAACCAGTAAGCCCACCTCAATGAAATCAGGCGCTTTGGTATTTGCCACTTTTGCCTCGGATAAAGTCATTTCCGCCACGTGTTTCCGCCAGATAATGGCGCTAAGTTCTCTTTGTCAAATACGGAATTCGCAAACACAGCGCGACAGGAGAAATACAATGGCATCCGACACAGATCGGTTTTTCGTGTCGAGACGCAGCGTACTAATCGGAAGCATCGCACTTGCCAGCGTGAGCATCCCGGCGCTCGCCTTCTCACAAACCTCTTCCACAAACAATTCATCACAAGGAGATATCGACATGGGCTTCGTAACAACTAAAGACGGCACTGAAATCTTTTACAAGGATTGGGGCTCCAAGGATGCTCAGCCCGTCGTCTTCCATCACGGCTGGCCGTTATCGTCTGACGACTGGGATGCCCAGATGCTGTTCTTCCTCGCCAACGGTTACCGGGTCGTTGCCCATGATCGCCGTGGCCACGGACGCTCTACCCAGGTTTCCGAAGGGCATGATATGGACCACTATGCCGCCGACGCTTTCGCTGTCGTCGAAGCGCTCGATCTGAAGAACGCAATCCACATCGGCCATTCCACCGGCGGTGGCGAGGTGGCGCGCTATGTGGCGAAGTTTGGTCAGCCGGCCGGTCGTGTCGCCAAGGCCGTTCTGGTATCGGCAGTCCCGCCGCTGATGCTGAAGACCGCAGCCAATCCCGAAGGCCTGCCGATCGAAGTGTTCGACGGCTTCCGTTCGGCGCTGGCGGCCAATCGGGCGCAATTCTTCCGCGATGTCCCGGCCGGCCCGTTCTACGGTTTTAACCGCGATGGCGCCAAGGTTCAGGAAGGCGTAATCCAGAATTGGTGGCGCCAGGGCATGATGGGCGGTGCAAAGGCTCATTATGACGGCATCAAGGCCTTCTCCGAAACCGACCAGACGGAAGACCTGAAGGCGATCACCGTCCCGACGCTCGTCCTGCACGGCGAGGACGACCAGATCGTGCCGATTGCTGATGCCGCCAGGAAGTCGATTAAGCTTCTGAAGAACGGCCAGATCAAGACCTATCCCGGCTTCTCTCACGGTATGCTCACCGTCAACGCCGACGTCCTGAACGCCGATCTGCTGGCCTTCATCAAGGGCTGACCCCGATACGGCGCGAATGATCCGCGCCGCGGCTGTCTCGGCCAATGAAACCGAAGGGCGGCGCTTTCGCCCCTCTTCGGCGACCGCAACCTGGCGAATCGCGCCGCATGCTCAAGCGATTCGCCAGCTCCGTCATAGTCAATTCATTTTCAGGAAAATCGGTCAAATTGCGTGCTGCCGCTGCGCTGAGAGGTCCGACAGGACTGGGCAGCGACGCGGTCAGGGACATCTCCGCCGGCGCGCCCACCGTGCTGGCAGATGTGTTCGCGCTCTATATCAAGACCAAGAATTTTCACTGGCATATGTCCGGATCGGATTTCCGCGATTGCCATCTGCTACTCGACGAGCACGGCGACGAACTGTTTGCGATGACCGATCCGCTCGCCGAACGGGTCCGCAAGGTTGGCGGCGACACGCTGCGGTCGATCGGCGACATCTCGCGCAAGCAACAATGATGCCGACTGCGTGCTTCCACATGGAATGCTCGCCGAACTGCGCGACGACAATGGCAGCCTTGTCGCAAGCATGCGCTCGCTGCATGACGTCTGCGATGAGTATGGCGACGTCGCGACCGCCAGTCTGATCGAGAACTGGATCGACGAAACCGAAAAGCGTGTCTGGTTTCCGTTCGAGATTCTGCGCGACACTAACGGCCAATGATTTGACCGAGGGTGCCCTGAATTCCGCTCCCCGCCCCTTGGGATCGCGGCGGCGGCGGAGCAAACCCGCATCTGGCTAATGGCGAATTGCTAATGGCAAGGGCGCCAACTGCCATCAGGATTTGATGCGAACCCAACGCGGGCAGGTCGATCGAGCGTCAAGGGAAACGGCGGATGGCCGATTGAAGCCAGACCCAGGTCGTCAGGGCAACCTTGGCGGCAATACCGACCCTACCCAGCCGGAGCGGAAATTGTTCGCGGCCCGACTAGGCGTCGTCGAACATCCCCGTCGGTAGGCCATCCATGCTGTATGTGTTCTTTTCCCGACGATAGATTTCGATACCATCACGGCCTTTTGCATCGGTCCATTGGTCAAGGCTTGGCCGCTCGGCCTTGTAGTCGAAAAGAGGGACGCCGAAGCCGCAAGAGGTTTGGACCAGGTCGATGTCCAGCAGAATGACCTGCCGGGCTCCTGAGGGCTCCGAACCGTTGTAGTGAGTGGTCAAGATATTTTCGTATTCGGGGCTGTCAAGGCGGATGGAGCGTCCGCGACCGTAAAGGCGCAAGATCATTGGCGGCCCTTCGACGGCACAAAACATGATCGTCAGCCGACCATCCGCGCGCAAATGCGCGGCGGTTTCGTTTCCACTCCCGGTCCTGTCCAGATAGACCACCGTATTTGCATCGACTACCCGCAGGCAGCCGGTCTCTCGCGGCGACACATTCACCCGGGAATGGCCGGTGGCCGAGGCGGTAAAGAAGATGTGCTGCCGACCGATAAAGTCCTGGAGACGAGCGTCGATGCTCTCGAATTGCTTTGCCACGGCCGATGCGTCCTTTTTGCTAACAAATATAGGAGATAGTCATTTAGTCGGCAGGAGATCATGCCTCCTCCGGTTCATCCAGAGTTCCTCATACAGCTCACAGAAGCGAGAGACCAGAGACGTTCCAAATGAAGGGGCCAACTTCAGGTGCAACATACGGCACCCTTTCGACGCTTACAGTCGTGGGTATATCGATGATGCGGCAGGCCCAGGTCCAAACAGAGCACCCGTCATCACGAAGAACGCGATGAGGGCCGACCGCGGCTATCGCAACCAGAAACACTGCGACGATCTTGCTACCAGTTTGCAGCAATGCTCGCGTCGTTACCGAGCGGGATCGATAGGATCACAGACCATCTCATACCACCGGCAGCCTCTGCGCTAACTCTCGGATCAGCACGCGCTCGTTCTCGGAGTAGTCGATTGGGACTTCGACAAGATGTACGCCGCCGCCCCTGAACGCATTATCCAAGGTCGTTTCCAGATCTTCGATGCGCTCGACGCGTGTGCCCTTTGCACCATAGGCCTCGGCGTATTTCACAAAATCGGGGTTGCCGAAGCTCATCCCGAAGTCGGTGAGCCTGTCGATCGCCTGCTTCCAGCGGATCATACCGTATGCATTGTCCTTGATCAGGAGGATGACAAGGTTGAGCCGCAGACGCACCGCGGTCTCGAGCTCTTGACTGTTCATCATGAAGCCGCCATCCCCACAGATAGCCATGACGCGCCGGGTCGGGTAAAGCATGGAGGCCATCATTGCGGAAGGTAAACCCGCCCCCATCGTCGCCAGGGCATTGTCGAGAAGCAGCGTATTCGCGACATGGGTCCGGTAATTGCGAGCGAACCAGATCTTGTACATGCCGTTGTCGAGCGCAAGGATCCCATCGGCTGGCATAACGGCGCGAACATCGTGGACTATCCGTTGCGGAATGAAGCGAGCTTCAAGCTCTCGATCGGCAATGCGTGCGAGGATCCCTTGCCTGAGATAGATCAGCGCTTTTGCGTTCGGAAGCCTGCCTTCGAGGCGGTCCGCCAGGAGCTTGAGGGTGGGGCCGATATCCCCGATCACCTCAGCCTGCGGGAAATAGACCTGCTCGACAGTGGCAGGCTGGTAGCCGACATGAACGACCTTGGCTCCGTGGACGTTCATGATGAAGGAAGGCTTCTCGATCGTGTCGTGCCCGATCGTGATGATGAGATCAGCCCGTTCGATGGCCTCGTGGACGTAGTCCCGTTCGGAAAGAGCGGCGGTGCCCAGATAAAGCTCCATACCGCCGGGAACGGTTCCCTTGCCCATCTGTGTCGTAAAATATGGTATCCCTGTGCGGATCACAAAATTTGCAAGATCAGCCGTCGATCGCGGACGCGAGGCTGCCGCACCGAGCATGATCAAGGGCCGTTCTGCAGCGCCGATCATTGCCGCGGCCCGATCTATCGCCTCGCCGCTCGCAACTGGAAGATCGAGAGCGTGTGGAGGAACCATGATGATCTCTCCGCCATCTGCCGCGGCGATATCCTCGGGCAATTCGAGATGAACTGGACCGGGGCGCTCTTCCTGCGCCACCCGAAAGGCCTCACGAACCAGGGTTGGAACCATCCTGGGCGAGATGATCTGACGCGTGAGCTTTGTCAGCGGCTTCATACTAGCGACGACGTCGATGACCTGAAAACGTGCCTGCCGGGAAGACATGACGCCATTTTGCCCCGTAATGAGGATCAACGGCATCCCACCAAGAAGGGCGTACGCCGCGCCGGTGGATAAGTTCAACGCGCCTGGCCCGAGCGTCGTAATACAGACGCCCGGCTTTCCTGTCAGCCGGCCATAGGTTGCCGCCATAAAGGCCGCCGCTTGCTCATGACGAGTGACGACCAACTTGATCCAGGATTTCCGCAGGGCTTCGACCACGAAAAGATTTTCCTCCCCGGGGATGCCAAAAATTTTTTCTACGCCCTCATTCTCAAGGGCCCTAACGAGCAGTTCAGCGCCAGTCATGGCCAATCTCCAAAACCACCGAGCCTTAGACGCGGCTTCAAGAAACACATTTTTGTGGGGGCCTCACTTGAGGACGCTTTTGACTTCCTCGATTGCGACGTAGGCGCAATCTTCGTCCAAGCCGCCATTCGGCGCGCCCGCAACGCCAAGTGCGCCAATCGTCTCCTCGCCGGCTTTGATAGGAACGCCCCCGGAGACAAAGTAGCCTGAAATATCTGTGAACGCTGCCTCATGCGCGCTGCCGATGAGGTTCTCGACCATCGCGCTTGTGGGGCTGTGCAACGATGCCGAGATGAGTGCCTTCTGCGCAGACGCGTTGATCGTGCGTGGATCGGCTTTCTCATAGCGTATCAGGGCGAGCAGGGCTCCAGATCGATCTGTCACCGCCGCCGACACATTGTAACCGTCTACCGCACACGCCGCGACGGCCATCTCAGCGATTTTGACCGCAAGCCTCGCTCTGAGGCCGGTCTCCTGCTCGGTGTCGTGGGCAAGCACAGAACTGGCGGCAAGCGCGCCTATGGCGGCGGCCAGTATGAAAGTCTTCATGTGAGATCTCTTCAGATATCGGCCGCCGAGCGGCCCGTTGCGGCAAATTACGTCGCCGGAAAAACCAACTGGGTTATCGCGACGACGATGAATTCGCGAAATGCACTACCTACGCAGCCCGCCGGCTCGCCAAGGCGGCGAGCCCGCAGATGCAATGCCTCAGGTCAGGAAGCAGCGAGAGATCAAAGCGACCCGCTATCCGAAGCATTATCGACGAGCGTCTTTCCATCGGCTGCCAATCGAGCATGGAGTTGATCGATTGCGCGCTGGAAGACGGCGGGATCGTCGAGCGCCCGGGAGAGGACGATCGCGCCCTGGATAGAGAGAACGGCGTCTTCCGAGAGGATGCGCGCCCGCTCAGCGTCGCGGCCCTGCCGGACGAGCGCTGCCTGCAGAGCGTCCACCCAGGCGACGAAGTAACCTCGGATGGCTTGGGCGAATAGGTCTCGGGTGTTGGTAACAGCCAAAGCGCCGACGAGACAGACGCGCCTGCCCGACCTGAAGTATTTCGCGGTTTCATCGAGCATCGCCGTGATCGCGGCATCGGCATCGTCTCCGTCTCGCAGGGGAGAATAGACGGAATTTTCAAACCATTGCTCGATTTCGACGAGCACAGCCTGGACCATTTCCTCCTTCCCATTCGGGAAGAAGTGGTAGAGGCTGCCCTTGCCAAGACCGGTGGCCTTGCCGATCAAGGCAAGGCTCGCTCCTTCGTATCCATGCTCGCGAAAAACTTCGGCCAGGGAGGCGACGGCGTCGGATCTTTCAGCGACCATGCGGGCCATGATCAGAGGCCCAGATCACTGAGGCTGGCGTGGTCGTCCGGACGACGGCCGAGCGGCCAATGGAACAAGCGATCGCCTTCAGCAATCGGCATTTCGTTGATGCATGCGTGCCGGTGCGCCATCAAGCCGTCCTCTGCGAATTCCCAGTTCTCGTTACCATAGGCACGGAACCATTGACCATTATCATCGCGATATTCGTAGGCGTAGCGTACAGCGATGCGGTTGCCGGTGAAAGCCCAGAGCTCCTTGATAAGGCGGTATTCATGCTCCTTGTTCCACTTGCGTGTCAGAAATGCCTGGGCTTCTTCGCGGTTGGTGGCGAATTCAACGCGGTTCCGCCAGCGTGTGTCCAGCGTGTAGGCCAAAGCAACCTTGGCGGCGTCACGGCTGTTCCAGCCGTCTTCGGCCAAACGGACCTTTTCGGTAGCAGTTTCGCGGGTGAAAGGGGGGAGAGGAGGACGTGACATGTTGATTTTCCTTTGTAAATCGTCTTTGTGTACTTATTGGTCAACTCTTTACTGATTGGTACAGTAGCTACGGCGATTTTGGGTGTCAACGATTTTTTTGAGGCGTTGCGAATTTTTTCCGACGGACGTTTCTGGTCGCGAACCGACGGCGGCGGCGTTGAAGTGGCCAGACTAGTGCTGGCAAAGCGTGCGGCCGCGCGCTGGTATATTTCGGCAGACCTCATCAGCGCCTGGGCATCCGCCACTCAGAGACCACCAGGCGCGGTGGGCGATGGTTTTGGTGGCAAAGAGTAGACATGGGAAGGTAAATGGCGACTGACCCCGCGTCGCTGCGGATTGTATCCAACCGGATAGCATCGCTCCATGATCCGACGAACCGCATCGCGCTTAAGCGCTTCGATAGTCGCCGATATGGTCATGGTGCTCTTCGAACAGCTAAATTAGGAGAGAAAGCTTCTAAAAATCCAGGTGCTATCCGGATTACTGATCAATGGGCCGAGGGCCCAAACGATGACCCGAGGCCGTGCCGAAGCGTCCAGACCACCACACTGGGAAGCTAAACCCACCCGGTCCGAAGCCCAGGTTCTAAGTACTCATGATAACGCTGCCAGCAAAAGGAGATTTTAGATGGGCGATGTCAGTCCAACGGTAAGCATAACAACCGGCGTAGATCACATCGGGCTAACCGTTATGAACTTGAGCGCTTCCCTCGCTTTCTTCACGAACTGCCTCGGCTGGAGGTTATTCGGCGAAAAGCCCGACTATCCAGCGGCATTCGTTACAGACGGCCACCTCAAAGTGACACTTTGGCAGATCAAAGATCAATCTCACAGCCAAGGTTTCGACCGTCACCAAAATGTCGGGCTTCATCATCTTGCACTGAAAGTGCGGACCCTCGAGGACCTTCATCTGCTCTACGACAAGACCAGAGAGTGGCCCGATGTTCGTATTGAATTTAGTCCAGAAGCTTCTGGCACCGGGCCAAAAATCCACTTCATGATCTACGAACCGGGAGGATGTCGGATGGAGTTTTCGTGGGATCCGCGGTGATCCAGAAATTTCTATGATCGGGTCTCGGCCGATCCGAGAAACCTGGCGACCTAATCTCGGTTGTCAACCAGGCCACGCATCTGGCACCTCGCAAAAGCCACGCGGGCAAGCCGGTGCCGTGCGTGGTCGAACGGCTTGGAAGCGGAAGACGTTGCAGGACTCCCGGCATCACACGTTCGGCGGCCGAACGCCATCGCTACAGTTTTGGGACGTGACCATATGACCAATCAGACCGAAACGAACATTTTCCACCAATTGTTTCATATTGAAGGAGGCTGACGTGCACCGTCAGCCCATCCATCCGGAGCCGGAAAGCGAATTCGCCATAAAAAGCAGCCCTGCGCGCAGTTGTTCGCGATTGATGACGCCGCCGAGGCATACCCGGACATGCTCGTCAGGTGTGCCGAGAACGGTAAATGCGTCCGACGGCATCAAGCCAATATGGCGCCCTGCCATGCGCCCCATCAGTTCCGCCCTGCTCGCCCCCGTTGGCAGCTTCAGCCAAATGTTGAAGGCCTCCGGCTCACCTTTGATGTCCAAGCCCGAAAGAGTATCAACCGCTATCTGGTGACGAACAGCGCTTTCCGCCCGGACAAACCGGCGGATCGCGTCGGCTGTCCCATCCTCGATCCACCGTGTCGCCAGCGCCATGCAAATTGGCGAAGGCATGACGGCGCTGGCTCGCATTGCCTGGGCAAGGGAATAGGCGGCTCTGGAGTTAGGGGAAACTGTATAAGCGAGGCGCAGGCCTGCGCCCAGGCATTTGGCCAGCCCCCCGATATGCCAGGTGAGGTCGGGAGCAAGCGTAGCAAAAGGTACGGGCGCCGTTGCGGGAATGAAGCCGTATGCATCATCCTCTATCAAAGGCAGTCTATGCCGAAGGATATTCGCAGCAAACTTGACATAGCAGGCACGACGCGGGCGCTCTCATTGTCTGCTGGAGCACCAGGAATGCCCGGCGACGATGCCGCAGCAATCCGAGCCATGGACGGCACCTGGGATCTGCTGGCGGGCGAAGGTTTTATGCCGCAGTTCGTGCAAGACGATCCGTGGTTTGCCGGCTGGTGCGGTGTAATGGTGAACCTTTCGGACATCGCAGCGATGGGAGGACGCCCGACCGCACTGCTCGACACCGTGTGGGCTCCGGATACAGCATCCGCCGAGCCCCTGCTTGCCGGCCTTCGCGACGCAGCGATGGCCTACGGCGTGCCGATCGTCGGCGGGCATACCAACCTCCGCAGCAAAGATCTCAATCTTGCCGTTTCCGTCACGGGACGTGCAAAGAGGCTGATTTCCAGCTTTGCGGCCGCCCCTGGAGATGTGCTTATCGCAGCTGTCGATCATCGCGGGCATTACCGGCCGAGCTTCGACAACTGGTGCGCGGCCCTTGATGCACCTCATGAACGACTGCGTAGCGACTACGAGATCCTGCCGGAGCTCGCCGAGGCTGGTCTGGTGGATGCCGGAAAAGACATCAGCCAGGGCGGCATTGTCGGCACCGCGCTTATGTTAGCTGAATCCTCCCGCTGCGGGTTTGACATCGAGCTTGCTGACATTTCGCTTCCGCGGGGTGTTGCAGTCGACCGCTGGCTGCGCACATTTCCGAGTTTTGGCTTCCTCCTTTCAGTTCGGCGGGAACGTGCAAACGAGGTCTGCTCAGTATTTGGTGCTCGGGACATCAGCGCAGCTGCCATCGGTCACGCAACGGACAGCTCCCGGATCGATCTGACGAGCGGTGGCGCCAGGGCAACGTTCTGGGACTACGCGGCAGCCCCCTATATCGCGCTTGCAAAGGAGATATCCCATGCCTGAAGTACGCTTTACAATCCGATGGCCTGATGGGACGGAGGAGAGCTGCTACTCGCCCTCGACCGCCATAACGCACCATCTCGAAGCCGGATGCACCTATCCGCTGACTGAATTTGTCGAACGTGCCCGCACCGGGCTGAACGAGGCATCAGACCGCGTCGCGGCGAAATTCGGCTTCGCCTGCTCATCCGCACTCGACCAACTGGCAAAGATCGAAACGACAGCTGCCGCTCAGCCGGCTGACGCCAAGGTCACCTGCCTCTCGATGTCATGAAAGGGTTTGTTATGATCGACGATACTGTACCGCACGTTCCAGTTCTCATCATCGGAGGCGGCCAGGCTGGTCTTTCTGTCAGTTGGTATCTCATGCAGGAAGGGGTCGAGCATGTCGTTCTTGAGCGCCGTCAACGGTTCGAGAGTTGGCGCAACAATCGCTGGGACAGCTTCTGTCTGGTCACGCCAAACTGGCAGTGCCGGTTGCCAGGCTGGCCCTACAAAGGCACGGATCCGGACGGCTTCATGCTGAAAGAGGAAATCGTCGATTACCTGGACGGTTTTGCCGAAAGCTTCAATCCGCCGCTGCGCGAGGGGGTGGACGTCACGCATGTCTCGCCTCGCGACAGTGGTGGATACTGGATCGAGACTAGCTCTGGCAACTTGACTGCAGACCAGGTTGTGGTTGCCACGGGTGGCTACGACAACCCTATCGTGCCGTCCTACGCGGCAGATCTGGACGCTTCTATCCTACAGATGCACTCGCGCGATTACAGGCGTCCCTCGCAACTACCAGATGGCGGAACCTTGATTGTGGGCACAGGGCAATCTGGCGTGCAGATCATGGACGACTTTCATCTGGAAGGTCGTCCAGTGCACCTGGCAGTAGGGCCCGCTCCGCGCAGCCCGCGCAAATACCGCGGGCGCGACGCGACAGATTGGCTTTACGATGCCGGCACATATGCCGTCACGATCGATACCCATCCCGATCCCATCAAAGCCTTGACCCAGACCAACCATTACATGTCCGGGCGCGACGGCGGCAAGGAGATCGATCTGCGCAAATACGCCCTGGAGGGCGTTCGGCTATACGGATCGGTCGCGGGTGGCTCCGGCACAACGATGATGTTCCTGCCCGACCTCGAGAAGAACCTTGATGATGCTGACCGGAGCTACCTGGGTATACGCAAGCAGATCGATGCCTGGATCGCCACGCACGCAATTAATGCTCCAGAGGAGCCCCCATTTGAAAAGGTCTGGCGTCCCGTTCAAGAAATCACCGAAGTTGATTTGGCGGAGGCGGGCATAAAATCGATCATCTGGGCGATCGGTTTCCGTCCGGATTATTCGTGGCTGAAGGTCGACTGCCTGGATCAGCGAGGCAAGCCGGTGTTCCGTCGCGGTGTAACCGATGCACCTGGTCTGTATTTTATTGGTCTTGGCTGGCTGAACACATGGGGCTCCGGCCGATTTCTTGGCATCGACGAGGACAGCCGGTATCTCGCCGAACAAATAGTAGCACTCCAAAAGAACAGGCTGGCTGCATGAGCACTGTTCAGCTCGCCAGGCACGAGGGGTCGGAGCTAATCGAACGCCACGTGCTAGGAATGGCGGAAATGGGCTACAGCGGCATTTCGGAGCAATGGCTCAAGCGACGCGCCGGTGATTTGCACTGGCGGCTCATCGCGCGCGCCATGGGACAGCGGGATGCTGTTTTCACTTGCTCAGAGGGCGCACCACTTTATGCGGCTTTTTGTGCGACCAGCTTGCAGCTCGTAAGACCTCATCTTCCCCATCTGGGCGGGGAGATGACACTGGCTGCGGATCTCTACCGCGTCGGCCACGGGCGTCTGGCGTCACTTATCCGCGTCACCGCTGGCGGCGATACTGTAGGCCGCATGATTTTGGTCTCGACCTTTGTGGGACGTTCCGAACCGGGGATCAACCGATCTGTCGTCCGGCGGAGCCCGCGAGCGCTAGCGATGCCGCCCGAGGCGCCCCTCGCGGTTCGTCGCGTTGCCGAGATGGCCTCGGCCGCCACGCGAGACATTCGCAACAACCATTTTAAACTCTCCGGGATGTCACAGACACAGATGGTCCTGCCTTGCCCGGCGACAGACTTCAATGCCGCCAGACTTCTTTATTTCCCGAGCTACAGCGCTTTAGCTGACCGGGGATTGTTCCAAGCAGGAGAGACGCATACCGGGATGATCGCCTCACGGAATGTAGTTTATCTGGGTAATGTAGAGCCCGGAGAATGGATGGAGATCAACTTCAAGAAGCTGCCTTCAGGGTATGAAGTCTTCCTGAACGGCCAAGACTGTCGACCTTTGGCGGTGATGCGCGTACGTTTCGACCGTGGGAACGACAGCTCTATAACCGCTTAACAACGCGACGCGGTCGAAAAGAAATGTCGGCTTCAAATGCTGCTACGGCAACTCATGCGATAACGTCTTGCTTAGTCTAGCTCTTGATGAGATTCGCACTTACGACCAATATGTTATAAATTCGGCGAAGTGGTTGGTTAGAAAGAATCTCCCGCCCAATCTTCATGGCCGTGACGTATGCGGATGACGAATACGCTCCCGTCTTCAATGACGCGGTACACGACAAGGTGAGCCTTGAAAGGATGGATCCTGACAGGAGGAGAAATCTCATGGCGTTCGCGTGCCATTCTTGGGTTGGTGGCGATGAGTTCGAGCAAGGCAAAAAGCTCATCGTGATATTGTCTGGCGACTAGTGCTCCGAAGATGCGGATGCCTTCTTCTGCAATGGAAATAATATCCTCTTCCGCTTGGACAGATAGGCTAAATGGCATTAAGCGCGTCCGCGGCTGATGTCAGCTCGAGAAGTGGCTAAAGCAAACAACTCTTCCGTTGAACGGCTCCCAACTCCGCTTCTGATCCCGTCGTCGACAAATCGCTGCATCTCGGCAATCTTGTCCGTACGCGCTTGGTCTCTGCGGATCAGGTCCCGGACATAATCGCTCGCATTCGAGTATCGACCAGTCTTGGCCTGTGCTTCAACCCAATCTTTCATGGGGTCTGGCAGGGATACATTCATCGTCGCCATTCGAGTCTCCTTAATGCCTCAACATACTCGCTGATGGCAAAGTTTGTCAAACTAACGATGAGGTCGCAATTACAGCTCTTGATGGGAACCGAACGCTGCACCCTTAATTCGGCTAAGCTGCTATTTGGCGTATCATTAATCCTCCTCTGGACGCTTCTCAGGCAGCGGTGAGTGGTCCGCCAGTACACGAAATAGTCACACGTCCTCGGGATAGAGACGAGGGAAAAGGGTATCGAGCGCTTGGACTGGAAAGCGCAGCGACACAGGCCCCTTTTCGGTAACTGACGCAAGCAGGCCCTCATCCGTCAGCGCCTTTAGAACGCGCCGCGCCGATCGATCTGGCAGGCCAGTGATACGCGAAGCCTCTCCCCGCTCAAATTCTCCGCGCACAAGGGCTTCCTGAAGTAAGGGCGCGCACTCGTCAGGCAAAGTTTCCTGACGATGGACGTAACGCTTGAGGCGTCCCCCTAGTGTTTTGAGGTCAAACAGGCTGTCCATGTATTCGAGCTGATCGAGACACACGCGCAGAAACCAACTGGTGAACAGTTCCAGTCCCTTGAGCGACAGGTTGCCCCGTTCATCGCGGTCGCCCTGACGTGGCTCGTCTGCCCAAGCCATATGCTGCTTATATTCGGCACGTCCTTCAGGCCCTCCCGCCAAGCCTCGAGCCAAGCCGCGGGAAACTGACCAGAGACCATGAGCTCCCACTCCGGCCGCTTGTGCCATCGCATGACTCATCAAACGGCTAACTCGGCCGTTGCCGTCTGGAAACGGATGGATGTAGTTGAAACGGTGATGCGAGGTCGCCATCGCAAAAAGGCGGGCGCTACGGCTGCTCCCGACTGCCATCATCGCTTCTCCTGGAGCCGGCTGGAAGGCGAACCGCTGATGGAAGTAGGCCATGAAATCGGGCACGCGATCGCTCGCGGGAGGCAAATGTCTGCCGACCTCGACGTCCTGCTCCTCCCCTCGCCGCCATTCGCCGGGCGTCATAACAAAGCTGTGGTGGTTACCGACAATCGTCAGCATCTTTACTGTTGCGCCATCATAAAAGGCGCGGTGAAGATAGCGGATGAATTCTATCGATGCAGGATCAGGCAACATCCCTGCCGCCTCTCGCTCGTCGATCTCCTGCTGAACACGATAGTGGGCGACGGCTTCGATCTTGAGGTCGCGCCGATCGTCCTCGGGCTTAATTCCCTGCAGGGCCTGCTCGATCTCACGTGGCCGGGTGTTGTGGCCTTCGATCAGATTACTATAGTAGGTGTTCATGATCCTGACGGTGCGGGCCAGTTGGGCTGCGGTTTCAGGATGGAGGCCCCGGCCAAGTCGTTCGGCCCTGGCGACAATCTCAAGCGAAAGGTCCAGCAGTTCGCCGCTGGGATGCTCGATACGCGCCGGTTCGATGCGGGTAGATGCTTCTTAGACAGTCATTTTGGCCGATATCCAGTTTCCTTATATCATTTATATATATGGGATTTTTGTCGATTTACCATCACATTTGGCCGATCTTTTGGCCGATGTTGTCGTGAGTACTATAGCCCCGTCATCAAGACATGACCCACCCAATCACCAAAAAGAACTCGGGCAATGACACTCGGTTCCTGGCAAATCTTTGCGAACTTCTGGCCTTTCCACTGCGATGTTCATATTAGTTTACCCGCCTTGATGGGAGCCGAACTGATGACCATGAGATATCAGATAAGAAAAACAAAGCGAATCAGCCTGCATTGATCACTTAGTGTCGGAAACGCATGATTGACCCGGCACTTTCATGCAGGGTCAATCATGATAGGCGGTCAGGGTCAATTTTTATGGGGACAACTCCTCCAGAACCCTACCCTTGGTTTCCACTGCGAACACGGCCGTTACCAGAGCTCCAACGACTAATATGACTGCGAATGCGCCGAAAACATACTGAATACCCATCGATGACATCACCCAGCCAACCGCAATCGGCCCCGCTGACGACCCAAGGCGTAGCCAAGCGCTGCCTGTCCCGGTGCCAATGGCACGCAGACGGGTCGGGTAAATTTCTGCCGAATAGAGGTAGAGCGAAAACGTCACCGTCTGTAGGATGGCATAGGCCAGTCCGGCAAGGATAAGAACCTGCGTTGCCGATGTGGCCCCCAACCAGGCGAGAACGACGAGCGGAATGGGTGCGAGCAGCAGCGCTCCCACATACCAACGCTTGCGTCCAACCTTATCGATGAGCAGTGCGCAGATAATCGCTGCGATCACACCGCCGACTGACGTCATGAAGCCGTAAAATATACTGGTTTCGAGCGGCAGGTTAAAGGTTTGCCGATACAGGGTCGGGAGCCATGTGATCGTGCCATTGGCGACCATATAGGCACAGAACCACATAGCCCAGATAGACAGCGTGCGCTTGAGATAGATGCCCTGGAACAGTTCACGCCAGTCGGATTTGCGGTGCAAGGGAGCCGCTACGATCTTTGGTTCAGGCAACTCGTGACCAGACGAGCGTGCGCTGTTTTCAAATTTGGTCACGATTCTGTCGGCTTCCTCATAGCGCCCGTTGGCAACCAGCCAGCGGGGGGATTCGTGCAGGAACCAACGCAGCGGGATCATCAGGAGCGCAGGAACAAGGCCGACCACAAACATGGCTTTCCAGCCATAAACTGGCACCATAAAGTATCCGATCAATCCCGCACCAACGAGGCCGAGTAAAAACATCACTTCGTACAGAAGAAAGAAACGACCGCGCCCTTTGGAGCCAATCAGTTCATTGATGTAGGCGCTGGCCACAGGAACTTCACCACCCGTTCCAATTCCCTGAACAAATCGAAAAGCCATCATCATTCCAGCGCCGGCTGCGAAGAGGCAAGCGATGTCCATGCTGACGAAAAGCAGGATCGTAAACAGCAGGACCTTGAGACGTCCAATCTTTTCCGCCAACCAGCCGAAGCACACCGCTCCGATGAGTTGTCCCAGATAACCCATAGACAGGATCATGCCGGTCTGGCCGGGCGTGAGATTCCATTCACGGACCAGAACCGGCATGGCATAGGCGATTGCGATGACCGTATAACCATCGAAAAATGTTGCAGCACCAACGATGTTACGAGCCCAGAAAACTTCGCGGGTTACCGGAAGGCGTTCAAGGCGTGCACTGATTTCAGCTTGCGGATCGACGAGCGGCGTAGACGCCGTCAACCTTTGTTCCATGTTCATGATTTCCTCCCTTTGCCTAGCCCACTCCCGGCCTGGCGTCGAACCTGACGGATTGATCGTCTCAGCTTCCGGAATCGTCCGCGGCGATAGTCGGAAGGCATCGCTCATATCGGTGAGGCATGCACGTCGTTACGAACGTGCGATTGCGGCACGTCACCCCCGATGTGCAGCAATATCCCCTCCCCCTTGTTTCAACAGCCCCCGCCTTTCAGGCAGGGGCTGTTGTTATTATTCTGCCGCCATCAGTTGGTCGACACGGCCGATACCAGCAGCGTCGAAGGCGGCGAAGATTTCAGCTTCAGCCTTTTCGCCAAGATTCTTGAGCGGCTCGCGGATGGTTGCATGGTCCAGCACGCCACGGTGAACGAGACCAAGTTTCAGTGCAACGGTACCCTCCATGTGAGAGCCTCTGTGATACACGGCGCGCGTGACGGGAAGCAAACGTTCGAATATCTTTCGGGCTTCTGGGTAGTTCTGTGCCTTACCAGCATTGATCAGGTCGATCAGCAGTTCCGGTGCGATATTGCCGTAGCCGACGAGCAAACCATCGACATCGAACATGGTCGGCAACAACCACTCGTCATGGCAACTCAAGACCTGAAGTTTCGGATTGGCCTTTTTCAGTTCCGGGATTTCAACGTACCAGCGCTTCATATTGCGCACGCCGTTCTTGGTTGCGACGACCCCTTCCTGGGTCGCGATCGCAAGCTGGGTATCAAGATCATAGGAGGCTTTGGTCACATCAGGATATTGGAACAGAATGCATTGCAGACCGGATTCCTCCCAGATCGCCTTGTAACGATCTTGCGGTGCGCCTTTTTGAAAACCAAAGCGAAGCCAGCCATGGTTTGGATAGACGAGCGCGCCTGTCGCGCCGGCAGCCTTGCACTTCTTTGCCTCTTGTGCGGCAACCCTCGTTCCTTCACCGGTGATGCCGGCAATGATCGGGATGCGACCATCGACAGCGTCGACATATGTGTGGATGAGCTTGAGACGCTCTTCTTCCGTTAGGAATGTGCCTTCACCGGCGTGGCCGAGAATAACCAGGCTCTTCACGCCATCCATTCCGGCAAGCCATTTGGCAATGCGGGCATTAGCGGCGTAATCGACCTCGCCGTCACGAGTAAATGCAGTGACCGGCGCCGGGCTCAGGCCTCTCATGTCCATTGCTTGCATGGGATATCTCCTCCTCAGATAGCCACTGTCCGCCTCGCGACCAGTGGTGGGATCGTTAATGGGAACGTTCCCACTATCGAGCTGGATTTTACTGGAGTCAATAGTTTTTTTGATGCATGTTCACCCTTAGCGAATGTGAGGGTACCGTGGCGCGGAAAACAGAAATGAAATCAGAGGTCAAAGAGACGGGTCGCCAAACGCGCATAACTATCCACGATGTTGCGTCTGCTGCGGGCGTGTCAAAGTCGACGGTGTCGCGCATTTTAGATGAACGTTTGCCTCAGTCCGACAACGCCACATCGCGGCGAGTGCGCAAAGTCGCAGAGGATATGGGCTACATGCGCGACGTCTCGGCAGCGAGCCTCAGGCGCGGCAATACCATGACGGTTGGTGTGATCGTGCCTCGGTTGACGGATACTGTTATGGCGATGCTGTATGAAGCACTGGCCAAGGCGTGCAGCAAAACGGGACGCTTCGCCATTGTCGCTACGACCGACGACAAGCCTAAAGCTGACAGGCTTGCGGCAGAGTCTCTTCTCAAAAGAGGCGTGGACGGATTGATCTTGTCGACAGCCCGCGAGGACGACGATTTCCCAGAGGTACTCACAGCTCGAGGGATACCTTTTGTTTTAGCTCTCCGCAGTGATGGTCGAAGCCTTTCCTCGGTCGGTGACGATCGATTGGGTGGATATCTCGCAACACGACATCTGCTGGATCTGGGGCATCGACGCATCGGTGTAATCGCCGGACCGTCCTATGCTTCCAGCTCACTTGGACGTGTCGAAGGTTATCGCCAGGCTCTTGAAGAGGCAGGGATCGCTGTCCGCCTGGATTACATCATCCCCTCGACGTTCGGTATCGATGCTGGCGCGGATGCAGCACAGCAGCTTATGCGCCTAGATGATCGTCCTACGGCAATCTTCGCCGTGAACGACAACACCGCAATCGGGGCCTTGTCCGGTCTGTCGCGTATGGGGCTGTCTGTGCCTGACGATATTTCCGTTGTCGGATACAACGACATTCCCATCGTCAGCCACCTTCCAACACCACTAACGACGTTGCGTGTACCTTTTGATCAGATTGCTTCGAATGCTCTGGATCTTCTGGCGAGCGGAACAATTTCAAGCGAAGATCGAATCCGCATCTCCGCTCCAACGCTCATTCCCAGAAAGAGCTCGACCAAACCTTCTTCTTGAACGGATCCGAACCAGCAACCCTATCGATTTTGGTGGGCTATGAAACTGCTAACGAGTTACGCAAAAACACCAATTGCTAATTCGCGCACGTGCCGAGGATCGGCGACATCAGCTTGATGTGGGCATCAATCCGTTCCAATACTCTATCGGGTAGAACAGCTCGTTCAGGCAGAGACCACCAAGACTGGTTGACGCGCTCGACGGTCTCCGTAACAGCCTTCAGCACAGCAGCTTCAGGCAGTCGCGCGCGATGCGCGAAGACTTTCCATCGCTGGGCGTTCATTGCCTTGAACGGCCTTTCACCGGCCAGCGACAGTGCCATGGCGTCCGACGGAATGTAAGGGACTGTCGAGAGCACATCATAGACTGGGGCGAGTGCCGGCTTGTTGCCCTTCCCATAATAAATCAGCGACCAATTCTTGAGGTGCATGTCGCCATTTCCTGTCAGGACTGCCAAAGCCAGTCGTCGGACGAACTCGAGGGCTGCCGCTGAAGAAACGGCGACCCCAATAGCCACAGCGATATCATGATATGAGGCCCCCTCATATTTTCGAGACGGATAGACGCCGAATACCTGTGCGAAATCTTCGATATGGATGCGTTCACCACCGGCAACGCGATCGAAACGTTTGACGAGGAGGACTTTGCCGTCGGACAATGTCTCAAACTCCTCCGGAATACCCTCGAACTGCGATTGTTCCACGAGTTCGCGTTCCGGCACGTCCATACCAATCGCTTCGGCCAATGCGAGATTTGCAAATTCGTTTCCCGAGACACCGGGAAATGATGTCGATGGAAACTTGGCGATATATGAACCCTGCTCGTCGCCTAAGGGGATCGTCAGACCGCCGCCCTTGCCTGTGTTTTTGATGACGGAGAGTTTCATTTGCACGCCGGCGAGCGAAAACCGGGCCTTCGGTCTCGGGGGTGTCAAACCCTCATTACAAACAACGCTGCCTTCGCTCGGCACAATTCGGACAGCCCCCGGCAGATCGGATCCGAGTGTTGCAAGCAGGTCGAAATCATTTCCTGCTCGCACGCTGCCTGAATGGTGCTTCTCCATCGCCTCGCGCAGTTTATCCTCTGGAAGAAGGTTCGCAAAGAACGATGGCAAAGCCCTTGCGACAGGCTTCGGGTCCTTCCGCAAACCCCCATGTGCCGCGCGAAATGACAAACTGAGCACTGGGAAACCACCCGTCTGACGATAGCTCTGCTCAAAGCTGAACGCGTTGAAGTCTCCCGGCGTCCTCACGATCATGCCGACCTTCAGGTCATTCAGCAGCACGTCCATTGAGGTTATAGATCTTGGATCAAGAGGCGCATCAGACATTGCCATCACCATCAGGACTGGCGACGAAAGCAGCAAGGTCATCTTCGGCGCCACCTGGCTGCAGTAAAGCTTCAACCGCCGGGACCATCGCTTGAGGGATGAGCATCAGTTCCAGACCAAGCGCACGACCAATGTTGATCAGAGTGGTCGTACGGGCAGCGCTGGCTCCAGCCTCAATCTCGCGGTACCGCGGTCGCGATATACCCGCCATATCCGCAACCTGCTCCTGGGTGAGGCCCAAAGTCTTGCGCGACGTCTTGAGCAGCCGCCCTATGTCCTGAAGAGCCTCCGAACCCGACTTCATATGATACCTTAACGATTCATCTTTCCCATTATGATATGTTTACGTATCTCACAGCATCTGCTCATGTCAAACGAAATGCCGCCAATAGGGATCATATCAGACTAAAAGATCTTCTTACAGATCAATTTTATTTCCTCCACTGAGACAATCTGGGCAACGAAACTGGAAGCACCCCGCAATACACCCTTCTTTAAAAGACCGCTCCTATCCCCCGGGCAACATGCCTGCCGAGCAGGAAGACAAGGCATGAGGATTGGCTTCATCGGGGCCGAGCACATCAGTAAGGCACTGGCCCGGCTTGCAGTCGCGAACGGACATACCGCGACGCTCAGCAATTCGCGCGGACCAGAACCCCTGCGCGAGGCAGCGGCCGAAATTGGTTGTCAGGCCGCTGTTGTATCCGACGTGCCCTCGTCCAGCGATGTGATGGTTCTCACAGTGCCGTTCGCAGCTTGCACCGCAGTTCCTTGATGGCAAGATTGTCATCGATGCGAACAACTACTACCGGGATAGGGATGGATGTATCGATGCGCTCGACCAGCGCGAGACGAAAACGTCGCAACCGATCGCAAACCAATTCCAAGGGTCGACGATCATCAAGGCGTTCAAGGCCATTCTGGAGAACGACCTCCTCGATCCTGTTGCACTTCCAAACAGAGCTAAGTGTGCCTTGCCGATTGGGGGTGACGATGCCGCCAACAAGGTGATTGTGACCACCCTACAAGCGGAGTTCGGGTTCGATACTGTAGACGTCGGCCCCCTCGCTGATAGCTGGCGTTTTGAGCGGGCCAAGCCCGCTTACTGCATCCCGCTCGATAAGGACGGTGTCATTGCGGCACTCGCTGCGGAGGAACGGGATAAGGAACTCCCAGAGGGGTCGTGGAGGCGTTAGCCCAACAAGGGGCGGCTCAACGAAGGGGCCGCCACTTGAATTCGCGACCTTCGGAGTGAAAATGTTAGGTGCACTCATTGTCCGCTATGGGCGAAATTGGACTTTGCTCGAACTCGTTTCGCTTTAAGTAAGCGCGAAAGCGCTTGACCTCAACCCGCCGATTAGAGAAGCGCCGCATCGCAGAAGGCCGGACCGACTACCCCGGCGAAAACGCTCCATCAACTTCTGCTTATGCGGCTTCGCTCATAGCAACCCGGCCCAGTTCCGCCGATAGCCATGGATCAACCGACAGATCTCGCTGCCCACAACGCCCTCGGATATCCACTATCGTCGCTGAGTTGAAGACGTTTCCATCGTCAGGAGGCGTCTTCCCGAGTGCCACCGTCGTCAGGCAGGCAGCTTCATCTGCTTGCGCAGGCTCTTGTCGAAAGCGCTTGCGGGTACGAAGCGTCGCAGGAAATGCAGTTGCCGCGCCGCCTTGGTGGCGGGGTAGCGCAACTTCGGCGACTTTACTGTCGCCGCCTTCACGACGGCTTCCGCGACAAGCTCCGGCGCATCGCCTGCCTTGATGGCACTGTTCCACACGGCTTCCGTTGTCTTGCGGCCCGCATCGTAGACGCTCGTCATGCGGTCGGGCTGTTTCGCGTTGTGGTCAAGCGCCGTGTTCGTAAAGGCAGGCTCGACCAGGAGGACCCTGATACCGAGCGATCTGACTTCGTGATCGAGAGACTCCGAGTAACCCTCGACGGCATGTTTCGTGGCGGTGTAAAGCGCGCTGAACGGACTGGGAATGAAGCCAACCACCGAACTGATGTTTATGATGCGCCCGCTACGCTGCCTGCGCATGATCGGTAGGACCTCGTTAGTCGTCCGGACGATCCCGAAGACGTTGAGATCGAAAATAGCCTGCGCCTGTTCAACGGATGATTCCTCGGCGCCACCGATGAGGGCCCCGCCCGCGTTGTTAACGAAGATGTCGATACGGCCAGTGCGGCTGACGACTTCGGCGACCATTGCAGCCACCGAAGCGCTGTCGGTCACGTCGCATTCAAGCATCGTGATCCCCGCGACCGTCCCCGTCCTCGCCTTCCGACTTGTTCCAAAGACCTGGTAGCCGGCCGACACCAGAGCCTTGGCCGCGGCAAGACCGATCCCGGATGCCGCGCCAGTGACGACGGCGACGCTACGATTGTTCGTGTTCATTTCAATTCCTTTCGTTCGCCCGATACAGGGCGGTGTTGATGGCGCGGGAGTTGCAAGGGGTCCCCGCGAGGTCGAAGTGTCATGAGTTGGAGCGGTATCGCGCGGCGGGTTCGGAGTTGCTAAAGCCTGCGGCCAAGACGCCACGCGCCTGCTCGAAGGCATCCCATGCGGCGACGTCGGGCACGGGCGGGATCGTCACCAGCTCCTTCCGGTCAAACCCGATCAGCGCCGCGTCGACGAGGTCTTCCACTTCCATCAGGTTCTGGACACGGTTGATGTCACCTCCTGCCCGCTCGAAGATTTCCGTACGTGTCGCGGCGGGCAGGACAGCCTGGACGTATACGCCCTTGGAAGAGACTTCTGCGGCTAGGCTCTGCGACATGGTCAGCACATAGGACTTGGTGGCGGCATAGATGCCGTGGGAATATTCGGGTAAAAGCGCCAGCACCGAGGCGATGTTGACGATCGACCCGCTGCCCCGCTCCACCATGCCCGCGATTACCGCGGAAGCCAGTAGCGTCGGAGCGACGACGTTGAGACGAAGCAGTGTTTCCATCGCCGCAGGATCGGCCGACGTGAATCCGCCGAGCAATCCTGCCCCGGCGTTGTTGACGAGAATGTCGATAGACGGCTCTGCCTTCAAGCGTTCGGCGACCGTGCCGAGTTGCGTCGGGTCTGTAAGGTCGGCCGTGATGTTCTCGACGGCGATGCCATATGCCAGGCTAAGTTCGGCGGCCAGCGTTTCGAGGCGATCGGTCGCCCGGGCGACGAGAACGAGGTCATGTCCCCGAGCGGCTAGCCGTCGTGCGTAGACGGCGCCGATACCGCTGGACGCTCCGGTAATGAGTGCGATGGTCATAGAGGTTCCTTCCGTCGGTCGCGTGACGGCCGATAATTGGTGGCATGAGGAGACATGGGGTTTGCGGACTCAGCCGCGATGCTTGATGTGAAGCATGGGATAATGCTCGTAGTGGCCAGCGCCGTTTTGCACGATCGGGTCAAGCGAGGTCAGCGCCTCGATATTTTCGTCGTCTTCAATCTGATAAAGCGAGACGCCGTAACCGCCAGCGGGGTCCATGACAGGCCCGTGCGCCACGATTTTACCTTCCCCGAGAAGCCTGTCGAGATAAGTGCCGTGCTGGCCCATCCAGGTCTTTTCGTCGGTCGTCATCGTGGCGAGGAAATCCGGGCGCGGGGGTATGTATTTGCAGAGATAGAACTTCATCGTCGTCTTCCTGATGGGGACTGGGCACTGGCTGTTTTCGACGGCCAACAGAAATTTACGCTGGAATGTCGATGGATAAAGGGTTACTATCATTTTAGGAGTAAGTCACTACCAAAATGAGATCCACATGAAAAATCTTTCGAACCAGCCATGCCTCATTGCCCGGAGCCTTGCTCTCGTAGGCGATGCATGGAGCATGCTGATCATGCGCGACGCCCACGCCGGGTCCACGCGGTTCGACGAGTTTCGCAAAAACCTCGGAATTGCGCCGACACCGCTGGCGACACGTTTGGCTGCCATGACGGAAGAAGGACTTCTCGAAAAGCGCCGCTACTCGGAACGCCCACCTCGCGACGAGTATGTCCTCACCGATGCAGGGCGGGACTTTCTCCCGGTCCTTTTCGCGCTAGCGGCCTGGGGCGGAAAGCATCGCGGCGGTGGCGAGTTCACCCGCTTCTTCGATGAAGGCTTGGGCACGGAAATCGAGCCGGTGATGATCGATAGAACCACGGGCGAACTCATCGGGACGCGTCCCATCAAGATCGTGATGCCTGGCTGACGTCGATCTATGGCGATCTTTTCACTTGGTGTTTCCGCATGTCACCGCTTGGTTGAGCGCACGGCGGCCCTCACAAGCACGTCGGTCGAGAGCAGTATCGTGGACACGAGGGCTGCGACCGACAGAAGCCCTGCCATTCTCTCCGAATAGCGCACCGTCTCGGTGTCGACCGACTTCGCTGTTGAGTAATAATGATGGTCGTCCGGTAAACTGTCGTGCGACAGGATGTGAACCCGTGCACCCGCCGGAAACGGAAATTATTTCCGCGTAGTGGCCATTTCCAGTTCCGAACGCCTTGATGAGATACCGGCGACCCCGTCGCTTGGGTCACTTGTATTTGCATCAATTTGCGCTCGGAGTGCTCGGTCTTAGGCCACGCAAAGCGGGCAAAACGCTATGGACAGCCGCAACAGGAAAAACAGGCCATTCGGATTTGATGAAGATTGGACCCGCGGCAATCATATGGCTGACATTTGTGATAAAAAGATCAAAACATCCAGCCCCCCAGAGCGCCACCGCCTTGAGTTTATGTCCCCTATGGGTTACATAAACTCATGTTCACGATTAGGCGCACCCGTGATTATGCGGACTGGATCAAAACGCTAAAAGACTTTCGTGCTCAAGCTCGAATTGCCGACCGCATTGACCGTCTCGCTGCGGGAAATCCTGGGGATGTGAAGCCCGTCGGCGAAGGCGTGAGCGAACTCCGCATTAATTATGGGCCTGGTTATCGTGTCTATTTTGTCCGGGACGGGTCGGTCGTTTATGTTCTTCTTTGCGGTGGCGACAAGGGTACCCAGGACAAAGACATTCGATTAGCTAAAAAACTAGCACAGCAATTGAAGGAGTAATCGCATGCCACTTGAGACATTTGAGTACGACTCCGCCGAATTCCTTGAGAGTGAGGAAGCGATCGCTGAATATCTTTTAGCTGCTAGCGAAGATGGAGACGCAAACCATATCGCTCGCGCTCTTGGTGTTGTCGCGCGCGCGCGCGGCATGTCGGATCTCTCTCGGAATACCGGACTTACACGACCTGCTCTCTACCGAGCATTAAGTGGCGATGGCAACCCAGAGTTTGGGACGATTGCGAAGGTAGCTGACGCCCTTGGTTACAGGCTAAATCTTGTTTTGAAATCCAGCAGCGGTTCGAACGCCGCGGCGAAGTGAACGGCACATTCGAACGTTTTCTAAACGCTTTTTGGGCTCGAGACAGACCGAGGTAGCCGATTTCTCATGGTTTAAGCTCTTGAAAAGAACCGAACCGGCGACTGGGTTGGTCATACGGCTTAATTGTATGAAAATACGTCAATGGCGCCGCAACACTGAAATGTCGGGATTTTGCAAAGTAAAAATGACCAACCTCTTCTACTTGCCTCTTCAACACGCGACCCTTGCTCCAGCAATTTAGCCCCCGGCTGGAGCGGCTGGGCCGAATTGTGAGGGTAGGAAGGGGCGGCGGGTCATTTGCCCCTTTGGCTTTAACTTCCTCGATTCACGGCAGGGCAGTCTGCTTTGCTCCGATACTGTTAAAAACTCCAGCAGGCAGCATTTCGTTCGGGCTCACTGAAACAATATTGCGCATATCGAGCTCCGCCAACACGTCAAACGCAAAGTGGTTTCACCTCTCCCGCACCGTCGGAAAACTATACCTGACGATCCGGGCAAGGCGCGCCCTTTCCGATGCTCAGGGGAGTTTCTCAACAGTATCCTCCCTCAGCAGACATCATCGAAACAGGGCCATCCAATTTTCTTCAGTGCTTTTGGAACAAAAGCGCCTTGAGTTCCGTATACTAAATCATGGACCCGAAGAACCGACCGTTTGACGTTATTGGACAGCGATCGAGCTTGCAGCGTTTTGCTCGTTCACTCGTGCGGAACTCCAACGATGCAGACGACCTCGTACAGGACGCGCTTGTCAAAGCATACGAACGGCAACGCTCTTTCAAAAGCGATGGAAACCTGCGTCACTGGCTCCTGTCCATCCTGCACAACACGCATGTCGACCGCTACCGATCAGCCTTGGCACGACAGCGCTCTATTCCAACGGGTGCGAAGGTATAGCTGCCACGCCCTTGATTTCCACAAGAAGACCGGGATGGGCAAGTTCAGAGACGCCGATGCAAGTCCAAGCGCATGTTCCGCGGGGGAAAATCCGGTCCTTTACCTTGCGAAACGTATGCATGTGCTGCTGTAACCCGACATGGTATGTAGTCAATTCGACAACATCTTCGAAACTGCCACCTGCCGCCGACAAAACGGTAGCTAAGTTTTCCCAACACGCTTCGAATTGCTTCTCTGGGTCGTTGATGACATTCATGTTGGCATCGCGTCCAACCTGGCCCGCGCAGAAAAGGAGGTTTTCGACGCGTACTGCAGGGACATAGCCTGCCCGCTCCACAATGGCCTTCATTGCCAGCGGCACGATAATTTCGCGATTCACTAATGATCCTTTCTTCGTCTGCATAGGCTAAACCAAATTAGCGAAGTGAGCGCACTGATGCGGGGCGGTCATTGTGTTGACCGCCTTACCCGGAATTAGATTGAGACGATCAGGCAGGGCTCTTTGCCAATAACAAGTGACCGCCTAGCAAAAACAAAGCCGTTCCGGAGATGGTTTTGATCCTTTTGGCGATGTGCGGGCGATTGAGAAAACCGGTGACGCTGCCGATAAGGAGGACAACTACGCCGTAGAAACCTAGAGCGATCAAGGCATGTGTGAGTGCAAGCGCGGCGCCATTTACAAGCACGTCCTGTTGGTGGCCCTCCAAGAATTGGGGGAAGACCGCAACGTAAAAGATCGCCGGTTTCGGATTGAGGAAGTTGCTGAGATATCCGCGAACGAAGGCTTTCGGAGCTGTCAGGCTCATTGGAACCCGGCTTGGAATTATGACAGATGCATCCAGACCGCGCAGCGACAAGAGAGATTTAATCCCCAGCCAGATGAGATAGGCTGCGCCCAACAGTTTCATCACTGTGAACAAGATTGCCGAAGCTGCGATCACCGCCCCCACTCCAACAAGTGCCAACGTGGCATGAGAAACGATGGCTGCGGCGAACCCGAATACCATCCCGAAGCCGGTCAGCTTCGTGTTACTCGGCGAATTGGCTAGGAGCAAAGCAAGGTTGGGTCCCGGTGTCACCACGATCATGGTAACGATAGAGATGAATATGAAGTACTGATGCAGAGGGATGGACATGGCAACGACCTTGCGGTTTGGGCACAATTAGAGCGTACTGAATCCGGCCGTTTTCCGGCCTTGATCATACGAAGGAATTCGGGTCGAGACAAAGTTATCGGGCACGGTGCTCCCGGGCAACAGATATGCAGACCACCGTTTCAACGAGGCTGAAAAGTTGAGACATTCTACAATCATCGGAGTGCGCTCCTGCTGTACCTTCCATGGCGATCTGCATTGAAGGCCCGCGACGACATCAGGCTTTAAAGCGCGATGTTGGATCGCGGGAACCCCTCTGATGACAACGTTTGTCCTTGGTGCAGCGATCACGTCACTGCCAAGGCACGAGTTCAAACTCGCAAACGCTGCAGCTAGTGAATTTGCAGAGTTACCGCGGTCCTTTTCTGTCAGTCGACAGCTTCCGCGGCCTCCTCGATCACCTTCGCAACTGCAGCCGCCTGCGAGATATAAATAGCGTGACTACCGTCGATCTCCGTCACCGTTGAACCGGCACGCTTGTACATCCAGCGCTCAAGGTCCGGATTGATCGTCATGTCGTCTTTCGCAACAATCCCGTAGCTGGGCTTGTCGTGCCAGGCGGCAACAGGCACCAGCGCACCAGTGGCAGCAACGGCAACAGGCATCTGAGACCGGGCCATGAACTCACCCAGATCCTTGGGCAGATCCGCCCCGAAATCCGCAGCGAACTTTGCCGGGTCGATGAGCAGGAAGCCGTCCTTTGTCGGCTTGATATCGTTGGTGGGTGACGGCATCGATTGGAGCAGTTGTGCGGTGCTTTCGCCCTTTTCTGGCTGCAGTGCCGCAACATAGACAAGTGCCTTGACCTTGGCATCATCACCTGCCGCCGTGATGATCGTGCCCCCATAGCTGTGGCCGACGAGAACGACGTCCCCGTCCTGCTGATCAATCACGCTCTTCGTGGCTGCAACGTCCTCATCCAGGCTTGTCAGTGGCTGCTGGACAATGCTGACATTGTAGCCGTCGCGGGCCAGGATGTCATAGACGCTGCGCCAGCCCGAACCATCCACGAGCGCGCCATGAGCAAGCACGTTGCGCGCATCCGCTAAGGCTGGGGGTGTTACGGCAACGGAAGACAAAAGCGCGGCAATGAGGCCAACGGCCACTTTACTGAAGTTCGACATGGTCGGTAGTTCCTTGAGTTTTGTGCTTGGATTAACTGAGGCTTTGAAATCGCCTGAAGGACATGTCTCTCCTCTATCCAAGGAGAGACGGTCGTGATCGCTTGCGCTTACTGCTTGACGACAATTGGCGCCTTGATCGGCACCCGTTCATAGAGGTCGATAATGTCCTGGTTGAGCAGGCGCACACAGCCGGACGAAACGGCCTTGCCAATCGAACGCCATTGCGGATTGCCGTGCAGACGATAGAGCGTGTCCCGGCCGCCGGCGAAGATGTAGAGCGCTCGCGCACCGAGCGGATTTTTCAGGCCCTGCTCCATGCCGCCGTTCTCGATCGAGTATTTGGCGAGCTCCGGCTGACGCGCGACCATTTCGTTCGGCGGTTTCCAACGCGGCCATTTCTGACGCCACTGAATGACGCCGTTGCCCTGCCAGGCAAAGCCGTCGCGCCCAATGCCGACCCCATAGCGCATTGCGGTTCCTCCCGGCTGAATCAGATAGAGGAAGCGCGAGGGGGTATCGACAACGATCGTTCCGGGCGCTTCGCCAGTCGGGTCGAGGACCTGCTGACGATAGTAGCGCGGATCGATCTGCTTGTAGGGAACCGCCGGGATCAGAAAGCCGCCATCCTCGGTAGGACCGTACATGACGGCCAATTCGGAATCTGTCGGTGCAGGTGCGATGTGGACAGGGCCGATCGGATCCTTGAGAGGCGTCGACTGTCGCCCCACCATCCGGCCCGTGCCAGCGGTGGAGGCGCACCCTGCCAGGGCCGAGCCCGCAGCGATCGCCGAAAGCGACAGGAGGCTGCGGCGGGATAACGAGGTATCAAAGCTCACGCTCGATCCTCGTCCTGCCACCTGCGCAGATCCGTCTGGTCATGATAGGCCATGCGATCAGGCGTAGTGATAAACTCAATCATCGTGCCCCACGGCGTGCGGCAATAGCAGACCTTGTTTCCAGGACCTTGTTCGGTTGCGTAGGGAATAGCGCGTGGCGCCGTAAGGGCTGTTCCGCCGGCTTTCTCAAAGCGCTCAACCGATGCGTCGATGTCGTGGGTATAGACACCAAAATGCGTAATGCCGAAGTCGCTCGGTGTAACCGCCTGCGCTTGTTTGGGGCCGTACATTTCGAAGAGCTCAATATCTGGCCCGGTACCGATCTTGACCATCGCCTGCGCGCGCACGACCGTTCCGGGGTAAGCACCAGTGGCCCGCTCGAACTCGGGTCCCTGCCTGGCCGGATCCTGCGGCCCGAACGATTGGTAGATCACCTGGCCGCCAAAAGCTCCCACCAGGAACGATTTTGCTGCCTCGATATCGGGCACTGTGATGCCGATGTGATTGACGCCGCGAATTTGAGGTGCAGTCATGACAGTTTTCCTTTCTCGTTGAATCGATGAACGCGATCGGGCTCAATGTGCCCGGATCGCAGAGTTCACTTGGCCTTGAAGAAATCGATGAGAGCAGCGGCCACTTCACCCGGGCGCTCGTCCGCCACATAGTGACTACAGCGGGCAATCGAGCCGCCCGTAACATCTGTGGCGAACTCATTGAGCATCGGGACCATATGAGCACCGAAACGCTGCTCCCCGCCGAGACCTAAAACCGGAATCCGGAGCGGTCGCTTCTTGTATTCCAGCGCGGCCGCATGGTCGGCGGTCAGTGTGCGATACCATTCCAATCCACCGCGCGTGCGACCCGGAAGTGCCATCGCTTTCGCGTAGATCTCGATGTCTTCTGGATTGAAGGAGCTGTGATCGTAAAACCGCTCCGCCATGAAGGCCGAAACATAATCATATTCGCGGCCATAAATCAGGCGTTCCGGCAGATCCCGATTAGCATGGAACGCGAAGTGCCAGATCTTTGCCGTCGTCGCCTCCCACTGGCTCCAGCCAGGAAGCGGAACATCGAGGACAGCAAGGTGAGTAACCGAATCTCGATAGATAGCGGCCAGCGGCAATGCGACCATTCCGCCAATGTCATGGCCACACACGGCATAGCGATTATGCCCAAGGGCGAGCATTACTTCGTGCGCGTCGCGCGCCATCGTCGCCTTGTCATAGCCGTCAAGCGGGCAGTCGGAAAAGCCCGCACCGCGCAGATCAATCGCCACCACGCTAAAATGTTCGGCCAGCAGCGGCATGACGTGGTGCCATTCCCACCAGGTTTCCGGCCAACCGTGAAGCAGAAGGATCGGCGGGCCGGAGCCCCCCGTGGCGGCATTGATCCTGATGCCATTGACCGGCACCAGCTGCTGGGCAAACCCTTCCAATGTTGGGATCATAACTCTTTCCCGTCGATGTTGATGTTAAAGAGAGCTAACGATCAGCTCAGGGCTGATCGAAATCGGTCGCGATCGAGATGTCGCGCCAGGTGTCGATATCACGGCGAAACGAAACCAACTTCCGCTCAGCGATCGAATGCGCGACCGAGCCGAGCGGCAGATGAAGCGGTGCGTCATCCGCATCGACCGCCTTCAGGATCGCTGCAACCGCCTTGTCGGGATCGCCTGACTGGTTGCCGTTATTGGTTTCGCGATAATGCCTGCGCGAACTTGCGGCGTATTCCGGCATCTCCTTGGCCGCCATCGTGATCGAACGTCCAAGGAAGTCGGTCCGAAATGGCCCAGGCTCGACGATCAGCACTCGGATGCCGAACGGCTTCAGCTCGCCGGAGAGTGCTTCGGAAACCCCTTCAACCGCAAACTTGGCTGCATTGTAATATGCTGCGCCGCCACTGCCCGCGATCCCTGCGCCAGAAGACATGTTGACGATCACTCCGCCCGAACGTCGCAGTGCAGGCAAGGCTGCCCTGGTGGTTTCGATAAGACCGAAAACGTTCACCTCGAACATCGGTCGATATTCTTCGGGCGTGCCCTCCTCGAGCGCCCCAAACAGTCCGTAGCCGGCATTGTTCACCAGCACGTCAAAACCCCCAAATGTCTCGACGGCCTTTGCGACCGCGGTATTGGCCGCCGCCGCATCTGTCACGTCAAGCGGCAAGGTGATCATACGGCCGTCGAATGGCCGAGCCATGTCTTCGATCGAGTTGACGTTTCGGGCAGTAGCGACAACCTGATCGCCCCGCTGTGCTGCAGCGATCGCGAGCCGTTGTCCAAAGCCGCTCGAGCAGCCTGTGATGAACCAAGTTCTCATGACGTTTCTCCGCTTGTTTTCGAAATTTGACTTGAATCTAGATGTTTAGATTTGTACTTGAAGTGACAGTTTTGTATTTTCAATGTTCATTTTTGTAAGGGCTTGGCCGTGGAATGGAGCGACGTAAAGATCTTCCTTGCGATTGCGCGATCCGGAACGCTCGGCGGCGCTGCACGTGCTCTTCATACAAGCCATCCCACCGTCGGCAGACGGCTGCGTGCCCTTGAGGAGGCGATCGGCCACACGCTCTTCCAGCGGACCGCGGACGGTCTCGTGCTGACCGAGGAGGGCCATGGGATCATCGCCCTGGCCGAGCAGATGGAAGAAGGCGCGCTTGCCATGGAGCGCCGGCTCGCCGGGCAGGAGCAAAATCTCAAAGGCAATCTGCGCATCTCATCAGCAGACTGGTTCGGGGCTTATGTCCTGCCTCCCATTTTGGCAGATTTCTCGAAAGCCCACCCCAATGTAGACGTCGAAATCCTGACCGGCACTCGCCTGTTCAACCTCGCCCAAAGAGAGGCCGACGTCGCCTTTCGCATCGTTCCGTTCGACACTGCAGATGTCATTCAACGGCGGCTCTTCAGGCTCGAATACGACGTCTACATCGCCGAGGAGTCGCCTGACCCTAAATATGGCGACGGGACAGGTTTCCGGCTGATCACCCACGATACTTCGACAGGGCAATTCCCCGACATAGCCTGGCTCACCGAGAGTTTCCCGAACGCGAGACCCGTGCTGCGATCAAACAACCGAAACGTCCAGGCACGAATGTGCAAGCAGGGCGTTGGGATCGCCGTCCTGCCCCGCGTCGTGGGCAATCAGATCCCAGGTATCCGCAGACTGGAACTACCTAAGCCCCCGCCGGCACGAGACATCTGGATGGGATATCACCGGGACCTGCGACGTCTTCAGCGTCTTCGGGCGTTTATTGCGATCGTCTCGGACCACCTCACAAATACCGCTGCATGGTAAGCCGCCCGACGAAGATCGATTTTCCCCGCCGCTCCACGGCTGCGGTAGTACAGGCGCGACAGACAACTTACTTCTTGGCCGCAATCTCCCTATGCCGCTCCACCACAGCACCCACGATCATTGTCATCAGCCCTTCGACAAAGTGCCCACTGAGGCCAACATCACCAACGATGCTCATCAGTCGATCCAATTGGCGTCGCTCTCGCTCATTATCGATTGCCGGCAACGCCTGCTTAGCTTTCAAGTGGCCGACTTGCTCGGTACAGCGAAAGCGTTCGGCCAGGATATAGAGGAGAGCTGAATCCAGGTTGTCGATGGTCCTCCGATAGGAGCCAAGTTGCCCTGCCGCATCATCTGTCATCATTTGAATATCTTCCAAGCGGTTTCATTGGCGCGAGGTAGCGCTTAAGAGATGGGTTGCGTACTGCGACGCGACAGGGCGATCGACAGCCAAATTGCCGAAACCAAAAAGTAGAATGCCCCGACGCCAGCGTAGCCCGCAACCGTTGAGATAGAAGGTTCCTGCGGCATTTGGGCTTGAAAGATGAAGAGTGCGCCGACCAAAGAGGATTGGCCACCGCTCAAAATCATCGCCCACTGACCTCCACTCGTTCTCCAACGCCGCACGGCAGTTCCAAGCTGCAACAGCCCCGAAAAAATCGCCCATAGACCGAAAGCGCCGAGAACCCAGTTCATGTTCATTGTCAACGCCAGGATCACGGCTATCGTCATAACCGAGCTCGCTGCGACGTTGATCGCTTGGCTCCGGTTGGCGGCAAGACCACCGCTCCTTGCGGCATCGATAACGTTCGCGATTGCATCCCAAGCGGGATAGATGATCAGCAGTGCGGCAGCCGCCGCAAAGGAATGCCGTCCGGCAGTCAACGCAGCCGCGACCCACAGCACTGAGAAGGCCGCTCTGGTAAAGTAATATTGCTTGAGCCACTGGTCGTTGCCGCGCGGGGCACGGGAGGTCTGGTTGTTCGACATTGTTTTCTTCCACTTTCTGAACTGGTTGATTGATGGTTCGCGCTAGCGTCGTCAGATGAAGACGACATGCTTGCCGAAGGGGGTGTTCTCGTCCCATTCAGTACGGCCGATCCGATGGCTTTCGCCGGAGAGTTTCCCGGCTGACATTTCGGAACTATCGAGGTCATGCGAGCCGCCTTGAGAGGAAACCTTTGCCCCGCCGCCGTGGGAACCCTTGATGCGCATACTTTTCTCGAAGGCATCGCTGATCGCCTCTCGGCGCCTCGCCGCCCATCGGCCGTCAGGATCCGAGAGGATCGAACTGGTTTGGTTGATTTCGACCTGTCGTGAAGGTGCAATTGATGAAATCGGCATCACATTCTGGACTTTGCGTCGGCTCACGGATTGTTTTCCTGTGGTTCGCTATTTGTTGGCCTTAGATGCCGGCGTACCATTCGTAGCCGCGATCTTCCCAATAGCCGCCGTTCCCGCCCCACAGGCCGGCGAAGCTGTCGACCAGTTCGATGCGCATGATGTACTTGGCCTGTTTGTACCCCAGTTGCCGCTCGACCCTGAGACGCAAGGGCGCGCCGTGACCGACGCTAAGGTCCTCGCCGTTCATCTCGTAGGCGAGGATGGTTTGCGGATGAACCGCGTCGATGAGATCGATGCTCTCGTAATAGCGGCCGCTTCCGTCGAGCGTCTTTTCGAGTTCGTCGGCACAATGCAGGACGACATATCGCGCCGTCGTCTTGACGCCGGTAAGGCGCAACAGATGGGCGAGCGGAACGCCTCTCCACTTGGCGATGGCGCTCCAGCCTTCGACGCAGTCATGGCGGGTGATCTGGGTGCGGGAAGGAAGCGCCTTCAGATCTATGAGCGAAATCTCTCGAGGCCGATCAACAAGACCGTCGATCTTCAGTCGCCAGTTCGTGAAGTGACCTTCCAACAGTTCCGCATATTCATCGCTGTCGGGAGCACTCGTTCCATTGACACGGAAGGAGGGGGAAATGTCCTTTTCGTCAAACTCGCGCGCCAGTGAATCGCGCCCCTGAAGCAGTCTCTGGGCTTTCATGGTCAGATGCTCAGCTGAGCGAAGAACTTTTGCGACGTCTGCGTTCTGGTCCAAGAGGTCGCAACCCGAGAGAGTAAGGGCGCTGGCCCCGAGCGTGCCGCCGATGAGAAAGCGGCGTCGGGTGAAAAGCTTGCTCATGATTTCGGGCCTTTCTCCTGGATCGCATAGCGTCCGGTGATCATCGAGCGGATGTTGTTCCAGGTCCCGGACAGGAGCACCATTGCCACGTGCACGATGACGAAGATGACAAGCGCCGACGCTGTGATGAAATGGATCGTGCGCGCGGACTGGCGTCCGCCGAAAATATCGACAAGGGACGGCAGAGCGGCATCGACGCCCGGCGACATTGTCAAACCTGTCAGCACCATCAGCGGCAGCAGAACGACAATGACCGCCAGATAGGTGAGCTTTTGAAGCGCATTGTAGTGTTTGGCCTCCTCCCCTTCCGGAAAGCGGAGCCGAGCGTGGTCGAGGATTTCGCGGCCGAGGTGGCGCGGCGAGATCTCATGGGGCTTTGGCGCGAGGTCTTTGCGGAAATGTCCGCTCAGCACGCTGAAGCCGAGATAGACAATGCCGTTGATCACAAACAGCCAGGCGAAGAAGAAATGCCAGCGACGTCCGGCCGCAAGATCCTGGAATGAAGGGATGGTTGCCCAGGAGGGAAAAGCGCGTGAGACTTGTTCGCCGTCAGCCTGAGAAACGCCAAGCACGCCCGTCGTGGGGATCTCCAGTCCGGCAATACGAACGAAACCGCGCGGCTGACCACCGCCATCATCTGAGCCGATTGTCAGGATGGCGGGGTCGCCGTTCGCGCCATAATGACCCCAATAAAGCTCCGGGTGGGCATTGAAGATCTGAAGCCCGCTCAAAAGAAGGAAGCCCAGGCAAAGCACGTTCAGCCAGTGCGTAAGCCGAGTCACAACGGAGTGGCGGCGGATAAAGATCGTCCGAGGGTATTGAACATTGTCATTGGAAGCGTCTGCGCTCATCTCAGCGTCTTTCATCTGTGCATTAGCGGCTGCACACCAAGCAGCGTCGATCTGTAGTCACTGGCCGAAGCAGTAAGGCGGCTGCTCCGGCCAGTGACGGCGTGGTCTTCACATGGGTGGAACCACGCCATTCTTGCCGACGACCACCTGATGGGCGATAGGGCCTGTTGCAGTGTTTTCGGCGGTGATGAACACAACGGCGCCAGGAACGAGATCATCCTTGGTGGCCGCGGCGATGGTCACGACCGGTGTCCCATCCGGAATGGCGATCTTTTTTCCTTGCCATGATAGGTCACGGTGACAGTGCGGCCATCGACACCTTTAACGGCATCCGCGACCGTCGCATTGGTCATGCTGCTGTCGGGCTTCAGATCCCAACCGTAGCTCCCCTCGCCTGTGCCTTTCATTGCCGGCGGGAAAATGAGGACCTCAAGCGCACCATCACCGCCGTCGGCCTTTGGCAATGATGCGATACCCACAAAATCGCCCGGCTTGAATTCGGTGACCTTTGCGTTGGCAACGCTGGCGACTTTCCAGTCGTTGGCAAGGGCGACGTCGACGATCTCACCTTCGCGGGTCTTCACTTTGAGCGTTGACGCCTGGTAGTCGACGATGCTGCCGCGGACATGGATCGGCGCGGCTTTCTTATCTTCGGCAGATGCGGGTGCTGAAAGGACAGTTACAGAAAGGATGCTGGTCAGCCCGAGGGCCAAGGCTGGGAAAGTATTTCTCATTTTTATCTTCCTACTAGTTGGTAGTTTCGATGGACGCGATTGACCCGAGTAGCGTTGCCACGCAGGATTAGTGAGACACCGTCGGCGTGAGACGATTGAGGGCAGGTTCGAGTATCATTGAGAACACTTCCGGCTTCCCATTGGCTCTCGCCGAAAGCATTGCCCCGTAGACGGTTGCCAGAAATGTTTCGGCTTCAACATGCGGCGCACTGGTAAGGGTCAGTTCGCCCTGCTTGGAACCGCGCTCCATGACCGAAGCCAGCCACGAGGAGATGAAGCGAAAAAAGTTCGTCACCTCGGTTGCGACTTCCGTGGGGAGGGATGGCAGTTCACTGGCAAGCATAGCACAGACACAGTAGGGTCTGCTGGCATCCTCAATGCATGCAGCCCAGTGGTTTGCATAAGCCGTGAGGATGTCCAGAGCATTCGGAACCTTCTGCTCAAGGACTGCCACGCTCGTCTGGCCATCCTCCCGATAACGCTTGACCAGCTCACGCACCAGATCGACCTTGCTGGGAAAATGATGATGAATGCTTGCTTTGCGGATACCGACAATCTCCGAGATATCGGCGTAGCTGAAGCCATTGTAGCCGCCGCTTATCAGAAGGTTTCGGGTGGACGCCAGAATGTGGTCCGAAGTGGTCGAAAGATTGCTCATGCAGCCTGTCTACCTTCTAGTAGGCAGATCGTCAACAACAAATTTTGGGTTTGCGTCAGCCGTCCGTGGAGACAGTCACGCCCTTCCAAGCTTCGATTTCCTGGGTCAGGCGTTCGATCCGCGCCGTTACATGTTTAAGCGCATCGCTGCCAAGGAGAAGTTGCGGCGGGGGATTGTCAGATTCGATGAGGGCCAGCACCGCGTCGGCGAGCTTTTGCGGATTTCCAAGCTGCTTGCCGCTCACTGCCTGACGCGCCTCGCGGATCGGATCAAACAGGGTATCATAGTCAGCAATGGAACGCTCTGTGCGGACCATGGAACGGCCTGCCCAGTCCGTCCGAAACGAGCCGGGGCAAAGGGTTGTTACGTGCACACCGAACGGCGCCATTTCCAAACGCATGACCTCTGAAATACCCTGCAACGCGAACTTGCTGCCGCAGTAATAGGCGATGCCGGGCATGGTGATCATGCCGCCCATCGACGTGACGTTGACGATAAAGCCGCTTCGGCGCTCACGGAACCTTGGGAGAAACGCCTTGGCGACTGCAACGGCGCCAAACACGTTCACGTCGAACTGGCGGCGCATCTCCTCGATCGGCGATTCCTCAAGCACACCCTCGTGCCCATATCCGGCATTGTTGATCAGCACATCGACTGGGCCATGCTCTTCCTCCGCTTGCTGCACCGCGACCGGAATACGATCAAAATCGGTGACGTCGCAGAGGACCGGGCGCAGTTCCGGGAGGGTCTTTGCCAGCGCTTCGCGCGAGGATTCGGAGCGGACGGTCCCGATGACGGTATGACCGGCTTCGATTGCAGCAGTGGCTATCGCCAGCCCAAAACCCGAGTTCGCCCCTGTTATGAAAAACGTTTTGCTCGACATTTCTGAAACGCCTTGATTACCCGTTGATGTGACACATAATCTGGAGACAACGCGGGTTCGATTGCGAATCCTCTTAGATTTTTGCCAATTCCTATGAACGGTAAAATGCCGCCCTCTACACATGACCAGTCTGCCGCCTTGGCCGGACAACTCGCTCCTCGTCTTGGCTACAACCAGACCAGGCTCGGTTGCATCCGTGTCCTACGCACGGAAGCAGTGCTGAATGACATTCCGGTTCTTTATAAGCCGGGCGCCGTGTTCGTATTGCAGGGGAGCAAACACGGCATTCTGGACGGGGAAATCTACCTCTACGACGAGCACCACTATCTTGCCATTTCGGTGCCCGTTCCCTTTAGGATGACATCTACAGCCAGTGCACGGCGGCCACTGCTCGCGGTCTATTTAGAGTTCGATATGCAGATGGCGGCCGAGATCGCCACGCAGCTCGAAAAACTCGCCGGTCCTGCAAGCGTCAAGCCAAAAGGGCTCTTCTCGAGCAGGATGGATAGCAGTATCGAAGACGTTCTGCTGCGCTTGCTGACGGTGCTCGGCAGTCCGGTTGAGGTCGCCGTCCTTGGCGGCTCCATCCTGCGTGAGTTGCATTACCGGGTCATGTCAGGGCCGCAAGGCGGCGCAGTGATCGCCGCCCTGCAGCGGAAAGGGACGTCGGGAAAACTGGTCGGGAGCCTGGCATGGCTGCGCAAAAACTACGGCGCTGAAATCACCGTCGCGGACCTTGCCAGAGCGGTGGGCATGAGCGTTCCTTCCTACCATGTCCATTTCAAGGAGCTGACAGGCTCAAGTCCGATGCAATACGTGAAGGCGATGCGGCTCCATGAAGCGAGACTGATGATCGCCCGCCAGACTGGAACAATTGCAGAGGTGGCGGCGTCAGTGGGCTATGTCAGCCCGGCGCAATTCAGCCGCGACTTCAGACGGCATTTCGGGCGTACCGCATCGGAAGAAGCGAAGTGGGTCCGGCATCACCTGGGCGAACAGGTTTGACCATTGCCCCTCACCGTTCTCACGATCGATCGACCGTCAGAACACAACATGTCATTGTAAAGCAGCTTGAAGGGCGGCTTTGCAATGAATGAGGGTCGTGTCGAAGACGGGAACGCCTACGTTATCCTGGTTTAACAGCATACCCACCTCGGTACAGCCGAGGATAAGACAGTCGCAGCCTTTGTCGACCAGACGCTGTGCAATCCGTTCATAGGTCAAGCGGCTCTCCTCGCGAACGATGTCGCGGCACAGCTCTTCATAGATAATACGATGGGTTTCTGTTCGATCATCAGCTTCAGGGATCGTTGGCGACAGCCCCTGAGCGATGAGACGGTCGGTGTAGAAGGTCTGCTCCATGGTGAAGGCGGTTGCCATCAAACCCGGCCTCCGGAAACCGCGGTCGAGGATAGCGGTTGCAGTTGCGTCCGCGATGTGCACAAACGGGATCGACACCCCGCCCACGATCTTGTCCGCCACCTTGTGCATGGTGTTTGTCGCAAGGATGAGGAGGTCGGCGCCGCCGCGCTCCAGCGCGATAGCATGTTCATTGAGGATTCGGCCCGCCGCTTCCCAATCGGAGGAGGCCTGCAACTTTTCGATTTCGTCGAAGTCGACAGACCGTATGAGAAGCTCGGGAGAATGAAGTCCTCCCAGGCTCTCGCGGGTAAGCCTGCAGAGTTCTCGGTAATAAATCTGGGTTGACGTCGCGGACATTCCGCCAAGTATGCCGATGGTCTTCAAATGTTTCTCCATGCTCATACGTTAGGTCTGTTACCGCTCAACGGGCGCTTGAGCAGAAACCAGGCCACCCATATTTGCTACCTTGGTACGATTTCAACTCAGGAAAACCACCAACGGAGTGGAGAAATTCCTGGATGATGGCCGCCGCCCGCTTCACCAAATTTACGCGCGCAGTGCAGCGAAGGGAACTCCGCAGCCCATGCGCGCCCAAATTCCGCGTTACACCTACAGGACAGAGCGGCGAGGCACCACCTCGTATCAATGCTCAGGCACTGATGCCGCCATCGACGAGAATGCCTGAGCCGGTGATGTAGGCTGCACCGGGCCCCGCAAGAAAGGCGACCGCCTCAGCGACTTCTCTGGTTTTACCATATCGAGCAATCGACAGGTTTGGCAGAATAGCGGCTGCAAGCGCGCCATCGGCAGGGTTCATGTCAGTATCAATCGGACCTGGTCGAACCAGATTGACGGTAATTTCCCGAGAGCCCAGCTCACGTGCGAGACCGCGCGTGAAGCTTTCCAGCGCAGACTTGGTCGCGGCATAGACCGCGATCCCCGCGAACGGCACAGCCAGACCCGCATTGCTGCCGGTACTGATGATGCGACCTCCGTTGGGGATGTATTTCAGCGCTGCCTGGGTGATCAGAAAGACGCCGCGAACATTGACGTTCAGCTGAAGATCAATCTCCTCAAGTGGCTGCGTGGAGAAATCACTTGCGAAAAGGACACCGGCATTATTGACCAGAATATCAAGGCCGCCGAGCTCAGCGACAGTTTGTTCGACGGTAGCCATCGCGGCTGCTATGCTTGCGGCATCGGCATGGATGGCGATCGCATTTCGACCCATGGCGCGGATCTTGGCAACGAGAGCTTCCGCTTTCTCGACCGACTTCTCATAGGTGATCGCAACGTCGGCACCATCCTCGGCCAGTTTTAGCGCAATTGCCGCACCGATACCGCGTGCCGCACCGGTGACCAGCGCGCGCTTGCCGGAAAGAGGTAGTGTGGAGATGTTGTTCATGGAGAGTACCTCTGAATGTCTCTGTTTTGCTCGGGAGTTTCACGCCGTTTCAGCGCGATCGGCTGGTAATGCGCTGCTATGGGGCCGCTCATCGACGCAACGGTTGGGGCGATGTCAGGCTGACGGAAAGCCATCCCGCGATGAGAAGACAAATGGCAATTGCAACCGCTGCAACGCTGTATGCTCGGCCAATGGATTGAACGTCTGTGGCCGACCCCAAGATCGAGAAGAACAATCCGCCAACGATTGCGGCTGCCAACGCACCGCCAATCTGAAACATCGAATTGACCAGACCAGAGGCCAATCCTGACTGCGTTCGGTCCACCCTTTGCACGATGCTCTTCACCAGGTTTGGAAGGGCGATCCCCTGCCCCGCTCCGATAAGAAAAAGCGCAGCAAAGAGGAATTGCGGAAGGCCATTCGAAATCAAGGCCGCCGTTCCAAACAACCCTGCAGCTTGCAGCACCATGCCGGCGCCGGCGGAAAATCTTCCGAAGACGCGGAGGATGCGCTCACTTGCAAAAGGACCAAGGACGAAACCGACGGCCGCAGGAAGGATCGCCAGCCCGGCCTCGAAAGGCGTCAGACCAAGGCCACCCTGCTGATAGACCGAGAATATCAGCCAGAAGGCCGCAAGGGCGTAGAAGAACAAGGCAGCCAGCAGCCCGCGCAGTAGTCCACGGTTTTGCAGCAGGCTAGGTGCAAGAATCGGATCTTTCCCCGTCGACTCCAGGTGTTTCTCATGTCGCCAGAACAGGAGGAAAAACGGGAGGGACGTGGCAAGCATCAGGATTAGCCAGATCGGCCACCCCTGCTCCCGCCCCTCGATCAGCGGCGCAATCAGCGCAGATAGCGCAATCGCGATCAACAATGCTCCGCCAAGATCCAGTTTGCTTGGGCGCTCAGATCGGGTTTCCCGCAACATGATGAAGGCGGACGGCGCAGCGACCGCGATAACCGGCAGGTTGATGAGGAAGATGGCTCTCCATCCAAGACCAAGGATATCAAGCGCAATCAACGCACCACCGAGAAACAGACCAACCATCGACGCCACCCCGAATGTCAGGGCATAAAAGCTGAGGGCTTTTGATTTTTCGTGGTCTGGGAAAATCGCATTGATGGAAGCCAAGGCTTGCGGTGCCATAATTGCCGCTGCAAACCCCTGAAGGATACGGCCGGCGACCAACGCGGCTGGAGACCAGGCAAACCCGCATAAGGCAGATGCGGCTGCAAACCCGACCATTCCAGCCAGAAAGACATTTCGTCGACCATAGAGATCTCCAAGCCTGCCCCCAGTGATCAGCATCACAGCATAGGTGGTGGCGTAACCGGAGATAATCAGCTGCATCGTTGACGCAGAGGCCCTGAAATCCTCCCGGATCGAGGGCAGCGCCACATTGACGATGAAGAAGTCGAGCGGTGGCAAAAAGGCGCCGGTCAAAAGGATGACCAGTGCCATCCATCGACGTGGATCGAGTTTGTCATCGGGATTGCTGGTGTCTCTCATAAGTGTCTCCACATCGACCAAAAAATCGATCGACGGTTTGCAATGTTAAGCATTTGGAACTATTTGGTTCCAAATTTGGTTCAGCCAAGTGCCTTCAGTGCCAGTGCGACCATGGCCCTCGTCTCAGCGCGATCCGCTCCTGCCTTGGCCAGGACCCGCATGCCCTGAATCTGACACACGAGGAACCTGGCGAGCGTTCGTTCATCCAGCCCTGGATCGATTTCGCCCAAGGCCTGGGCCCTTATGATCGCCGCCGCATAAAGATCTTGCAACCGTCTGAACAGCCGGGAAATACGTGGTGCGACCTCTTTATCCTCTGGCAGCATTTCAACAGCTGCAAAGACGACAAAGCATCCACGCAGTCCTTCCGTTCCCGATGCTTGATCCACTTGTTGAGAAAAAGCGTCTCGAATTGCGGCTTTGGGCGACGGATTGGAATGCAGCGTTTCACCGACCGAGCGAACGGCGTCCTCGATGTAAGCGTCGAGGGCACGCAGATAGACGCCTCGCTTGTCGACAAAAGCCTTATAAAAGCTGCCCCTGGAAAGCTCCATGCCCTCAAGCAGGTCGGGAAGTGATGCATCGTGATATCCACGATCCCAAAATACCTGCATTGCTTTTCGAACTGCTTCATCGAGTTCAAATTCTCGAGGGCGACCAACGGACGCGGATATTTGAGTGCGCTTGACCATGGAGTCAATATGGAACCATTCAGTCCATAATACAAGCGATATTTTCGGAATGTTGCGCCAAGCGTTCGGCACCCAAGTTAGTTATAGACGCCGATCGACGGGATAATCCCGAGAGAATTCCCTGACCGCCATCAAAATCGGCATAAGCCCGTGGCCTGCTGAACTCAGCGAGTATTCGACTCGAGGAGGCTGCTCTTGAAAGTCGTGTCGGCTTATGAGGCCGTCATTTTCCAGTTCCCTGAGATGTTGCGTTAGCATCTTCTGGGATATCCCAGGTATGTCTCTCATGAACTGCGATGCCCGCAATGATGGTTCGGCGAACAATCGGAAAAGGATCGGCAGTTTCCAACGTCCTGTGATCATCCGAAGCACCCTACTGACATGAGAGACAGATCCGTCGGCTCCGAGGCATGTCGCCCTGTCCTCGACAGGCACTTTAAAGTGCGTAATTGCCTGTTTCATCAACGAACCTCATATCTGCAGGAGACGATAACACGGATGAAATATCATGGACTTACAACTCCAAAACAAGGTTGCACTGGTCACGGGAAGCAGTAAGGGGATTGGCGAGGGCGTGGCCAGAGGCCTTGCAAAGGAAGGGGCAACGATCCTTGTCCACGGTCGCGACAGAATGAAAACAGAGGAGGTCGCGCATGATATCATATCCTCTGGAGGTCATGCTTTCGCGGTATTCGGCGATCTGACAGTGCCGGATCAGGTCGATCGTCTGGTTCGTGATTCAAAGGCTGCAGCAGGCTCGATCGACATCCTGGTCAACAATGCCGGCGGATCTGCCCCGGCGGAGGATTGGACCTCGACAAGCTCTGAAACGTGGGCCGCTGTCTATGACAGGAACGTGCTCGCATCTGTGAGGATCATCTCGCTCGTTCTGCCCGCAATGAAAGCGTCGCGGTGGGGTCGGATCATAAACATCTCAAGCCTGACGGCCCTGATGCCGCCTGCAAGTCGACCGGACTACTCTGCCGCCAAAGCAGCCATGATCGCGATGACGGCGTCGCTCGCAAAAGACGTTGCTGCACACGGCATCACCGCAAACACCGTTTCGCCTGGAACGGTGCATAGCATCAGTTTGGATACCGCATTCCGTAAGAAAGCCATTGAGAGGGGGATGGCCATTGACGCCCCCTGGAATGACATAGAGAGAGAAATCCTGCCAATGTTTGCTCACGTGCCCCTTGGAAGGGTCGGAACCCTCGAGGAGATTGCGGATGCGATTGCGTTTCTCTCGAGCCCCCTTGCCGGCTATATCACAGGAGCAAACCTCCGACTTGACGGAGGAATGTGGCCAGGGATGTAGCAGGACAACAGAGGGGCTGCGCCAAACCTGTGTGGGTTCCCCGCCTCAGTTCCAGTTTGCCATGACGAACCGGTGGATCTCCGCTTCGAGTTCCTGGTCTTCCGGTGTCCCACCCATGAAGCCACCATGGGGCATGGCTTCAAAGACGTGCAATTCTGTTTCCACGCCAGCTTTTCGCAAGGCTCGATGCATCCTCACCGTGTTCGATAGGAACAGGTCACGCGTGCCGGTCTGCAAAAATGTCGGCGGAAGGCCCGCCAAATCGCCGAAGAGCGGCGATAAATAGGGATTGGAAAGATCAGCACCACCGGCGTAGAGCAGGTTGTTTGATCTGAGCGGGCGCGGCAGAACGAGATCAATCATCTGGTTTGTTTGGAAACTGTCCCCCGATTCGGTGAGGTCAACCTGTGGCGAGAGCAAGACTAATCTGCCGGGCATTGGCATGCCTTCATCTCTCGCCCGCAGCAGCATGGCGGTCGCCAGATTGCCGCCTGCCGATCGACCCAAGATGACCACCTTGTCGGGGGAATGACCAGTCAAGACATGGCGATACGTCGCCAAGCAGTCATCAAGAGCGGCCGGATATGGATGCTCAGGCGGCATCCGGTAATCGACGCCGTAGCATCGAACGACATGCTGGTGCGCCTGGCGACGCGCACTGACGCGGCAGGCCTCACCGCCTCCGAACACCAATGCGCCGCCATGCAGGTCGATCAGTGCGCTACGAGCATCAAATTGCCCGTGCGGCGTCGCGACATGGATCGTTGCTTGTTCGACTACAATTGTCTCGACTGTGGACTGCAAACTCCCGGCAAGATCTTTTGCCGCGGCGGCGTAATGCGCATCTACTGCGGCTTTTATATTAATCCAGCCGGAAAAGTCCTCCGGAGAGGGCATTTCATACTGCTCATTGATGGGACTGCCGTCCTTGTCGACCAGACGCGACAGTGACGCTTGCGCTTCGACGCTGATGGACTGTGGGGGGTGAATTGTCCGTGAAGGGATGGCTGCGCTGCCTTTGAAATCGCTCATTTCTTGCTCTGTCATTGGTCGAATATCGACATGTCTGTGTTTCGGCATGGAATATTGACGGTTCTGGCGGGGTGGGATGCGGACGAAACTTGGACCACCAGGAGGTAGTTCATGTATTCTTATTCCGACAGACCTCGATCCTAAACCGAAAAATGGCGTCCTAGCCCCTCAACCCCTACAACAATGTGGAGTAGCAATCGCCACCCGATCACGGCTAGAATATCCGTTCAGAAGAATCGATGGTTAGGCTATGAAAACGGATATCGGACATCTTCCGCAGACGAAGCAGCGCGAACTGGAAAGGGTCGTCCGGATCATCCACGAAGAGTTCGCCGGCATTGTCGAGCGCTCGAAGTCCGAAGCCAAGAAAGATGGGCGGATTTATAAAATCATCCTGTTCGGTTCATATGCCCGTGGCACCTGGGTGGACGAGCCGCACACGTCTAAAGGCTATCGATCAGATTTCGACATCCTCGTCATCGTCAGCAACAAGGAACTGGCCGATCCCAAATACTGGGACAAAGCCATTGACCGGCTGATGTGGGACAAGGAGATCGAAACACCCGTTGGTCTTATCATGCATGGTGCCCGCGAGATCAGCAACTTCTTGCATGATGGCCAAGCCTTCTTCGTCGATATCGCCCGGGAAGGCATAGTTCTCTACGAATTCGATGACCGACCGCTCGCCGAGCCCAAGCCTCTCAGCCCTGCCGATGCGCTGAGAGTTGCCGAGGAGCATTTTGGAAAGCAATTCAGCAGTGCGAGCTACTTCCTTCAGTTAGCACGGTACGCAATAGCGGATGATCAACCAAATCACGCAGCTTTCATACTTCACCAAGCGGTGGAAACTGCCTACTCCTGTTATCTGTTGACGCTCACCAACTACACCCCCCGCATCGCACAATCTCAAATTTCTGCGCGGACTTTCGGAGGATCGCGACCGCCGTTTGGTCGACATATGGCCGAGGGACCATCAGCGGTTTACCGCATGGTACAACATTCTCAATGAAGCCTACGTCAAAGCCCGCTATTCGAAGCGTTTCGAAATTTCCGAAGAGGCACTCGCCTGGCTTCAGGACCGAACGGCAGAACTTCACGCCCTGATCGAGGCGCTCTGCCGCGAGCACATAAACAAACTGCAGCAGGTAGCGAAGTCATGACGGCGGTGATGCAACGGGTGCCGGGTAGCACAACCGCCTGGTTTTGTTTCGCTCTTGATGGGATTATAATCCGCGACCCGTTATTGATGGGCCCCAGTTTGCGCACCCCACATGCATTTGGAAGGCAGAGGGTAACCGATTGCGAGCGGCAACCATTCCGCCCCCTCTTTTATTCTCTTGGGTAGAAATATCGTGGCGGCCAGCTTTTTGAGATTTACGCAAATGTCGGGCAACGCGCCACATCGTCATCACTACGTTCCACGCATGGTGCAACGAAACTTCAAAAATGAGAGTGGAGGCCTGTACTTTTGGCGCCGGGGTATGAACAATGGCGACGTTCGGATCACAAAGCCATCAAACCTCTTCGTTGAGGATCACCTATATACGATTATCGACAAAAACGGTGCGCGCGACCATTCAATTGAGCATTGGTTCGATCGACTGGAGACCCTCGCGGCGCCCTTTATCCAGGAGTTCCTAAACATAGTTCGCCATGGCTTGACGCCGATCATGAATCGTACCCTGTAGCGCGGCAATCAGGATGAGACGCTGGCGACAATCTGGATGAGATTCTTAGGTCGCGGTCGAGATCAAGTTATCACGCTGATTGTCGCTGACAAGTTCTTCTTCGTTTTCTGATTGCCGTTCCGCGACAGCCTGCGCCGAGGTTCTGATTGTCGCGAAGGAAGCTGGCCGACCCCGTTGGCGCTTTTCCTCAAGGGCCGTTCTGCGCCTATAACTCTCGACATTCATCTCGAAGATCGTGGCGTGATGTACGAGCCGGTCGACTGCTGCGAGTGTCATGGCAGGATCTGGAAAGATCCGGTTCCACTCTCCAAACGGCTGGTTGGCAGTGATCAGGATTGATCTATGCTCGTATCGCGCTGAGATCAGCTCGAAGAGTACGCTTGTTTCCGCCTGGTCCTTTGTGACGTAGGCGAGATCATCGAGGATTAGCAGGTCGTATTTATTGAGTTTGTCGATTGCTGACTCAAGTTGCAGTTCGCGGCGGGCGACCTGGAGCTTCTGTACAAGATCGGTTGTCCGGGTAAACAGGACCCGCCATCCGTTCTCGATCAGCGTAAGGCCGATAGCGGCAGCAAGATGGCTCTTTCCGCCGCCGGGCGGACCGAACATGAGGATGTTCGCTCCCTTGGCGAGCCAACTGTCGCCGGCAGTTATTGCCATAACCTGCGCTTTTGAGATCATGGGTACAGCGTCGAAGGCGAAGCTGTCCAATGTCTTACCGGGCGGAAGGTGTGCCTCGGCGAGATGCCGTTCAACCCTGCGATGGGCACGCTCTGCCAGCTCGTGCTCGGCAATCGCCGACAGGAAGCGAGCTGCTGGCCAACCCTCCCGATCTGCCTGTTCAGCAAATCGTGGCCACAGGGTTTTGATTGTCGGCAGCCGAAGTTCATTGAGCATGATGCTGAGCCGTGCTTCATCGATGACGTGGGCGTTCTTCATGCGGCTTCTCCCTTGCCGATCAATGCCTCATAACCGGTGAGCGATGCGAGCTGCACGTGAACGGTAGGCAGCCCGGCTGGATCCGGGCCGAAGAGCGTTCGCATGGCGGCTGGATCGGGTAGGTCACCGGCATCGAGTGTCCTGGCCAATTCTTCGGCAAGTTCGCGTTCGCAGCCGCGGTCATGAGCCAGCGCCAGAAGCTCTACGGTGATTTTGCAAGCCTGCTTGTCAGGCAGTTGTTCGATGAGGGTCTCGAAAGCTCTGCGATATTCCTCCCGCGGAAAAAGCTTGTCGCGATAAACGAGGCCCCGGAGCGCCATCGGCTTTTTGCGCAGGGAATGGATGACGTGGTGGTAGTTGACGACCTGATCGTGCCGCCCGTCAGCGTAGCCACGTCCCCGGCGCAACGTCATCAGGTGCGTACCTCCGACAAAGACATCCAGCCGGTCGTCGAACAAGCGAACTCTTAGCCTGTGGCCGATTAACCGGGACGGCACGGTGTAGAAGACCTTGCGCAAGGTGAACCCACCGGTGCGCGATACCGTCACCACGATCTCTTCGAAGTCCGTCGTGCGACGCTCAGGCAGCGGCTGCAGATGGGATCGTTCCGCATCAATGCGTTTGCCATGGGCAGCATTGCGACGGCTGACGATCTCGTCGACAAAGGCGCGGTAAGAAGTGAGATCATCGAAGTCTGTGGTGCCTCGCATCAGCAGGGCATCATGAACGGCGTTTTTGAGATGACCGTGGGAGCTTTCGATCGAGCCGTTCTCATGGGCGACGCCTTTATTGTTGCGTGTCGGCGTCATTCGATAATGGGAGCAAAGCTGGTCGTATCGGTGTGTAAGATCGACCTTGGCATCGGCGTCAAGGTTGCGGAATGCAGCCGACAAGCTGTCGCTTCGATGATAAAGCGGCGTGCCGCCGACAGACCAAAGGGCATTCTGAAGCCCTTCAGCCAGAGCGACAAAGCTTTCTCCGCCGAGAATGACGTGGGCATGTTCGAAGCCGGACCAGGCAAGCCGAAAGTGATAAAACAGATGATCAAGCGGTTCGCCGGCGATCGTTACGCCAAGGCCGCTGGCGTCGGTAAAATCAGAAAGGCCCAGCCGGCCCGGCTCGTGCGTCTGGCGGAAGATTATCTCCTGCGCTTCGCCATGGACAGCACGCCACGACCGGATGCGTCGCTCGAGCGTGCGACGGATACCTTCAGAAAGGTCTGGATGCCGGCGCAGCATCTCGTTGTAAACAGCGACAGCGCGGATGCCAGGTGCTGCCTTGAGGAGCGGGACGACTTCTGTCTCGAATATCGGCTCCAAAGGATCAGGACGGCGGCGCTCGCGTGGCGCTTTGCTATGAGATGGAAGTTGCGTCTCTTTGCCGAGACGATAGGCTGTGGCCCTGCTGATCGACGCTTTTGCAGCGGCAACCTCAACGGAATGCATTTGTCGATACTTCATGAAGAGTCTCATCTGATGATCGGTTACATGGCGACCCGGCACAAATTGGTTCTCCAATACAGAAAACCGCAAATGTACCGGACCGACCGCGATCTTGAGACGCCAAAATCTGCGCCACGCCGAGGTATGACTACGATCGGGCTACGCCCTCCCTCCGTCACACCCCGGCGCGAGTCTCATCCTGATTGACGCTGAATCTCATCGAGATTGCCGCTAAACAGTACCCACTGGGACCTATGGCACACCTACGTCTACCATGCTCAGAAACGCACCGTGGCTTGGCACAAGCGCTTTCTTAAACCAGAGGACTTGCTGGCCGTAATAAAAGAGATCGCTTCAGAACAGCAGTGGCTTGAGCACATCAAAGCCTGGGAAACTGACCCAAAGAATACTCTGCGTGAGATGAACAACGCCCGCATCGCTGCGCAGGCTGATCCGATGCCTGACGAGATGATGGAAGAGTTCAGAAACCTGGGATTGGTCATCTACGTAGCACCACCTAAAACATCGTTCATTCTCGGTGACGATATGAGCGGTGATGCATTGATTAGTTCACGTGGCGAGATGACGGGCGCACGTAGGGTGCAGTTCATGCCAATCGCGCCTGACGTGGCAGTCGGCTACTGCGATACTCGGGGTGTGCACACAGACCACCTAGCGGCTATGGATGTTAGGCGCGTGAACGAAGCCATGGCCAAGCAGGCATATCTTATCGCTGGACGCTCGAAGGCGCAGATCGATTCATTATCACGGATTCCCTGTGATCCGCCCGACATAATAAAGGACTGGCTCGAGAGTAGAAATTGCCCCTCGCCAGCGTCTTCGCTTTAATGGGATATTGTGCGACGACCCGGTAGTTGAATGCTTATGGGATCCGTCAGGTGATCCATTTTTGAAACTAGGAAGTCCAGTCTTCCACTCGTAATCCGGGTACGCGATCAAATTCACGACGATTATTGGTAACCATAACCAATCCGCGCGAGCGCGCGTGCCCCGCAATCAACTGATCATATGGACCGATCGGAGTGCCACTGCGCGCCAGTTCGGCCCGCAATTGACCCGTATGGCTTGCTGCTAATTCATCGTATGGCAGCACCTCGAGGCGCGCCGCGAAGCCCTCCACAACAGAAAGGTTCTTTTCTGGACTGGCTGACTTTTCCGCTCCGTAAATCAATTCCATTAGGCTGACCGAGCTGATGCAAAGCTGATCATGTGAGCGATTGAACGCGTCGCGCACTTGCTGAGGTCGATTCTTGATCGTAAAAATACAGATGTTGGTATCCAGCATATACTTTAGCATTAGAATGCCTCGCGCTCCTGCGGAGCTGCCTGGTCACGCTCAATCATAAAGTCGGATGTCACCTCCGCCCCTTCAAACCAACTGTCCCAGATCTCACCGGCTGGTGCGATGATGCGAGTGCGTCCCACCGCAACGATATCGACACGCTTTACGTCATCGGGCAATGCGACCGCCTTTGGCAAACGTATTGCCTGGCTCCGATTGCTCTGGAATACTGCACCTTGCTCCATCTACATCCCTCCGGATTGCATCAATAACTGCGTAGCCTATATAGTTCTTTGCTTGGGATATGTCAATGGGATATACATTATGGGCCTGCTTAGGCACATGCGATCAGCATTGCAACCAGTCGTCTTCGCCATGAACGGATCAGAACTGGCGACCCCGTTTTTCGACCGTGCGATAACAGCGATTCGTCGGTCTTGCGCTCGCATAATCTCGCCGCCGTCCAAACTTCATTCGTTCAGACGATCTACCAAACGCTGCAACAGATCCATTCGTTCGTGAAGAATCGCTACGATGAGGGCTGGCGCATGCTCTCGAGGTAGACAAAAGACGTAGTGGTGCTGGCATCGCGCCATTCTTAACGCCGGATAAAGCGCAGTCATGTCCTTGAAAGAACCTCTGCCCTCGGCGAGGGTTGAGATACCTCGCTCCAAACCCCAGACGTAGCGGCGTACATGTGCAGCGCCCCATTGCGCACGCATGTAGCGGATTACCGAACGTAGATCTGATTCAGCCTCCGCGGTAAGGATATAGGCAGTCAAGCACGACCCTCGGAAATCTCCTCATCGAGGATATCACCTACGGTTTTAGTCGACAGTCTTCCGGCAAGCCCCTCATTGACGCGCGTGTTCATCAACGTCTTCAACTCCTCCCAGGCTCGTTCTGCGTCTGTGTCACCGGGGAAGAGGCGCTCAAGTGCATACTGCTTGATTGTCTTGCCCTGCAAAGCTGCCAGCGCCTTCAGGCTTTGGTGTTGTTGGTCCGTTATGTCGATCGTCAATCGGCTCATCTGACGCATCTCCTAAACTTAAAAACCCACATTAACACATATGTTGGGATATGGCCACCTCCGCTGATATTTAACCCGATGACCCTTGGAGGGCTTTGCCGCCGATCCCCCCCACCTTGCTCCGCTCGAGCACACGCCCAATCGCCGGACGTTTTCGTTTTGCTCATGAATACATTCAAACCTCCATCGCACATTTATCAGAGGTCTCGTTACCCAAGGAAATGTCGAGAGACCGCACATCTTTAACCAGCTTGAACGCGAGACCAAAAAGAATGTCCACGTCGTGCCGACGAGTTTGGGTTGAATGCTCCGCCTCTGACCGCAGATGTGCGGATACATCGCTGCTGTATTAGAGCTCCTCTACCCTCTTATTTTCAGACCCGTCCAATGGGCGGCAAACGCCAGCATATCGGCTGCTTCCTCTATCACCTTCGTCGTCGGCTTGCCCACGCCGTGGCCCGCACGGGTGTCGACCCGCAGCAGCCGTGGGCGTGGCCCGGGATCAAGGGCCTGCAGCGCGGCGATATATTTGAAGCTATGGGCCGGCACCACGCGATTATCCGCTTCACCCGTCGTTACCAGGATCGCCGGATAGTGCCTGGCCGGCTTGACGTTATGATACGGCGAGTACGACAGCAGATTGCGGAAATCCTCCTCGCGGGCGGGATTGCCGTATTCGCCAAGCCATAATGCTCCGCCAGTGAATTTGTCGAAACGTAGCATATCCATGACGCCGACGCTCGTTAGCGCCGCTGCAAACAGGTCCGGACGCTGGTTCACGACCGCACCGACCATCAAGCCGCCAGCAGAATCGCCGTAAATCGCAATGCCATTTGGCGGCGCCATCTTGCTCACGTGCAGATATTCGGCCGCGGCGATCATGTCATCAAAGCTGTTTTGCTTCTTCAGGCCGCGCCCTGCCTCGTGCCAGGCCGCGCCGTACTCGCCGCCGCCACGTATGTTGGCGAAAGCGACTGCGCCGCCCTGCAATATCCATGGCGTCAGCATCGCGGAATAGGCCGGTGGCATGCTGAGCCCAAATGCGCCGTACCCGGTCAGAAGGGTCGGGACCGGTCCGACCGTGTCCTTCCGGCGCGCAATGAACATCGGCACGCGCATGCCATCATTTGAACGGAAGAAGCGCTGTTCGACAGTGATCGACGCCAGATCCGCGCCGATCGCGGGCTCTACCCAGGCAACCAGCTGTCCGGTCTCAACGTCGTACTTGTAGACCGTCTCGGCCTGGTTAAAGCTGCCATAGAGGATGAAGGCTTCTCGATTGCCCGGTTCGCCAAAAACAGCGTGCACGCTACCCATGCCGGGGAGTTTCACAACACCGTCGGGACTTCCATCGAACCGGAGCCGGCGCATCTCAAATTTTACATCGACGAAGTATATTGCCAGGATCCGATCGCCAGCGATGTATGCACCGGTCAGGTGGGCATCCTGCTCGGGCACGACGTCGATGAAGACGGGCTCCGAACGGGCGAGATCCACGCTGACGATCTTCGATCTTTCCGGCCCCTTGGTGGCAGTCAGCAGAAGTTTTGTACCGACATTGCCGATGACAGACCACCGATCAGTCGAATTTTCAATTAGAGTTCGAGGTGATTGATCACCCTGCTCCAGGTCGACCACCGAGACGTCAGCATGAACCAGGTCCTCGGTCGAATAGATTATGGCGTAGCGGCCATCGGGGGTGAGCCCGGCGGAATTGACCCGCCCGGGTTTCGACGGCGTTGCGAAGAACAACGTATCGTCCGCTTGTGGCATACCGATCCGATGGAAGTAGATCGCGTGGTTGATAAGGCCTGAGGCGTCGGAAAGGCCGGGCTTTGGTTCCGGGTACCGCGAGTAATAGAAACCCGATCCGTCATTCGCCCATGCGATCTGGGTCATGCGAGCCCATTGCACAACGTCGCTCGTCTCCTTGCCGGTTGCCACATCGAGGACGCGGATGGTGCGCCAGTCGCTGCCACCGTCCTGAACGGCATAAGCTACGCGTTTCCCGTCCCGCGATGCTCTCCATTCCGCGAACGTGACGGTGCCATCCGTCGACCATGTCGCGGGATCAAGCAGAATGCGCTCTTGGCCGGCATCATCACGCATGACCAGCAGGGGCTGGTTCTGGCCACCGGCTCTCCGCGTAAAGAAATAGCGGCCCCCGCTCCTCTGTGGGATGCCGACGCGTTCATAGTCAAAGGTCGAGACGAGCGATCGGCGGAACACGTCGCGTGCAGGAAGGTGGGAAAGATGCTGCGTCGTGAACCGCCGCTGCGTGTCGATCCAGGAAGCGACATCCGTGTCGGTGCGAGGATCGCCCTCGAGCCACCGATAAGGATCGGGCACCGACACACCGAACTGCGTCTCGACGACCGTATCGCGCTTTATCTGGGGATAAACGATCGGTTTGGCATCAGGATTCGGCGAAGGAACGTTCGCCGTGTTTTCTCCCGCCAAACCAGTTCTCTGCGTGCCCGCCACTAACGCGAACGCGCAGATTGCTTTGCCGAAGCGTCGCCGGGACATCAACGGCACCATTGTGGCCGCTCCCCACGTTGGCGCGCACGCTCTGCTTCACGGTTGCAGCGCATCCTGCGGACGGTCTCCACATTGTTGCGCGCAGCTTCGGCGTTGTTGCGCTGCTGCTCGTAAGCATTGAGTAAGGCATCGTCGCGGCGGCGCTGCTGGTCCATCATGCATCTCGTATAATCCCTCCCGTGAACCGCGCCGAAACTTTCGCAGGTTCTGCTGTCCTCCCGGTGCGCTTCGCGGCCCCAATCGATAGCGGATGCGGTGTCCGCGATACCAGCACTCAGAAGCGCGGCGAGCGCGATCAAAATAGCTCTATGCCGACTGGTAGGGTTGTGTCTTATCATGTCCTTGGTCTCCTTTCGGCGCCCTCATTGGCGATGGCGCGAGAAAAACAGGGCAAGATTGCGAGAACATGGGATCGGGAAATAAAATGCTGGCAGGAAATGCTTCGCATCGTACGATCCTGCAGCCGTCAGTCACGCTGGCGGCCGAGCGTGGCTATCGCGCCCTCAACGATCCAACTCCGAAACCTCAAAATCCAGGATCGATTGGCTCGCCAGGAGGAACTCGACGCCCCAGAGACGGTCCTTTCAGCAGAAACATGCGAATCTGCCGGTATTCGAGCGTTCGCAACCGGCTGAAACTCAAAGAGGATTCTAATCTCTGCCGCTTCGCCAGTAGTGGTCGATGATGTGCTGGCCATTGTTGACAATCCGTTGACCCAGCTCCGGATCGCCGCCTTGCATGGTATGCGGATCGCCGCCGCAGAGGCTGATGAAGGCAACTTGCTGAACCGTGAACAGGAAATAGTCTTTGCTGGTTGGCTCGAACTGAAGACCCGCCTTTTCGAGGCTTCCCGCGACTTCGGCTGCCGCCTCATCGATCGCTTTGAACACCGTCTCCAGCATCGAGTGCTCTGCAGCTTCGCGGATTTCCAGAAATTTCTGTTGCTCGGGCGTCGGCAAGGCGCAGGACTTCTCGTTCATAGGTTCTCCATAGCGTCTGGTTGGCGGTCCTGTCACTGTAAGCTGAATTCGGCACGCACGATGGTTCCCCCGCCGGGCCCGCTGAAGATCGAAACCCTGCCATCGTGCCGCTCAATGATCTGTTGCACCAGGTTCAGGCCGAGGCCGCTGCCCGTCGAACGTGGTCGCAGGCGATGGAAGGGTTCGAAGACGCGATCGCGTTCTTCAAGGGGTATGCCCGGACCATCGTCTTCAACCTCGAAGCCTGAACCTGTCACGCGCAGAACGACATGGCGCCCACCGTGCTCGATCGCGTTCTGGACGAGGTTTGTCATAACGCGTTCGATTGCACCCGCATCACGTCAGCGGGTTGATCGACGTAGATCCGGGGCTGGACCAGGAAGCCATCCATCAAGAGCGGGATTGGGACGCCCCATAGACCTGCCTTGGATCCACAATAATCGTGCAGATACGGATCCATCGCCTTCCCCGATCGCCTTGCCGGTTGTTCCCTCGCTCCGACGTCGGGTTGGCGTCGATGGGCATAACTGCTGGAGACGGCTCGCATGCAGCGTGAAGCGGATTATTCCGGACGGTTGCGGAAGCCGCATCGAGGTACAACGTCGTTCTCACGCAGGCTCCAGATCACAAGTTCGATGGAACGATCGTCTTGGGCGCCAACAGCTCGGCGCCATCTCCTCTTGTCAACTTTGAGGGGTCAAGTTATTCCGTCTGTGGAATATCGCTTGAAATATTCCACAGATGGAATACATTTGGAGCACCGATGAGTTGGAGCGTTGAATATACCGATGAGTTTGGTGAGTGGTACACGGCACTGATCGAGGCCGTTCAGGACGATATTGTAAGGGTAGTCGGGCTTCTAGAAGCCAAAGGACCGCAACTTCCCTTCCCTTACTCATCCGGCATCGAAGGTTCAAAGCACGAACATATGCGGGAACTGCGGATTCAGAGCGGCGGCGAACCCTACCGGGTATTCTACGCTTTCGATCCGCGTCGCACTGCTATTTTGCTCGTCGGTGGAAATAAAACCGGCGACGACCGCTTTTATGAAATCATGATTCCGGTCGCTGATCGACTATATGACAATTACCTGATCGAGATCGGGAAGGAAGGGTTGATATGACTGGACATCGCTCCTTTAACGACTTGCGCAACAGAATGTCGCCAGAACGCCGGGCCCGCAACGATGAAGCGACCAAGGCAATTCTTGAAGACATGGCGTTACACGAGCTGCGCGTGGCCCGTGAAAAAACTCAGCAGGATGTGGCACGCGCACTCCATGTGAAACAGCCGGCTGTCGCAAAGCTGGAGCAGCGCGCCGATATTTATGTCAGCAATCTGCGACGCTATATCGAAGCATTGGGTGGCACGTTGGAGATTACGGCGAGGTTTCCCGACGCGTCGGTCAACATCAAGAATTTCAGCGAATTGGCCACCGAGAAGTAACATCGCTTTGAACCAGTAGAGCCTCCGACTTTACACTTATCCAGATCGCTCAATGAAAGTTCCGGCTCTTCACCTTCAGCGTATCGATATGAAGATCAGGTGTGAACAGGTCCCTCGGGACCACAGGCTTTGGCTTGCCCCGTGAATCCGGCCCGCCGCCGCCGTGGGCAAACTCGTCGCCCCGCCCCGCCGGCAGCCTGAACCCGGTATCCCGATCAGCCAGACCGACAAGGTCCGCTGACAGGTCGAAGAGTTGCTGCGCGACAAGATGCACGACCTCCCCTTCCCGCTGAATCCGCCCATTGATTGCCATCATCGAGGATCCGAACAGCACGCTCCTGCGCTTCTCGAACAGTGACGGCCAGACGACGATGTTGGCAGGGCCTGTTTCGTCCTCGATGGTGATGAACATGACACCCTTGGCCGACCCGGGCTTCTGGCGCACCAACACCAGACCTGCAGTATAAACCCATCGCCCATCCCGAGCATTCATCGCCTCCGCACAAGGGATGATGTTGCGTGCCGACAGGTCCCTGCGCAGGAACGCAACCGGATGCTGCCGTAGCGTCAAGCCCGTATGGCTGTAATCTTCGATGACGTTGTGCCCGTCCGTCATCTGCCGAAGGGCGACCTCCGGCTCCTGCTGCTCAGCAATTGCCGCCATCTCGCGCTCAGTCGCGGCGGCAAACAACGGCAATGGCTCATCACGCAGCGCCTTGATGGCCCAGAGCGCGTCGCGCCTCTCGAGTTCGAGCGATGGCAGAAAGGCATCGGCCTCTGCCAGCTGGACAAGGGCCTCCGTCGGCACGCTGGACCGGCGCCACATGTCATCGACGGATAAGAAAGGACTATTCATGCGTGCCGTCACGATCCGCGCTGCGTCAGCGACAGCCAGTCCCTTTACCTGCCGAAACCCAAGCCGGACAGCATGCCGATCAAGGCTGCCGATCTTTTCCAGAGTGCAGTCCCAGCGCGACCGGTTGACGCACACGGGTCGCACCTCGACGCCATGCTTGATCGCATCACCAACGATCTGGGCGGGCGCATAAAAACCCATCGGCTGACTGTTGAGAAGGGCGGCACAAAAGACATCCGGATAATGGCATTTGATGTAGTTCGATGCATAGGCGATCAGCGCAAAAGATGCCGCGTGACTTTCCGGAAAACCGTAGCTGCCGAAACCTTCGAGCTGGGAAAAGGTCTTTTCGGCGAACTCCGCCGAATAACCGTTCTTGACCATGCCGGAGACGAGTTTTTCCTTGAAGCGGGAGACCCCGCCGGTGAACTTGAAGGTGGCCATCGACTTGCGCAGCTGGTCGGCCTCGCCACCGGTAAAACCGGCGCAGACCATGGCGACGCGCATGGCGCTCTCCTGAAACAGCGGCACGCCCAGCGTCTTGCCGAGCACGGCCTCAAGCTCGGGTGTGGGATATTCGACCGGCTCCTTGCCTTCGCGGCGGCGAAGATAGGGGTGCACCATGTCGCCCTGGATAGGACCGGGCCGGACGATCGCCACCTGCACGACGAGATCGTAGAAGGTGCGGGGTTTCAGGCGCGGCAGCATCGCCATCTGGGCGCGGCTTTCGATCTGGAAGGTCCCGAGCGTATCGGCTTTTCGGATCATTGCGTAGGTGGCTGCGTCTTCCTGCTGGATCGTAGACAGATCGAGATCCTCGCCCTTATCCTCACGGATGAGATGAAACGCCTTTGCCATGCAGGTGAGCATGCCGAGTGCGAGCACATCCACCTTCATGAACTTCAGCGCCTCGACATCGTCCTTGTCCCACTCGATGATCTGGCGGTCCTTCATCGTTGCCGGCTCGATCGGCACGAGATCGTCCAGCCGGTCATGGGTGAGGACAAATCCTCCTGGATGCTGGCCAAGGTGGCGTGGCGCACCCATCAGCTGCTGCGCCAGTTTCAGGGTGAGCGCTAAGCGCCGGTCGTCGGGGTTGAGATTGAGCTCGCGGATGTTTCGGTCGGGCACTTCCTCCGACCAGGACCACATGCCTGATGACAGCGCCTTGATCACGTCTTCCGGCAGGCCGAGCGCCTTGCCGACATCGCGGATCGCTCCCTTGGCACGATACCGCGTAACGGTGGCGCAGAGGGCTGCCTTGTCATGTCGGTAGGTCTTGTAGATCCATTGGATGACCTCCTCGCGCCGTTCATGCTCGAAGTCGACATCGATATCCGGCGGTTCGTCGCGCTCCTGGCTGACGAAACGCTCGAACAGGAGGTCGTTGGTCGAGGGATCGATAGAGGTAATGCCAAGAATATAGCAGACGGCGCTGTTGGCCGCCGATCCCCTGCCCTGACAGAGAATGCCCTGGCTTCTGGCGAAGCGCACGATCGAAAACACGGTGAGGAAATACGGCGCGTATTTCATGGTGCGGATGAGATCGAGCTCGTGCCGAACGGTCTTTAAAACATCCGGTGGCAGGCCTTCCGGATAACGGTCAGGCGCGCATTCCCAGACATAATGCTCCAGCGATCCCTGAGCATCCTTGCCCGGCACAATGGCTTCCTCCGGGTACTGGTAGGTCAGTTCCTCAAGCGAGAACTTGCAACGACGCACGATCTCCATGCTTCGTGCCAGGGCCTCCGGATAGCGCGGAAATAGGCGAGCCATTTCTTCCGGAGGCTTCAGATATCGGTCGGCATGACGCTCGCGCTCGAAGCCGACATCGTCGATCGTTGTGTTATGCCTGATGCAGGTGACGATGTCCTGCAACTGCCGCCGACCCGGCTCATGAAACAGCACGTCATTGGTGACAACGGTTTTGACCCTGAACCGTGCCGCCATGTTGGAAATCTCATGGAGCCGCATCTGGTCGTTGGGTCGCCGGCGCAGGCACAGCGATACATAGGCTCGATCACCAAAAACGTGCGCCAACTTGCGAAGCTGCGCGGCGCATGTGGTGTCCGGCAGATCCGGCACCAGAATGCCGATCATGCCTTCCGAGTAAGCCATGACATCGTCCCAGTGCAAAATGCAGTTGTTCTTGCCGCCGCGCGACTTGCCAAGCGTGATGAGCCGGGTCAGCCGCGAATATGCCGGACGATCCATCGGATAGACCAGCAACGACATACCGTCGGCGAGGTCGAGGCGACAGCCAACGACGAGGCGGAGACCCGTCGCGCGGGATGCTTCAAGGGCGCGGACGATGCCTGCGAGCGAATTACGATCGACGACGCCGATCGCACTGATCCCAAGGAGTTTTGCAGTATCAAACAACTCCTGCGCCGACGAGGCACCACGCAGAAACGAAAAATGTGTCGTGACCTGGAGCTCGGCATAGCTCATGCGAATATCCCGTGGCAGAACCAGCGGTGTGACCCGGTTTCCGGATCAATACCGTCGCCGGAGCGGAACACCCACAAGCGCTCGCCTGCTTCGTCCTCGATGACAAAGTAGTCGCGCACGGCGTCCATTTCGGCATCTCGCTGCCACCATTCCCCGAAAATGCGTTCCGGGCCGTCGGCACGTTTGACCTTGCGGCGTTTGCCACGCCAGACGATGGAGACTGGGGGCCGGTCCGGCATCAGCGCGATCGCCTCGATCAACTCAGGTCTCGGCAAGAGACGAACGGGGCGGCGCCAATGGCTGACCCAGGCAACGGCGATCGGTTCGGCGACGGGGCTGATGCGCTGGACAGAGCGTTCCGGCACATCGGAGGCGACCGGTGCGACGCGATAGACCCTCTGCCCCCGGTTTCCATAGAGGTCGATCAGCGGCGTGACATCAGTGACCTCATCCTCGACCAGAGCAGAGGCTTTCTGAGCCTCCTCGAGAGGCTCGGCTATCACGGCGAGCAGGATCAGCTTTTCGATTCCGAAGCCCGGCTCGATCTTTTCCGTCCGGTCCCGAAACAGTTTTGTCAGCCAGGCGACATCGCGGGCGGGCCTGGCGGTTCCGGCGCGGATGGCCTGTCTCGTGCCATCGACCTTCTCGACGATCAGGTCGGCACGGCGAACGCCAAGCCCGCGCTGCTGGAGTTCGTCAACGAGTTGGACGACTAGACGGCCAACATATTTATTGATTGTTTCCGCAGCCCCGATCGGTTCGGCGAAGGCCTTGGAGACTTCAACCAGCTCTGCCGTCCGGATGGGCTCGATCGGCTCGGCGACACGACAGAGCATCTGGTCGAGACGGCGACCGACCTCCGGACCGAAGCGCAATGTCAGCGGGGCCCGCGGGGTGTTGGCAAGCTCGCCGATTGTCTGGAAACCGAGAATGCGCAGATCAGAGACGATCTTTGACGGCAGGCGCAGAAGCGAAATCGGCAGTTTTTCGACGGCACGGGCCGTCTCGCCCGGAGGAACGACAATCGTTTCGCGATTGATTGCGCGGGCGCAAGCATGGGCAGCACCCCAGCTGTCGGCAACCGCCACGCGCGCCGTCAGTTTTCGGGCAAGAAACTGGTTGGCGATCTTCGTCACCATCGGCAGTTCACCACCCTGCAGATGATCGGCGCCTTCCGTATCCATGACGATACCATCAATCCCGTCGACGGCGACGATCGGCGAATAGATCGTCAGCGCCCAGAGCGTGATGCGCTCCAGCGCGGCTTGATCGGCTTGCGAATCTGCGTCAACCAGCATCAGGCCGCGAAACAGCGACTGCGCCTTTGCCGCCGCCATGCCGGCATGCACGCCCGCCTTTCTGGCAGCCGGATCGGCAGCAGACACCCATCGCTTCGAACCGCTTCTCGCGATCACGGCGATTGGCTGTTCAGGCGGAATAGACGGATCGGCCCGACGAATGCGATCCGTCGGCAGATCCGGAAGATAGATCGAGACGACCCTTGTCATCGCACGCCCTCACGAGAAACTCAGCACACTCACCCGCTTTCACGCGCATCAATTCCAGAAACCATTGAGGTCTGCCCACCCCGGGTACCGGCAACTCCTCTGACGGCATCACGCTGACACGCCACCGCGTGGTCGAGGCCGTCGGCTGCCCAAAGTCATTGGCCTCCGTCTGTCGCCGCCATCGGCGAACGCCAAGCGCCATGGTCCCGGTTCGCTCGGCTGCAAGCTGCAGGCGGCGGGAACTGACCATAGGCAGGCGAACAAGTTCACCGACGACGGCACCAAGTCCGCCAAAGGAAAGGCCCTCCTCCATATTGGCCAGCACATCCTCTTCCTTGTCGGATTCAACAAAGATGACGCGGTCGGGATGCAGACCCACATGGGCAAGAGCTGGAAAAAAAAGATCCGGCCGCGTCAGACACCAGATGACGGGGCCTTTTGTTCTTGCGGCAATGCCGGCAACACAAAGGGCGGCCGCTGCACCATCGACAGTACCGGAGCCACCGCCTGCAAACTCGTGCAGCGCGCCATAGGCGAGGCCCCCGCCAGGCAAGGCCGCATCGATCTCGGAAACGCCAAAAGAAAGTGTTCCGGCCCGCTTCGCGGATACCCCTTCCATCGACGCGATGCGGTCTCGCAAGTCGCAAATCACCCTCTGGCGGGCAGCAGTCATCGTTCACGGCTCCCTTCAAGGTCGTGTTCAAAGGATCGACATTATGTCGTACGGGCTATATGTTCATTGTTTGTTCTCGTAATGCAAAAGAGTCAAGCACCACATGGTTGAGGAATATTATCCCAGTATTAGCAAAGTCGAAGATCTCGAAAAGGATTCAAGGAGGTAAGGGGAAACAGAAATTTTTGCAGCCCTTGCGTCCGTCGGGTTCAAAACGGTGGATAGCGGGGATAGATGAACGGCGTCACAATCTTCTTAAGGTTTTCGTGCTGAACTCGTTTGCATGACGAAGCCACCGAGATCAAAGCCGCTCCTTCGTGATACCGAAGCTCCGCTACGGTCAAAGCCGCGTCGGAAACGCAATCCCGCACAGCCACAGCTGCTGTTTGATCCGATGCCCGATCGCGTCGAGCCGGCGCTAGCCCAACTGAAGGCGCACCCTCCACAAGGCGACCAATGGAGCTGGGAGCTGAAATGGGATGGCTATCGCCTGGCTATCCACATCGAGCCGACAGGGGTCCGCATCCTCACGCGTGGTGGCCATGACTGGACGCACCGGTTTCCGGCGATCGAGCAGGCTGCCCGGGCGCTTGGCCCGGCAACGATGATCATCGATGGCGAGGCGGTTGTGCTTGACGATGAAGGGCGGCCGGATTTCGGGCTGCTGCAGAAATCGTTGGGTGCCTCTGGAAAGACTGCTGGCAACCGAGCTTCGGACGCCATCCTCTACGCCTTCGATCTTATCTATCTCGACGGTCATGATCTGCGGAATGTCGAATACCGCTCACGCCGGCATCTTCTCGAGGATACGCTGAAGGACAATGACGGCGCGATCCGCCTTTCGGAAACCATTGACGCCGATCCCGCGATCCTGCTGGAACACGTTGGCAGCCTTCGTCTCGAGGGCATCGTCGGCAAGCACCTCGATCAGCCCTATCGTTCCGGCCGCACCGGGGACTGGGTCAAGATCAAATGCGTTGAGAGCGAAGCTTTTATGGTTGTTGGCTATGAGCCATCGACGGCGTCACCCGACGGCTTCGGCTCTCTGGTACTTGCCGCCTACCGTGTCGACGAACTCATCCATGTCGGAAGTGTTGGCACTGGCTTCAAGCAAGCCGAGATGATCAGGCTGCGCAAGATAATGGACAAGCTGCGCTGGAAGCGGAAGGAGCCGCCGGTGCCTTATTCCGGAAAAGCAGATATCGTCTGGGTCCAGCCAACGCTGATTGCCGAGATCGAGTTTCGGGCGTGGACGGCGGACGGGAAGCTTCGCCACGCATCCTATAAGGGCCTTCGGGACCGGCAGGACAACACCGACGTCTATAAGCTCGACTAGCCAAAATCTCACGACGCGGTAGAGTGCGACCCAGGCAGAGATGGATGACGTGCCATGTGCAATCTCTACAACATCACAACGACGAGCGATGCCGTGCTTCAATTCACCAACGCCTTCCGCGATGCAGCACGATGGAATGAACCTTCACTCGATGTCTATCCGGGATACAAGGCACCCGTCGTTCGCGTGGCTGAAGATGGCAAACGTGAGATCGCACGCCTCACTTGGGGCATGCCGTCACCACCTGCCTTTGTGAAGAACTACGATCCAGGCGTCACCAACATTCGCAACGTGGCGTCACCACACTGGCGGCGGTGGCTTGGGCCGACCAGCAGATGCGTCGTGCCGTTCACGTCGTTTGCAGAGCCGGATCCTGCGAGCAGGGTCCGCGGTGGACGCGTTCCCAACGCATGGTTTGCGAAAGACGAGAGCCGCCCGCTCATGTTCTTCGCGGGTTTCTGGACACCTTGGAAGGGTATTCGAAAGGTGCGGGATGGTGAGCAGGAATACGAGCTCTTCGGATTCTTGACGACGACACCAAACGAGGTGGTCAGTCCCATCCATGAGAAAGCCATGCCAGCGATCCTGACAACACCGGAAGAGGTCGATCTCTGGCTATCGGCGCCGTGGGAAGAGGCTAAAGTGCTGCAGCGACCCCTCCCTGGTAACATGCTGGTGATAGTCCAACCGCCCGTTACTACGAAGAAGGACGATGAGCCGAGCCTCTTTTGAAGTATGTTGAGCCCGCGGGGGGGGAAGCATGACAGGGATTAACAGTCGGCCGGCAACGTGCGGCGCGCGTCTCTTGGACGCAGTCGTCACAATGATACATAAGGTCTCAGAGTCCGGGATGAAGGCGGCCATGCTCGGGCACAACGTAGTCTAGCAGGCATGGCAGGTATGATTGTGCCCGTCTCCCTTTTGCATAGCAGGTGGCCTATTCGGCGGCCATGGCGCTGGTAAATCGTGAACCCTCAATAATCGTTTCGCGGTGGATCTCCAGCTTTGGAGGCTTGATCCGGAACCAGACAGCATAAAGGGCCGGAAGGAAGAGCAGGATCATCACCGTGCCCGCAGCCGTTCCACCTATCAGCGTATAGGCCATAGATCCCCAGAACACCGAATGCGTCAGGGGTATAAAGGCCAGGACGGCTGCTAGCGCTGTCAGGATAACGGGACGGGTCCTCTGCACGGTAGCTTCGATGACGGCGTGGTAGTCATCGAGGCCCGCCGCCTGGTTCTCCTTGATCTGCTCTGTCAGGATCAGCGTGTTGCGCATCAGGATACCTGCCAATCCGATCAGGCCGAGAATGGCGTTGAAGCCGAACGGTTGGTTGAACAGGAGCAATGCTGGCACCACGCCGGCGAGGCCAAGCGGGGCGGTCAGCATCACCATTGTCATTGTCGACAGACTGCGCACCTGCAGGATGATGACGATCAACATTGCCGCGATCATGAGCGGGAAGACCTGGACGAGTGCGATATTGGCCTTTTGTGACTCTTCGATGTTCCCGCCCATTTCGATACGATACCCGACCGGCAGCGATGCGATCAGCGGCTGGAGAGCCTCCATCACCTGTTGCGACACTTCAGGCGGCTGCGTTGCCTCGTTGATATCGGACCTGATCGTGATGACAGGAGTGCGGTCGCGACGTTTCAAAATCGGTTCCTCGGGCCGGATCTCGGAATGACCGATCTGATCGAGTGGAATCTGGCGGCCATTGCGGCTCATCAGCGAAAAGTCAGCAAGGCGTGATGGATCGAGGCGGTTCTCGCCAGCACTTCGTGCCACCACGGGAACGTTACGAATGTTTTCGCGCACCTGTGTGACTGGAATGCCGCTTAGCAGCAATTGCATCTGCTGGGCTGCCTCCGAAGGCGAAAGACCGATCAGATTAAGCCGCTCCTGATCCGGGACAAAGCGCAGAACAGGTGTTCGGTTGCCCCAGTCACGGTTGGCTTGGCGGACATCTGGAATAGTCTTCATGATCGCCAGAGCCTGCTCGGAGAGCTTATAGAGTTCATCCTGATCGGGACCCATGATCCGGAACTCGACCGGGAACGGCGTGTAAGGACCAAATACGAGCTGGGTGACGCGGACGGACGCTTCAGGAACAAGACCCTCCGAAATAGCTGCACGAAGGCGATGCTTCAGTTCTTCACGTGCGTGGGCGTCGGGTGTGAGCACGACGACCTTGGCGAAGGCAGGGTCAGGCAATTCCGGTGACATGGCGAAGAAGAACCGGGGTGCGCCCTGCCCGATGTAACTGGTGGCGATTTTCGTTTCCGGCTGCTTTTGCAGCCAGCCTTCGACTTTCTTGACTGCGGCCATCGTGCTTTCGATGCTCGTGCCTTCAGGCATGCGGACTTCGACAAGAACTTCAGGCCGGTCCGAAGTCGGGAAGAACTGCTGCTTTACGCCCCCCATCCCGACAACCGAGACGGCCATCGTGATGCCAACAACCGCGCAGGTCATGAATTTATGGCGAACCGCAAACTCGATGAGTGAGCGCAGGCGGCGGTAATTCGGCGTGTCATAGATGGCGTGGTGCCCACCCTCGACCGGTTTGATATCAGGCAGCATTTTCACGCCCATATATGGCGTGAAGATCACGGCAACGAACCATGAGACAATCAGGGCAAAGCCCACCACCCAGAAGATGTTGCCGGCATATTCGCCTGCGGTCGACTTGGCAAAACCCACGGGCATCAGCCCGATGATCGTGACCAGCGTGCCGGACAGCATCGGCGCCGCCGTATGGCTCCAGGCATAGGCGGCCGCCTCGATGCGGTCCATGCCCTCTTCCATCTTCACCACCATCACTTCGATCGCAATGATGGCATCGTCCACCAGAAGCCCAAGCGCAAGGATGAGCGCGCCGAGTGTGATGCGGTCGAAGAGCCGGCCGGTTTCCAGCATGATGAGGAAGACGACGGCAAGGGTCAGTGGCACTGCAAGGGCCACAACGATGCCGACGCGCCAGCCGAGTGCGACAAGGCTCACGAACAGAACCACGCCAAGCGCCATGGCGAACTTCAGCATGAATTCACCGACCGCCTCGTCGATATTGACGGCCTGATCACTGACTTTGATGAGTGTCATGCCCAATGGCAATGTCTGCGCGATCGCGGCCGATCGCTCTTCAAGCGCCTTGCCAAGCTCCAGACCATTCCAGCCCGATTGCATGACCGCACCCAGCATGATCGCCGGCTCACCCTGATGGCGGATGATGTAAGTCGCGGGATCTTCGTAGCCGCGCCGCACATCCGCCACATCGGAAAGCTTTAGCGTCCGGCCGGCGGCCACGATTGGCGTATCGGCAATGGCCTCTACGCTGTTATAGGCTCCATCGAAACGGATGAAGACCTGCGGTCCGCGCGTATCGATCGAGCCAGCGGGCGTCACCGTGTTCTGCCGCTGCAAAGCTGTGGCGATATCCTGCGCGGATATTCCGAGCGTTGCCAGCTTGGCAAAGGAAAATTCGACGAATATCTGTTCTGGCCGCTCCCCGAGGATATTGATTTTCTTGATGCCCGGAACATGCAGGAGATCCTGACGGATGACCTCTGCCTGCCGAACGAGGTCTCGCATCGGCATCCCCTTCGCCTTCAAAGCGTAGAGACCGAAGCTCACATCCGAGTATTCATCATTGACGAAGGGGCCCATGACGCCCGGCGGGAGATTTCGGGCTTCGTCGCCGAGCTTCTTGCGCGCCTGATAGAACTCCTCTTCAACGGCGGACGCTGGCGTATTGTCCTTCAGTGTCACCGTGAGGAAGGCGTATCCAGGCCGCGTGGTTGTCTCGACCCGGTCGTACCAGGTGAGCTCCTGGACGCGCTTCTCGAGTGGCTCAGCGACAAGATCCTGCATTTCGCGCGCGGTGGCGCCAGGCCAGACCGAGGTGACAGTCATGGTCTTGATGGTAAAGGAGGGATCCTCGGCGCGCCCCAGCTTGACGAAGGCATAGACGCCGGCAGCCGCAAGCAGAATAATGAAGAACAGGGTGACGGCGCGTTCGCGTACAGCGACGGCGGAGAGATTGAAGGTCATGGCTTTGCCACCTCCTGCTGCACGCCTGTTCTGACTATCGCACCGTCCTGAAGGAGATGTGCGCCGAGCGCGACGATCTGCTGACCACTCGTGATGCCGGTCACAAACGCCGTCTCGTCGCCGATCCGTTTGATCTCGACAGGCGTGAAGTTCACAGTGGATGTGACATTGTTGATGGCCCAAACCCCAGTACGGTTGCCGTCGTCCAGGATGGCGGCGACTGGAACAGCGACCTCTGATTGCCTGTTCGCGTCCGACATTTTGATCGTCACCGTCGAGCCGAGCGGAGCAGATGCGGCCGCCCCTTCGAGAACATAACGCGCCTCGTAGGTCCGTGTTTGCGGGTCGGCGGAATCGGAAATCTGACGCAGACGGGCTTCCCCGCTCAGCCCGTGATTGCCATAGACACTGGCTTGCGCTTCGGATCCGACATCCGGCCGCAGGGTCTCAGGTAGCCAGATAACAGCTTCACGCGGCCCGGCCTGCGCCAGTTGAATGACCGTCTGGCCCGCGGCCACGACCTGGCCAGGGTCTGCGAGCGTATCAACGACCGTTCCGTCCGAGTCTGCAACAAGAACAGTGTAGCTGGCAGCGTTTTCGGCGACCTCGGCGTCTGCTTCAGCCGCAGCAAGCTGTGCCGCGGCCGTGTCCAGTGCTGCCTTAGCCTGTTCATAACGCTGTTGAGTGGCAGCCAATCCATTTTTCACCAGCGTCGCATATCGTTTCTCGTCTGCCTGTACCTGAGTCAGGACAGCACGCGCTGCGTTCACCGTGTTGCGTTTCGCCGTCAGCGCGAGTTGGAGGTCGGTTTCGTCGATCCGCATCAGGGCCTGGCCCTGCTTGACCTGCTGGCCCGCATCGACCAGCCGCTCAATGATCTTGCCCGAAACCCGAAACCCGAGGTTGCTCTGCACCCGCGAAGCGACCGTGCCGGTAAACGAGCGCTCCGCCGCTTCAGTCCTTTTCGCCTCTGCCACCCTTACCAGTGGCGGCGCAGTCCTTGGGTCTGCAGCCTCGCTTTCTCGTTCTGGCGTTTCTAAAACCAGAAAGAAGGCAGCGGCACCCGCCGCTGCCACGAGACCCGCGAGAGCCAGGACATGTTTGCGTTTCATTCTACGATCTCTTCTTGAATGGAGGACATGGTTGAAACCCACCCAATGACCTGCGAAATTTTAGATACTACATGGTATCATAATGCGAGAATAACGATACTGTCAAGGATCGGAATTTTTGTGAGCAAAAATTGTCAGAGCCGACGCGAAGGCCGAGTTTTGCCTGCCGCGGATTTTCCGGAACCGGCTCCAGCTCAATCATGCTCAGATCTTGGTTTTGATGACGGAATGAGCTGGAAGCGGTTTTGATCAACGCCAATCAAGCCGTTCGACTACCGGCCTCCCCGCGCGAGCGACGAGAGGCCGGCTGAGTGAAGTTCTAAATGTTGGCTGCGACGGGTCGAACGACTATCTCGTTGACGTCAACGTTCTTCGGCTGTTCAAGGGCATAGCAGATGGCACGCGCGATAACATCCGGAGTAAGTCCCGTTTTGAACGACGCCTCCAACATATCCGCAATCTCGGGAACGGTGACGTCATGGCCGAGTTCCGTAGCAGTGGTGCCAGGCGAGATCAACGTCGAACGAATCAAGTCGTGTTCTTGCCGCAAGCCCTCGGTGATAGCGCGCACCGCGTGTTTTGTTGCCGAATAGACAGAGGACGTAGGCATCACGATCCTTGCGGCAATCGAGGCAACATTGATAATATGCCCGTCCTGCTGCTCGATGAAGCGTGGCAAGACAGCGGCAATACCGTTTAAAACGCCGTGGATGTTCACGTCGATCATTCTTTTCCACTCGTCCCGCTTGAGCGCCGCGAGCGGGGATAGTGGCATGACGCCTGCATTGTTCACCAAGACGTCAATCCTTCCGAAGCGCTCCTCAGCCGCCGCAGCGAAGGCTTCAAATGCAGCGCCATCGGTCACGTCAAGTTCACGCCAGGCGGCATTTTCACCGAGTTCTTCAGCCAATGCCTTTAATCGCTCACCGCGGCGCGCGCCGATAAACACACAAGCGCCTGCTGCCACCAATTCGCGCGCGGTCGCTTCGCCGATTCCGCTCGATGCGCCGGTAATAAGTACGATCTTGTTAATATTACGGGTCATAATCTTTCCTATCCAGTTGCAAGTAACACGTCACAAATGGCCGAGTAGTGGTCACGGAGCATAGAGCGATCCTCCAAAAAGATTGCACGATCCTCCAGTTCTGCTGATGGATCGTTGCGGGGCTCGCCGTATTTATTTACGAACATCACATGGATAAAATCTCTGAACTCGCGCACCACATCGACCGTCACGTCGCCGGAAACGGTCTTTTTAATACACTCATTCCTCGCCTGTCCCTCGTTTACGCCGACCAGCCGGTGGTCCCTATGCCTGTCATCTACGAGGCAGGACTGTGCCTGATCGCCCAAGGGTCGAGATCGCGTTGTGGTCGGCGACAACAGCGTGGTCTACGACGCGGCGCACTATCTGGTTGTCTCGGTCGACCTTCCGCTGCTTTGCCACATCACGGAAGCTAGCCCTGACAAACCCTACCTTTGCTGCAAGATTGATTTTGATCGCACGATCCTTGCCGATCTCATCGTAAACGAAGCTGGCAAGACAGAGCGTACTGAACTACCAGCTCTTGCGGCGTATCCTGGTGACCCTGACCTCATTGATGCCGCCTGTCGACTTGTCCGCCTGCTCAACCGACCGGAGACCGTCGGGGCGCTGGCGCCGCTGATCGAGCGGGAGATCCTCTACCGACTTCTCAACGGTCCCCACGGCCCGATGCTAAGACATGTCGCGACGGCTGGAAGCCAGGTCAATCAAATAAGCCGGGCTATCGCAGCGATCCGTCGGCAATTCGACGGCCAGATCCGCATAGAGGACGTGGCGGCCGAGGCAGGCATGAGCCCTTCTTCGCTTCACGCGCACTTCAAGGCGGTCACACACATGACCCCACTCGAATACCAGAAGCAGCTGCGATTGCAGGAAGCGCGTCGTCTAATGCTCGTTGGGGGGGCAACAGCGGCCACGGCTGGTTTTACCGTCGGTTACGAGAGCCCGTCGCAGTTCAGCCGAGAGTACCGTCGCCTGTTTGGGGCTCCACCGAGGCAGGATATTGAGATGCTAAACGCCTCGGGGGCTGCGGCTGTCGCTTTTTAAGACCGCCCTCTGTCAACGATCGGACACAGTGATCCGGTCATGACACACGTGCGCTGGAACGGCAGATGTCGTCGATCCGAGCGTCGGGAGCGCGTTGAGATAGCTGTGTGCCGGGCCATCGCAATAGCAACTCATGCACTATTCGCAGTTTCTGGGTCGTTGGACGGCTGATCGGGGCGGCTGTTGCCAAGGGGGCGATAGCGCCCGAAGGAGGCAAAAAATGGCTGCGCTTTTCCCGCGCCGTCCGGCCAGACCCCGGCCCCCGTCGCGGGGGTTTGCCGGACGCCACCACCTTGGACAAGGTCTGCGGATCGAGAATAAAGCCCGTGAAGACAGCGCACGACCTGGTACGCGCCGGGTCGCCGACGTGATCGTGGCTGGCGGCAACGAGTGAATGCCCAATGCGCCCTATCTACTTCCCGAGGCTCGCAAAGGCTATCCCGCCACGTTGCTCGCCAATGCGAAACGAGGCGTCTGTCCTGTTAATCCCTGTCAATATGCCGGATTACGCGCGGTGACGATCCACGTCGCGCCGTTGATCATCACCGACCGCTCACCGGGGCACCCTGCGAAAGCGGCACGAACCGCAGCCGAGGCGCGGGCGCGAATATCTTCGGTCTGATCAGCAAGTGCGCGCGCCAGCGGGCCGACCTCGAGTGTCATCGCCACCGCTTCGTCGAGCGCCGCATCCCGCGTTTCCCCCGTGCCAAACGGAATGGAGGCATCGAACGGTGCGATAGCGACGTCAGTGAAGCCAGCTGCCGTCAGGATACGCTGCACCCGCACCTGGTCGCCAAATGAGAACGCGCCAGGCGCTTCGGGATGGGGCGGCGTCATCGGCGGAAGGATACCTTTGATCGCACCCATCGGCAGGCGCACCCAATCATTCTCGGCCATGCTGCGCCAGCAGACGAAAGCGACCCGCGCGCCCGGCTTGAGCGCACGGCGCATGTGAGCGAACGCCGCGGCTGGATCGTCAAAGAACATCACTCCGAAGCGTGAGAACAGGATGTCGAACGCACCCTCGGGCAAGTCTGCGCTGCTGGCGTCGGCCACCTGGAACATGGCCGGCGTATCCTGCGGTGTTAGCGAACGCGCTCTGCCGATCAGCGGCTCGGATATGTCCACGCCTAACACATGGCCTCCTGCGCCGACGTGCCCGGCTAGATCCAGACTGGATGCGCCCGCGCCGCAACCGACGTCCAGCACGCGTTCGCCCGTGACTGGCGTGGCGGCTTCGATCGCGGCCTGGCCGAACACCGCCATCATGGCATCGAGCCGGGCCTGATAAGCCAACCAACGCTCTCCGCTTTGGCCTTTCCAGTTGGCTACCTGAGAAACATTTCCCCCTCTCATGCCTTATCCTCGTTCTGATCCGACCTAACCAGGTTCTCCGTCCCAGTATTGTGGCCACCGTGCGCGGCGATGAACATGGTGACGGCCGACCGGCAATAGGATTCGATTTCGTTATCGTCCTCTGCTTTTGCCTCATCGAAGCGCGCGATAAGCAGGAGATCGGAGCCTTTGATAAGCGCACCGAACAAGCGGGCGGACTGGTGAGGATCGGGCACGTTTAGTACTGACTTCGCGTGTAGCCGACGCAGAAGGGTCTCGATCTGTGCCGTGACGTGCGCAGGGCCGGCTTCGTAAAAACGCTTCGCTAACGATTTTTGGTTGGTCTTGTCGGCCATGACCATGGCTTCCACACCGCGAACGTCCGGGCTCATCAGCATGCGGAGGAGGGCTGACCCAGCCGCCATGAGCTGCTCTTCGGCCGTACCTTCAACGCCCTCGAAAAGGGCCTCTGCTGTAAGCTGATGGCAGCGCGCGGTGATGGCGGCGCTGAACAGCGCCTCCTTGTTCTCGAAATGCCGATAAATGCTGAGCTTGGAAATCTTCGCACGCTGGGCGACCTTGTCCAATGTCGTCGCCTGAAAACCCAGTTCAACAAACAGTTCGCACGCCGTGTCGATAATGGTTTGGCCAAGCGCTTCGTTCGCGGGTCGGCCGCGCCGGGCCTGTTTATTTTCGGTCATGGTGAAATCCAGTCCTTGACAGTATCGTTATTCTTGAATTACGATACCATCCAGTTTCACAAATATGCAAGCCAAAATACGCCGACCTACAACACGAGGGTGCCATGCAACGACGAACACTGCTGAAGCTGGCCGCGCTTTCCACCATCGGCGTCCCTCGTGCCCAGGCCGCGGCCACGCCCAACTCAACGGACTCGATCCGCAACCCGGAGCCCATCACAATGAATGACGTCATCATCATCGGCGGCAGCTTTGCCGGCCTCGCCGCAGCCCTTCAACTCGGCCGTGCCCGCCGCAAAGTAATCGTTCTCGATACCGGCCTGCCACGCAATCGCTTCGCCGGCCGCTCGCACGGCGTGCTCGGCCACGATCACAAGCCACCGTCCGAAATCCTGGCCCAGGCGCGGCAGCAACTGGAGCGCTATCCCGCAATCAGGCTGGTCAATGCCCGCGCCGAAAACATCTCCGGTAGCATCAACAATTTCTCCGTCCTCACTGGCGATGGCGAAAGCCTTGGCGCGCGCCGCCTGATCATGAGCTATGGCGTTGTTGACCAGATGCCGGCTGTTCCAGGCTTCGCCGAAAGCTGGGGTACATCCGTCATCCCATGCCCCTACTGCGACGGCTTCGAGGTCGCCGGCCAGCATTGGGGCCTCGTCTGGTCCGGTCCACAGTCGATGAATCAGGTCAGGCTGTTTCACGATTGGACCGACACATTGACGGTCTTCGCCGATGGTCACGACATCGCACCCGAGATCAGGGCCGATCTGGCGGGCCGAAAGGTACCTGTCGTTGATGGTCGGATCACCGGGATCGCCCGTCACGGGGACCACAATGCCACTATCAAGCTCGATACCGGCCCCGATGTCGCAGTCGATATCCTGTTCGCGCATCCGCGCAACAAGCCGTCCGCAAGCCTGCATGAAACACTCGGGCTCGACACGGTCAATACGCCAACCGGCATCGCTATCAAGACCGACGAGCGCCGTGAAACCAGCATACCCGGCATCTATGCCGCCGGCGACCTCGCCAACCCCGGAATCCCCTCGGTCACCACGGCAACGTGGCAAGGAGCGATGGCGGGCATCTTCGCGCAGCAGTCGATGCTGGCTTGAGAGCCGACAGCGTCGATCACGTCAGTTTCGTTCTTCACACCAGACGGGAGTATTCCACATGGAAGTCATCAAGAAGTTCAAGCCGCTAGACGAAAGATTCCCGCTTGAGCGCCAACTCGGCATCTCGGCCGCGCCAATCGTGCTCATCAACATTTTCACGGTCGATGCCGCTGACGAAGCGGCCTTCCTGGAAAACTTTAAGGCAGCTGGCACTGTGTTCACCAAGCAACCTGGGTATATTTCTTCCCAACTGCACCGAGCGATCGGAGATAGCCCCACTTATCTAAACTACGTGGTTTGGGAATCCACCGAGACGCTCCGCGAAGCCTTCTCCCGTCCCGAATTCTTCGAGAAGGTTTCGGCCTATCCGGCATCCGTGGTAGCCACCCCGCACCTGTTTCAGAAGATCGCGGCCCCCGGCCATGGCGCGGCCTGACCCCAGCCGATTTTACAGCACAGATCGGAGGGACGAGCATGGCGGTCGAACCAGATAGCGCGGGTGTGCGCTTCCCTCCGCCACTCATTTATCTGGGAGCGCTGCTGCTGGGACTGTTGGCGGAGCGGTTCGTCAGCCTGCGCTCTTTCGGCATCGACTGGCGGTTGCTGGCCACGACGGGCGTGCTGCTTTTCGTTGCCGGCGTGGCGATGATGCTTGCGGCGGCCGGTTTGTTCCGGCGGCTTGGCACCAACGCTCCACCGACGCAGCCGACGACCCTAATCGTAACGACAGGTCCCTATCGCTGGACTCGCAATCCCATGTATCTAGCAATGGCGCTCATCTATGCCGGCCTTGCGATCGGCTTCGACGGGCCGATCGCCCTGACCTTGCTCCCGTTGGTGCTGATCATCATCCAGACGCAGGTGATCGCGCGCGAAGAGCGCTATCTCGAAGCAAAGTTTGGCGACGAATACCGCCGCTACAAGGTGGAGGTTCGCCGCTGGCTCTGACTATTCCGCCGCTCCCTTGGAGGCTTTTGACAAACCAGCGTTGGCTTCCTTGCCGCGAGATATCAATCACGGAAGGTCGCGGGCCGGTGTCAAAGACCAACTGGTCGCCTGCCCGCCCGACTGCTCCTGAAAAGGCTGACACATATGGATTTTGAACACGTCACCTTCGATCTGCCACACGGCACCTTCCACGCGTTGCAGGGGGCGACCCCGATGGCCAGCCGACGATTGTCTTGCACGGCTTCCCGGACCATCCGCCGACCGCGAAGCCCTTCCTTGCCGAGCTCGGCCGCCGGGGGCGTCACGTCGTTGCACCCTGGCTTCGCGGTTATGCGCCGTCCCCGACCGCGGGGCCGTTCGACTTTGCAGCCCTCACCAGCGACGTGCTCGCGCTGATCGACCGCTGGTCTCCGGGGCGACCCGTGGAGCTGATTGGCCACGATTGGGGCGCCCTGATCACATATGATACCTGCGTCACTGCGCCGGAGCGAATTGCTCGCGCGGTCGCGCTCTCGATCCCTCACCCGCTCACTTTCATGAGCAGACTGACGCACCCTGCTCAGTTGCGCCGGAGCTGGTACATGGGGCTTTTTCAACTGCCAGGAAGCGGCTGGATCGCCACGGCCCGCGATCTGGCGCTCATCGATCACCTCTGGCGTCAGTGGTCGCCCGGCCTCTCGCTTGATCCTGTTCTCAAGGCGGAACTACACGAGCACCTGCGGGCGAGTATGCCCGCGCCTCTAAAATACTACCGGGCGATGATGCGACCCGGCATGCTTGGGGCAACGCTCCGCATGTCCCGGCCGATAACGGTGCCCATGTTGCAGCTTCACGGTGCCAACGACGGCTGCATCCTCCCAGCGGAGGTTGATGACGGACATCGGTTCGCCGCGCAGCGCACGAGGGAGGTCGTCCCCGACGTCGGTCACTTCCTGCACATCGAGGCCCCCGAGGCGATTGTGGAACGGATTGCGGCATGGGCCAAATAGGGGCCTTTCAGCCCTGCAAAAACACTCGAACGAAGCTCCTCGACGACGGGAGCTGACCGGACTGGCGCACGGGGCACAAAAGGAACGTCCATGCCTCTGAAGAGAAAAAAAGGAAGTGATCCTCATGAATACGACTAATCCTGGCGTCGCCTTGGTGACCGGCGCGTCCTCTGGCATCGGCCTCGCCACTGCAAAATCCTTACGGATTGCGGGCTTTCGGGTGTTTGGAACCAGCCGCCGCGCCATGGCGGAGAGTTCAGACGGTGTTACTATGCTGACCTGTGACGTTACCGACGATGAGTCCGTGGCGAAATTGGCCGAGCGGGTCCTGGCTGAGGCCGGTCGCATCGATCTCCTTGTCAACAATGCCGGCAGTGGTCTGTTCGGCGCCGTAGAGGAGTCCTCGACGGTCCAGGCGCAGGCGCTGTTCGACGTGAATGTCTTCGGCGTTCTACGCATGACCAGGGCGGTGCTACCGGCCATGCGCCATCAGAGGACAGGTAGAATAATTAATGTAAGTTCAGTGCTGGGCTTGATCCCGGCTCCCTATTCCGCCCTTTATGCGTCGACCAAGCATGCCATTGAAGGCTACTCCGAATCGCTTGACCACGAGCTTCGCACCTTTGGAATTCGCGTTGTGTTGGTCGAGCCCGCGTTTACAAGGACGGCATTTGAAGAAAACCTTGCTAGGCCGGACCAATTGCTTGACGTCTATGACGCCGCGCGCGCCAGCATGAATATAATCAACAAAAAAGCGATAGAAACCGGCGACGCCCCGGACGTCGTCGCCAGGACGATTGTCGAAGCGGCGAGCGCAGTCGTTCCAAAGAGGCGCTACGCGGCGGGAAAAATGGCGCGACGGATCAGTCTCCTGCGCCGTTTCGTCCCCGAGTTCGCATTCGACAAGAGCCTGCGAAAACAGTTCGGGTTGCCGATCTGACGACGATAAACATCCTGCACATCGAGGCCCGCCGAGGCGATCGCCGAATGGATTGCGGCATGGGCCGACTGGCGGATCGCTCGTCCAGGCCAAGGTCCCGACCGTCGACAACGTCGTGCGTTTTTGGGAGTGAGGAGTTCGTGTGTTAACGCGCAAAACCAATCTAAGCGACACGTTCCTGTTGGCGCGCGCCTACGCCGGCAGATCCGCGGTGGTGAGAATAGAGGCCCATGGTAAGAAGATCGTCATCGTAACCGCATCTACTTCATCCACCGTGGGCGTCACGTCGTTGCATCCTTGCTTCGCGGTTACGCGCCTTCCCCGACCGCGGGGCCGTCCGACTTCGCGGCCCGCACCTGCGACATGGTCGCGCCCTTCGACCAACGACAGGCTGGCGTTTCTATACCGGAGCGACTTCGACCCTGTCACAGGCGTTCCAATTGGGGTCATACAGCCGGCGATCTGCTAGTGTAGCAGCGCTCCAATTCCATCAACCCATGCCTCAGCCGTGGGTAATTAACACAAGCCCGAGAGCGCGCGTTCAGGCCAACGGTTTGAGGAAGTGTTCAATCGCTGCGGCGGCGCATTCGCTGTCTTGGGCTGGTGTTCCGGAACTAACGCCGACAGCGCCGACGACCTGGCCGTCGACGAGGACCGGAATCCCGCCCGCGACAATCGACAAATGGCCGCCGATAGCAGTGTTGATACCATAGGTCGGCTTTCCAGGCTGGCTGGCCTCTCCGTAAGACTCGGTCGTGCGCTTTGCACCCGCTGCGGTAAACGCTTTGTCCTGCGCAATCAGGGTGCTCGTGATTTTTCCACCGTCCATGCGCTCGAAAGCGATCAATTGACCCGACTCGTCGGTAACAGCGATGCACATGGGAACACCGATTTCCTCGGCTTTTACCTTCGCACCGGCAATCAGCGCTCTCGCATCGTCCAAGCCCAGTCTCTTAATCGTCAGCATCCCATTATCCTTTATGTCCGCGGCGTGTGAGTTTGGAGGGTGTATCCGAACTGTCTTTATCCTGCGCGAGAAAGGCCAGCGCAGCAGAACCAATAAGACCGGAATTTTGCACCAAATCGGCACGCACGACTTCGATATCTTTGAACCCCGGCATTGCCCATTCATTGATGTACTGTTGAATTCCAGGTTGGAGCCGCTCAAATTCGTTGGACAGACCACCGCCCATGACGACAATATCTGGTGAAAAAATGTGGATGAGACTGGTGAATCCGCGACCGAGGATCTCGGCCTCCTCGTCGATTAGTTTGTTGGAGAGGTCATCACCATTGCGCGCAGCCGCAAACACATCGCGGCTGTGTATTTCACTGCCCTTCGCCCCAAGTGTCGTCTCATCGCACGCCATTGCGCGTGCGCGGGCTCTTCGCGTGAACGCCGTGCCGGAGCCGTAGGCCTCGAAGCATCCTCTATTTCCGCATGGGCATAGTTCACCGTTCGGCATCACGGACATATGTCCGATATGGGCGGCCATTCCTCTTCGGCCGCGAAGGACGCGCCCGTCGGTGATTGCGCCGCCACCGATACCGGTGCTCACTGTTACATAAATGAGATTGTCCACGCCCTTGCCGGCGCCGAACTGCCACTCCCCGATCGCTGCGGCGATACCGTCATTTTCCAGACTGACCGGAAAGGGGAAGCGCTCCTGAAGCGCCGCTCTCAGTGGGAAGTCCGCAAAGCCGGCAAGCGTTGGAATATTTCTCGCAACACCGGCAACGGTGTCGATTGGGCCCGGGGCAGATACACCAATACCAACGACATTCGAAGGATCGGACGTCGCCAGCAACGCGTCCGCGAGCCCGTGGATTTGGGAAAGAATGCGATCCGGACCGCCGTGCGCATCCGTTCGTTCTTCACGTCTTGCGATGACATTACCCCGCTCGTCGACAAGGGCGCCCCTGGCTTGCGTTCCGCCCAAGTCTATCCCGATGGCAATATGCTGCATGTCCGAACCACAATCTAGAGTTCACGAAGCCAAGTCATCCGCTCGTCCAGCGACGGAGCATTGAAGGCGAGCGAGCCGAGCACGACGGTTTCGGCGCGGGACTGAAGCAGCAGCGGAACCGTCTGTTCGCGAATGCCACCGTCGGCGGCCAGGATGATGCGCCGCCCCACTCCGGCCTTTTTGATCAGATGGCTCGCTTCGAGCAGCCGGTCGCCGGCCTTGTCGTTGAGACCCTGACCCTTCACGCCAATCGCCGTACCAAGCAGCGTCACGAAACGTACCCTCGGGATATAGCGTTTGATCCGTTCCACCGGAGTATCGACCTTCAATACCATGCCAGCAGCAATTCCGAGGCGATCGAGAAGATCCAGGCCAGCCTCTGCGACACTCGCGTTCTCGACATGGATGCTGATGAGATCGGCCCCGGCGTCGGCAAATTGGTCGATCTGGGACAAGATGATGCCATCATCCACCATCAGATGAACGTGGATAGGGCGCGAGGAGATCCTCCTCACGGCCGCGACAAGATCAGGAAAGAACAGCATCGCCGGTGCAAAATGGCCGTCCGCTACATCGATGTGAAGAATGTCGACATAGGGATCGACGCGGCCGAGGTCGTCGCCGAGGCGCACTAGGTCTGCAGACCATACCGAGAATTCGGCAATCAGACGATCGCGCGGCAGGTCATCAATCCAGCTGGGTGACGTAACTGACATCGGCTAGAACTCCTTCAGAAAATTGCGCACTGCGGCGTGGAAACCAGCGACATACTGCGTTCGGTCGCTCGTCTTGGGTGTGATTTCTGCAAAGCGCGCATCCCTGATGCGCTCGGTAAGAGATCGAGCATACGACAGTGGATGGATCAGATCTTTTTCGTTCCCGATCACCAGCGTCGGGATCGACAGACCGGCGACCTCGTCGTCGGTAACCCCTGGACCGTCGTTCGAGATCGCAGCGAGAAGCGCAGCGGTGACCTCGATCGGCTGGCGGGAAAAGAACCCGAGCAAGGATGTCAAATTGTCCGGAGCATTCGCTGCAAGACGTTGTCCAATTTCCCCAGCAATGAAGGCCTGCTTGGCAGCATCGGGAGAAAGAATACCGAGCAGACGACCGACCTCTGCATTTGGCGCCATGTTTTCGGGTGCAAAACCTGTCAGCCAGGCCGGGCGCGCGACGATGAGTGCCTGAACGAGATCAGGGCGCTTGATCGCCAGGCGTAAGGATATGGCTGCCCCCATTGATATGCCGCCGACGATCACCGGTGCCTTGAGCTCTTGCTCGATGAAGTCGGCAATATCGCTCGCGAACGTCACGATAGACATTTTGGTCAGATCGCCGGGTTCTGAAGCACCATGGCCCCGCGCCTCGACCGTTACGCGCCGGAATCCGCACTCGGGCGGAAAGGCTTCTCGGGTCTGGCCTGCATCACCGCAGAGCCCATGCAGGAAAACGACGGGCGGCCCATCGCCCTCGATATCGACGTTGAGCCGGTTTCCATCTCTCGTGACGAACGGGCGGGAAAGTCTCATTGGCTCGCCCCGGCGCTGCTCTTCAGTTTTGAAGCAAGGAACGCGGCAACACCATCGGCCTCCGCGGCGGATAGACCATGGGTTATTAAGCTACCGCCGAAGCCGATCGCGGCAAGGCGACGGAGATAATGGTTGTAGTCCAGAACGCCCTTGCCGGCCGTCGCAAAGCGTCCGTCGCTGGACCGGTCCTTGGCATGTGCCATCACGATCCGATCGGCAAGCAGATCGATTGCCGAGGAAACGATCGTCTGCTGTTCCTCCGGCGTTTCCACCTCGAACAGGTTGGCTGGATCCAGAACGATCTTGAGACGAGGGCTCTTGAGTTCGTCGATCAACTGCCGGGCTTTGGTGGCCGAATTGATGACATTGGCAAGTTCGGGTTCAATACCGAGATCGACATCGTAGCGATCGGCAATTTCGATCGCAGTGCCCATTGCTTCGAGCAGGTCACGCCAGGCTTCGGGCGTGTTGTTGTCGGGATGCTCTTTCCACTGGTCGACAGCGTCGCGCGTGCCGGTGCAAAGAGTGATGAGACGCGTCGACATCGTGGCACAACGCTCTGCCAGAATGGCCAGCCTGCGGTGACCGGCGTGCCGCACGGCGGGGTCGGGGTGGATCATGTTATAGGTGCCGGACACGGCGACGATTTCGACACCGGCTGTGGCGGCCGCATCGGCTACCGAGCGCGCCTGTTCCTCGCTGATTTCGTCCGGCATGGGTGCCAGACCCGAACACGCCATATTATACTGTGTGGAAGAAAACCCGGCTTTGGCGACGGCCTTGAGCACAACGCCCGGATCGGTGCCTTCGAAGGTTTTGGCAAAAATTCCGAGCTTCATCACACGCCACCTGTGACGTCGGCAAGCGCCACCGGCTTACCGGTGTCCACTGAGCGGGCGATGGCGACCATGGCTTGAACCGATGCGAGACCGTCATTGATATCGGCGCCTTCAATCGGTGCGTTATCTAGGATCGTGCGGGCAAAGCTTTCAACTTGACGGCGGTAGAAATGACCATCGGCGCCGAGCACGCGGTAGGTCGCGCCATCGGCTTCGCGGAAGATATCCACTTCGCTCGACTTGTAGTACCAGGGATTATAGGTCTTTCCGAGGATGCTGCCATTCTTGCCGTAGATCTGGAACCCTTCGTGCCAGTCCATCCGTACCTGAACGGTGAGATCGAGATGGCCGAGCGTCCCGGCGGCGAACTCGACATCCACGAACCAGCACCAGATACCTGCCCGTTCCGAAAGTCGCGCGTGGACCGAGACGATATCGCCGGCCAGATAGCGGGCAGTGTCAATAAGATGGCAGCCATGGGCCAGCATGTAGTAACGCCGCAGATCGGCCTTGGGATTTTGAGAGGGCTTGCGGGCATTGGCGCTGGTGACGATGAGCGGTTGGACCGCATCCGTCATTGGGTAGCGATGGGTGTTGTCGCAGTACCATGCCTTCAATGCAATCAACTCACCCATTTCATCGGCAATGAAAGACTTTGCAGCCTGCAAGCCTGCGTCAAAGCGCTTCATGTGGCCGACCTGCAATATCTTGCCGGACTTTTCGACCGCATCCTTGAGAACGAGGCACTCCTCCACTGTCACGCCAATCGGCTTCTCGCAAAGGACGTGCTTGCCGGCTTCAAGAGCCTTGATGGATGCGGGGACATGGAAGGCGTCAGCCGTCGCGATGATAACCGCGTCGAGGTCCGGATCAGCGAGCATCGTGTCGTAGTCGTTGTAGGTTTTTTGCGCACCATGGGTGATCGCCATGCGTTCGCGCAGATCGTCGGCGACATCGCAGATCGCATAAAGGTCGGCGTTGACCGCTTTTGTGCAGCTTTCGAAGTGAGCGGCCTGTGCAATCTGTCCCGCACCGAGTACGCCTATGCGAAGGCGTCGTTCTTGTTTTGCTGGCATCGAGAATTTCCTTTGATCGATAGTTAGAGCGCGGCGCCGGTGTCAGCGTCAAAAAGAACGGCTTTCGAGAGGTCGACGGCAAAGCGGGTCTTTTCCCCGACGCGGATCAGGGAGCCTGTCGGTAGTCGGGCCATGATGTCGCGCTCGCCCAATTTTGACGCCACGAAGATGTCGGGACCGGTCGGCTCCACGACCTCGACGTAGACGTCGATTGTCGGAAATGGCGCGGCCTCGTTCCCGACCAGCGTTAGCCATTCGGGCCTCAGTCCCAGAAGGACCTCCTTGCCTTGCGGAGGCTTGTCGAAAGCGGAGGCAGGAACCGGCAATGTTGCATCCGCGCCGTGGATCGAAAGGCTCTGAGAGCCGCTTGCGATCACTGCGGGAAGCAGGTTCATCGGCGGCGATCCCATGAAGGTCGCGACAAATACGTTTGCGGGACGATCGTAGATATCTTCTGGAGTTCCAAACTGCTGCAGGATGCCGTCTTTCATCACCGCAATTCGAGTCGCCATGGTCATGGCCTCGATCTGATCGTGCGTGACATAGACGATCGTGGCCCCGAGCCGCTGATGCAGTTTCTTGATCTCCGTGCGCATCTCGACGCGTAGCTTGGCGTCGAGGTTCGACAACGGTTCATCGAACAGGAAGATTTTCGGTTCACGAACAAGCGCCCGCCCCATGGCAACGCGCTGGCGCTGTCCGCCGGAGAGCTGGCCGGGGCGACGATTGAGCAAATGACGGATCTGCAGCAAATCTGCGACCTTGCCGACGCGTTCCAGCCGTTCGGGCTTCGGCATCTTGCTCATCTCCAGGGAGAACCCGATGTTCTGCTCCACGGTCATTGCCGGGTAGAGCGCATAGGACTGGAACACCATTGCAATGTCTCGTTCCTTCGGTTCGAGCCCCTGGACAGATTTGCCATCGATTGTAATCGAGCCCGACGTATGGTCGTCCAGTCCTGCGATAATCGAAAGCAAAGTCGATTTTCCGCAGCCTGAAGGACCCACAAGGACGAGGAACTCGCCATCTTCAATCGCGATATTGATGTCCTTGAGAACTGTCAGACTGCCGAAGCTTTTGTTGATATGATTGATCGCCAGATTAGCCATCGTCTTTACCCCTTCACTGCGCCGGCCATCAGACCACGAAGGAAATACCGCCCTGCTGCCACGTAGATTACTATGGTGGGGAGCGCGGCGATCATCGCGGCGGCCATGTCTTGATTGTAGGCTTTGGTGCCTGTTGATGTGTTGACCAGGTTGTTCAGCGCGACGGTGACAGGCTGACCGGAACCGGCTGCGAACGAGACCCCGAACAGGAAGTCATTCCACACACCTGTGAACTGCCAGATGATCGATACCATCACGATCGGCCATGAGATCGGCAGTAATATCCGGAGGAACACTGCCCAGAATCCTGCACCGTCGATGCGCGCCGCCTTGAAAATTTCGACTGGGACAGTCACGAAATAGTTTCTGAAGAACATGGTCGTGAAGCAAATCCCGTAGACGACGTGGACGAGAACTAGACCCGGTATCGTACCGGCGAGTTTCAGTTGACCAAGGAGCCCGGCCATCGGGATCAGCACGATTTGCAGCGGTATGAAACAGCCGAACAGAATGAGGCCGAACAGAATATTATCGCCCTTGAAGCGCCAGTTTGCGAAAATGTATCCGTTCAGCGCGCCAAAGCCGACCGAGAGCAATGTTGCTGGTATGACAATGAGGAAGGAATTGCCGAAGTAGCCCTTGAGACCCCCGCAATTGACGCCGATGCATGCTGAACCCCAGACGTGCTCCCAAGCTTCAAAGGTGATGGCTTGCGGAAAGGAGAGGATGTTTCCGGACCGGATCTCATCCATGCTTTTCAAGGATGTGAAGAGCATGGAAACGAGTGGCGCCAGGAAAACAGCGGCGAGAAGGGTCAGGCATCCGTAAATGAAGTAGCGGCCGAGTATGCGGGCCACTTTCACATTGGTTCCCCTTGCCAGAATCGCCGCGCTATCGGCATCAAGTTGCAGGCTCATCGCGCAGCTCCGAGTAAAGGTAAGGAATGATGATGCTTGCCAGGGTGACAAGCATGACGGTTGCACTGGCCGCACCGACCGCGAGCTCATTGCGTGTGAACGTCATCGAGTACATGAAGGTAGACGGAAGTTCGGTCGACACGCCCGGGCCGCCCTTGGTCAGCGCCACGACAAGATCGTAGCTCTTGATGGCAAGATGGGCTTCAATCACGAACACAGTCAGGAAAGCCGGTCGAAGTGCCGGAATGATAATGCGGGTGTACACCTTGTGTATGGGGGCTCCGTCTATCCGGGCGGCGCGCAGGATCTCGGTATCGACGCCACGCAGACCGGCCAGGAAAAGCGCCATAACGAAACCCGTTACCTGCCACACGCCGGCGATGACGATCGTGTAGATCGCGCGGTCCGGCTCGATCAGCCATTGAAATGTGAAAGACGTCCAGCCGAGCCCACGCATCATATGCTCCAGGCCGAGACCCGGATTGAGCAGCCACTGCCAGATCACGCCCGTGACGACAAAGGAGAGCGCCATCGGATAGAGAAAGACAGCACGGAAGACGCCCTCGAAGCGGATGCGCTGATCAATCAGAATGGCGATAAACAGGCCAAGACAAGTTGCCCCGATGATGTACAGACAGCCAAAGATCGCCATGTTTTCAATGGCCGTGATCCACCTAGGGTTCTCGAAAAGTCTTGCGTATTGACGCCAGCCGACGAAGGAGAAATTGGCAAACATCTTGGACCCGGTGAAGGACAAGAGCGCCGTGTAGGCGATGAAACCGTAGACGCAGACCGTGACGACCGCGATAGACGGCGACAAGACGATTGCGGGCATTACCTTGCCGAGGCGTTGTGAAAAGGACATCTGCTGGCTCGGAATCGAAAGGCGGTGTCCATGAAACGGAGGACACGCAGCCTAGCTGCAGGGTACCCCCACCGCCTCGCGACGGCAGGGGCAGGGAGGAACTTGTTACTTTGCCGCGTTGATCGAGCTGATCAGAGTGACCACGGCATCCTTCGACGACATGTCCGAATTAAAGTGCTGCGTCACGACGTCGAAGATCGCACGCTGGATCGATGCGGGCTCTGCGTGACCGTGGGCAAGGGAACCCATGAGAGTACCGCTCTTTTCCGCCGACCTCAGGTCGGCCATGGACTTCTGCGCGCAGGCATCGAACTTGTCGCCTGGGACATCGGAACGAGCCGGAACGGATCCCTTCACAAGATTGAAGGCTTCCTGGAATTCAGGAGACATGACGCTCGATGCAAGCTTGGTCTGAGCGTCGAGCTTGTCGGCGCCAACGGGGAACATTGCCAGGAAGTCCGTATTGAAAAGAAACGAGCCTTCTGTGCCAGGTGCAGTGACACAAAGAATATCGACGCCCGGGGTCAGGCCGGCTTTGACGATTTCGCCCTTGGCCCAGCCACCCATAAGCTGCATCGCAGCGTCGCCGTTGAGCACCATGCCGGTTGCAAGGTTCCAGTCGCGGCCGGAAAAGTTCGGATCGACGTAACCGCGGATCTTGCGCATCTGATCGAAGACCTTGATCATGGTATCGGAGCCAAGTGCGGTCTCGTCAAGATCGATAATAGCCTTCTTGTAGAAGTCCGGCCCTCCAAGCCCGAGAACGACGTCGTCGAAGACAGTCGCGTCCTGCCAAGGTTGTCCGCCATGCGCCAGCGGGGTAATTCCCTTTGCTTTGAGCTTGTCCGCAACGGCGTTGAACTGATCCCAGGTCTTCGGCGGCTCCAGGCCGTTGTCCTTGAAAATCTTGGCGTTGATCCACACCCAGTTCGGGCGGTGGATGTTGACGGGTACTGCCTGCCACTTGCCGTCATGGACAGCGAACTGCTTTATCTGGTCCGGAACGACCTTGTCCCAACCCTCTTTCTGGGCAACTGATGTCAGATCGCCCAGAAGGTCCTGCTCTGACCATTCGTTGACTGCCATGCCGAGCAACTGGGCAGCGGTGGGCGGATTGCCTGCGGCGACCCGTGCTTTAAGAGTCGTCGTCGCGGCTTCACCACCACCACCTGCAACCGGCATATCCTGCCAGCTGACACCTTTCTTCTGCAAATCTTCCTTTAACACGCCAACTGCTGCAGCCTCACCGCCGGCAGTCCACCAGTGCAGCACTTCGACACTTTCAGCCGCGAACGCGTGGCTGCTGACCGAAGCACCGAGGGCAGCCGTCAAGGCCATCATTTTCAAAGCTAGACGCATGTGGTCCTCCCAACCAACCGGCCCCATGCCGATTTTCAAGACAAACGACACTCCCTTCGTTTGTTTCGTTTGCAAACAAACATATTCGGATTTATGAGTCAAGCGAGTTTGTTTTGGAGTCGAACAATGTTAATCGGAATTACTCTGCTGCTTGCATTCCAGCTGATAGGCGAGGCAGCCGCCTACTTCCTGCACGGTTTAGTTCCGGGCCCGGTCATTGGAATGCTTCTGATATTCGTTGCGTTGAGCCTACGGCGCGGGCGGTCGCTGGTGGCGCAGGCGGCCCAGGTTATCTCCACGTCGAACGCACTTCTGGCTAATTTCGGCGTGCTTTTTGTTCCGGCAGGTGTGGGGATCGTGCAGCATTTCGATCTGATCGCTGAGCGAGGACTGGCGTTGTTCACGACGATTATCGCCTCTACCGTAGCGACGTTGATCGTCACGGTCTGGTGCTATCTTGCCACCAAACGCCTGATGGGGAACGCAAACAATGGATGAAGGGCTCTGGATTTATCTATCGGCGTCACCGCTCCTGTGGCTCTCGATAACGCTCCTTGTCTGGATTACCGCACTCAAGATCGTGAAAGTTCTTCCTTCCAACCCCCTCATCAACCCCGTTTTCCTCTCGGTCGTGACCATTGTCGGCCTACTGTGTGTCTTTGACATTCGTTACCAGACGTATTTTGGCGGCGCGCAGTTCATCCATTTTCTGCTGGGACCAGCGACAGTCGCGCTTGGCATACCCCTCTACGAAAAGCTCAACCTGGTCAGAGCCAATCTCATTCCGATGGTTGTGGCACTGGTCGCCGGAAGCCTGACTGCGGTGGCCAGCACGGTTTATCTGGGTCACGTTCTCGGATTCGATCAGACGGTCGTGGCTTCGCTCGCGCCAAAATCTGTCACCGCGGCCGTCTCCATGGCAATTTCGTCAGGTTTGCACGGTGATCCGGCCCTGACCGCAGCCGTTGTCATTTTGACGGGTATAACAGGCGCCGTCATCGTGACCCCGCTGATGAACGCGATGAAGATCGGCGATTACAGTGCTAGAGGTTTTGCTGTAGGGCTTGCATCGCACGGGATTGGTACGGCACGCGCCTATTCAGTGGACCCGGTTGCGGGGCTTTTTTCAGGCCTCGCCATGGGATTGAATGCAGTTGTCACTTCCTTGATTGTACACCTCTTTTTCTGACGCCTTCGACTGGGAGACCGCTAATGTCCATGCCGCGCGCCGTAAGGCACATCAACGAGGTCCGCGCGCTGGATGTCGTTTTTCGCCATGGCAGGATAAGCCGGGCGAATATCGCCAAAGAACTGGGCATGGTGCGCTCCACAGCCAGCAGCATCGTTGCCAGCCTGGCGGATGAGGGTTTGCTCATCGAGGATTCGTCTGAGGATGATAAAAGTGCAGGAACGGGTCGCCCGGGCACGTTCGTTCGCATCAATCCGAACTATGGGATGTTTATAGGCGCGGATATAGGCGTCGGCCGAATGAATGTTGTCGCTCTTGATATGGAGGCAACGGTGATCACGCAGTCCAGGTCGGACTTCAGTCTCCAGGAGGCAAGCCCGAACCTTGTTGTGCAACGGCTGGTGAACGCGGTTGAAGATATCAGGGAACGGCTTGGAAAGGACTATCGCATTCGGGGTCTGTGCCTGACCGCGCCGGGCGTAATCGATCGGAATGGTACGATATTGCGCGCTCCAATCCTTGGATGGCGCGAAGAACCGATCCTGGAGAAATTGCAGCAACAGCTGCCTGACATTCCGTTGCTGGTTGCCGAGAACGATGCCAACGCATTTGCAATTGCCGAGATCTACCAGTCCAAAGATGAGCGCAGCGATACGGAGATCTACATCTATCTCGACGCCGGCGTCGGCGGGGCGATCATGAATTCGGGTCAGCTTCTACGTGGTCAAGATGGCTATGCCGGCGAGCTTGGCCATATTATACTTGGGGACGAGGGCTTCGTTGAACTGGCCACGATTTCCGGATCGTTTGAAAGTTTTATCGGACGGGAAGCCGTCCTTGCTCGCTACCGCTTTCACGGTGGGTCAGCAGGAGATATCCAAGCCTTCATAGAGGCCGCAAAGCGGCAGGAAAAGGCAGCTCTCTCGACACTCAAGGATTGGTCATTTTATCTGGGGCGAGGAATTGCGACACTCACAAGCATCTTCAATCCCGCCCGGCTTGTGCTCGGGGGCCCCGTCGCCGCTCTATTTGATCTCTGCCGGGTAGAGACGCTGGAGAACGTGACCAGAAACCTCCTCGACGGGCATCCAATACCCGCGATCAAGCTCTCGTCGCTCGGCCTCGAGGGTCCCGCTATCGGCGGCGCATCAATGCTGCACAAACAGATGTTCTCCGTCGATGAAAACCTCGTATTTGGCCGCCCAAGAACGGAGACTATACGAGAGAAGGCTCAGTGATCAGGTACGGATCAGCCGCAAGGCCCCGTTGACGATTTTCGGCCGTATGCGCTCGTAGTTCTCGAATTGCTCGTGATCAGCCTTCATAGGTCGCTTGTGCGTCTCGCTAATGATGCAGACCTGGCACCCGGCCGCGGTCGCGGAGCTAATGCCAACCTCGGCGTCCTCGAAAACCAGACAACGCGCGGGATCGACTGAAAGACGCTCGGCGGCAAGAATGAAGCAATCGGGAGCGGGTTTTCCTTGCCGCACGTCCTCGGACGTTACGATTGTCAAGGGCATTGGCAAACCCGCAGCTTCGATCCGTCTTGTCGCGAGGGCAGCCGGCGCGGAGGTTACGATGGCCCAACGGTTGGACGGGAGGCAACGTAAGAAATGCTGTGCACCGCCAATCGCGAACACGCCTTTGATCTCGTCGATTTCCGCTTGCGTTATGGCGGCGGCCTCGGCCTCCGGATCGACACCTGGAAGGCCAAGGGAGGAAATCGTTTCGAACGCTCTTCGTCCATGAATTGTCGGCAGGAAAACCTCCGGATTTAACCCGAACTTCCACGCCCACGCTCCCCAAACACGTTCGGCTGCTGCAATCGAGTTGAGGATGGTCCCGTCCATATCGAAAAGGAAGGCGTCGAATGTGGATGCGAAGAGATTGGGCAAGGCCTGTCACCTGACTTTGGAATATCGCTCTAATACAGCTTACTCGGGTACAATGACGCCCTTGCGCAAAATGACACTTCCATAGAAGCGCCGCTCTCCCGTGACAACGACTGTATGAGCCGCACGAACTCGGTCTTTGAATTCATCCGGCTCGACTGCTGTCAGCTCAACTGGCTTGCCCTGCGTCTTCTCAAGCCCAGCGCTGTAGTCTTCGAAAACGGGCAGGATCTTGGCAGCATCGCCTTCTGCAATCATGCGCCATGCGACGTGCGGGTCCTGCTCTTCGATTGGAAAGATCTTGAGAATAGCTTCCAGCGCTCGGGGCCCAGAGACACCATCGAGACGGATGAGACGTTCGTCGCCAGCATCGCACGGGAAATTTGCGTCAACGATGGCGATATCGTGCCGATGTCCCATCGATCGAAGAGCGTAGAGAAGTTCCGGAGAGAGAATGGGATCGATTAGTTTCAGCATCTGTTTCCTCCACTAGATGTCTATTTGCGTTTGTATTATACAAATACAAATTAACTGTCAAACGTGTTTGGCGTCCCTCCTCGTATTAAACGGCAGGTAGTCCTGGAAGATCGAAAAGGCTTTCGCGCAGAAGGGCGGCAGCCCCAATGGCAGCTCCGTCACCACCGAAGCGGGCAACCGAGATCGGAGGAACATTGAACCCGTGAACGAGATTTTCAGAAAGCAGGCTCTCGACCCGCTCCGCCACCCTTGGATATAGGACGGCAAGCGGTCCACCCAAGACGATTGTTTTAGGATCGAGGATGTGAATAAGGTTCAGGAAGCCGGTCGCCAAGCCCAATGCCCATTCGTCGAGAGCCTGATTGAGAGCCAGGGATTTTTCAAGCGTCACGAGCTTGCTCAACCCCTCGGGAATGGGGACACCCTGTTCGATAAAGGGGAGAAACCGCTGATAACCGGCGAGGATTTCGAAAGTGTGCGTCGCCGCCATTCCAGGCTGCGCACCCATGACCATATGCCCGACTTCACCGCCAAGACCGTGGGCACCTTCCACCACGCGCCCCTGACGCAAATGGGCGCTGCCGATACCCTGCGCAAGCAATAGCAGCAGCACGTCGCTCAGATCGCTCTCCGGTGCATCGGCGGCTACCGCGCTCGCAAGAGCCACGGCATCATTACAAATCTGAACCTGCAATGATGATCGCATAGCATCCGACATCGCAGACACCACGTCAACATCCCGCCAACTCAACCAGGGTGCGGAGATGATCCTGCCACCGCGCACGATGCCCGGCGCAGAAATGCAGACACCGCGCACACGCGACGCCCGCACCTTCGACATGTCTATGAGTTCGTTAGGCAAGCTGGCGAGCAGCTCGATCACCCGTTTTGGGTTGTCGTATCGGTCGCCGATGGACACAATTCGCTTCGCGATCACACGCATCGAGAAGTCGATCAGAACGGCATTGATTTCGGCCGATGAAATATCGAGACCGATAAAGTAAGCGCCGGCCGGGTTCAGCGATACGAGAGCACCAGGACGCCCGGCACCATTGGCCTCAGCGCTTTCATTCAAGTCAATAACCAGGTTTTCCGCAAGTAGTTGTTTAATCGAATTGCCGACTGTCGCCCGCGTCACGTTCAATTCGCGCGCTATATCGGCGCGCGACAAAGGGACGTCTCGGCGTAGGACGCGAAGACAACGCACAGCATTCATGTGTCTCAGGACACTATTCGTCGTCACGGTTCCTCCCAGAGACAACATTGGTTGGTCAGGAGCTGTTATCAGGTATTGGCAACGCACTCGAATCGTTGCCGAAAGTACACTTTGACGCAGTAGCAGATGCCCGCGTGCAAGCAAAGGTTCGGATGAACGGCGTCATGCGACCGACCATCCCCCGTCGACCAAAAGATTGGCGCCGGTGACAAGAGATGCAGCCGGGGATGCAAGGTAGACGACAGCACCGACGACGTCATCCGTATCACCGATACGCCCGAGCGGTATATGGCCTACCGTGCGAGCGTAGAAATCCGGATCGGCGAGGACCGGACGGGTCGAATCGCTCCAAATGAAGGTGGGAGAGACCGTATTGACCGTGATACCGTATTGCGCCCATTCGGCGGCCAGGCAACGAGTCAAATGATTGATCGCTGCCTTGCTCATGCAATAAAGGGATTCGCCGCGAAGCGTCACCGTGCCGGCCTGCGAACTGATGTTGATGATACGGCCACTTTTCTGTTCTATCATGTGGCGGGCGACGGTTTGTGTGACAAGGAACGTGCCCTTGATGTTGACATCGAGGATCTGGTGGAGATCCTTTTCCTCAACGAGTTCCGCAAGATTGCCTGGTGCGACGCCGACATTGTTCACCAGCACATCGATTTTTCCGAATGCTGCAACCGCTTCGGCAACTGCTTCGGCGATCTGGCTACTGTCTGCGATGTCCATCGTAACCGCGAGAACACGTCCACCCGTCGTTCTCAATTCGGCCACAAGGTCTGCAACCGCCTCCACGTTGCGGACGCCGATGACGACATCGGCCCCGGCCGCCGCGCAGGCGAGAGCACAGGCGCGACCGATACCGCGGGCTGCGCCAGTGACCAGCGCCACTTTCCCATCGAGACTGAAGTTCGGTGCTTTTACTGTCATGTTTCTGTCCATTCCAGGGTTGGCTTGCATTATGCCGTCGCACCGGCCAGACGGGCGGGCTTGCGGCCGAGGATAATCATTTCGAGGGCATCGTCCTGTGTCAGATCGCATGTCGGGTACGAGCCGACAACGCGGCCGGACTTCATTACGGTGATCCTGTCCGACAACTCAAAGACATCGTGCATATCGTGGCTGATCAAAAAGATGCCCAGCCCCTGCCTCTTGAGTTCCTCGATCAAGAGGCCGACATTTTTCGTCTCCTCCGGTCCCAGAGCGGCTGTCGGCTCGTCCATAATGAGGATCGAGCATTGAAATGAAGGGCGCGCGCGATGGCAACTGCTTGACGCTGCCCGCCGGACATAGACCTGACCGACAACGTCAGGGAGGGGATCCTCAACCGCATCCGGTCGATCGTCTGTCGGGCGCCATGCTCCATTGCTTCCGTATCCAGAAAGCCGAAACGATCCGTCTGTTCACGCCCGAGGAAAAGGTTGGAAATTGCGTCGAGGTTATCGGCGAGAGCAAGTGTCTGATGAATCGTCTCGATTCCCAGTTCCTGGGCGTCGTGGGGCGACCGGATGTCGACCGATTTGCCATCGATCAGGATCTCGCCGCTGTCTGCAGGGAAAACCCCTGATAGCATTTTGATGAAGGTCGATTTGCCAGCGCCATTGTGGCCAAGCAGGGCGACGACTTCACCAGGCATGAGCGACACACTGACATTTTCCACCGCGTGAACGCCGCCAAAGGCCTTGTTGACGTTGCGGGCTTCGAGCAACGGGGTTGTCATGATGGCCTCCTTTCGCGCCACATCGTATCAATCCACACAGCAAGCACGAGGACTCCGGCGAGCACCATGCTCTGCAGGGGGCTTGCGATGCCCATCAGAACCATTGCGCTCTGAAGACTTTGCATGATCAGGGCGCCGATGCAGCCTCCGAGGATTGTGCCGGCACCACCGGCAAGCGACGTCCCACCGATTACGGCAGCAGCGATAACGTAAAGTTCCATCATCGTTCCGGCTCCGCTTGCAGCTGCATTCAGCCGGGCCGTCAGCACGATAGAGGCCAGGCCGGACAGGAACCCCATCAACACGAAGACTTTCAGGACAACGCGCTGGGTGTTGATACCCGTCAGACGGGCGCTGAGCGGATCGCCACCGACAGCAAACACATGGCGTCCAAACCTGTGTTTTTTGGCGATGATCGTCATCAGCGTCGTAACGGCAATCAAAATGAGAACAGGCACGGCCAATCCCATCGACTCTGTCGTTCCCGGCCGTTTGTAGCTGTTCATGACTGCGACGAGACCGAATGCGCAGACGCACCAGACAGCCGCCGAGACAATGTCGAATGCCGTCAACGGATTCTGAACGCCGAGAGCTTTCTTGCGCTGATATCTGCGCACAAGATTGAAGACGATATAGAGGGTGACGACGACGGCTGCGGCCCAGCTCAAAGCGGCTCCGAGAACGCCGTTCTGTCCACCGCCGAGATTCTGGAATGTCGCGCTCAGTGGGGCGATCGTGGTGCCGTCGTTCAACTCATAAGCTGCATTGCGCAGGAAAAGCAGTCCACCGAGCGTCACCACAAATGACGGTATCCGCGCATAGGCGACAAGTGCGCCTTGGAGCAAACCGATGACCATGCCCCCCGCCAGCATGACAAGGCATGAGATCCACCAGGCGTTCATGCTGTCGGGAAGCCAGTTGCTTTGTACGAGACCACCGAGAACCCCGAGAAAGCCGACCTGAGATCCGACCGAGAGGTCGATATGACGCGTAACGATCACGAGGATCATGCCCGATGCCATGATCGCCACGACGGAAACCTGGAGCGAGAGATTGAACATGTTTCGAGGCGACAGGAATACGCCATTGGTAAGGGCGTTTGCGCAAAGCCAGATCAGGGCGAGGACGATCACCATCGCCACGAGGCGAGTGTCGCGGCCACCGCCCCCGACCGCTTGTAGCAGTCGGGGGAGAAGCTTCGTTGAACTGGACACAGGTTGGAGAATAGAGGTCATGACAAAACTCCAGCTGGAACTGCCTATTCGCAGGCTTTTGGCGGGTTTTTCGTCGCGCCTTTGCAAAGCACGTCTTTCGAGATCCAACCGGCCTTCACGACGAGGTCGAGATTGTCACGCGTGATGGCGATGGGATCGAGGATGATCGCGGGCTGCGATGCGCCGGTGGACGTCTTGCCAGGCTTTGCCCCTGTCACAGCATCGATTTTTGTGCCCTTGATGATTTCGACGGCCGCGCTTGCGGCGGCCAGTCCAAGCGCGTTCGCATCCTTCCAGACGGTCATCGTCTGCTCGCCCTTAGCGATGCGATTGAGGACGTTTTTGTCGCCATCCTGCCCGGAAATGGCAACCTTGCCCAGGAGATCCTGGCTGGCGAGGGCGGCTGCAACGCCGTTCGCGATGCTGTCGTTCATGGCGAGCACCGCATCGACCTTATTGTCGCTTGCAGTCAACACCTGTTCCATGAGCGACTGCGCGACGTCGGGCTTCCACTGCTCGACATTTTGCTGGGCAACGATCTTGATGTCGCCTCTGTCGATCGCCGGCTGGATCGCCTGCATCTGGCCGCTCTTGAAAACCTGCTGGATCGTCTGAGCAGGATCCCCGTCCATCGAGACATAATTGCCCTTAGGCACCGCCTTTAGCAGGCCCTCGCCCATGACGCGACCGACGGCGACGTTGTCGAAGCTTGTGTAGAGGACATCGCCGGTGTCGATCGGCGCGTCGTAGGCGATCACGGCAATGTTGCTGCGCTTGGCCTCATCGATAACAGGAATGATTGCCTTGGCATCCTGGGCGACGACGACGAGCACTTTCACGCCGCGAGCAATCAAGCTCTCGATGTCGGCGGCTTGCTTCTGTGGGTCGCCCTGAGCGTCTATCCCGACATACGAAACACCAGCCTTGTCGAGGACGGACTTCATTGCGGCTTCATCGATTTTCCAACGTTCGTCCTGGAAATAGCGCCAACTCACACCCACAGTGTCCTCAGCGGCGGCCACATCCGTCAGCAGCGCCACAGCGGTGACGGCGCCGGCGAGCATATGCGAAAACTTCGGCATTCTGTTCCTCCCTTTGAAAAAAGCCGCGGTCTCCCGCCGCGAGCTGTAACGCGACCTCCCGCCGCGCTATTTGTATTTGTTTAAAGCAGATACATATTAGAGTCAATCATGCCTTATCTTGGCATTATCTGCAGCCTCATCGTCGCCGCTCAATCGAATTGCTCGCGACGCAAAGCGAGCGTCGGACATCGTTGGGCGAGCGAGCGCGCTTGCATCAAAGGACACCACCGACCGCGCTTATGTGTAGCCTGCGGTCCTGATCGAGGAAGCGGCCACACCTGTTTCGCGGCAGGTTGCTTCGCTCGGCGCAAACTTAGGTATTCACGTTGCCCAAAACTTGCCCTCTCTCAGGGCAGATCGCGTTCAGATTCAACAGGTGCTGGTAAATCTGATGATCAATGCCGCCCAAGGCACGGAGGGCCAAGATTGGCCAGCCGAAATCAGGGTGTCGGCAACGGCTACGCCTGAGGGCTTCACTTTTGCGGTGGAGGACACCGGCGGAGGAATTCCACTTGATAGGTTTGGCCAGTTGTTTGATGCATTTTACACAACAAAGGCAACCGGCATGGGCATCGGCTTGCCGGTTTCAAAGACAATTGCCGATGCACACGGCGGAACAATCAGCGCAGGATCTGGCTTTGATGGGGGCGCGAAATTCGTCATTATCATTCCATCGCCAAACGACTGACTCGCAGGTGACGCGCGTGCAAATCGCGTAGTCTTCTATCGAGACTTCCGACACTATCGGCGTCATCGGTGAGATCGCTTTCGTCAACAACCTTTCGGCGCTGAACGCGGACGTAGAAGCGGCTCCTGCGGGTGGAGATGGCTGCTTTTCGGATTTCAAAGCAGCAGAGGCGCCTCGGGCGCAGACTTCTGTTTCGCCCCTAGCTCGGTTGTCCGATGGGGAAAGTACTCGACGATCACGATGGTGCGAGATTCGTGGCCGCCGGTTTTTCCGCCGCGAAACGCTGCACGAAGAAGTCGATCAGCACCCTGACCTTCCGGGACACGTGCGATCCTGGCGGACGCACGATGTAAACGCCGATCTCCGGCAGGCCGTAGTCCAACATAATCGGCACAAGGGTCCCTGCGGCAACATAGCTTTCCGCGATCACAACCGGCAGTGCAGCGATGCCCAGTCCGGCTGCCGCCCCTTCAGCAATGCCAAGGGCACTATCCGCCTTGAACCTTCCCTGCGCATTGATGACGATGGTTCGGCTGCCATCGGACACCTTCCAGCTCTCGGTGCCCTGCAGGATCGCCTGATGTTCAAGCAGATCGGAAGGCTTTCGTGGGACGCCATGGTTCCGGAGGTATTCGGGGTTGGCAAACAATCCAGCCGCGAATGCACCGATCTTCCTCGCCGTCAGGTTCGAGTCCTGCAGATAACCGACACGTATCCCGCAATCAAAGCCTTCCGCCACCAGATCGACGTAACGGTCGCTGTAGTGCGCATGGAGCTGCAAGAGCGGATGCTGGCGGGCCAGTTCGGCGAGCGCTGGCGCAAAATGCCGCGGACCGAAGGATGACGGAACGGCGACGCGCAGCCGTCCCCGAAGCTCCCCGGTTGGCGCCATCTCCTCGCGCGCAACCTCCATTTCCAGGCACATGCGCGCGGCATGCTCGCGAAACGACGCTCCAGCCTCCGTCAGCGACGCACCTCGTGTGGTCCGGGCGAGGAGCTGGACGCCCAGCTCGCTCTCGAGACGAACGAGGCGACGGCTGACGATGGATTTCGGCAATCCGAGACGTCGCGCCGCAACCGTGATCCCGCCGCCATCGGCAACCTCAACGAAAGTCTGCATATCTTCGAAGCTGACCATTATTGCGTTCCATTTTCCGTTCCACAGAGTGGCTCATCCTAGAGCTACCGTGCCGTCTATCGCAACGCTAAATTCCACTCATCGAGCGGACCTAAATCCAACCCGACAGCCGCCGACAACGCAAAAAGGAATACGACAATGCATAAGGACGTCTTTACTCCCGAGAATTCCGCCATGCTGCTGATCGACCATCAGATCGGCACGATGGCCTGGACCCACTCACACGACATCAACCTGGTCAAGCAGAACGCACTCAAGCTTGCCCGGATCGCCAAAGCCGCCAACATCCCGACCATCCTGACGTCCAGCATGGAAGAACAAATCCAGGGGCCGCTGATTCCGGAACTCAAGGAAATCCTGCCCGAGGCGTTCGAAGCCCGCATCAAGCGCCCGGGTATCGTCAACGCCATGCACCACGACGGCTTCAACCAGGCCGTCAAGGCGATCGGCCGCAAGAAGCTGTTCGTCGCAGGCGTGACCACGGAAATCTGCGTCACCTTTCCGGTCCTCCAGATGCTTGACGAAGGTTACGAGGTGCAGGTCTCGGCGGACGCATCCGCTTCTTACACCAAATACGGCGACGATATCGCCCTGAGGCGCATGGAAAAGGCAGGCGCAATTATCACCACTGTCGACCAGATCATCTCGGAACTCGCCGTCGACTGGACGAGCCCGCTCGGCCAGAAGCTCGTCGGCATCCTGAACTACCACTGACAACGCAAGTCGCTGCGTTCGGCGCGGGCGATTGTCGCCCGCGCCCGAGATCGAAGGAAACAGTCCAATGACCATCACCAAAATCCCTGCAGGACTCATGCGCGGCAATATCGGCCAGGGCTTCGGCGTCGAGATCATGTATCCGGGGCTGTCACTGACAACCGACGACAGCGGGATCGGTCCCATCGGCAGGATTGACCGCGCCCAGGTTCAGCCGGGTCATCTCATAGGCATGCATCCGCACAAGGACGACGAAATACTGACCTACATGCGCGGCGGCGAGATGCTGCACCGAGACACCGTCGGAAACGAGGAAAAGCTCGACAAGACACGTTTCATGATGATGAACGCCGGCCATCACTTCCAGCATGAAGAGCTTATGCTTGGGGAAACACCCGTCCGGGCCCTACAGATTTTCCTGCGGCCTAACGCTCCAGATCTTGAGCCAATGGTGCAGTTTCATGATTTCGTCGATGAAAACAGCGAAAACGACTGGAGACTGATTGCCGGAGCGCGGAGGGCACCGCTGACGGTGCGATCCGATGTCTCGGTTTTTGATGCACGTCTCACCGCGAAAACCGAGCTACGACTGCCAACCGCGGCAGATTCCGAGATGGCTTACCTTGTTTACGTTTTCGACGGCGAAATCGACTTGGGCAATGTCACGCTATCGACGGGCGAGAGCGCGTTCACGCGCTCATTCGACCACCATCCCAGAGCAGTAGCCGATTCTGATGTCGTCCTTTTCGCCTTCGCGCCTGACGGTAAGGTTTTTCGCGGCGGTATGTTCAGCGGAAATCAGAAGCGTAAAGCCCAGGATCTCGTCTCTTAGTTACAGACCGAGAATATTCAAACGCAAACCTCCGGTGGCGCACCAAACAGTCTCGAGCATTCCCGGCTGAACTGAGGGGCGCTTTCATATCCAACTCTAATTGCGGCAGTATTGACGCAATGCGTTCCGTCAGCATCACGTAGAGCCGCAAGGTTCTCTGATAATGCAGCGGGCTCGTGCGCCGTTCATTCGCCGAAAACGGTGATGAAATGTCGAGCTCGCATCGCCGTTTGAGCTTACAGCTTTTCTTTTTTCAGGGGCAGGCCAAAACAAGCGGGACAAGGTCCAGTTGCCGTTCCAACCGCGAGCGTAAAGCAAATCGGCCGCCTATAGGGGATGTGAACCAACGCCCCCCTATTCCGATCTTCGATTGGCAACAAGTTCTCTTCCGAACCTGCCCGGGGAGCAGCCAAGCCTTTTACTAAACGCTGTGCTGAAGGCGCTGGCGGATCTCGTAACCGATTTCGTCTGCGATCCTGTCGAGCGACTTACCGCCGCTCAATAGAGCATCCTTGGCAATGGCGATGCGCCAACGCGCTAGATATTCAATCGGAGCGCAACCAACAAGCTCGTTGAACCGCGCGGCGAAACCCGATCTCGACATGCCAGCTATTCCCGCAAGATCGGCTACTGTCCACCGCGCCCGAGCATCTTCGTGGATGGCACGCAGAACACGGGCCATGGCGGGATCACGCAGCCCATTCAACATACCCGCCGAAGCTGCGTTGTTTCCGATAATGTCCCACCTCAATGCCTCTATCAGCAGCGTCTCCAGCAAGCGCTGGATAATCAGTTCTTTGCCGGGATAGTCGGCAGCGCACTCCTCAGATAGCAGTTCGATCACGCAACCAAATCGCGTCCCGTGCCCCGCCGAAGCGGGAATATGAATTGCATCGGGCAGCAACGCGAGAAGCAGCGGTGCGTTTACACTCTCAATTGAGAAACTCCCGCCCAGCGCCACAAAATCAGGCTCCCCCCCTTGCTCGCCGTGGCGGACAGCGTGAGCCAAAGGTTCAGCCGAAATGCATGGGACACCCGGTTCGCTGCATAACGAGAACGCCGGCGTCGTCGGCAAAAGAAGAAAGTCGCCTTCGGCAATCCGAAGCGGGTTCCGGTCGCCTACCGTGACCCATGCTTCTCCGGCGAGGACGACCGTAAACCCGGGCGCGTCATACGGCTTATAGCGAACGCCCCATTGGCCGCGCCCGGAGATGGGCTTCGCTATCGCGGCGGTCGGCCGCAAGAGAGCGACGATGTCACTTAGAGGATCCATTTTTAGACGATCCATAATTATTCTTGGACGACAAACCATAGATCGTCCTCGCACGACTGTCTATTCCTATCTGACCGCAACCAAGGAGACTAACATGACAGAGACCATTCTTATCACCGGCACATCATCGGGCTATGGCAAGGCCACCGCTGTACACTTCCTGTCTCGTGGGTGGAAAGTCGTTGCGACCATGAGACGCCCTGACCCATCGCTGTTTACCGAAAGCGACCGTCTGCAAGTGCTACCGCTCGATGTCACGAGCCCCGACAGCATCGCCAGCCTTCTCGAATCAGCCGGTCCAATCGACGTGTTGGTGAACAATGCCGGGCTTGGCGGTGTCGGTGCATTCGAGGCAATGCCAATGTCCCTCATCCGACAGCTTTTCGAAACCAACACGATTGGCGTCATGGCGATGTGCCAGGCTGTCATCCCGCAGATGCGCGAGCGCCGGTCCGGAACCATCGTCAATGTCACGTCGAGCGTTACTTTGGGAGAATTCCCGCTCGCGGCAGCCTATACCGCCACCAAACAGGCCATCGAAGGCTTCTCGGCTTCGCTCGCGCATGAGCTTGACTATTTCAGGGTGCGCGTGAAGCTCGTCGAGCCAGGTTATGCGCCGACTACCCGGTTCGGGGCGAATGCCATCGTTCCTGTCTCGGAACTCCTTCCCGGCGGATATGCAGACTTCGCTCGGCCGATCCTTGAGGCATTCGGGAATCCTTCTCTGACTACCACGGAAAGCGATGTTGCAGAAGCAATCTGGCAAGCCGTTCACGATACCGGCAATCGGCTTCGCTTCCCTGCCGGAGCGGACGCTGTCGCGCTTGCTCAAGCGAGCTGACGGACATGGCGGCAAGGGCGGCAGTGTGGATTCGCGAAGTTTCTGCTGCGACACTTTCCTCTCGACCAGTTGTTGGTGAGGCTGCCTATTGCAGCAATTCAATTTGCAGGCGTTCTCGCGGACTCGATACTGTCCAGGTTTCGGGAGGCAGGCGAATGGGGACCAAATGACTAAGCCGCAAAGCTGCTCCCTACCGCATTGAAGGGAAATGAACCACGGACGTGTGCGCCAATAGCACAAGCATCTGAAAAGACTACCTATTACGCGGTTGAAAGGATCGCGCCCGCTCAGGTGGCAGCTTCGTCCAACGGCATTCAGTCAGCGAGAGCTATTTCAACTGATCATTTGATTGTCAATTGAGTGTCTGAGCTTGCGTACGTCGCGGACAGGCGGCGCCCCGAACTGCCGCAGATATTCGCGGCTGAATTGCGAGGCGCTTTCATAGCCCACCGCATAGGCGACGTCGGAGGCACTCCGGTCACCGGCGAGGAGCAACTGGCGTGCCTCCTGAAGGCGTAGCTGCTTCTGATACTGGATCGGGCTCAATCCGGTCAGTGCTACGAAGTGGCGATGCAGGCTTGCGCGGCTCATGCCAGCAGCTTCACACAGAGCCTCGATCCGCAGGCGCCTGTTGCCATGGTCGCGGATCCATTCGACTGCGCGGCGTATGCCGCCGATTGCGCCTTCCGGGCGGGCGATGTGGCGCAACAGTCGCCCGCGCGGGCCCTGCAGGAGACGATAAAGCAATTCGCGTTCCGCCAACGGCGCGAGCGCCGGGATGTCCGCAGGCGTGTCGAGCAACGCCAGCAGTCGCAGCAGCGTGTCGCGCAGCGGAGGCGTCATCGGATTGATCGCGAGACCGCTGTCAGGCGTGCCCGCATCGCGCACCGCCGGCATCGTCGATGCGACCTCGGCGAGAAGTGCCGCATCTAGGACCAACGAAATCGACACATAAGGACTGCCGTCGTCAGCATCATGGATCTGCCCGCTCAAAGGCAGATCGAGTGCGCTCACCAGATATTGAGACGCGTCGTAGCGCAGCAGGTCGTCATGGATGACCACCTCTTTCGATCCCTGCAGAATAAAGCAGATCATCGAGCGGTAGAGACACGGCGAGGTTCCTGAGGTTGCTTGTCCTACGCCGATTTCCAGGCGCGGGATTGGCGTGAGGGTCATTCCGATCCGCCCGTGGCGGAGCGCGATGTCGCGAAGGGGATGTAGGTTGTCGATCATGGCAAAGACTATGGCACCATTTCTCCCATCTGCAAAGACCTTGAGACAATCAGGCAAGCAATTGAGAGCATTAGGCGGGGCGTCGGGCCCTTCAATCGCCTATTTGACTGACAGCGAATGTGGCGCCCAAGCGGCGTGTCATCCGATAATCAAAACCTCAAGGAATGTAGCCATGTCTCAGAAGATCGCACTCATTACCGGCGCCAGCCGCGGCCTCGGTCGCAGCATGGCGCTGCACCTCGCCCGTCGCGGCGTCGGCATCGTCGGCACCTATCGCCAGGGCGCCGGGGAAGCCCAGACGCTGGTCGAAGAGATCGAAGCCATGGGCGGAAAGGCGGCGATGCTCGAGCTCGACGTCACCAAGGTAACAAGCTTCCCGGCCTTCGTCGCATCCTTCTCCGAGACGCTCGCGAGCCGCTTCGGCAGCGACCGGTTCAACTATCTGGTCAACAACGCCGGTGCGGTCGTCCACGTGCAGGTCGCTGACGCAAGCGAGGAACAGTTCGATATGATGATCGACATGCACCTTCGCGGACCGGTGTTCCTGACGCAGGCATTGCTACCGATCATCGCTGATGGCGGACGCATCCTTAATGTCTCTACGGGCTTCACGCGCACGTCGATGGCCACCTTCGGCCTTTATGCGGCAGCCAAGGCGGGGCTCGAGACGCTGACCCGGTTCATGGCGCTGGAACTCGGCGCGCGGCAGATCCGCGTCAACGCCATCGCGCCCGGTGCCATCGCCACCGATTTCGGCGGTGGTAGGGTTCGCGATAACGAACAGGCTCATGCCTTCGTCGCGAGCAAGATCGCGCTCGGCCGCGTCGGTCAGCCCGACGACATCGGCGGCGCGGTCGCAACGATCCTGTCAGACGATTTCGGCTGGGCTAACGGCACGACGTTCGACGTATCTGGCGGCCAGTCGCTCTGATCTCCATTCCTGAACATCGAGACACCATCATGACCGAGCAAAACCTCACTCTCATCAGCCACCCACTGTGCCCATTCGTCCAGCGCGCCGCTATAGTCCTCCTCGAAAAGGGGGTGGCGTTCGACCGGGTCAACGTCGACCTGTCGGCAAAGCCCGACTGGTTTCTGGCCCTGTCGCCGACGGGCAAGGTGCCGGTGCTGAAGGTGCGCCAGCCGAACGGTGAGCAGGCAATCCTCTTCGAAAGCGTGGCGATCTGCGAATATCTGAACGAGACGCAAGGCGGCGCTGCGATGTATCCCGACGATGCATTGCTGCGTGCCCGGCATCGCGCCTGGATCGAATTCGCCACCCAGACCTTTGCCGAGGGCTGGCAGTTCCTCCACGCCAGAGACATGGCGACCGCCGACGCCCGGCGGGCCGCCTTCCGTGATCAGCTGAGCAAGATCGAGGCCGAACTGGGGCGAAGGACCGTATTTTGCCGGGGCGGACTTTGGTCTGGTCGATGCGGTCTACGCACCGCTGTTCCGCTATTTCGGGATAATCGATCGGCAAGTGGCGGACCCGATCTTTGCTGGCCTGCCACGTGTGACGGCGTGGCACGCGGCACTTGCCGAGCGATCCAGCGTCAAGGACGCCGTGATCGACACCTATCCCGACCTGTTTCGCGACCACCTGCGCCAGCAAGGCGCGATGATCGCAGCTTAACAACCAGAATTCCAAGGAGTGATATCATGACCGACGCATCCAAGAGCGCGCTGATCCTGATCGAATATGTCAACGACTGGCTCTCCCCGACCGGCGGCATTTATCCGGTGTTTCAGGACCGGGAGCAGGTCGACACCGCTATCGCCAATTCGAAGATCATCCTCGAAGAGGCCCGCCGTCGCGGCATGCACGTGATCCACGCAGCGCTGAAGTTCGAGCCAACCTTCAAGGTGCTGGGCGAGGCCAAGTACGGCCTGCGCAAGATCACGCGCGACCATGGCGCGTTCCTGGGCGAGCAGGCCGATTTCTTCCCCGGCTTCGAGCCGGCAGAAGGCGAGCATGTCGTTCGCGAGCGCGCTGGCGGCAGCAGCGTCTTCGTCGGAACCACGCTCGATGGCTACCTGCGCAACAATGGCATCTTCGATATCTACCTCGCCGGCTTCTCGCTGCGCCAGTGCGTCGAGTCTTCGATGCGCAATGCCCATGACCTCGGCTACCACACCAACGTCATCTACGACGCGTCAGCCGGGTATCGGAGTGGTCTGATCGGATCCTTACTTGCCAGCCGTCTGGGCGGGGTTCGGACCGATACGCTTGCCGTGGCTGACGCGCTCGGCAGCCTTGTGCACGTGGGTATGAGTGCACTTCGTTCTCAGGCACCAGAGTTACATGACAATCTTGCCACGGTGATTGCTAGCCGGAGGCGCCATTTAGAGTTTGCCGGCCCCACTGCGGTTTCGGCCAGTGGCATCCTGAACGACGAGATTATGAACCTGAAGGGAGCAATCAAGGGTGCGGCGCCAAACCTATCGCCCGAGAACGTCGATCAGCTCGTGTTTGGAACCGTCTCAGAATGGATAATGCAATGCCCATTGGATTTCCCAGATGTCCCGTGAAAGCCCTTTCTTAGACATCCTTAATACATCCAAGTTCACGTTCACCGTCCGCCCAGAGCCTGTCGCCGGCGACTTGCGGATGGCCTGGGGGATGGCGATACTACTCCTAAGTGTATTTTACAGTCGAGGGAAAAAGGCGAGTTTTCAGAAACTCCAATTTCTCGCTCATAATGTGCGACTCGAGGAGGGTCGAGAGGAGGCACTAGGATTGATCGCGGGACGGTATCGACCACTCGACGTATCCGTAAGGGTCGAGCCTTGGCTGAACCGCGCGGTAGCGCTGAGCCATTCGATGGGCCTCGTTAGCGTTAACAAAGGTTCGGTGGTTGTTCTGACGGACGAAGGTCGCAAAGCAGCTGAGGCAGTCGCCAAAGATAGCGGCGTGCTTGACGCCGAGAAAGCCTTCCTTTCCGAGGTGGCGCCCAAACTAACTGATGGATTTATGAAAACGGTCTGGCGTCCGGAGAACCTTGTATGACTTTTAAACTGAGACGCCTCAGGCTTCGTGCGCTCACAGAGCGGGGCTGGTACGGAGTTGAACTCGGTTTCACCGACGGGCTAAATGTTCTTTGGGCCGACAACACCATGGGTAAATCAACCTGCCTTCAAGGGATGATTTACGTTCTTGGTTTGGAACGAATGCTGAGCCCTCGCCGAGAGATCCCTCTTCCACACGCGATGACAAGCCATCTTGTGACAGATACCGCATCGAACTTTCCGGTGAGAGCCTGCGCAAACATCGAAGCCTGTCAACCGAGGATGCAACTCAGGCTTGACCAGCCCGATATTCGCCGACAATGATCAACTCAGACCCAGAGACGCTCTAAATCGTCCGGCTTCGCCTCGGAATCGCGTCCGGTAAAACGCTGGAATAAGCGTCCGGTTAAAGATCGGAATTCCTGTCCGGTTTCATTGGAATACACAAGGTACCGCTAGAACCCGTGCGCGATTACGCCTGAAGAGGCCGTCTAGGCGCATCGAAAATCGCGCTTACGTTTGTCTCCATTCGCTGCCGTAATTCCATCGGTGTCCACCCTTTCAGTCGGTGGACACCCTTTGCACCAATCCCTTCAGCCAGTGAAGGTGCGTGGAAATGAGCGCTTACTGTAAAAGCGTTGGCAAATCGAAATTTCCTTTCAGGAATTGCGAACCCCGCGTCCGCTTAGGGCCGGAAGCCGACCAACTGAGTTCAATGAAAGCTGTTGAAGGGATCAGAACCAGGGCCCCCTCGGGAAAGGCCGCCGCCGGGCGAACCCGGCGGCGGAAAAGAAGCTTACCAACGGGCTTGTCGCAAAATTGGGTTCGGCCCACAGTTTGCCCTTGAATGGAGTGCCGTTCACGCTTTGTTAACCTTTTGAAGTCCAAAGAGGCGCGCGAGCAGGTCGTTCTGATCGTTGACGGTCCAGTCGCCGGAAAAGCCGAAGCCCTTCTTCAGCCAAAGCATGGCTTCGAACCCCGAGATCGTTCGACGCGCCGTCCTGAAAGATCGGAAGCCGCCGATCTTCGGCATGTTCTTCTTCACGCGAAAATGGTCGCTCTCAATGCCCTGCTGGAGATGCTTGGTTACATAGTGAACCGGATTCGGACGAAGGTGCCCGTCATCGACGGCCGCCTTGATCGTTGAAGGGAAAGTATTGGCGCCGTCGGTGCCGATCTTTTCCGGCGAGAGAAGCGGCTCGTCCTTGAGCATCTTGCGGAAGAAGCGCTTGGCGGCATCAAGGTCGCGCTTCGCGGTGAGCAGGAAGTCGATGGGATTTCCGTGCTTGTCGATAGCGCGGTATAGATAGCGCCACTTGCCACGGATTTTGACGTAGGTCTCGTCGATACGGGCCGAACCACAATGCGGGCGCCGAAACTGCCGCAGCCGCTTCTCGATGACAGGCGCATAGGCAAGGACCCAACGGTTGATCGTGCTGTGGTCCACTTCGACCGCGCTCCCGAAACATCTCCTCAAGGTCACGGTAGCTCAGCGGATAGCGAAGATACCAGGCGACCGCCTGCACGATCAACCACGCCTCGAAATGTCGCCCTTTGAAATCATCCTTCGACTGGCGCTTCAGCTTCTCGGCAATGGCATTCAGAATCATCGGCAGCTCCTTCACATGGGAGCGGCAATTTCCCCGCCGATGGTCAACAGCTCGTTAACTGAGAAAATTTGCGACAGGCCCGTTTCAAGTCAAAGCAACATCTGCAACGTTTCGTTTCCATCCATGAGCCGATTGCCAACCTCTTCCACATCCCGCGCCACGATATCCCCTCCAAGCATCATCGCGAACTGCGCGCGGTGGCGATGAACCTGTGGGCGAAGATCGCTCGGGCATGAACGGTGTATGCGGCGGGCGTCACGCTCTTGATTCTCGGCAGTTAACTTTACGATGCCTCCCAGAGGCATTCATCAGCCTCTGGGAGCATAGATATTCGACTGATAATCAGTGTTCCTTCATGGCCTCCTCGAGCCACCATGAACTTTTGCCAATCACCTTGGCGTCGACGACAAGCGGCCGTACCAGACCTTGCGAGACAGCGTCGGCTACCAGTTCAAGATCCGCAGGTGTCCGAACGGTAATACCATCCGCACCATAGCCTTTTGCAATCGAGGCTATATCGACATCGGGGAACGTAACCGTATCCACAGGATAACCGTGCGGTCCGAAATGGTAGACCTCTGCGCCATAGGCATTGTCATTATAGACGACAATCAGCATGCCCAGTTTCAGACGCACGGCCGTTTCGAGCTCTGAAATCCCCATCAGGAACCCACCATCACCGCATCCCGCAATGGGAAAGTGATCGGGCTTGGCAAGTGCCGCGCCGATAGCAGTTGCCAACCCAAGTCCCACGCACTGGAATGCCTGAGTGAATGAGAAGCAGTTTTCATCGGGGACGCTCAAGTACATGCTTGGATAGCCGAGGAAGTTGCCTGAATCAACGCCAACCACGCGTTTTTTCGGCGCTATGTCATCCAGTCGGATAGACAAGGTACGCGGATCAACCTTGGTCGATGTGCTTTCATCCGAATAGGATACATCGCGCCAAAGAATAGAACTCTTGATGCGCTCACCAATCTCCGTCGAGCGGTATCCCTCTGACCTATAAGCATCTTTCTTCAGCAGATCTATCGAAGCATAGGCGGTGACAGCAACGTCTCCGACCACACCCAGCGAGACTGGCCGGTTTTTTGCGAGCTCACGAGCTTCAAGATCAACCTGAACAAGTGCTGCCTCTCTATTGATGATGCTGCCGTGTCTGGTTGTCCACTTATTGAGCGTTGTTCCCCAGCCCACAACGAGGTCCGCGTTCTGTATGAGTTCCACGGTCAATGGTGACGAGAACCCGCCGGATACGCCAATCGACCAGGGATAATCGCGGAAAAGTCCCTTCGCGACGGCCCCTTCGGCAACCAATGCTCCGACAAGATCAGCGAGTTGCTGAAGCGCATCACGCGCTGCAGCCCCGCGAGAGCCGCGGCCGGCAATGAAGACAGGACGACGCGCTTTTTTCAGCATTTCTACCAATTCAGCCACAGCTTCGGGAGCCGCGCCGGCATTTGCCAGACTTGGTACCGGCTTTACAGCCTGAAGCGCCCCCGCCGGGCAGATCTCGTCCTGTACGTCCAATGGGACATTGAAGAGAACCGTCCGACGATCTCGAAGCGCGAGAGCATAGGCATTTCGCAGATCCGTCAGCGCAGTCAGTCCAGAGCGTGCGCGCAGTGAAACCGCACCAACGGAACGAGCGAGGCTGTCCTGATCAATGTAGAAATTGGACGCGGGATCCAGCACTTCTCCGCTCAAAATCAGAAGCGGAGTGCGGCTTTTCGCCGCTTCACCAATACCGGTGATCGCGTTCGTGAGGCCGCAGCCCTGATGAACCGATACGATGCCAACTTCACCGCTCATCCTCGCGTAGGAATCGGCCATCGTTGCTGCACCGCCCTCATGCCGGGCCGCAACAAATTCGGCACCGCCGCCCACCAGTCCGTTCGTCAGGTGGAAATTGCCACTTCCAACGACCCCAAAGACCCGACGCACGCCAAGTTGTGTAAGTGCAATTCCAATTGCTTCACCAATTTTCATTGTGAGCGTCCTCTCGTTCGCTTCTGCTTTCAAGTCCGAGTTCTGATCATCGACAATCGTTGCAGTCGGGTTTGCGTCACTGATGCCCAAGCCCAACGCTGCACGGGAGCAATGACGGACACAACCAGGAAACGATCTCTAAAATCCTGTTCGCTTATAGTCTTTCGACCTTACCGGATTTTGATTTATATGAATAATCATATTACTGAATAAGTCCAGTTCACCTGACTATGAATGTTGACCCACATGCCAACATCGCCAAGATTAGAAGAAATAGTAGCTTCCCGACAGCGGAAGTGTTGGGAGCTTCAGGGTTGGGGTCCTGGTCGCGACTACCCAGCACCCCAACAATCAGATCAGGCGACTGCAGGAGCAGCTACTCAACAAGATGAGACACGTTCTTCACAGTCATGTAGTGCAGAATCCCCTCAGCGCCGCCTTCACGACCCAGACCGCTGTCTTTTACACCGCCGAACGGCGTTTCTGCACGAGAAGCCTCTAGGGTATTGATGGAGACGTTGCCGGCTTCAATTCCGCTCATCAAACGCTCGACGTTCGCGGCAGAGCGAGTAAAGCCATATGCAGCAAGCCCAATCGGCAACGAGTTTGCCTTCGCGATTGCCTCATCGATCGATCGCACCGGATTGATAATGGCGAGCGGTCCGAAAGGTTCTTCATGCATTGCGTCTGCATCGTCCGGCACTTCTGCCAGCGCCGTAGGCGGGAAGAAATAGCCTTGGTTTTGAAGGCGAGAGCCCCCGCACAACAATCTGGCCCCCTTTGACGTCGCATTGCCAACGAGGTTCTGCAGTGCCTCAAGACGGCGATCATTCGCGACCGGCCCCATCTGTGTGGACTCATTCAGTCCATCACCGACGATGATCGATCTCGCCTTGTCGCAAAACGCTTCAACGAAGCGATGATAGAGATCCTCGTGAACAAAGAAGCGGGTCGGAGACGTGCAAACCTGTCCAGAATTGCGATATTTGCGGCTTGCGCACTTGACGCCAGCCGCGAAGGGATCCGCATCCTCGCAAACCACAACAGGAGCATGGCCACCCAGCTCCATCAGGGCAGGCTTCATATGACGCCCGGCGAGAGAGGTCAGGTGCTTTCCGACGCTGGTAGAGCCTGTGAAGGCCACCATTCGTACCTGTTCCGCAGGAATAAGGAAATCGGAGATGTGGGAGGGGTTACCGAATACGAGATTGAGCACGCCCGGTGGCAGCCCGGCCTCTTCGAATGCCTTTGCAATGTGGACGACGCCCGTAGGCGTTTCTTCCGATGCCTTCATGATAATTGAACAGCCCGCAGCAATGGCACCGGCAATCTTGCGCGCCGGCTGACTCATCGGAAAATTCCAGGGAGAGAATGCCGCCACGGTACCAATCGGCTCATGGAGAACGATGTAGCGGATTCCGGGCGCGCTCGGAATAACACGACCGTAGCATCGAACTGCTTCGCCAGCATCCCACTCAAAAAATTCCGCGCCCCGCCCAACCTCAAGCCGGGCCTCCTTGATTGGCTTCCCGTTCTCCAGCGCGATCGAACGCGCAATCTCTTCAGTCCGCGCACGAAGCAGCGCCGCTGCTTTCATGATGATCTCGCTGCGACGCCACGGAGAGGTCTTGCTCCAAACCCGAAAGCCTTCGGCGGCGGCCGCAACAGCCTCTTCAAGATCGTTTGTGCTGGCGACCGCCACGGAACCAATGACGGTTTCGTTCGCCGGATTCACGATAGGGAAGGTCGCTCCGGTTGCCTTCCACGCACCGCCAATAAACAGTTTAACATCGGAATTTGTTGTCATTGTCGCTGATTTCTCCGATTAGGGTTTAAAAGGTCTCCTAACCTCTTATGCATTGGATGCCCTTCTTCGTGAGCGATAACAATCTAGATTAATGCGATAAATATATAACCATATCTAATATATAGCCTTATACTAGGCGCGTAATACTTCCTAAGTTGACTGGGCGGAACAGTCCGCCCAACCGGTCTCTTTTCGCATGAGAACAGAACATGCCGACCCGTTAAGAGACCAGTCTTTCCGTTGCCGTGACCATGGTTTGCAAACGTCGGGAGGTATCTTGCGGCTATCTCTGAGCAAGTTTTGGACGATGTTTGCGTCCATTTGCCATGAGGTCGCGGAAATCCTCGACGGCCTGCGTTTCAGCCTTCGCGAAAGAGGCTCCACGACTTGGCTCAAGGCCGTTTAACCTTTTTAATCTGACATGCATTTCTGCACTCTTCAGCGCTACAGCTGCACAGTTCACGACTGGAGCCTTGCCGACATGAAGGCCGTATTCGCCTCCCAATAGCAGCCCCGGCAGAACGCCTGCAGGCACAACGACGTCAGCACCTGACTGGACCATCGGCTCTGCGATTGTACAAAAAGCATCAATCATTCGAGCCTTCGCTTCCAGATCGCCTGCGAAGGCCGAAGAAAAGTCTGACGGAACTGCGTTCAGCCCGCCAATATGAGTGACACGCTGGCGCAAGCCGTAAAGATCGCTTTGCTCCTGGAACCAGACCCGGTAGACTTCATCGATGGAGATGAGAGCAATATTTCGCCCAAGTTGGGCGGCGAAGTGCATTGTCACCTCGCCAGTGCCGATGACCGGCACAGAAACCGCGGACCGAAGTTCATAGAGGCCTGGATCTTGAAAATGACCCATAACGATAGCGTCATAGCCAGCCTCTTCCGCCGAGATACCGTTGTCAATCGCCAAGGCAGCGCAACGAAACTCGGATAGCCGACCAAACGCCCTGTCGGGGGGCTCATACCGAACACCTCTACAGTCGTACCGGAATCGGCGATTCCGTTGAGATAGGAGTTCAGCCTCTCAAGATATTCTTTGCTCGAGGTCTCATCGATGAAGCTTTGCCAGAAGATGCGCATGGATTTGTTCCGGTTTGTTGTCGTTTGATCAATTGGCAGGAACGAGAGCAAGCACTCTCAGCGGACTGCCCGAACCGTTCTGGATTTTGAGGGGAGCCGAGATTATGACAGCTCCGGTCGGTGGAAGAAGATCGAGGTTGCAAAGGCACTGAAGGCCGTATCTCCCACCTCCATGCAAGAAATGGTGGGCCGGATAAGGTGGATCAAAATGCCCTGCCTGCCCCGCATCTGTCCCAATCGTCTCGGTACCGAAACCGAGCATGCCTCGTTCGCTCACAAGCCACTGAACCACATCAGCATCAGGGCCGGGCGTGTGTGCGCCATCTTCTCTCAGATTGGCGTATTGCGCGCCCACGCGTTTGGACCAATCTGTGCGCATGAAGACCCAGCTGCCGGGCGTGATTTTCCCATATCTGTCTTCCCAATCCAGAACGGTCGACCGAGACATCAGGAAGTCACTATCCGCTGCAGCTTCGGTCGAGCAATCGATGACGCACACTGGCGCGATCATGTCCCGCACAGGCAGTGTATCGACAGAATTGAGAGGAAGATCCTTGCCCGTATACCAATGAATCGGTGCGTCGAAATGAGTTCCGGTATGTTCACTGAATGTTATGTTGTTCCAGTACCACGCCGGACCAGCCGCATCATATTTGGAAATACACTCAATGCGCACCGGAGATGCTTGTCCAAACTCCGAGGGCAGTATGATGGTTGGAAAGTCAGGCGATAGTGTCTGTGTAAGATCGATGATCTGGGTTTTGCCCGAAGCCAATTCCTCAGCGAGCAGTGAAAGAGCATTTTTCGTCATTCCTTGTTCCCTTATTTATGTGCAAAGAGCTCGCGTTCCACCGCCTTGGCGTTGCGCTCTATGCGCTGAGAAATATCCTTGGCGAATTCGCCTACGTGTACCTCTTCCAAACCTTGCTGAAGCGCTTGCACGACTGCGTTAGCCACAGCCTCAAAGCCAAGCTTCGGCTGTGGAACCGTCTGATACCAATCGTTCTCGGTAGGGCCGCCAATGATGTTGATCACGCGGATGCCACTCTGCATCAATTCGCCTCTGATGTGCTGCGCGAGCGCAAAGGCAGCCGCTTGGGCGACCGAGTAAGAGGGTAGATCAGGAACCGGTGCCTGCCCAAAGACCGAAAGGAGGTTGACCCAGGCGACCGCATTACCGGCACCATCGGCCCCACGCGACTTCATGGCAGGTACGACTGCTCTCGACAGACGCATCGGCCCGAAAACCATGGCCTCCATCGCTTCCCGCATATTGGTGAGTTCATTCGGGGCGAGCAGACCGCCCGGTCGAATATGTTCGGATGTGTTGACCACAATCTCGATCTTGCCACCGTAGTCACGTACCATATTCGCAACTGACTTCTCATCGCTCATATCGAGCGGTAGAAGAACAACTTTATCGGCCTCCGCCAGTTTCACCAGGTCGGGATGCGGCCTCCAAATATCGCTGACCCCCACAAAAACGGTTTCAGCCTGAGCCGCTATCAGTCTTCTCACCAGTGACGTCGTGACGGGATTACGGCCATCGGTAATCAAGATGCGACGCTTCTCGGGACTGGCTGTCATTTCCTTCCACTCTCTATCGCTTGCGAGATCGACCCTGCCGGCGGGTGCGGCGTACAACACGGCCTGACCAGCCTTATCCAGCTTGAGAAAGAGAGCGACGCCCATTTCCTCAACGCACAGTGAATGCAGGTGACAAAGCACTATCGGTCCGCAATCAAGCTTGACCAGACCGATTGGCCATGGAGCCCGTTCACGGAAGAAATTATCCGCAGGCTTGAGAATGCTGGTGTTGGAAAGCAAGGTGCCGGTCGGCACTACATCCACGAAATCGAAATCGCTGGATAAGCATTCGCGGCATGCTTCGGGTGCTGGATAAGCAAACGTACTGCATTTGCTGCAACGATGCAGTGCGAAGCGACCTTGCGCGGCCGCCCTGGTAAGGTCATGTGCCTTGCGGCTTCTCTGTGCAGGCGGGAGCAGCGCGACCGGCATCCGTTCCAGCGGATTGTTGCGCCTGTGTTTTGATCCAAAATCGCTCATCAATGGTCTCCAGCAATGATCGCGGCCGCCGACGATAGCCCGCGATCGTAGTTGATCATGCCAAATCCAGCCGCCAGTGCCAGACGGGCACCGCCGACCTGGCGCCCTGCTGCGACACCCATGACCTGCCTGATCGATTCCACGACTCCAAGATGACCTCCAGCAGCTCCGGCCTGACCAACTGACAGCTGCCCCCCTGATGTATTGTGCGGAAAAGAACCGTTGATTGTGAAATCATGGTGGTCGACGAAGGAAGGACCTTCGCCTTTGGCGCAAAAGCCCAGATCCTCGAACTGCATCATTGAGATCACAGGATAGTCGTCATAAGTCTGGACGAGATCTATCTGCGAAGGGACCATACCCGCCATAGAATACAGTTCCTTCACATCGACCACCCAACCGCCGCGCTCCTGAACAGTATCTCCGGTCGCTGCGTTATGTCGTTCGATTGCCGCCAGCAAGCGAGCAAAGGGCAGACCTTGGGCGCGAGCCGTCTCTTCGCGCATCACCAGGAAGGCCTCGGCCCCGGCGCAAGGCATCACACAATCGAAGAGGTGGATTGGCGGCGTGATCGCTGGCGCAGACATATAGGCATCCAGTGTCAGCGGCTTTTTCATCAGAGCATTTGGATTTTTTAACGCATTGTCCCGCTGAGAGACGGCTAGTTTCCCGAAATGCTCACGCGTTGCCCCATATTTTCGCATATAACTCGATGCAATGAGGGCGAAGCTCGCATTGGGGCCACCAGTTCCGTAGGGATACACGGCGTCCTGAGAAAACCGCGAAAAGTTTTCCAGAGATCGCCGAAACGAGTGAATGTGATTTGTATCGGCCCCAACGCAGGCAACGATATCTGCATCGCCGTACTGGACAGCGCGGGCGGCTTTTTTCAGCGAGACAATGGCGGAAGCGCCACCCATCGGAACAAATTCAATGTAGCGGGGGCTGAGGCCAAAGTGCTGCGTCAGCCCTATCGCTGTATCGGGTGCGGTTGAGAAACTGGAGAGAGAAAATCCGTCGAAATGGCGGTGTGAAATGCCTGAAGTTGCGACAAGTTCAGAAAGTGCTCTGCCAATCCACCAAGCTGTACTTTCGATCGAGTATCGCGCGTACGGAACTGTGACGGGTGCCGCGAGGACAACACCATCATATGCAGATCGCACTTCCTTGACCATTACGGGATTCCAATGCTCTAGATGATGGTGAACTGAACGTCGATGTTCCCGCGCGTTGCGTTCGAGTAAGGGCAGCGCTCATGTGCACCCGCGACAATCTCTTGCGCCGCGGAAGGCTCAATGCCAGGCAGTTCCACAATCAGTTCGACGGTCAGGATGTAGCCGGTATCAATCGGACCAATGCCAACCACCGCTGATACAGACGTGTCGTCCGAGAGCGGAATTTTGCGGGTGCGGGAGACCAGCTTTACCGCGCCGAGAAAGCAAGCTGCATAACCTGCGGCAAAAAGCTGTTCCGGGTTGCTTCCGGCTCCGCCTGGACCACCCAGACCCGTTGGCACGCTGAGAGGCATGCGGAATGAGCCATCCTCACTCTCCGCGCGACCGTCGCGACCGCCGATAGCCTTAACCTTTGCCTCATAAAGAATCTTCGAAGGTTTCATAATTACCCCTTGAACCTTGATCAAACGATGCCCGATCGGACCCCAAAATGGCAAGCATGACAATTCATATTTTCTGTATGAATTTATATCCGGAAACCCATCAATCCCGAAGGGGATGCGGTTTAGCTTAAAGGATAAAGCTAAATCAGCAGTCGTTAAGGGCTATGAAATGCGCAACGGTTTGAGCACAAACGGAATGATGACGGCCTTGCGCCTCCACAGCTTTGGGGATATCCCGACATTGGACCGGATACCGATCCCGGCCATTAAGAGCGGCGAAACCCTTGTCAAAGTGGAGGCCGCAGCAATCGGTCACCTAGATTTGACCATAATGAGTGGAAACTTCAATATTCGACCTTCGCTGCCTTATGTCGGAGGTACCGATGGTGCAGGGATTGTCATTAAGTCAGACCGCTTCCGTAAAGGTGATCGTGTTGCCTTGAGAGGCGGAGGGCTTGGGATGCTCAGGAGCGGCACCTGGGCAGAGTATGTAGCAGTGCCAGACGAGGCTGTTCGCGAGGTTCCAGCACAGCTTCCGGCTGAGCTTGCAGCGACGATCTACAGCCCGCTTACGACGTCCCAGATCACACTTCATGACATTGCACGTCTTGGCAACTGGCAGTTCGGGCCGCGAAGCCCAGCCGAAGAAATTGTGATTGTCACGGGCGCTTCCGGCGCAGTTGGTTCGGTTGTCGTTCAACTTGCGATGAGAGCCGGTGCCCATGTCATCGCGATCGTTTCGAAGGATGCGAATGTGGCGTTGGTTCCTCCGGCTACAGAGGTGATCTCTTTATCAAACACCAGGCGGATCGAGGAGTTGGCCAAAAGCTGTTCAGCGACACTGTTGGTCGATACAGTCGCAGGAGAGCGCTTGGCAGAGCGTATAAGCTGGATAAAGACCGGCGGCAGGGCAGCGCTTTTGGGCTATACCGCCGGGAAGCAACTGCTGCTTGATCTGCCTAACTGGTTCCTGAGCAGCGTGGCACTCTTGCCTGTATCAATGCTTTTTCACGAAACGAAAGCAAAGCAGGTGATCGATGCGCTGACAACTTTGGTGACAGATGGCGCAATCCGATTGCCTGTGGAACGATATTGTTTCGGGGACGCACACCTTGGCTTCGAACGTCTCGCAAACGGACTAAATCATGGTAAAGTTGTGATCGCGCCCTAAACTGTACGTTTTTGATGAAGCAGGTTTTTGCATCGAAGTTTGGCTACGGCGCATAAGTCCGTTGGCGGGTATGCTCGGAACGCCCAAAAAAGGTGGACCGTTTATAGCAGGAGTTTTCCGCGAAAACTTCGGGGCCGGGACAAGGAGCGCAAGCATGAAGGGCAAGTCCCTGACCCACTTGCGCAACACACTCTCCTGGACATCCAGATGGCGGGATGCCTGCGCAACGCCGACCCCACGCTCTCGAACCAATCTCACAGCCTCAAGCTTGTACTCACGGCTGAACTTCCTTCGGAGCATTCATACGCTCCCAGTTTCATTGGAAACACCTTAACTCGGTGTCCAAGAAACCGGCAGCAGGGCATTTCTCTGCGACAGCGGCCAAAGAGGCTAAATGTGTTTCGGATGGTTGTCGCCGAAGCCCGCAGCCTGATCCGCCAACGCAACGAGATCGAAGCACAGGCCGATGATTTGCTGCGAAACAGCCGTGATTATCAGATCCTGCGGCAGATTCCTGGGATCGGTCCGATCAATGCGCTAACGATCATTGCGGAGGCTGGGGACCTGCGCTGCTTTCATCATCACCGTCAGTTTCTCAAATTCTGCGGGCTGGATCTGTCGACACAGCAATCGGGCCAGTATCGCGGCCAGACCCGACTTTCCAAATTCGGCAACGCGCGGCTGCGACGAACCCTGTGGATTGCTGGGCAAGTTGCCATCCGCCAGCGTGAGAACGGCTTCCGACATAAATTCGAACGCTACATCGCGAGAGATCGTGACAATCCCGATCTCCGCCGCAAGGCAATAACCGCTATTACCGCCAAGATGGCGCGTGTCGTACACGCCGTCGTCAAAAGCGGTTCAGATTACCGGCCCTTCGTTGAAGGGCGGGGACCAGGTGGAAGAACTTCTGTCAGTTAGAGCCGTGAGGGCATCCTTCGAATGACCGTGTAGACAATGCTTGGGTCTTCCACCTGGAACAGAAGCTCGTGTTAAGGACGGTGAGGGCCAAAATGATGGACCCTGTGTTTGCTATGGACGATACCTTTGTCAGTACCGGAGCAATACTCCCCAATAGTGCCGTTTGAATCTTCCCCAGGTGCTGCGTCCGCTGGTTTTCCGGGGCGCGCCCCGGAAGACCAGCGGCGCGTCATCGTCAATACTCCTTCCGATGGTCGGAAGGGGGATATTGGTGATCAAGCTGAGGGAGACGATCATGATCCTGGATCTGCATCAGCAGGGCCTGACAGTGTCAGCTATTTCCAGAGAAACTGGCATCGATCGCAAGACGGTGCGCAAATACATAGAGCGGGGCCTCGAGGTCCCGGCTTATGGACCGAGAAAGCCTCGCGCGACGGTTATCGATCCGTTCGCTTCATACCTGCGGGAGCGGGTGAAGACCTATCCCGGCCTCACTGGCAGTCGATTACTCCGAGAACTCCGGGATCGAGGTTATGCCGGCGGTTACACCGCCGTCACGGACTTTCTTCGTGACGTGCGACCTCCTGTAAATCCAGGTTTCGAAGTTCGCTTCGAGACGCCGCCAGGCGAACAGGCCCAAGTTGATTTCGCCCAGTTCCATGTCGTTTTCACCGACGAACCAACGACACCAAGGATCGTCTGGTTGTTCTCGATGGTGTTGGGGCACAGCCGCCTCATCTGGGCACGCTTCGTCATGCATCAGAACCTGCCGACCGTACTACGTTGCCACATCGCCGCTTTCGAGGCGATTGGTGGTGCGCCGCGGGAGGTGCTCTACGACCGGATGAAGACTGCCGTTATCGGCGAAGGTCAGACGGAGGGCATCATCTACAACCGTGCTCTCATCGACCTGGCCCGCCATTATGGATTCCATCCTAAGGCGTGCAAAGCCTACCGAGCCAAGACAAAAGGCAAGGTCGAGCGGCCGTTTCGGTATATCCGCGAAGACTTCTTCCTTGCTCGTTCGTTCCGCAATCTCGACGACATGAACGCCCAGCTCCGGCACTGGCTCGACACCGTTGCCAATCCAAGGAAGCACGCGACGACCCAGCGTGTCGTCAACGAAGCCTTCTCCGAGGAGCGGCCGTATCTGCGGCCGCTACCCTTGGCACCGTTCAAATCCGTTCTGAAGCTGGAGCGCCGTGTATCGCGGGAAGGCATGGTCAGCGTCGGCGGCAACACCTACAGCGTTCCAGATGCCACACGCAGTCGCGTGGTTGAGGTCCACTCTCTCGCCGACGAAGTCCGCATCTTCGAGAACGGCACACTGATCGCCGCTCATCTTGTGCTGGAGGGCCGCAAACAGCGCCGAGTCCATCCCGACCATCGACGATCGACGATGTCGCAACACAGGCAAAGGACACGCGACGAATCCCTTGTAGTCAAGCCTGCCGGCGACACCGTGCTGCAGCGGTCGCTCGCCTTCTATGACGCCGTCGGTAAAGTCCTGGCACGGGAGAGCCGCCCATGAGCGCGGCCCTCGATTCCATTCCATCCATGATCGACCGTATTCGCCATGATCTCGTCGGTCTGAAGATGCCGCGCGCATTGGAAGCACTCGACCATGTCGTGCGCCGCCTCGAGCACGGTGAGCTATCTGCCCTCGAGGCTATCGATATCCTGCTGTCAGAGGAACTGACCCTGCGCGAGAACAGCCGGATCAAGACCGCCTTAAGAATGGGCAGGTTGGCGACGATCAAAACCCTTGCCGGTTTCGACTTCACTTTCCAACCTTCCCTCGACCGAGATCGCATATTCACCCTGGCGCAGCTTGGCTTCGTCGATCGACACGAGGCCGTTCATTTCCTCGGTCCACCTGGAACCGGCAAGAGTCATCTTGCCACGGCGCTCGGCGTCGAAGCCGTCAAAGCTGGAAAGAGCGTGTACTTCACGAACCTTGCTGACCTCATCGGTTCGCTGGCCCGTTCCGAACGGGAAGGTCGGCTTCAGGAGCGCATTCGCTTCTTCTGTAGGCCAAGCCTGCTCATCGTCGATGAGATTGGATATTTACCGGTCGTCCAGGGTGGCGGCAATCTGTTCTTCCAACTCGTGAACGCCCGATATGAGCGAGGTGCGATGATCCTGACATCAAACCGCGGCTTCGCTGAATGGGGCGACGTCTTCGGCGATCCAGTTGTCGCCACCGCACTTCTCGACAGACTGCTTCATCACGCCGTCGTCGTGCAAATAGAGGGATCCAGTTACCGATTGCGCCAGCATGCCGAACTGATGCCAGAGCATGTGCGCTCCAAAGCCCTCATTGCTCCGCCGGCATTCACTCCACCTCAAAAGCCGCGCGGACGGCCGCCGAAAAATCCTCAGTTCTCCCTGGCATCCACGTCGGCATAAGTGGGGAATTTTACTTCGGCACTTCTGGGGAAAATTCACGCGGTATTGACAACCTTTTCCCTTGCCAGTGGAAGCCGCCTGGTTCGACGATGTGACTTGACGAGCGTCATGCAGCGTGAGCATGCTGACGAACAAAGAAACTTTTCCTGCCAAGCCCATTTTCTTCCGCACTTAGGACGTTGTCCGAGACGATCATTCCGGGTTTGCCGCGCCGTTCGATCAGTTTCGTCAGTTCGCGAGCAACACGACGGCCGGAGATCGACGTGTCCGGGATGGCCGCCAGGCATTTGCGCGTGACGTCGTCGACAATGTTAAGCACGCGGAAGCGCCTGGCGCAGGCGAACTGATCATGGACGAAATCCACTGACCATCGCGCATTGGCCTTCGCCTCCACCCGGATCGGCGCACCACCGCACGTCGCCGCGCCGTCCGTTTACGAACGGAAAGACCCTCCTCGCGATACAGCCGATTGACGCGATTGACGCCTGGTGGCTCTCAATCACGCTGAAGCAAAATGAACAGCCGTCGGTAGCCGACGTCGCCACTCGTTGGCGAGATCGCGCAGCTTCGTCCGCAGTGCGACCTCCGGCGGTCGGCAAGATCGGTAGCGGACCATCTTGCGGTCAGCGAATATGATCTGGCAGGCCCGCTGTTCCGAAAGAGCCATGACGGCCTTCAGGTGCGCGACGGCATCACGCTTGGCGGCAGGCCCTACCATTTTTTGAAAGAGCTCGCGAAGCGCGGCAACATCCAGCATTTGCTCGGCCAGCAGCTTCTTCAGCTTGGCGTTCTCCTCCTCAAGCACCTTTAGCCGCTTCGCCTCGGAGACCTCCATGCCCCGTATGTGGCTTTCCAGTTATAAAAAGTCGCCTCGGAAATCCCATGCTTGGGCACAGGTCAGCCGCTTTCGCGCCAGCCTCCTGCTCACGCAGCACCCCCGATAATCTGCTCTTCCGTAAATCTCTGCTTCTTCATGCGTCCGTCCTCAATGGGCCGGACTCTAACCAATTCTGGAGGAAATTAACCGTGGCAGGTCAGAGGGCAAGGTCAATTCAATCATCCGAAACATACACCGCCATCTAAACTCACGCCGTAGGAGAGCTTCAGCGCCTAAGATATACCAACAGTGGGAAATTACCGCCCCATCAACATTTTTTTGGTCGCCGTATGTACATCAGGCTGTCTGACCAAGCTTTCACCTACCAAAAAAGCGTTTGCGCCCGACTTCATGAGCGTAATGCAATCGTCATGACTATGGATACCACTTTCGCTTACAAGCATTCGATCGGCGGGAACCGAGGGACCAAGGCGCACGGTTGTGTCGAGGGAAACTTCAAATGTTGCTAGATCACGGTTGTTGATGCCGATGATTGCCGGTTCAATTTTCAATGCTCGCGTAAGATCTCCCTCGTTATGTACTTCGATAAGCACGTCCATGCCGAGATACTGCGAGATTTCATGCATTTTTAACATCTCTTGATCAGTCAAAATGCAGGCGATAAGTAGAATGCAATCCGCATTCCAATCTCGCGCCTGATACACTTGGTACGGGTCAACAATAAAATCTTTGCATAACACTGGCAAAGAACACGATGAGCGGGCAGCTGCGAGATAATCTGGCGAGCCACAGAAGCTTGGTATGTCTGTCAGCACAGAGATGCAAGTTGCACCCCCAGCTTCATATGCCTTTGCTAACTCGGACGGATTGAAATCGTGACGGATAATTCCTTTAGACGGACTGGCCTTTTTAATCTCGGCAATCAATCCTATCTCGCCTATCTCTTTTTTTATTTGCAGAGCGCGACAAAAATCACGCGGATTCTCTCTATCCTTCGCGCGAGCTTTTAGCTCAGACAGGGAAACGTTCATCCTGGCCTTTTTGACTTCTGCTCGCTTGTAGTCAACAATGCGGTCCAACATATCAGTAATTTCTCGTACAGATCGTGTAAATGCTCCGAAAGCCAAATGAAAAGGCTTTAGTTTATGCCGTTATCTTAGCGCATTGCCATTAGCTCGATGAATTCTATCAGAGGTTGAAAGGCTTCTTCTGACCGCCAGCACGATGAAAACCAGTGGACGGTGTCAAGCTACCCCAGAATGGAAGGTATACAGCCCCGCTTCAATATTGAAGCAGGGCAGCACATCACATTGAAATATTGTATTTTTTCAACACTCTTCGCACGACGAACTGTAAGACGCGGTCAAAGAGGAAGCCGAGCAAGCCCAGCGTCAAAATGCCGGCGAACACCCATTCGGTTCTACCGAAGTTGCGCGCGTTCCATATGAGTGCACCAAGTCCTTCCTGTGCCGCTACAATTTCGGCAGAAACAATGGTCAGGAAGGAGTTACCCATCGCGATCCTTGCACCAGTCACCATATACGGGACGGTTGAAGGGACAATCACGGTCAACAAAGCTTGCAGGGGGTTGGCACCCAGTGACTGAGAGGCTTTGATACGCAGATCTGGAACTGCAAGCGTACCGGCAAGCGTGTTCAAGGTGACGATGAAGACTGTGGTATAAAAGATAAGCGCGACTTTCGATGCCTCACCGGGGCCGAGCCAGATGACAGCCAACGTCACGAACGCGATCGGAGGGACAAAGCGGAAAAATTCGATGTAGGGATCCAGAAGACGACGGATAAGTGGGAAATATCCCATACCCATCCCCAATGGTATTCCAATCGTAACGCCGGCCAGCCATCCCGTGAAAATTCTCAGACTCGAGGCTATGACGGACGTAACCAGCGTTCCGTCTTCATACAACTCGTAAAAGCCATGAAACGTTGTCATTGGCGAGGGAAGAAACAACGGTGATACCTGAGTACTGGCTAACTGCCAGATTGTCAGACCACCGAGGATGGAGCAAAGTGTCAGCATGATGCCGGAGATGCGCTTTTTGACGTACTGCCAGTTTTCAGTACCCAAGACTTCCTTGTTGGAACCTTGTTTGATTGAATTCGATGTCATACTGCTTGTCCCTCAGAGATGAGGCCCTGCGCAATCAAAGTCCGATTGACTTCAACCGCAATGTCGTTCCTGAGAACGCGCATGAGTTCGACCGCTCGCGGATGATCGAGATCGCGCGGCGTCGGCAAATCCACTTCCATAACTGTCTTTATTTTTGCGCTCGGTCCCGCTGTCATTGTCACGATTTTGTCAGCGAGAATAATGGCCTCGCTGATATCGTGTGTAACAAACACGATCGTAGCACCTGTCTTTCGAGATATCTTGGCAAGTTCTCCTTGAAGAACCTCACGGGTCTGGGCATCAAGAGCCCCGAACGGTTCGTCCATCAGAATAACCGACGGCTCATTGGCAAGCACACGCGCGATTTGTGTGCGCTGTCGCATTCCTCCTGAAAGCTCGCCGGGATATTTGTCCGCTGCGTGGCTCAGGCCCACCATCTTTATGTACTCGTCGGCGATTTCGCTGCGCTTGGCTTTATCGATCCCGCGAATACGCGCGCCATACTCCACATTTTCCCGAACGGTGAGCCAGGGAAACAGTGCCTCTGAGCTTTGGAAAACCACTCCTCTATCGGTCCCGGGGCGCGTGACGCTGGTTCTCCCAACCAGCACATCTCCCGCGACAGACGCAAATCCTGCGATAGCATTGAGGAGAGTAGACTTGCCGCAACCCGAAGGCCCCAACAAACATAGAAACTCACCAGGCTCGATAGACAAGTTGATATTGCTCGCGATTTCAAAGTCCCCAATTTGGATGGAGACATTGTTGAGTGTTACGGCGATTCCGGACTGCATAGCGATCCCTTCGTTCCCCTGTTGTTTACTTTTAGCAGGCACGGCTGCGCGCAGCGTTGCCGCCACTTGCCTAAAGACCCTAGTTAAGGCTGATGAAGGGCGAGCTGCTTTTTCAAATCCTTCTGCATCAGCAAACGGCGGTTTGAAAAAGAGCAAGTTTTCGTTTAAGTCACAAGAACGCTCATGATATAAATCTATAATAGTTACGCATATATCAGACGTAATGATCGCCCAAAGATTGAAATCTGCTCTGATCCCCAAAAACTGGACCGTTCATAACTGGAGTTTTCCGCGTTAACTTCTCGGCTGGGAAAAGGAGCGGAACTATGAAGGCAGCGAAGTTCTCGGACGCGCAGAAGGCGTTTATTTTGAAGCAAGGCGACGACGGCGTGCCTGTGGCGGAGATTTGCCGCAAGGCGGGGATCAGCCAGGCGACCTATTTCAATTGGCGCAAAAAGTATGCGGGTCTGCTGCCCGATGAGATGCGTCGATTAAAGGCTCTGGAAGATGAGAATTCCAGGCTCAAGAAGATCGTGGCAGACCTGACGCTGGACCGGGAGATGCTGCAGGACGTAATCCGCCGAAACGTATGGTCCGCCCTGTCATTGCAAGGATTTTAGGTTCCGGCGATAGCAGTTTGCGTAAATGTATCCGGCCTCTCGCGAGTGGACTGCTGTTGCAGCCAGGCCCTGATGAGATCCGCACATTCTGTTTCCAAATAGCTTCTTCGGGCACGAAGCCCGCTTTCGTCCAGGATTTACGGAGTGTCGATCCAGACGCCAAGACGATCCTTGCCGCGATCTAGATGCAGCATGCATGACCGTGCTCCATGAATGATCAAACGACGAAGATAATTGTTGCCGCGTTTGCTGATACCCAGGAGGTCCTGCTTCCCTCCGGTGGAATATTGTCGAGGCACCAGGCCCAGCCAGGCCGCAACGTCCCGGGCTTTGGAAAAGCGTGCGGGATCACCGATCGCGGAAAGAATGGCGGTTGCGCCAAGCGGCCCGATCCCCGGAATTGTCATAAGGCGTCTTGCACGCTCGTCGGTATCGGCGATCTTCTCAATGTCGTCGGAGACCTGTTTGATCCGGGCTTCGAGCCGGCGGAAATCATCATGCAGATCTCGTAGAACAGATCGCGCCATAGGTGTCAGATCATTGTCAAGGTCATCCATAACCCGGCAAATGTCGACATTGAATACGCCAGCTCCCTGTCGCATCGCGACACCATGCTCGAGGCAATAGGCGCGCATTTGGCAAATCAGGTTCGTCCGGGCCGATACCAGTCGGCTACGAACCCGGTGCAGCATTTGAAGGTCAACCTGATCCGCTTGCTTGACACCAACAAAACGCATTGTCGGTCGCGTTGCAGCCTCGACGATTGCCGCGGCATCGATGATGTCATTCTTGTTCGACTTCACATAGGGCTTCACGAATTGCGCAGGGATAATGCGGACGGAATGACCCATCGTCTACAGTTTGCGCGCGAGCCATTGCGATCCCGGACAGGCTTCCATTCCAACAAGCGTCCGGTGAGCCCGTTCGAAAAACTGCAACAAAGTCTCACGTCGGAACTTGACGCGCTGAACGATCGCGCCCGAGCAATCAAGGCCCACGACATGGAAGAGGTTCTTTCCAATATCTACTCCAAAGACGGCGCACTCCTGTGGTTGGTTACGATTCATAATCAGGGCCCTCCTTTGCCCATCCCCACTATGCTCTCGGGAGACAGGGCGGACCATCCCATTAGCTCTGAGGCCTGTCCGGAAGCGCAAGCTGATCGACGGAATGTTGGTGGATTGGGGCATTTCGATCCGAAGGGCCTGCAAGGTTCTGAAGTTCGATACGTCGACCTACCACTACAAGTCCCGCCGTACCGGACAGGCCCCACTCGAACGGCGCATCAAGGAGATTTGCGAGACACGCGTGCGGTATGGCTACCGCCGCGTTCATGTGCATTTGCGCCGAGATGGCTGGAAGATCAATATGAAGAAGACACGCAGGATTTACAGCGAGTTAGGGCTTCAACTGCGTAACAAGCATCCCAAGCGCCGGGTGGAGGCAAAGCTCAGAGACGATCGCCAGGAGGCTGTCGGGCCGAACGACGTCTGGGCGATGGACTTTGTCCACGACCAGCTCGCGACCGGTAAGAAGCTGCGCATCCTGACCGTGGTCGACACGCACTCACACTACTGCCCGGCCGCCGACGCTCGCTTCACCTATAGCGGCGAAGATGTCGCCCAGACCTTGGAAAACATCTGCCGGAAGACCGGTTATCCGAAGACGATAAGGGTGGACAATGGCAGTGAGTTCATCTCCCGTGACCTCGACCTCTGGGCCTATGCCAACAACGTCACCCTGGACTTCTCGCGGCCCGGCAAACCAACTGACAACGGCTTCATCGAGGCCTTCAACAGTAAGCTGAGATCGGAGTGCCTGAACGCCCGTTGGTTCCTGACCCTTGCGGATTCGCGCGAAAAGTTGGACACGTGGCGTCGATACTTGTATGAAGTGGATTTTGTCAATCCATCGTCATTCCCCCCAATCTTGCTCTCCATCGATTGTTTGCAGTCGCTTGGTAATCTGGCACGCTGGTGCCTCTACTTGTATCCGGCTGAGGCGATCGCCCCCGACCATAATCCCGATTCATGGTGGCCAAGCGTCTGCTTCGAAGCGCGGTACCAAACTACAACTCGGCGTGTAATTTCCATCTCGACGCACGGTAGCCACGCTTCCCTCTCAACTGCCCGTCGGCGGTTGAACCTTTATTTGGCGGCGACAGATAGAGTAGCCCCTTCGGGCACCACACCGTCTTCGATGAACCGCCAGAATGCTATTGCAAGTTTGCGAGCCAATGCCACCACTCCGACCTTTCCGGACCGGCTTCCTTGCCCCGAGAAGCGGGAGCGGTACCATCGCGCCAGCTGGCTTTGTGGTTGATACTTGAGCCAACACCAGGCCAGTTCGATCAGCATCACGCGTGCTTGCTTGTTGCCCGCTTTGCTGATGCCTTGATCTCGATGCACCTCTCCACTCGCATAAGGGCTGGGGGCCAACCCGAGATAGGATGCTAGATGCTTCCGATTTTTGAAGGTTCGATGAAACACTTCGGCTACCAGGTGCGCAGCACCGACTTCACCAACGCCATCAAGTTGCTTTAAAACCCTGATCTTCGAACTGCTATTGATATCTTCTTCAGAAGCGCAAGCCTGAATACACTCTTTCTCCAGAGCCTTGAGTTGCGAATGCACGAGGTCCAGCCGTTCGAACTGGCGGCAAAGCTCATGGAAAATGAAACGGCCCAGCTCCCTGCCGTCACCAGTTCGGATATTCGAGAGTGCTTCCTTCCAGCGCCCTCCCCAAAGACCGGGAACTGAGCGAATACCGTGAAGTATCAACAAGGCGCGAATCCGATTGACGTGGCGTGTGCGCTCCTTCTTCAATTGGGTACGTTCTCGGGATAGGCGCTTGGCGTCCTCTTCATCGACACTGGGTAGCCGCACTGGGCGGCAAACCGACCTATCTCCGAGCAGATAAGCCTTCAGGGTAAAGACCATCGCTTCAACATCGATGCGGTCTGTCTTCACACGTCGGCCTCGGCGGGAAACCAAAAAACTCGACGGGTCCAAAACGGTAGTATCGATACCGCTGTTGAGAAGAAAGCGGGCAAGCCAAAAGCCATCATAGCCCGCCTCAAAACATACCCGCAGCGGCCCTGCCGAAAATCCTGACGGAGAGCGATTTCCTGTCATGCTTCGAATTCTTAAAAGAGCGGATAGAAGAGCCTCCGCGTTACCGCCGGCAACCGTAACCGTCTGCACCTTGTCCAAGCCAGGCAGAAGGTAGCCGATCAGCCAAGTTCGCTGGCTGAGTTCAAGGGCGAAATAGCAATCGGTGACACCTGCAGCGCTGATCATCCTCCTTGGAAAAGCGGAGGCAAATTAGCACGCTCCGCGGCGAGCTTGCATAGGATCTACAACGAGGAACGTCCTCACTCGGCGCGGATATAACGTCCCGATCGCCCTACATAATCCCGGCGGCGCAACCAGCTAGCCATCGGGATCAGAGCCGGAAAACTACAGCTTCCGGCGGTCCAAGGTTTGGTCCCAGAGCAAATCTTCCATAGGCCTGCGCCAAGGCGGGGGTACGTTGTGCCCAGGGCCATATCCGATTTATTCCGAGTTATAAATTTTTCATATCCATTAATAAGCTATGCGTAGTTGTCAAAACTCCTGAAGTTGTGCGCAGATACCGCGTCTGGCGCTGAGGCACTGGGTACCGGAGGCGCTAGATGAGGCGCACTGCGCTCCTCCAGCTCGTGATTGACGCGACGTTTAAGCTAATAAAAGAGGGGTGCAAAATGTCCATTATTACACTGCTACAGGGACTGAAACGCCAACTGGCGCTAACTGCAGTGGGCGCGGTCACCGTGGCTGCTCCAGTGCTTGCAGAGCCTATTAAAGTTGGCGTCGGGGTGGATCCCGGCTATGTCTCATTCTTTGTGGCTAATCAGGAAAAGCTATTCGAAAAGAACGGAGTGGAGGTCAAATTTACAACCTTCGCTTCCGGCCCGGAGGCTCTGGATGCTATCATAGCTGGGACTGTCGACGTGGCGGCGGCCGCGGAAGTTAGCACCATCATCAGAATGGGTCGCGGCGATATAAGTGCGGTTGGCGTCGTCAACCAATCCGGTCAGTTCCTCAAAATGGCCGGTAAGGGCGACATCAATGATCCCACAGCCATCAAATCATTGGGCGTCGTCCCCGGCGGCGCGATGGAATACCTTGCAAATCTGACAATTAAAAAATACGGCCTTGATACGTCGAAGTTGAAGATCGTGAAGGCCGGTCCACCGGAAATGTCTGCTCTTCTTCTAAGAGGCGACATTGACGCATTCTGGCTTTTCGAACCCTTTCCATCTGTTGCCGTAAAGCAAGGCGGCAAGATCTTGGCCAGAAGCGGAGACGTCGGTTATGTCTACAACTTCTGGGTTTCGGCAAACGGCGAATGGATAAATGCCAACCAGCCAAAACTCAAGGCGATCACAACCGCACTTGCCGAGGCATGCGAAATCGCCAGGAATGACCCGCAGCGCGCTGCTGAGTCAGTGCGAAAACAAGCAAAAATCCCTCTTGAGCAGACCCTCGAGTTCCTGAAGCAGATCGAATGCAAGATGCGGGACTTCACAGACGCAGACTTCCAGAGCTATGACTCGGTTGCCAATTTTCTTGTCGACGCCAAGATCACCCCTGCCTTGGTTGACTATAAGCCCAAGGTAATTCGCGGCTTCTACAAGCCATAATTTAATAACGCGGAGGGGTGGATATTATTGAATGTCCCCCCCTTTTCATCTTTCCCGATTATCAATTTTAAAGTTTATATCGAGTTCGACATATAGTCGCGATATGACTCAGGAATTCATTTGCACTAGTTTGCGGAGACCATGTCACGCGCGACCTTTCGGATAATAGGCTGAAATGCCAGAACCGATGGTGAGACTGATCGACCGGTCGCATGTATGAGCGAAATTTCCCGACCCAGGCACGGATCGGTCAATGGTCTGACAGAGATATCGCGATTACGGACATGCGTTGAGGCGCAGGCTGGCAGAACCGCCAAACCGAGGTTTGCTTCAACGAACGCGAGCGCGGTGGCGATCTGAGAAACCTCAAAGGTCGGCTCCATGGCTATCTGGCATTGCTCGAACCCATTCTCGACAAGGTGCCGGATTCCGCTTTGCCGGGTCAATGTGATCAGGGGTCGGCCCGCCAATTGAGCCCATGTATAACCGGCGCTTTCGGCGTCATCCCCCATGCGAGCGGAAAACACCATCAGATTGTCTTTCGCTAAGGTAACCCTTTCTATCCCCACTTCATCCGGGATAAATGTCCCCAGGCCACAGTCGGCTCGACCTGAAACGACCTGCTCGACGATTTCATGGGTCGGCACATCTATGATCGCTATCTTGATATTCGGGTAGCATACCTGAAATTCCGAAATCGCTTTTGGCAGGATAGCGGCCGCGAGCAAAGGTGGAGAGGCTATCATCAGCCTGCCTCTTTGCCTTTCGGAGGTGGCGTGAGCATTGCTGACTGCACGCTCCAGATCCTCCATGATAAGACGAGCGGAACTCTGGAATTCCTGCCCGCCCAATGTCAACTCAACCTTTCGGGTGGTGCGATCGAAGAGCCTGAGGCCAAGTTCATTTTCGAGCTCCCGAACATTTTGTGAAAGCGCAGGCTGGGCCAACTTCAGACGCTCCGCGGCTTTTGTAAAGCTGCCTAATTCAGCGACGGCCAGGAACACCTGGATTTGGCGCAATGTGACATTCATCGTGAGAACCACTTTTAGCGAGGATTTATAAATGCATATGCATAATATGAATTGTCATGTAAAAGTCACTAACTTAAACTCCTTCAATGCTATGAGCCCGTTCAACCGCATGGCGGCGCGGGCGGCGATTGAAAGGTGTGTCAATGCGTTTTGCGCTTCTGATCTTTGCAGGAAACGATACCGGTTCAAACGTATCAGGCACGCATTGCTTGAACGATCTGCGCCAATTGATCGCGCATTGCCCTGATACGACTTCGGCCAACATCTACATCCCTGGTCAGGCAAAAGATAAGTTCGGGCGGGATGAGCATCTGCCGGTTCTGGGAATCCAGATCTATTTCGAGGAGCTATCCCAGTTAGAGCAGGCAACAGCGCCAGGCGGTTATCTGCAGCAGTTGCAGGAAATAGAGATCCTGTCCGGGCATAAAGGGACGTGGATCACGCAGCAAGCCATGTATGTGCGTCACTATAAGGTGGACGCGCCGGATCTAAAGGCAGAAGAAAACGGACTCTACTGCTCATACGTCGTCCATTATCCTGGGCCAGCCGTCGATCAGGATCAGTGGATGCATCACTATATTAGCCATCATCCACCAATCATGCGGACTTTCCCAGGCATCAGAAGCATCGAAATCATGACCAGAGTCGACTGGATCAGTTTCCTTCCTTGGCAACGCGTCAACTACATGCAACGAAATCGCGTTATGTTTGACAACCAGCAGGCCCTGACTGAGGCACTACACTCGCCCACCAGAGATGCAATGAGAGCAGACTTTGAGAAGTTCCCGCAATTCCACGGTGGTAACCATCACTATCCGATGCTAACCACCATTGTAGGCGCCAAGTCATAGGATAGAGCAGCGCGGTCAGACCGTCATCTTTTACCATGGCTCTAATAAAATCTGAGTTACGAGGAGATCAAGACGGTCATCGACGACATGCCGACCTACGGATATCGCCGGGTTCACGCGATCCTGCGCCGTAAAGCCCGCAACGAAGACCGTCCATGGCCGAATGCCAAGCGCGTCTATCGAGTGATGAAGGTTCACGGGATGCTCCTTCAGCGCCACACCGGCGCAATTGACACCCGTCGCCATGACGGCCGCGTCGCCGTGAGCAATCCAATCTGCGTTGGTGTTCAGACGGGTTCGAAATCGGCTGTGAAAACAAAGAGAAGGTCCGCGTTGCCTTCGCTCTCGATTGCTGTGATCGTGAACTGCCCCCCATTTCGACCGGACAGTCGGCATAAGCAGAAAGGCTCTAGCACATGCTTGAGGACATGTGTGGACGCCTCCGGGTGCGTAAGAAGAATCTTTGGGTTTTGGCGTCGAAGTTTGGTGCGGACATGTGTTCGGCTTCTTTTGCGGCGAAGCACCGCCGCCCGCCAGATGGATTACGCGAGCTCGGTCCACTTCAGGCTTACGTGCTGCCAGCACTTATCCTCAATCTGGTTCTCCGAGCCCCGTTCAAACTCTTCGGCCATGCGATCCTTAGACCTTCATTGCTGCACAGGTATTCACTCGGCTGGCTGCATGTAGGACCCTCCGTGCTTTAGAATTGCCCAGGCGACGCGAGCCATCTTGTTCGCTAGCGCTACGATCGCCAGCATCGGTGGCTTTCTGTGCATAATGCTGGCGAGCCAAGCGCTTGGATTGATCTTCCCACGCCTCACCCAAGAGACGACGGCACTGGCCCCCATGATCAGCAGGCGTCTGATGGATCTGTCGCCTTTCGAAAAAAGCTATCACGCGCAAAACTTGCCTTTCATAGCCGAGCATCCGACTTGCCTTGTTGCAATGGAGGCCTGCGCCGGAGCCCATCACTGGGGTCGGGAAATTGGAAAGCTGGGCCACGATGTGCGCCTTATTGCCCCTCAGTACGTCAAGCCTTTTGTAAAGCGTCAGAAAAATGATGCCGCCGACGCTGAATCTCATCGAGATTGCCGCTAAACACCGCCAGCAGAGTCAAGCCATGGCGTTCAAAACTCGCGACCTTTTGATGGCTCAGAGAACGCAAACTATAAATGCCCTTCGCGGACACTTTGCGGAATACGGAATTGTCGTCCCAACAGGCCCGCAAAACATTCGCCAACTTGCCGCAGTTTTACACGAACCGGAGCCAAATTTGCCGGAGGCAGTTGTCGAGCTCGGTCGAGAACTGAAGCACCTTCAGATGCTCAATGAACGCATTCAAACACTGGACGAGGTCGTGAGAAAGGCCGCACACACGGATGAAACGGCACGACGGCTTATGAAGGTTCCGGGGATAGGGCCGATAACTGCCGCAGCAATGGTCGCTCTTTCTCCAGATACATCAACCTTCTCCAAGGGCAGGGATTTTGCGGCCTGGCTTGGACTCACGCCGAAACAGAATTCTACAGGGGGTAAAACACGTCTTGGAAAGACGTCAAAGATGGGACAACGTGATCTTAGGCGACTCTTGATTATCGGCGCGATGGCAGTTGTTCGACACACTGCCAAACAGGTCAGTGAAAAAGAGTCGTGGCTTGGACGAATGCTAGCGCGCAAACCAAAGATGCTAGTGGCAGTGGCGTTGGCAAACAAAATTGCTCGTGTCGCTTGGGCGTTGATGGCTCGCGGCGGGGTATATGAATCTCCAGCTACCGTCTGACTGCGGCGGCTAGAGTGTCGGCATGCGGGTGATCTAAGCGGAGGTTTATGGGCGAAAGTTGAGAGTGACGGGATCGGAAACCCAGTTAAAAACCACGTGCCCCGAGCACGCCTGTCCGATGTGGACCGAATCCCCGCACGAACCATAATGGCCAGCATCTAAAGCGATGCACTTCAATAGGCCGGACACACGACGGAACTCAACCGCATGCTCATGACCGAAGAAAAAATCACTTGCATTGCGAGAGGTGTCCACACACGGTTTTTAAGGGGCAACTCCACTCTCCGATCTGTGCCTCTCTGTGGAGGTATTCAGTGACTGCGGCCCCAACAGGTGTGGGCATCAGCGCAGCACCCGGGTTATTGAGATGGATGCGATGGCTACACCTGGCGTGTCAGCACGTATCTGCTCGATCTCTGCCGCGCTAAGGGATCTTTTCCTAATGTCGTTTAGAGATTTTAGAACTAGAAAATAGGCAACAGCAAACCAATGCAACTCGAAGCTCACAGCTACCTCGAACGGATCGGCACAACCATGCTGACAGCGGCAAACAGTATCGTTGCTCGGGTACAAAAGGGAGGCGATGTTCAAACCTCAGATCACGAGGCCTGGAAGTCTGTTTTCAATCATTCTTACGATGTTTAGAGCGGTCATCGTGGATGATTTGGGATTGGCCGGTAGAGGTCTGTTGGATACATTGATGCTCAAATTCCCAAAGCTGCCTTCCACATAGATCACATGACTGTTTAGAGCTGCTTTGGCATCCGCAACCAGCGACACTTGTGTCTTTTCGATGCCTACTCCAGCAAGAGAGCTAAGGATCGCGACATTTGCATTTTGAGGAAACCTGGAAGCAGCCTGACTAGCGCTTCCAACAAAGATGCTCGTTGCCTCCTTCAATTCATGTAAATTGCAAAGTCGCTCGGCTTCGGTACCGATCCACGCACCGGGCGGCTTGGTAATCCTGTGCTCCACACGATCAAGGCTCAGTCTCGATGCGGCTGAAAGCGCATCGAGACCGGCCAGCGCCCCGGGAGGGAGGATTAGTTGCCGTCCATTGTTGCGCGCAAGCGTGGTCAACTCTGTCAACAAACCCTCGTTGACGAAGGCCGAGGTTGAGGACACTGCGAAATCCATGTTTGCGCAGAGAGCTGCCCGCCCGAAGGATGCCACGCTTTCTCGACCCGCAGCTTCGACCACGAGTCGAGCACCAGTGGAAACGAGTTCTTCAGGGCTGGATATGAGCTTGGCACCCTGTGGCAGATCGGGACGAGCTTTGGCAGTGTCCCTCACCGCCACGGCGACGATCTTTGCACCGGAGCGTCTTTGCTCAAGCATATTGGCGACCGTCTGGCTGATGGCTCCCCATCCGACGAGACATACTGTTTCTGTTTGAGTCATTCTGCACCGTGCAATTCAAATCTGACGCGATATTCATTCGGAAGTTGGCCAACTCAAAATCAAGGTTGACCAGGAAGGGGCAGGCAGCGATTTCAACTGCGTTGACACCCCTCCCCTTGGCCCGTCATGGCGGTGACGATCAGAGCTTGACCCAACCCTCTGGCGGGGTTTTGCCAGGATGAATCGTTCCGCAATGCTTGCAGGTTCGCAATTCCTCGCTGGCGTAGAATTTGCTGTAGATCGGAGGAAGATCATCAACGATCGACTCGAGATCTACCTCCGCCCGATGGACCAAGTTTGAGCATTCAAAGCAGTACCATTCGACTGCGTCCAAAACACCTTCAGGCCGCGCTGGTTCTACCACCAGGCCGATCGAGCCTTCCTGAGGGCGTTGCGGCGAGTGCCGCACATGCGGAGGCAACAGGAAGATATCACCTTCCCGGATCGGAACATCGTAGAATTCCCCGGTCTTGGTGTCATGAAGCTTGAGCAGCATGTCACCTTTGAGCTGATAGAAGAATTCCTCAACAGGATCATCATGGTAGTCCGTACGGCGATTTGGTCCACCAACGATCGTCACCATAAGATCCGCGTCTTTCCAGATCTGCTGGTTACCGACTGGAGGCTGCAGCAAATGCTGATGTTCTGCGATCCATTTCTGCAGGTTGAAAGCGCTCAGTTTAGCCATCGTTATATCCTCTCGTATCTCAGGACTTGGCAAGGTCACATGATTCAAAAGCTTCGCGGATGATCCGCTTCTCAGCATCATTCAGTTCCAGAAGCGGGGCACGCACTGGTCCGCCGACCTGTCCAAGCAGTTCTTGCCAATACTTTTGATGGGCGTGCGGCTTTTCTGCAGGACGAGAATTGCGGAACGCATTTCGTACGTTTTGGAGACTTTCACTCACGCTGCGGGCGCGCCCAGCCTCGCCGGCAAAAGCCAGATCAGTATATTCGCGCATTCGTCGATCGTTTTTGGTTTGATAGGTATAAGGCGGCGACGAGCAGAGATAGAGCTGCCAGCCAAGCTCCAGAACGTTTTCGAGCCACTCTTCCTCAGACGCGGTAGATACCAGAATGCGGTCACTCGCCAATCGGGTCAGCTCTTTGTACATGTCCCTCGGGACGGAATATTTGATAGCAACAACTGTCTCGATATCGGCAAGACGGTTGCAAAGTTCAGGACTCATCAGATAGCCGCTATCCGGATGAGACCACAATGCCATTCCGATATCGACCTTGGCGGCAATCGTCTCATAGTACCGCAGCAAAGTTTCGTCCTGAGCTTTAAAGAAGTTCAGAACGGGAGCATGAACGACGATATAGTCGGCTCCGCACGCCTGCGCATGCTTTGCAAGATCGATGACGACATCGAGATTTTGATCTGAGCAAGACATGATCGTCTGTGCACGACCGTCGCACGCTTCAACCGACAAGTCGAAGAGGCGCTTACGCTCTTCAACGGACATGGAAAAGAATTCGCCTTGCTTGCCTGCAATGAAGAAGCCATCGATTGAAAGATCGGTAATCCATGTTTCCATGTTTCTCTGGAATCCGTTTTCATCAATCGAGCCATCGGCGCGGAAAGGGGTATTGGCTGCAGCCCAAATGCCTCGCATTGTCTCGCGCGAGTAGGACTTGGCGCTCTTACGGTCGTATTTCATTGTTTCTCCTCTAGAAGCCCCATTCCTTTGCCTTTTGTGGCAGTACGGAGGATGCCGGCGGCGTTACGTGGCCCAGCACTCAAGATGGCCAGTCAAATGATGCGTCTTGATTGCCATTAAGGCGGAGATTGTGTTATTTAGGAACTGGGCGTTTAAGCATATATTTATGTTTGTTCGAGTATGAATGACGATGGTCAATATCCGGCAAATTCGAAGCTTCCAGGCCGTCGTTGAGCTCGGTAACTTCTCTCGTGCGGCAGAACGTCTTGGCACTAGCCAAGCAAGCGTGTCCCATGCAATCAACGATCTGGAGACACTTCTGGGCGCGCGCTTATTCGATCGCACCACACGACGTGTCGAACTTACGGAAGCAGGTCAGATCTTTGCGGCAGGTGCGCTGGCAGGATTGGCGGAAATGGACCGCTCAATCGAGGCGGTTCGCGACCTGAGCAAGCTGCGCGCTGGACTGGTGCGCATAGCCGCACCGTCACTTCTGGCGGCGACCGTGCTTCCTCGTCTGACAATGAAGATGGCGAGCGTCTATCCTAATCTCAAGCTCAGCATCGAAGATCTTGGCGTTGATCTGATCGTAAACAAAGTCAGGAATGGCTTGTGCGATCTGGGCGTCGGCACGTTCAATTCCGATGAGGAGAACATAGACAGCCAACATATCCTCTCTGACCGGCTTCTCCTCTTCACATGGCAGGAGCATGAATTCAGATCGAGAGAGGAAGTGGGCTGGACGGATCTGCAAAACCAGCGGATCATCACGCTCACTCGAGAAAGCAAAATCCGGCTATTAACCGAGATCGGCTTTGAATCAGCCAACCTTGCCCTGAGGCCTTATATGGAGGTCCATCAGATTCACACTGCTCTTTCGCTGGTCGAAAATCAGATAGGGGTTGCCGTTCTTCCGACCTATGCTTTTTCGGCGCTTAACAATCGACGCATCATCGCGCGTCCACTAACAGATCCTGCCATTACCCGGCAGGTCAGCATTATTACCGCCCGCGAACGTGCAGCCTCACCTGCAGCGGCTGCGGTTCGTCCACTGCTTCGGAGTGTCTTGCGTGAAATGGTTCCTGAAGTTCTTTAGCAAGAATGCCTTCGCTTCAGATCAAACAGCCCATGCCCAGAGCCAGGCCCAGGATTGAGCATCTGCAACATGTAAGTCTGCAAACTCAACGCCGGATCCCCTCCCCTCAGCCAAGAAAGCGAGCCGTCTCTACCTGAGACGACCCTGCATTCAAGTCCCTGAGCCAGCGTTGGATTGCCCTTTGGGCGTGCGAACAACTGTTGCACCCAAGTTCGCGAGGATTTTATCCAGCGTCAGAAACAGGTTGTCGATCTCTAACAGGGTTAATCCCTCAATCATATCATGCGCATGCAGTGAAGCAGTCGGAGCCAGAGTGTGATAGATCTGGCGTCCGTGGTCGGTCAGCTCGACTTGCACAACTCGCGTGTCGATCTCCGAAATCCGACGCCGGACCAAGGAATCGCGCTCCATCTGGTCGATGAGCCGGCTGAGTGCAGACTGCGGTATGAGGGTAAGCTTGATCAGTTCGCTGATGTTTCGGGGCCCTTTGTTCATGATCACCATCAGAACACGCCACCTTTGTACCGTCACACCATATGGTCTTAATCGCTCCAGGAAGCGACTGTTCAAACTGGCAGTCACCAGGTGGAGCAGATAAGGCAGATACTGCTCGAGTTCAGAAATGTCAGCGCCGTGGGGCAACGGGCTATCGTTGCTCATGTCGCGTTCCCTTCTCGTTGGTCACAAGATCAATCTAATTCAATATGCCGGGTGGTCTGCTAGCTTCATGCACAACGCGTGCAAAAATGCAATAACCAGACTCGACACAGTTATATGATTTGTCATATAAACACTTTGGAAATCTTTCAAGCCACACGCGCCGGCGCTTTGTCGGCGTCCAGAAGACCAACAGGGAATGACGATGACTGTAGAGTTTGATCCAAAAACTGCGTTCTCAGCTGCAGAACGAACTTTGCCGAGCCTTCTGGAGCAGCAAAGCAGAACGTTCTCGGATCAAACCCTGTTCTCTTGCCTTGGAGAAAGCTGGACATTCGACGGTACACGCAAACAGGCAGCCGGTTATGCCGGTGCGTTGATGGAAACGGGTATTCGCAAGGGAGACCGGGTTGCCCTCATCTGCTCCAACAGGCCGGAATTCATGTCGGTTTTCCTGGGATGCGGATGGATGGGCAGTGTTGCGGTCCCTATCAACACGGCCTCACGTGGCTTTCAGTTGCAACATATCCTGTCAAACTCAAACGCGGCACTTCTTGTCATTGAAGAACAGTTTTTGAAGGCGCTGGATGGAATCGATTTCGACGCGCTCCAGGTCAGGACGATCTGGGTAATCGATCAAAAAGATAAGACTGCGTGGCCTCAACTTTCCGTTGACGTCAGAGATTTTCCTGCGCCTACCGTTCAGGTCGAACCCGCAAAGATTGCCCCAAGCGACCCATTGACCATCCTTTACACCTCGGGAACGACCGGACTCTCGAAGGGAGTAGTTTGCCCGCACGGCCAATTTTTCTGGTGGGGCACTTACACGGGCAAGCAACTGGGTGTCGAAAAGGGCGATGTGCTTCATACGCCTCTGCCGTTGTTTCATACCAACGCAATCAATTCATTTTTCCAGGCATTGATATATGGAGCAACCCAAGTCGTAGAGCCGAAGTTCTCCGTTTCCGGCTTTTGGGATGTGATGAGAGCTTCCGGGGCAACTGTCACTTACCTGCTGGGCGCCATGGTTCCCATGCTGCTGTCCAGACCTGAATCGCAAGCGGAAAGAGATCATGCGATACGAACGGCTCTGGCGCCGGGCGTTCCGCAACACGCGTCCGAAGAATTCGAACGCAGAACTGGCATTGTTCTTCTAGAAGGATACGGTACCACAGAGAGTAATGCGGTTATTGCTTCAACAAGCACGCATCGCCGTCACGGTTGGGCTGGTCGCCTTGTAGAAGGCTTCGAGGCTATCATCGTCGACGAACACGACAACCCTCTACCCGATGGCGAAGCCGGGGAATTCCTGATCCGCGCGACAGAACCTTTCGCTATGTCCTTGGGCTATTTCGGCATGCCCGACAAGACGGTCGAAGTTTGGCGCAATCTCTGGCTACACACCGGGGATCGCATGGTACGCAGTCCAGACGGATATTATCGTTTCGTAGATCGCATGAAAGACGCTATCCGGCGACGGGGTGAAAACATATCCTCGTTCGAGGTTGAGCAGGTTCTGATTGCTCACCCGTCTGTGGCGATCGCAGCTGTGTTTCCTGTTGCATCCGAACTGGCGGAAGATGAAGTCATGGCAGCTATCGTGCTGCGCGGGGGTCATCAACCTACCAAAGAAGAGATCATCGAATTCTGCCAAGGAAGAATGTCTTATTTCTCGATCCCTCGCTTCATTGAATATGTGGATGACATGCCGCGAACTGAGAACGGGAAAATTCAGAAATTCAAGTTGCGTGAGCGAGGTCGTACCGAAACAACATGGGACAGAGAGGCAGCAGGTGTCGTGCTTAGACGTTAATGAGTGGTGCTTTTGACTGGCTCGGCAGACCTTTAGGGCCAGGAAAAGCCTTATTGCAGTGGACTGCGGCTAGCGCCGTAGTCCACTGATCTGTTTCTTCCTTGTTCTCAGACCACACATATTCACATACATCTGTACCGGGAAATATACTCGGCACCCTGGAACAGACAGCTGCGGCTCTGGAAGAGATCACCTCGAACGTTACGTCAACATCCCGCCGCACAGGCGAGGCGCGCACGGTAGTCCGCAATGCACGTGACCAAGCAGAAAGGTCAGGTGCCGTGGTACGTAACGCGGTGACGGCGATGGAGCGCATCGAGCAGGCCTCCAGTCAAATCTCCAACATCATCAGTGTGATCGACGAGATTGCGTTCCAGACCAATCTGCTAGCCTTGAATGCAGGGGTCGAAGCTGCACGTGCGGGTGAGGCTGGCAAGGGCTTTGCTGTCGTTGCCCAGGAAGTGCGCGAGCTTGCACAGCATTCCGCCAATGCCGCCAAAGAGATCAAAGGCCTAATTGCCAACTCTACCGCCGCTGTCTCTGAAGGGGTGAAGCTAGTCAGCGAAACCGGTCAGGGGCTGACGGCGATCGAACAACTCGTTCTGACCGTCAATACCCATATGGGTGCCATCGCGACGGCAGCGCATGAACAATCGAACGGGCTTGCGGAAGTCAACACTGCGGTCAACCATATGGATCAGGCCACGCAACAAACCGCTGCCATGGTCGAGGAGATGAATGCCGCGGGTGCGGGGCTAGCGGGCGAAAGCCAGAAGCTGCATGAACTGATCTCCTGCTTCCAGCTCGGTTATGGCGCGGGATCAAATTCTCAGACCGCTGCCTTGCGGCAGACCGCTGCAACGGTGCGAGCGGCCGCATCATCAAGGCCCACACCATCGCGCAGCTCTGCGCCAGCACCGCGCAGTGTAGGCAACACCGCCCTCGCGACCGAGAACTGGGAGGAGTGCTGATCCCAGTAGCGTAAACCGGGAGGCACCAGAAAGCTTCCCCTTTGCGTTACGCCTAGACGCTTTTTACAGATGTTCAGGGCCGAAAGCTTTTGGTATGCTTCTTACAGTTCGCTCTTTGGCGCATTGGATCACGCGCTCAAAGTCGCCCCAGTCCAGAAACGCTTTCACTGGTTCTGAAGAAGTACAACGTCGTCTCCGCCAATGCCGTTGCGACGACACCTTCAACCCTTTCCGCCAATCAAACCTGTCCATAGGAAGCAAAGCATCAGACTTCAAATGAAGGAGAACCTTCAGGATGTTGTATACACGAACCTGAGGCACCTTGAAGGGATCTGAACCGTCGCCCCAGGATTTGGTAGTCTCGTTTTCGTAGAGCAAATTTAAGCTCACATTTGCCATTCAAACAAATGCGATAGTCACTCCAGCAACGTTCTCAGAAGCAAAATATCTTGATAATCTGGAAAATTCAGATATTATGGATATTCATTTTGGAGATTTTCTATGCGCCAGTACACGACGGGTGACCTCAACAAACAGGTTGGCGATGTCACAGATGCTGCGAGCCGTGAGCCGGTAGTTCTCACCAAACACCGGAAGCCACGCTTCGTACTGATGAGCTATGAGCATTATGAACGCCTGCGCAGCGGTGGCGACCCCCGCAAGCCTCATCGGGCTGCAGACATGCCCGATGAGCATGTAGAGCTGTTTAGTGCGGAAGTCGATCGGTTAGCGCGTGGTGAAGGGTACGGCGATGAGCCGTGAGTTCTTTCCCGGTCAGATAATCAGCTATCCGTATCTATGGAGCTGGCAGGATGAGCGTGGTGAGACTGAAGGACGCAAGTCGCGTCCGACCTGCGTCGTCGTTGCGGTTCGTAGTACCAAAGACAGCCTAACCCATCTAGCTCTTCTCGCAGTGACAACGCAACCGCCACAGACCGACCGCGCCGCTTTAGAAATACCTGATACGGAGGCACGTCGAGCCGGCCTGAGCGACCTGAAGCGCTGTTGGGTGATAGTTGATGAATACAATTACGATGTGGCTGAGCATTCTTGGTATATCGAGCCGGACCAGAAGACGCTCGGTCGTTTCAGCAAGGCGTTCATGATGAAGATTGCGGCCGCCTTTGGCGAAGCTTCCAGAAATTCAGGGCGCCGGATAAAGAGAATGGATTGAATCGCTAACTTTGATTTTCGCGAGTTCACTACCCGCCACCCTCCCGGCTAAAGATGGAGCGGCCAGGCTCAACATTGGCGGCTTCGCGCTTGAAAGGGATCGAACTCTGGACCCGGCAATTGAATGCAAAACCTTGCACTAGGGCGATGGATTTGCCAAAGACCCAAATTGGTACTTTGCATCGCCCGCTTGCGAGACGGGTAGTGGCTACGGCCTTGGCCTCGCGTGATTAGCGACGGTGGTGACCGTCTGGGAGTTCCTGGACGGTCTAGCGTTATGGTGAAGCTAGGCCAGCGCCAAATTCAAAGAGCGCCGTTGCTATTGGACCGGTAGCGCGTGAGCCAATGTGCATAGGGCGCTGGAAGCGCCCAGGCTGGCTTCTCTTCTCCAAGCACAATCGCGAGCTGATATGGGTAATGCGGATTTGCCAGCATGGCACGCGCCCATCATAACCACGTCAACCTCGTTCTCGGCTATGGCCTTCTCGGCGTCCGCAGGTGCATCGAGAAGCCAAGCAGAACCGACAGCAATGCCGGTTTCCGAACGAATACGTGAAGCGAATGGAACTAGGAATGCTGGCGCCCACGGCACTTTACCGACGGACGCGGAGAAGCCTATGCTCGTGCTGAAAAGATCGAGACCGCCGTCTTTGAACTGCTTCACCAGATCAATCGACTGGCTCAACATTTCCTCATCATGGCCGTCGAACACAACAATTCCGAAGCGTGCGGTCAGCGGCAGGTTCTCTGGCCAAACGTCTCGAACGGCAGCAAGTGTCTCGATCAGGAAACGGTTTCTTCCGGCCTGATCACCACCATAGGCGTCAGTTCGCTGGTTGGCGTAGGCCGAGAAAAAGCTGGAGGCGAGGTACCCGTGCGCGAAGTGAAGTTCAAGCCACTCGAACCCGGCCTCCAATGCGCGTCGTGCAGAGGCAATGAAATCACTCTTTACGCGGTCGATGTCGGAAAGCGACATCTCTTTAGGCACCTTCGAAAGGCCGCCGCCAAAGGCAATGGAAGATGGTGCAATGGTCTCCCATCCACGCGGATCGCCTGTTGGGATATGATCGTCGCCTTCCCAGGGAAGATTGGCACTTGCCTTGCGGCCTGCCCGATCTGGATGCCTGGCACAGCACCTGCAGCCTTGATCAAAGCTGCGACTTTCGCCATGCCTTCGGTCTGCTCATCTTTCCAAAGTCCGGTACAGCCCGGCGTGATACGCCCCTCTGGTGAGACTGCAGTCGCCTCAACGATAACGAGACCTGATCCGCCGCGTCCCAGGCTGCTGTAATGCGTAAAATGCCAATCGTTAACGATGCCATCCTGCGCCTGGTACTGACACATCGAAGCGACGGCGATACGGTTACGAAGGCTGACGTCCTTCAGTTGAAACGTAGAAAATAATGCTGACATTGTATTCGACCTTGCGTTATGCGTGGGAAGCGCCCCACGGAAAGTTTAGCAGGAAGACCACCGAGCTCTTCGCTCAGCCTTTATCCGCCCACTCCTTGGTTGAGACGGTTACCACTGTCCTGTGCCTTTCTATCATTGCTACGTGGCTTGTGTTTGAGGCGAGCCAATCGGCGCGATCGCCGATCAGGATGACAATATCGTTCTGTTCCGACTGGCTCGCCATCCCAAAACCAGCGAGGCAGCGCCCACGACGGCGAAGAATATAACGATAACTGACCAACCCCCTGTCATGTCATGGAGCATTCCCACCGCGAAAGGGCCGACGAGACCGCCGACGACGTAACCAACGCTTTGAACGACGCTGGAGAGCCTTGCTGCGACTTGCGGGGTTCCGGCGCGAAGTACGATGAGCGTAAGAGCGATCGCGAAGCCACCGCCCTGGCCGATCCCAACCAAGAGGGCAACGCCACTGAGCGACCATGTGGGGGCCAGCAAGAGGCCCATGGCACCCACCGTTCCGAGAATAATCATCGCAGCGGTGATGAGGCGTTGGTCGCGCAACTTTCCCGCAATAATCGGGACGAGAAGTCCGCTCGGCATCTGGGCCAGAAAGTAGATCGACATGATAAAGCCGCTGCTCTTTGAATCCAGTCCTCGGGATAACAACATCGAAGGACCCCAGCTGATAAGGGCATACGCCAGAGACGCAAAAAGCGCGAAGAAACCCATGAGCTGCCAAGACACGGGGTCATGCATGATACGAACCTTTGCCTGAACGACCGATCGCCCGCCTTTTTCGCCGAGTGCCATCCGCCCCAGAACGATCAGGGCAGTCGGGACAAGCGGTACCATCCAGAAAGAAAGGCCCGCCTCCCAACGCCCGCCCAGGGCCTGGCTAATGGGCACTGCCAATGCCGTCGATGCCGCCGCGCCAAGGCCCAACATCATTGCAAAAAGGCCCATCATCGGACCCACCTTCGAAGGAAAGTCTCTCTTGATGAGAACCGGCGTCAAGATGCCCAGAAGCGAGATGCCTGCTCCTATCAGGATGGTTCCCATATAGAGTGGCACCAGCCCGAACGAGCGCAGGATGGTGCCTGCCAGAGCGGCGACCACAGCCATCACAAGAACGAACTCGAGCCCGAAGCGCCTCGACAAAGGAGCTGCCAGCGGTCCAAACACCCCGAGGCAGATGACAGGCACGGTCATAAGGACGCTCACCCAGAAGTTTGACAGAGAAAGGTCCGCCTGGATGTCTCGGAGCAATGGAGCGACGCTGGTAAGCAACGAACGTAGATTAAAGGCCGAGAAAAGGACGAGCAGGATACTCAGCCACATACGGACCAGAGGTGCTCTCGATCCCTCGAAAAAGGTCGATGATGACCGCTCCGGCGCAATATTTTTATCAACGGATGACATTCAAGAAGCCTCATGGGTTACGTCGCATCCGCATACTCGACTAGTATAATTGACTCCAACGAATATATTGAATAGCTCTCATCTTTATTAGAGATTAATCGGGACGCGTATGGAAATTCGTCAGATCGAACTGTTTGTCGCAGCCGCCGAAGAACAACACTTTACGAAGGCCGCCGAGAGGTGCGGGATCGTACAGTCCGGTCTCTCATCGGCAATCAGGTCCCTTGAGGAGGAGATGGGTGCTTCTCTGTTCATCAGAAACACCCGCCGGGTGGAGCTCAGTCCCGCCGGGCAGGTCTTCCTTCCAGAAGCCCGCCGCGTACTTGCGGCCATGCGGGCTGCGAAGCGATCTATTGGTGAAGTTCAGACTGGGGCATCGGGCCGCATCGTCGTATCTATGGTTCAAAGTCTTGCTCCAAGCCTCGACATCCCGCGGCTATTGCATGAATTTCGGACGGCCCACCCTAACGTCGAGATCAGCGTGCGCGAAACGCGGCCAAGCGAGCTGGCCCTCGAATTGCGTCGAGGATCGATCGACGTCGCCTTCATGCCATCCTACAGCGTGAACCACAGCGGTTTCGATGTACTGTCTGTCGTGTCGTCGCAAATGACGATTGTCGGCGCGGCAGACCATCGCCTGGTGAGCGAACGGGATATTCCGTTCGAGGCGATAAGCGCAGAACCATTCGTCGATCTATCGACACGCTGGGGCCTGCGCCAGATCGCCGATCAGATATTCGCAAGCCAGGGAACCCACCGAACGACGACGTTCGAAGTCGACGAATTTTCACTGCTCCTGCAGTTTGTCGAACGTGGGTTCGGTCTGGCGATGGTACCTCGCGCATTGATCGCAAATCATCGGCTGGCTGCGCTCGATGTCACCCTTCAGAACAGAAATTTTCCGGTCTGGGAACTCGGCATGTATTCCGCCCAGCAGAGAGATGGACTTCCCGCAAACCCGGTCGCACAGATGTTTCGAGACGCTGTGCGGAGGTCCGTGACCAAGGTTGCGTAATCGGCTGCGCCGGATCGCGACCATAATCTTTACAGCATATCCCTCTAAGGTGGCGCCCCGCATTCGGGGAATGTCACCGCGTCGTCGCACCTGCGCGGGGCTGAGACCAAACGCGTGATCGCCCTGCGGTCAGCCGCAGTATCATCCGTGTACCTTCTTTCCTTCGTGATCGTGAGTTGCCAAATAGCGGCAACACAGAGTTTTTGAAGGATTGAAATCGATGAACACAACAGTCTCCCAAACGAAGTCGCGCAACATTCTCGTGCTCGGTGCCGGCGAACTCGGCATGCCCGTCCTGCGCAATCTGGCTCTTCGCGCCAAGACCATCGAGGGCGCCAGGATCAGCGTTCTTCTCCGCGCCAGTGCCGTTCAATCAGATGTGCCTGCAAAGCAGCGCGACATCGCCGAAATCCGCGACCTCGGCATCGAGATCATCGAAGGCGATTTGGTGAAGAGCTCAGTCGATGAACTGGCATCTCTGTTTTGGAATTACGATACCGTGATCGGTTGCACAGGGTATGCGGCCGGGATCAATACGCCGATGAAGCTTGCCAAGGCGGCGTTGCAGTCGGGAATTCCCCGCTATTTCCCCTGGCAATTCGGCGTCGACTTTGAGGCGATCGGTCGAGGCGGCCCGCAGGACATTTTCGACGCTCAGCTTGATGTGCGGGAACTGTTGCGCTCCCAAAGCAAGACCGAATGGGTCATCATCTCCACCGGGATGTTCATGAGCTATCTCTTCGAACCGGAATTCGGTGTCGTTGACCTGCAGAATGACATAGTCAATGCTCTCGGCAGCTACGATACGGCTGTCACTGTGACGACGCCTGACGACATTGGCGCTCTGACCGCTGAAATCGTCTTTTACGAGCCGACCATCGCAAACGAGATCGTCTTCCTTGCCGGCGATACCGTCACCTACGGTGAACTCGCCGACAAACTTGAAGTAGGATTGAGCCGCCCTTTCAGCCGGTCCGAATGGACGGTCCCGGTCCTGATGGAAGAACTGGCAAACGACCCCCAGAACATGATGCGCAAGTACCGTGCAGCCTTCGGTATCGGGCGTGGCATGGCGTGGGACAAAGCCAACACGTTCAACGTGCGCAAAGGCATCAAAGTGACGACCGTGTCGGATTGGATTGGGGCGAACCTTAGCGGAAAGTGACAGTGCCTGCCGGTATCGTGGAAAAAGAAAATAGTTGCTCCGCGAGTGCTCCCTCATCACGCTGTCATCCAACGTAAGATGGCATGCTGGCATGTTTTCCTCCTGGTGCATTTGTGCTCAAAATGTCTGCCAGGAAGGCTTTTCTGGCGGACGGGCATCGTAATCCTCGCGCGCCTTGCGAAACTCGTCAGAATTCTCCACGACCCATGTCCACAGCGGAACCATGCGGATGAGAAGACCCATCCCGAGTTCGGTCAGTTCGTACTCAACCCGGGGCGGCATCTCTACGAGATCATGGCGCGTGACGAGACCGTCTCTCTCGAGCTGGCGGAGCGTTCGCGTCAGCATCCGCTGTGTCACGCCGTGCATTCGTTTTCCGATGTCTGCGTGCCGGAGCCTGCCATAGACACCGAGGGTGTGAATGACGCCGAGCGACCACCTGCTTCCTGCATGAGTGAGAACCTCGCGTCTCACACCGTCTTCGTCCTCGCGAAGCCCATCGCAAACCGCCTGAGAATAGGTAAGCATCTCTTCTCTGATCATTATACTTGTCTCCTGCCGTTCTGCCTTTTCTCTTAACAGCCTTCCGATGGCATTTCACCTGTCGCTACAGGCTGGAGAATAAGCTCAGAGAATGCGCTGGAGTTTTTCGTAAGGACTTGACCGATGAGACCGATAATCGGAACGCATGAACGAATGAGCAAAAGCGTAAGAAGACACTTGAGGCAGCTCGTCTTTCGGCTAGACGACCTTCGCCAATGGATCAATGCCACGATAGCATTCGGGTTCCTGAATCTACTGAAGCTTTTCCCTGCCGATCCAGCGATAAGATTTGCCGATCGTTTTGCACGCGTAATCGGGCCCCTGACCCCACGCCACAAGCTCGTACTTCATAATCTTGGTATAGCCTATCCGGAAAAGCCGAAAAGAGAACGACGGGAGCTTGCGACAGCGAGTTGGGGACATATAGGCAGGTTAGCTGCCGAGTATGTATTTTTGGACCAACTGTTCGATTACGATCCTGAGCGATCTGAGCCAGGGCGGATCGAGGTGTCTGGGATTGACGAGTTTACAAAACTACACAACCATAAGCGCCCATTCATAGTCTTCACCGCTCACACGGGCAATTTCGAACTGTTGGCTGTCGTTGGGGCCACGTTCGGTCTCAACGTGACTTCTTTGTTTCGTCCTCCAAACAATCCATATGTTGCCGACAGACTTATCAATTTTCGAAAGGAGAGGATGGGAAATCTTGTTCCTTCCCATGCAGGGTCGTCTTTCGCGCTCGCTCGCCAACTAGAGCGTGGGGGTGGCGTTGGAATCCTGGTCGATCAGAAGTTTCGTAAAGGCCTACCGACCCAATTCTTCGGCAAGGACGTTCAAACAAACCCGCTACTGGCAAAGCTGGTGCGTCAATTCGATTGCGATGTCCTTCCGGCTCGCTGCATTCGTCTGCCAAACAATCGGTTTCGGTTGGAGCTTGAGCCAAAAATTACTATCCCGCGCGATCCGCAGGGCACGGTAGATATCCAGCAAACCGCCCAGCTTCTAAATGAAAAGGTGGAACTCTGGGTCAGGGAATATCCAGATCAGTGGCTTTGGTACCATGATCGTTGGGACCGCAGACGAAAAAACTAGGTCCTAGTGTCGTGAGCCTGCGGTACCCGAGCTGGAATACCTTCCTGAGCCAAAGCAGGCATCTGCATCAGTGGTTCACCGATGGAAGAAAGTGATCGCTATGGAGGCGAATTGCTGCGACCCCAATTCCACGCAGAACTGATCTGGCTCAGTTCTGCGTGGAAAACACTATCGAACTGGTTGTGCGCAGATTGTAGTTGGAAGATTGGTCTTGCCAAAACACAAGCATCCCCGTGAACTGCCCCCCATTTCGACCGGACAGTCGGCATAAGCAGAAAGGCTCAAGCACAGGCTTGAGGACAGGCTTATGTCTAACGAGTATCGACACGTTGAATTGCTGACGGGTGATGTTCGCCGCAGGCGGTGGACAACTGAGCAGAAGCTGACAATCATTGAGCAGAGTTTCGAACCTGGCGAGACGGTGTCTTCCACCGCTCGCCGTCATGGCGTTGCGCCCAATCTGCTTTACCGGTGGCGCAGGCTCTTGAGTGAGGGAGGTGCTGCAGCCGTGGATTCTGACGAGCCGGTTGTCGGCAATTCTGGAGTTGCCCCTTAAAAACCGGACAGGATCAGGTTTCTGTTTGACGGTTTAAGAACTCACGAGGCGAGCAATAGCCCAAGGCCTTGTGCGGGTGAAGGGTATTGTAGTGTTCGAACCATGAGGGCAGTTGCGCGATAACGGTCATGGCGTCCGGCAAGGGGTTCACCGAGACGTAATCACGCTTGAAGGTTTTGACGAAGGCTTCGGCCATTCCGTTGGACTGGGGGCTGCGAACGGGCGTTGAACACGGCTCCATGCCGATATCGATGAGCAGCGATTTGGTTTCCTTTGCGATGAAGCAGGAGCCGTTGTCCGTCAGCCACTCGATTGGCTTTGGAAGGGTGTTGACGAGGCCGAAGCGGTTCTCAACAGCCGTGATGACAAGGTCCTGGACGTCCTCGCTCTTGATGCCCTCGGTTGTCGCGACATGGGCGATGGCCTCGCGATCACAGCAATCGAGAGCGAAGGCAACGCGCACCTTCTCCTTGTTGTCGCAGCCGATTTCGAAGCCGTCTGAACACCAACGCAGATTGGATTGCTCGACAGCGACGCAGCCATTGTGGCGACGGGTGTCGATTGCACCGGTGTGGCGCTGAAGAAGCATGCCGTGAACCTTCATCACCCGGTAGACGCGTTTGGCATTTGGCCATGGACGGTTTTCGCTGCAGGCTTTACGGCGCAGGATCGCGTGAACCCGGCGATATCCGTAGGTCGGCATGTCATCGATGATCGTCTTGATCGCATCCACCAGTTCCTGATCAGCGAGCGGCGGCCGCCCTCGGGCTCTGGAAGGACGTTGCTTCACACGTGCCGATATGTTGGAGCGGGCGACACCCAAGGTCTCGCACACCGCCGTCATCGCGAACCGTCCTTCGGCAACGAGAGCGAGCGCAACAGGTGTTTTTTTGACCCTGATGCTATCTCAAGAGCTTCTTTGAGGATTTCGCCTTCCATCGTCTTTTTGCCGAGGAGGCGCTGCAGCTCTTTCACCTGGTTCTGAAGCGCCCTGTATTCGGATGCAGGGACGACCTCTTCCTGCGATGCGGTGGCCGTTAGCGCCCCCTGCGTTGCCAGCTTGCGCCACGCGAACAACTGGTTCGGCTGAATGCCATGCCGTCGAGCAACGATGCTGACCGTGACGTCAGGCTCGTAGGTCTCCTGGACTATTGCGAGCTTCTCCGCTGTCGACCAGCGACGGCGGCGCTCAGGGCCGGACAGCACTTCTATCTTAGGTATGTGACTGGTCATAATGGGCACTTTACTCCTAACACTTAACAAGTGGGAGATCGTGTCCGGGGATTTAGGGGGCCACTACAAATTCGGAAGTGAAGAAGCTGGAGGATCGTGTCCGCGAGCTGGAGCGCATGCTCGGCCGCAAGACGATGGAGGTCGAAATACTCCGCGAAGCCTTATCCAAAGCAGACTCAAAAAAACGGACATCGCGGCCGATCTTGTTGCCGAAGGACGGTTCCCGATGAAGGCCGTCGCCGACACGCTGGGCGTATCCCGTTCCAACCTCGTCGAGCGGCTGAAAGGCAGATCAAAGCCGCGCGGAGCCTACCACAAGGCCGAGGATGCAGAACTTCTCCCCGCCATTCGCAGGCTGGTGGATCAAAGGCCAACCTATGGCTATCGGCGGATCGCCGCGCTCCTCAATCGCGAGAGGCGAGCCGCCGATAAGCCTGTCGTCAACGCCAAGCGGGTTCATCGCATCATGGGCAACCACGCCATGCTGCTGGAGAAGCATACGGCCGTTCGCAAGGGCCGCCTCCACGACGGCAAGGTGATGGTGATGCGCTCGAATCTGCGCTGGTGCTCGGACGGTCTGGAGTTCACTTGCTGGAATGGCGAGGTCATCCGTCTCGCCTTCATCATCGACGCCTTCGACCGGGAGATCATCGCCTGGACGGCGGTCGCCAACGCGGGCATCTCCGGCTCTGACGTGCGCGACATGATGCTGGAGGCGGTCGAGAAGCGGTTCGCAGCCACCCGAGCCCCACAAGCCATCGAGCATCTCTCGGACAATGGTTCTGCTTACACCGCGAGGGACACAAGGCTCTTTGCCCAGGCGCTCAATCTGACGCCTTGCTTCACGCCGGTGGCCAGTCCGCAGTCGAACGGCATGTCAGAAGCCTTCGTCAAAACCCTGAAGCGGGACTATATCCGCATCGCAGCACTACCGGACGCAGAAACAGCGCTCCGGCTCATCGACGGATGGATCGAGGACTACAACGAAATCCATCCCCATTCCGCGCTCAAGATGGCTTCCCCTCGGCAGTTCATCAGGGCTAAATCAAACTAGCCGACATGTCCGGTGAAACGGGGTGCACTCCACCCCGCAAACCGCTCCCGGTTGGCAACTCTAAATTTTCGAGATCAAAGTGAGTACTTTTCGCGAGTTGCCAGTGCGTTTACCAGGTGCCTCTTGTCAAGGATTGCATGTACGCCTTTGTTGATGTCAACAAGCTGAGTTACATGCAGATCAGCTACCAGTGAACATAGCATGTATGCTTGGTTCCGATCCAGATTCGTACGTTCGCATATCAGCCTTATCATCTCACGCACCGATTGCCGGGCTGCTTCATCAAGGTCGCTATTGAAACCCATCGAGATGAGTTTGTCTGGGGTCTCGGCGAATGGCTGAGCCAGTTTCATGTCCTTGCGCACGGTAAGGCGAAAGACTCCGTTGAGTGCTGTCTCCAGCGCTGTGATACAAACCTCACCGTGTCCCTGGCATCCATGTCCGTCACCGGCGCTGAACAATGCGCCTTCGTTGAAGACAGGGAAATAAACGGTGCTTCCTGGCCGGAGATCTTTATTGTCCATATTGCCGCCAAACGCCCGTGGTTCCGGGGTGCCGATTCGGCCCCATTCCTTTGGTGGCGCAACACCCATGATGCCGAAGAAGGGATCAAGGGCAATCTCCAGTCCCCACGGCAATTTCGCCATCTGCCGATCGCGATCGATCGAAACGTGCATGCGCTCGTAGTTGGTGAATTCCTCCGGCAATGTTCCCAGAAGGGGCAGGATGGCGCAGAAGCCCCAGTCTTGGCGGGGTGTGGCTTCCAGAATATCAACCTGTAAGACGTCCCCGGGCATTGCGCCTTCCACGAAAATCGGTCCTGTGAGCACGTGGGGACCGACAGGGCCAGCCACAACTTTTCCGTCGCCGCCGCCTGGTACCAGATTGTCCAGCGCAATCCGGTGATCCGGCGTAACCAGCGTGGAATTAGGGGGAACATCCTCTTCAAAGCAGGCAGGTAGCGTATGCAGCATCACTTCCGCTCCGGAAGGAACGGTCAACACTGGCTTGGTCTCCGCATCGAAATAGCCCCAGTAAAGGTTCTCAGGAGAGGCTTTTACTTCAAACATCATGTATCGCTTTCTATTTAGATTGAAAGATGTCGTTTCACAGCTTCATCGTTTATGTCCGATGCGGCGCCATGCAGCACAACTTCACCTCGGGAAAGGACCACGACTTGGTCCGAGATGGAGCGGGCGAAATCGAAATATTGTTCAACAAGCAAGATCGAGAGGCGACCGCGCAATTGCGCGATCACGTCTTCGATGCGGCTGACAATCGAGGGCTGAACACCCTCGGTTGGCTCATCGAGGATCAGCAGCTCGGGCCGCGTTACAAGCGCGCGTGCTATACTTAACTGCTGCTGTTGCCCCCCGGAGAGATCCCCGCCTCGGCGCTTCCACATCTCTCCGATGACAGGGAAGAGCGCGACGGCTTCCGCGATTACCCCCTCGGGTTCCTCGACCTTCGCCGCCGCCGCCGCGATTTCGAGATTTTGTCCCACGGTGAGATTTGCGAAAATCTCGCGCCCCTGGGGGACGTATCCGAATCCTTCTCTTACGCGACGAAATGGCGGCAAGATCGTAACATCTTGATCGTTCCAGGAAATTTTGCCCGAGGTCGCTGGGAGAACTCCCATCAGGCAACGCAGGAGCGTCGTTTTACCGGCGCCATTGCGTCCCATGACAGCGGTGCAGCCCTTCGTCGCAGTCTGAAATGAAATATTCTTCAGCGCATGGCTGCTGCCGTAGTGCAGATTTAGCTTCTCTATGGTCAGTCCCATGATCATCGCCCCAAGTAGACTTCAACGACACGTGGATCCGATTTGACCGCATCCATTCGCCCCTCGACCAGAAGCTGACCTCCATCCAGAACGATAACCCTGTCTGCAACTTTTTCGACGAACTCCATATCGTGCTCGATGACGACAATGGCGCGATCGGCGCTTTTCAGCTTTGCGATCAAGTCCGCCGTTCGCTCCGTTTCACTGTCGCTCATCCCCGCCACGGGTTCGTCCAGAAGAAGAACTCGCGGCTCCTGCATCAGCAGCATGCCGATCTCCAACCATTGTTTCTGGCCATGGCTGAGCGTGCCGGCGATTTGATCGTGCTGGTCCGCCATCCCGATCGTTTCAAACGTCTGTTCGATCAATGCTACTTGCTGCGCGGTTGGCAGAGAAAACAACTCCATAATCGATCTGCGCTTTGAGACGTTCAACGCCAGCATGAGGTTCTGCATCAAGGTCAACGCCTCGAAAATGCTCGGTTTCTGGAACTTCCGGCCAATGCCGGCAAGAACGATCTCGGGTTCTTGAAGTTTCGTCAGCTCAATCCGCCGATCCAGCGTGATGCAACCATTTGAAACGGAGCTTTTCCCCGTTATGGCATCGAGCAGTGTCGTTTTTCCTGCGCCGTTTGGGCCAATGATCGCGCAAACGGTTCCGTAATCGACATGAAATGTTAGATTGTTGATTGCCCGAAATGTCCCGAAGGTCACGGTAACGCCATCAACCTGAAGTGCCTCGGTCATCGCGCCATCTTTCTTACTTTCGTTGCAAACATCCCCGGCAGATCGCTCAGGCCATTCGAAAGCATCACCACAACAAAAAGCACGAGTGCGGAGAGAATGAACGGCCAGAGATCGGGTGCAACAGCCGTCAGAATGAACTTCAGAGTGCTGATGACGATCGCTCCCAACAGCGCGCCAGAAAGCGAACCACGCCCGCCGATCGCCACCCATACGGCGATTTCCAGCGAAAGATCGGGCGCCAAAACCCTCGGGTTAACGATCCCGACCTGAGGCACATAAAGAACTCCGGCAAGCGTTGCTACGATTGCCGACAGCGTCCAGATGCCGAGTTTGATCCAGAGCGTTTCGCGACCAAGAAATCGCAGGCGAGCCTCGTCGTCCCGGATGGCAACAAGCATTTGACCGAAACGGGACGTCACTAATCTTGCCATTGCGAATAGCAGCAAGGCCGTGCAAAGCACGGATATTGCAGCAAGAAATGCGACGGTACGGCGTTCAGCAAGAGGCCATGAAAGCAGAGTGCTAAATCCGGTCATGCCGTTGTTTCCACCGAAACCGGTATCGTTGCGAAACATCAGCAGCATGGCGATGTAAACGAAAGCCTGGGTGATGATGGAGAAATAGACCCCGACCACCCGCGCCCGAAAGGCACTGTAGCCAATTACAAAGGCCACGAGCGCACTGACGCAAATGGCGACAAGCAGCGCGTATGGCGCAAATTCGAAGCCTGCGTAATAGAATGGCAGGTCGCTCCATCCCATAAATACCATGAAGTCCGGCTGTGCGCCTGTTGAGAGATAACCGACTTTCACCATGTGCATGGCAACGACATAGCCGCCGATGGCAAAGAACAGTCCATGACCAAGACTGAGAATTCCCGCGTATCCCCAGATGATATCGAGCGATATGGCAAGCATGCCGAACGTCGCTATCTGGCCGACGAGATTGAGGACGTAGCTTGACGGTCCGGCGCCCGTGACGCCGCACGCCAATATAACCAGGCCGATACAAACCAGAAGCATTGCAATGACATCATTGGTTCGGCGTTCGGCTGCAATTTTTTGGCGATAGGAGAACAGGATGTCTCGCATATTAACGCCTCCCCTTCTGGGCAATCATGCCTTCTGGACGAAACTGAATAAAAACAACGATGATCAAAAGAGCGATGACCTTTGCTGCGACCGCTCCGTAAACGGGTTCTATGATTACGTTGATCATCCCTATGCTCAGGGCCGCAACCGCGGTGCCGACGAGACTGCCGACGCCGCCAAGGACCACGATCATGAAGGCATCCACGATAAACCCTGTGCCCATGCCGGGGTTAACGGTGTAGATTGGAGACAGCGCGAGACCCGCGAGACCGGCCAGCCCGGCACCCAGGCCAAAGGCGACCATATCCACGAACCGCACCGAAACGCCGATACAACTCGCCATGGTGCGATTTTCTGTAACCGCACGAATAAACATACCGAGCCGGGTAAAACGCAGGACGACGAGAGCGGCACACAATACGATGAACGCGAATGCTATTGCGAAAAGGCGGTTCCAGGTCACGAAAAAGTCAGCGAATATGTGAACGCCGCCGCTCAAAAAGACGGGGGTGACAAATTCCAGATTCTGCGTTCCAAACAGCACCCGCACAAGATTGATGAGCAGCAGGCTAATCGCCCAGGTGGCCAGCAACGTCGTCAACGGACGCTTATATAAATGGCGGATGACAGTTACTTCCATCGCGACGCCGACGCCGCCGGTAACCAGGAAAGCAAATGGTATTGCTATCAACAGATAATAGCCCACCAACCCCGGCGCCAGCAGCTTCAAGGCCTCCTGCACCAGAAATGTGACATAGGCCCCGATCATGATCAGTTCGCCTTGAGCGAGATTGATGACCCCCATCAACCCGAAAATGACAGCGAGACCCATCGCAGCCATGAAGAGGATGCTGGCATAGCTCAATCCGCTGAAAGCCAATTGGGAAATCTGGCCAATCTCGAGCCACAACCTTATCTGCGAGATTGCTGAAGCAAGGGCTTTTTGGATTTCGGCGTTTTCAGTCGTCAGATTTTTCTGCGCCTCTAAAAGCAAGCTCAAGTTGTGACTTGACGGAGAGGCCGCTAAAGTCGCTATGGCCGTCAGCTTTTTTGCCGGATCGCCGTCTTGCAGCGCTCCTGAAGCGACAAGATCTCTCAGCTTTTCCGCCAGCGCACTATTGGTCGCAAGATTTGCAGCGCGCTCAATGAGCGTGATTGGAACCATCTGGACCCGCTTGCCCAGTTCCTCGGCATCTCTCATCGCGCCAGGGCCGCCGGTATCGACAAGCAAGCGAAGCAGGGCTAAACCTGCGTCCACTTTTCCCCGCATTCTAAGGTTGACCAAGGCGCCCGTTTTTATTTCAGGCGCGTGCGATGCTGGCGCCAGTGAAATAGCCGAAAGCATCTCCTTCGACGTGATCACCACCGCTTCGGGCCCTTCGCAAATCAGGGCTCGTCGGCTGATCGCATCCAGAATTGTCAGACCCCAGGCGGGTTCGACATCGTTGGCCTCGACGGCGAGAAGGAGATCGGAAACACCATTTAGTTGTTCTGCTGCCGCTGATGAGCATAGCCGTGCGACTATATTCTGTTTCGTTGTTTCTTCTGCTTTGGCCGCCCCTAGGGCAATGACCAAAAACAGCATCGAGAGCAAGCCCCGCCACAAAGTGGCGGGACCGGTCGTCCAAAATGACATTTTAAGATTTCCCATGACGAGATCACATATACGGACTGAATGGCACGGGCTTCGGGGTGTCTTTTGACTGCCAAAGGATATCGAACCCTTGGGTTTCATTTACCGAACCGATGAACACGCCCCGCGAAACGTAGTTGTTTTCGGCGGTCATCTTGATGTCGTAACCCGAAGGGCAATTGAAGCTCAGCCCATCAAATGCGGCACGAACGGCATCAGGATCGGACTGGCCAGCCTTTTCCACGGCCTTTGCCCACAGGTGGACGCCGTCATAGGCGGAAACCATTGGATCGATAACCGTCGTTGGTGAATATGGAAGACTTCCGCTTTTAACGTAGTTCCCCCAGTTCGCCTTGAAAGCTGTATTGGCAGGCGCTTCGGCGTTTTGCAGATAGGCCCAGCAATTGAGGTGCCCGACAAGCGTCGTCGTATCAAGCCCCTCTAGATCCGCCTCAAGCATATCCAGGCCGAGAACGGGAATGTCCGTCGCCTTGATCCCCTGATTGATGATTTCCTTTAAAAAGTCAGGAATGGAAGAACCGACAACCGTCAGAATGATGATGGGCTGGCCGCCAGGCTGGTTGATAAATTGGCGGATGTCATTGACGATCGTCTGAAAATTCGAAAACCCGACAGGAACATAGGTTTCTTTCCACGAGCTTTCGTCGAAGCCCTTTGATGCCCAATAGCCCTTGCAAATCTTGTTGATCGTCCGCGGCCACACGTAGTCCGAACCGAGCATGAAGAACCGCTTTGCCTCGCCGCCCTCGGGACCCATGAGATATTCGAGTGCCGGCAAAACCGAACTCGCGGGAGGCGAGTTCAGGTAAACAACGTTCTTGGAATTTTCTTCACCCTCGAAATGCAATGGATAGAACAGCAAACCGTTGTTCTGCTCCACGACCGGGAGCACGGATTTGCGGGAAACGGAAGTCCAGCAACCGAACAACGCAGAGCATTGATCCTGTAGCAATAGTTGGCGACCCAGCTGCGCATAAAGTGGCCAGTCAGAAGCAGGATCGGTCGCCAGTACCTGTACCTGCTTGCCCAGAACGCCACCCTTCGCGTTCAATTCGTCCGCCGCCATTTTGACGACGGCATTCAGGCGACCTTCGATATTTGCCATCGTTCCAGACGAGGAAAACAAGCATCCGAGCTTTAGCGTTTCGGCGGCTCGAGCACGGTTGGCTATCAGGGCGGGGGTGGCAAGAGCGACGCCTGCAGCGGCAGTATTTATAAGGAAACTTCGACGATCCATCCTATTGCTCCGATTTTAACGGCGACCCACTCGCCCAACATCTCCATCGTTGCAAAGCCCATGCCAATTTATTTGCGCATCGCAAATAAATATCATGCGTATGAATTGATTGAATAATTTATTATCGACGTCGGTTTGGAAGGACCATCGGGCGAACGCCGAAAATCCCTCTGCCCACTAAACGAGCAGCGAGTGCACACATACGCAGCAGATAGAGATCTTGCTTATTTGTTGGTCCGTATTGAATTTTCGGCATGGATCAAGCAAACGTAGCCCGAATGTACTCTTAAAAGTCGCAACATGCTGGTCCCTGCCTCTCGACTTAAATTGTTAAAAAAGGCTGCTGTCCTGGCCGCAGTTCGCCATAAGCCGGGGGTGTCCCGGCGCGAACTTGCACGCCAGCTCGAAAGCACCGACTCCAACCTCTCGCGCATCACGCGTGAGTTGATCGCCGACGGCTTTCTTCTCGAACGTGCGACATCGCCGAAGGCAGTCCGCGGTCGGCCCAATGTCGGGCTGTATTTGAACGGCACCAACATTTTTCTTCTGTGCATCGTGCTTTCAAAATACGAACAAAAAATCTCGATCATTAATCTTTTGGGTCAACGCATCGTGGAGGACATCGTCTCCGGGGAATTGGATAACCTCGCCGTAAATCTCCTCAAGAAGTGCTCGGAGATTACAGATCGCCTAGCAAGCCAACCCAATCTTGGTTATCGGAAATTATGTGGCATTGAGCTCGTTTCATCCCCCGATCTGAACATCCCGGGAGAACTAGATATTGAAGCGTGGCTTAGTGTACTGGCGAGCGAGATCGAGACTCGTTTTTTCGCTCCCGTTAGCAGAGCAGCGATCGCGGACGCGCTGCATATTGCGGAAACCCGGCAAGAGGCGATCATCCCAAAATCGCCGAGCATCATGGTCCATGCTGGGTTTTCGATAGATGTCAGCTTGATTGTCGTTACCGAGAATTCATCACGCAGCACGTTCGAAGGACGGCTCGATAAGTTAAAAACGATCTACGATCCCGTTAGTAACTGCTGGCAACCATTGGATACGGTTGCTTCTGCTGGCGCTGTTCTAAAGCGGCTCGGGCACTTGGATCAAATGGACGGTAGCGGCCAGGATGGTCTGCGTCTTGGCGTTCCTCATGCAATCAGGCAGGCAAATGCCCGAGATCGGCGGGCAACTCTCATCTTCCGGGACGCAGGAGAAGCTGTTGGAGCGGCGATTGCAGGCCTACTGGCGATCCTTTCACCGGCGCATGTCATTCTGGCCGGCCCACTTTCTGCTGCGGCACCTTTCATTGAGGGGATAACCTCTGCCCTCTCGGAAAATGAAGGTGCCAGTCAGTGTTCTGTTACGATTGATATATCAAAGCTTAGCGATTTGCGTGCGGCTGAGCTGGCTGGCCTAGAAGCCTTGGTTTTTTCATCGCCTTGGCTTTGAGAAGCGGGCGCCCACCAGATCTTCTGTTAGTTTCCCGTATCGTACTGCGATGAGGCGAGAACTCTAGCTAAAATAAATTCCATTCTGTCGAATGGGTGCTGTTTCAGGACCGTGCGCCTCACGTAACCGCCCCAATCTGCCACGGGACAAATTCGTTGTCTCCGTAATCATAGTCCTCGCTCGCCGTATGTTCCCCAGAAGCGACGGCTATGATGCGTTCAAAAATCCGCTCGCCGGCTTCGTGAATGCTGTCTGTACCGTCGATGATGCCGCCGCAATTGATATCCATGTCTTCGCTCATGCGATGATACATTTCGCTGTTGGTCGCGACCTTGATGCAGGGAGCCGGTTTGAAGCCCGATACGGATCCCCGCCCGGTCGTAAAAACAATCAGGTTGCAGCCGCCGGCGACTTGTCCTGTTACGGCAACGGGATCGTAGCCGGGAGTATCCATGAACACGAAGCCCGGTTCGGTGATCAGTTCACCGTACTCGTAGACTTCCTGCAATGGCATGGAGCCTCCCTTAGCAACTGCACCGAGCGATTTTTCCAGAATGGTCGTCAGTCCGCCTTCTTTGTTGCCGTGAGAAGGGTTGTTATTGAGTTCCGCGCCGTTCTTTTCCGTATAGTCCCGCCACCAGTCAATACGCTTCATCAGCTTCTCCGCGACAGCTGGGGTTGCGGCGCGGCGCGTAAGGAGGTGTTCCGCGCCATAAATTTCGGGAGTCTCGCTAAGGACAGCCGTTCCTCCATGCTTCACAAGGAGGTCCGCTGCATATCCCAGAGCTGGGTTGGCGGTTATGCCGGAGTAGCCATCGGATCCGCCGCATTGGAGGGCGAGTTTTAGTCCCGAGAGAGGGACGGAGGTACGCTCGACATCGTTTATGTCAGGTGCCATTTCATCGATGATGCGGATGGCCTCCTCAATGGTTTTGCGCGTTCCGCCCATTTGCTGGATCGTCATGGTGCGGAGCCGGGTCCCCTCGTCCAGCTCGAAAGCCTCGACGAGATGACTGATCTGGTTCGTCTCGCATCCCAGCCCGATGATCAGTATCGCACCAAAATTGGGATTACGCGCATAGCCGTTCATGACGCGGCGCAGATAAACGAAACCTTCCGTATCCATGGGAATGGCGCAGCCCGTTCCGTGGGTCAGCGCTACGACACCGTCGATATTCGGATAACCGCCAAAACCCTTTGTTTTGTAGTGCTCCGCGATGGCCCTGGCGACCGTGGCCGAACAATTCACCGAGGTGATGATGCCGATGTAATTGCGTGTGCCGACGAGACCGTTGGGTCTGACATAGCCGCGAAACGTGCGCCGCTCTTCCGAAGGCAGAAGTGGTGTAGGGCCGCCGTCCCTGGCGAATTCGTGCGAAACGTGGCTCTCCAGCATGGCGAGATTCTTGAGATGAACGTGTTCGCCCGCCCGGATGTCGGTTTTCGCCGTGCCGATGACCTGACCGTATTTCAGGACCGGTTCGCCGTCGGGAATTTCACGTACCGCAATTTTGTGTCCGCTCGGGATGGCATCCAGCGTCGTCAGACCCGCCAACGTCTCTCCAGCCTCGATCAGCCTGGTCGCGACGATCACGTTGTCGGCTTCGTTGAGACGGATGGTCGACAGGCCTGAATTGTGATCACGCCTAAATTCCGATTTGGTTGTTACGGCCATTTGTATCTCCAGAGAGAGGCTGGTGTCAGCGTCAGCCTTCAGGCGTTAGCGTTCTTGGCCCCAGTGAGAAACCAGGCCGCGTCGTATTGGTGAGAAGACGCTCACAATCCCATGAAATCGGCCATGAGTTGAAGCTGGCAACTCAACATATGCTTTCCGAAATGGATGGTGCAGCCTGCGTTTCCCGCGGCTTTCAGGAGCGGCGTTATCTCGGGCTCCATAATCACCTCCGCGACTGTCATGCCGGATGTCAGTGTGCTCACATCCAGAGGAAGGGGATCGTCGGATTTCATGCCGAGCGTGGTTCCGTTTATCACGATATCGTGGCTGGAAGCGTCCGGCGTTCCCAGCGCGACCACGACATCGGGATACATGGACAGAAGCCTCTCACGCAGGTCGACGATCTTCTCGGTGCTGCGGTTCGACAGCGTAATACGTGACGCCCTCGCTTCCGCCATGGCAAAGGCAACGGCACTTGCAGCACCACCCGCGCCGACGAGATAGACCGACTTGCCCCGGATATCCTTTCCCTGGCTGCGAAGCCCTTCAACGAAACCGACCCCATCGAGCTGACCACCGACAAGCCGCCCGTCCGACTCCCGGCGCAGGATGTTGGCGGCGCCCACAGCCCGTGCGTGGGGTGTCAGCTCATCGCAAAGCGCCAGAATCGCCTGCTTATGAGGCACCGTCACGATCGCCCCATCAAAGCTGCGCAGTTTCCGCAGTGACCGAACCAGTTCCGGCAGATCGTCAGGAGTGACGTTCATGGGAACCATGACCGCATCCTTACGGCGTTCCCGCGCGATCCGGTTGATACCGGGCGGTGCTTTGACGTGCTCGATCGGGTGAGCCAAAATGCCCAGAACCCGCGTCCTTCCAGTTATTTCACTTGCATCCGCCGCCTCAAGCGACACAGCAACGACATTCGTTGACATATCGATACCTCTCAGCGTCCCCAGCGTAACGCGACGGGATTGACGGCACGCGCCAGCTCGAGAAGACCTTCACGGCTCGCCGGATGCAGCGGCTTCAGGGGGTGACGAACATGATCCGACGCGATCACGCCGCCCTCCATCATCACGGCTTTCGCCGCCCGCAGGCCGCACTGCCTGTTCTCGTAATTGATCAGGGGCAATATCTTCTCATAGCCGGCCATTGCCGCATACCGATTACCTTTCGCATGGCTTTCGATGATCGGCTTTATAAGGTCCGGAATCATCGCACTCGCCATGACGCCGGTTGCCCCGGCATCGAGGTCGGCCATCAGGGTGATGGCTTCCTCACCATCGAAAGGCCCCTCGATCGCATCACCGCCGACTTCGATGAGCTTGCGCAGCTTGGCTGCCGTGCCGGGCACCTCGATCTTGAAGTATCGCACAAGCGGATGAGCCCGGGCGATGCGGACCAGCAGATCGACCGAAAGATCAACGCCGCTCAACGGCGCGTCCTGGATCATGACGGGAATTCCGCCCGCATCTGCCACACGGGTGAAATGCTCGTAAATGGCGCTTTCATCTACCTTGATGGCACCCGCACCATGATAAGGCGGCATCATCATCAGAAGTTTCGCCCCATGGCTGGATGCATGGGCTGCCCGCCCGGCGGCGATGCGCGTGCTGAAATGGCTGCAGGTCACCATGACGGGAACCCTGTCGCCGACATGCTCCAGACACACTTCCGTCAGTTGCGTCCGCTCTTCGTCGGAAAGTAGGAACTGTTCAGAGTAATTTGCCAGGATGCATATTCCGTCGACCCCCTGATCGATCATGCAGTCCAGGACACGCCGCTGGCCATCTAGGTCCATATCCCCATTGGCATGGAAAGGCGTCGGCGCGACGGGAAACAAGCCTGAATAGGGCTGAACAGTTGTCATAAGAATACTCCCGGTATCGAGACGGGCAGAACCTACCCAGGTCTCGGTTCAGATGGCCCCACCGGTTCGGTGGGGCCGAATTTCGACTGATCCGGACACAGAGTTTCCAAAAGGAAATAGAACGGTTCCAGATAGAGATCGTGGCAAGGTACCGCCACATGGTTGACGGCACAGGCGGGCGCTTCGCCGGAACGCATGTTCCGGCGCTCAAAGTCAGCCAGTTTCGTTGTGTTTCCTAGCCAATCAAACCGATCGCGCGCCCCATGCCGCCCGTGGCGCCCTTGAACTTGTGGGGCAGAAAAATGAACACGGCGCCGCGGGTCGGCAGTTTACCCAGATTCGTCAGATTTTCCGTTGCGTACATGCCACGTCCGAGCGCGGCCCAATGCGGCGTGTTGTCGTCCTGCATCGCGCCAATGCCGCGCCCGTCGACGCCGATATGGCGAACGCCGCGATCAAAGAGAAACTCGATTGCTTCAGCCGAGGGTGCCGGATGAGAACGGTCATATTCGAAGCCTTCCGGCAGCGGCTTATAGTATTTGTCGGACCAGTCTGCGCGGAAAAGAACGATCTCGCCGGGCTGGAAACCACCGTGCCGCTCTTCCCATTCCTCCAAGAATTCACGGGAGATCCAGGGGCTCTCCGCCAGATGCGTATGGGTTCCCTTCGGGGCTGCCTCAACCAATGAGCGGACATCGACGACGACGGCGGGACCAATGAGCTGCTTGAGGTCGAGCTGCTCAATCGTGACCGTGCCGAATTCGGTGGCGTGTGGCAGGCCGCTTTCAAGAGACGGCGTAAAATGCGAGGGGGCGTCGATATGCGTTCCCGTATGGTCGTCATGAATCTGGACATATTCCAGAAAGACACCGCGCGGATCGGTATAGGTGTTGAAAAGATACTGATTCATCCGCTGCCCTTCGGGCGGGGAACAGGGCATGTCCGGACCCGTCGTAACCGACAGATCGACGATGGTGGCACCCTGGAGAAGCTGCCACAGCTTGTTTGTCGAATTCGTGCTCATCATTGTTTCCTAGATCGCCCGTTGTGCAGATGACGAAACAATGCGGCCGATAAAAAAAGTTGTCAACGGTTTCACAGAAGAAAATCTGAAAAACTTTCCACCATGAAACAAATCACGCGGACTTCGCCGTCAACCTCTGCTTCAGCAACTCGCGAAGCGTCTGAGCGAGGTTCGGCGTGGCACTTGAGCACATTACGAGCAACTGGGCGGGCTTCCCCTTCGCGGCGATATAGGCATGCCCCATGGTGCTGTCGAAATAGACGCTGTCACCGGCATCCAGCGATATTTCTTCGTAAAGCGACGTATAGAGCGTGATTGTCCCATCGAGAACATAGAGAAATTCTTCTCCCACATGGGTCCAGAGACCGTCCACGCGCTGGAGGGAATCGGCCTTCACGTCGATTACCATCGGCACGATGCGCTTGTGCGCTATGTCCGTGCAAAGATAGACATATTTGTAATTGTCGTCCTCCATCACCACACCGTCGTGCTGACGGCTTACGCTGCGGCGCCCCATCAGTTGCCGCGGCTCCTCGCCGGAAGAACCAGGTGCGAGAAGGTCGCCGATCTCGATATCCAGGCCGTCACAGAGTTGTATTATCGTCTGATAAGACGGAGAGATAAGGTCGTTTTCGATTTTCGAAAGCGTGGACTTGGAGAGCCCCGTCTTGTCCGCAACATCCGCAAGCGTCCAGCCGTGATGACCTCTCCTTTCGCGGAGAACCTGCCCGATCATCGCAGGCGGCTTGCGGGTGCTGCTGTTCATTTCCATCATCGATCGTCCGTGTTGGTTGCTTGCCCTGCGCTGAAGCGCGTCAATCTACAATTGCGATCCGTTACCATGACTCAAATATTTCATAAAGGAAATTGGAAAAACTCCACAAACCCGCGATGCCACGCGCATCAGGGCACAAAACGCTGTTCGCTGGCGTTTGTGACGCGTACCAAATGTGCGTCCTACCAAGTCACCGCGGAAAGTTCTTCCGCCATAAGCGGCTGGGAAAATTCAGCTTTTCAGATAAAGTCCGTCAAAAACCATCGTCGAGCAGTTTGCGCGGTTTTCTCGCCTTGACTAAATGTTTCCTTTATGAAACTGTATGAAAAAATGAAAGCCGCAGGGCAAGGGTGAACACAGGTAGCGACGCTTGCGCGGAAACGCGGGAAGTGGACGAAAGCCGAAGACAGCGCTGGGAGTTTTCCGAAAGGAAACCTGTACGACGACGGTCCTCTTTAAAAAGGGGAGCGACGCGCGGTCGTGCTCGCCTTCAGAAGGACGATCCGGATACAAGGGACTATACGGATGCCGCACGAATTAGAAAAACCGGAAAAGCCGATGGCAATCCCGCTGCTTCGGATGCGCGGCATAAAGAAGCAGTTCGGCCCTGCCTTCGCCCTGAACGGGGTCGATCTCGATATTTATCCGGGTGAGGTTCACGCTCTCATGGGCGAGAATGGTGCCGGCAAATCGACCTTGATGAAAATTCTTTCCGGTGCACATTCCTGCACGGCGGGGACAATCGAGGTCAACGGCGGCCCTGCCCTCATTTCCGGCCCCACCGACGCCAAGAGGCTCGGCATATCCATCATCTATCAGGAGCTGGCGCTAGCACCCAATCTGACGGTCGCGCAGAACATGGTGCTTGGGCAGGAAAAAGCCCGGTTCGGGTTTGTCGATCGCAATGCGACAATAACGGCCTGCCGTAAGGCTCTTGACGAGCTGGACGTAGACTTTTCACCAACCGACAAGGTCGCCTCCCTCTCGCTAGCCCAGCGTCAGCAGGTGGAAATCGCACGCGCGCTGCTGTCAGACTGTCGTATCCTTGTCATGGACGAGCCGACGACGTCCCTTTCCTCCCGAGAATGCGAGCGTCTTTTTGCCATCGTCCGGAAGCTGCGGGCGCAGGGTCTGGCGATCATCTACATCAGTCATCGAATGGACGAAGTCTACGACCTCGCCGACCGCGTGACGGTTTTGCGCGACGGACGATACGTCGGCTCCGTCACGCGCGCTGACCTGTCAGAGGAACGGCTGGTCCAGATGATGGTCGGCCGGGACCTCTCGAGTTTCTATCAGAAGGACAGGAATGCCGGCTATGCGCCCGGCGCCACGCTTCTGTCGGTGCGCAACCTGCGGGACGGCGCGAAGGTCAAGGACGTCAGCTTCGATCTACGGCGCGGCGAAGTTCTCGGTCTCGCCGGCATTGTCGGCGCGGGGAGAACGGAGTTCGCCCGCCTTGTCTACGGTGCATCACGTGTGACCGGTGGAACGATGTTGCTCGATGGGGAGCCAATCGAAATTCGAAGCCCGCTCGACGCGCTTCAGGCGGGCATCGCCTATCTCACGGAAGACCGAAAGCATGACGGCCTGTTTCTCGATATGAGCGTCTCCGCGAATGTCAATATCGCAGCCATCGGAGACGACAGCAAAGCCTGCGCGTTTCTGGACAGAACCAAGGAGAAAAGCCGCACCGCTGGCGCGATAAGGGAGATGAAAATTGCCCTGTCCGGCCCTCAGATCAATGTCGGCGCGCTGTCGGGAGGCAACCAGCAGAAAGTGCTTTTGGCGCGACTGCTGCAAACCCGGCCGAAACTGATCATTCTCGACGAGCCGACGCGAGGCGTCGATATCGGCGCCAAATCGGAAATCTACCGGATCATCGAGACACTCGCCCACAACGGAACCGGTGTGCTGGTCATTTCGAGCGACCTGCCGGAACTCGTCGGCATCACCGATCGCGTCGTCGTCATGCGTGACGGCCGCATCGAAGGCGAAGTCGGAGGCTCTACCGGCACGCCCATCACCTCGGAAAAAATCATCGCCATCGCAACCGGCACCGCGGGACGCGACGGCCATCCCCTTCGGGAGGCAAGACCATGACCACCACACTTTCCACCGAACAACCGCTGGTTCGGCGCAAACGTGCAATTCGCACGTCCTTCCATGCGCTTGGCATGTTCCCGATCCTCGTCCTGATCAGCCTGGCTTTCCAGTTCATGAGCGGTTACACCGAAACCGGAAGCCTGCTCGATGCCTGGACATCGGGGCGCTTTCTCACGATGCAGAACCTGTCCATCGTGATGCAGCAGGCCTCCATCAACACCGTCCTTGCAGCCGGCATGACATTCGTCATCCTGACCGGCGGCATCGATTTGTCGGTGGGCTCGATCCTCGCGGCATCCGCCATGGTTGCCGTCATGGTTTCGCTCGTGCCGGGATGGGGAATGTTCGGCATAGCGGCGGGCATTCTGCTCGGCTTGTTTTTGGGCGCCGTGAACGGCGGGCTGGTTGCTTTCGGAAAACTGCCGCCGTTCATCGTGACGCTCGGCTCCCTGACTGCCGTGCGCGGCCTTGCCCGCGTGCTCGGTGATGACAAGACGGTCTTCAATGCCGACCTTCCGTTCGCGGCCATCAGCGGCAACGCCTTCCTGGGCATTTCGTGGCTGACGGTGATGGCGTTCGCCGTAATCGTGATCTCCTGGATCATCCTCCGCTTCACCACGCTCGGCGTGCGGATCTATGCGGTGGGTGGCAACGAAGCCGCGGCGAAGCTTGCGGGAATCAAGGTCTGGCAAATCCTGATGTTCGTCTACTGCGCTTCCGGCCTTCTGGCGGGTCTAGGCGGGGTCATGTCGTCCACGCGCCTTCTCGCTGCAAACGGTCTGCAACTCGGACAATCCTACGAACTGGATGCGATCGCGGCCGTCATCCTGGGCGGAACCAGCTTCGTGGGCGGCGTCGGAACGATCTGGGGCACGCTGATCGGTGCGCTGATTATCGCCGTCCTTTCCAACGGGCTCATCCTGACCGGCGTCTCGGACGTCTGGCAGTTTATCATCAAAGGGCTCGTCATCATCTGCGCAGTTGCGCTCGACCGTTATCGCCTAATGAGTTCGGGAAGAACCTGACAGACGGAGGAAGCTTCCGGCTGGGGCTTACCAACAATCAATCCAATCGTAAAAACAGGAGACTAACGATGAAAAGTGCATGGTTTGCCGCTCTATCGATGCTCGCAGTCACGGCTTCCACGGCCTCCGCCAAGGACCTGAATGCTATCGGCATCTCGCTTGCCTCCCTTGGAAATCCCTTCTTCGTGGCCCTTGCAAAGGGCGCAGAAAGCGAAGCGAAGAAGATCAATCCCAATGTCAAAGTCACGACCCTCGGCTTTGAACAGGATCTCAACAAGCAGATCGACCAGATCGACAATTTCATTGCATCCGGCGTCGACATGATCCTCCTCAATCCGGGCGACCCCAAGGCTCTCGCGCCCGCCATCAAGAAGGCTCGTGACGCCGGCATCATCGTCGTTGCCGTCGATACCGCAGCTGACGGCGCCGATCTGACTGTCACGACGAACAACGTGCAGGCTGGCGAAATCGCATGTCAGTTCATCGTCGACAAGCTCAGCGGCAAGGGCGACGTCATCATCCAGAACGGCCCTCAGAACTCGGCCATCATGGACCGTGTCGTCGGCTGCAAGAAGGTGTTCGCGGCCAATCCCGATATCAAAATCCTCTCCGATGACCAGAACGGAAAGAGTTCCCGCGATGGTGGGCTGGAAGTCATGCAGTCGCAACTGACGCGTTTTCCCAAGATCGATGCTGTCTTTGCCGTGGCGGATCCGCAGGCGATCGGCAGCAACCTTGCTATGAAACAGCTTAACCGCTCCGGCATCATCATCACCTCCGTGGACGGTGCGCCGGATCTTGAAGCCGAACTCAAGAATGATGCAAGCCAGGGCATCCAGGCCACGTCCGCGCAGGACCCCTACAAGATGGCTGCTACTGCCGTCGAACTCGGGAACAAGGTGCTCAATGGCGAAACGCCGGAGAACGCGGTCGTCCTTCTCAATGCGGAACTTGTGACCCGTGACAATGTGGCCGAGCACAAGGGCTGGGAAGCCGTGCGCGATTAGTCGACCCATACCCAAGCCGGGCGTCATAACGGCGCCCGGCCGTATCTGCTGAGGCACGATCTGGAGACGCGCAGACAAGCACGAGTTCTCCAAGCAGGGCCGCCTTTATCATACCGAGCCGCATTTACAGTGGCTGGTGCATGGATCGGGCCTGGGCCCGACGACCTACCTAAAAGCCGTCAACATTAACATCAAGGGGAATGACTATGTCCAAATACCACGCGGCATTGTTTGCCATGACCGTATCTATGTTGGCGCTCAGCCCAGCGCATGCCGATACGTCATCCAAGAAAATCGCATTCTCGAACAATTACGCCGGCAACACCTGGCGTCAGGCCATGCTGGCCAGTTGGAACGACGTCACGCCCAAGGCCGTTGCCGACGGTATCGTTGCGGCCGCTGACGTCTTCACAACGGCTGAAAACCAGGCAACTGAACAAGCGGCACAGATCCAGAACCTCGTCCTACAAGGATATGACGCCATCGTCATCAATGCGGCCTCGCCGACAGCTCTTAACGGAGCGATAAAGGAAGCCTGCGACGCAGGCGTCGTCGTCGTGACATTCGATGGTATCGCCACGGAACCGTGCGCATGGCGTGTAACGGTCGATTTCAAGGAAATCGGCTACCGCCAGGTCAAGTTCCTGAACGACGTCCACCCGGAGGGCGGAAACCTGCTCGAAGTCCGCGGCCTTCCGGGCACCTCGATCGACAGCCAGTACCATGAGGGCATCCTTGCCGGCGTCAAGGATTTCCCCAAGTTCAAGGTCGTCAGAGAAGTTCAGGGCGATTGGTCTCCAACTGTCGCACAGAAGGCAGTGGCTAGCGTGCTGCCGAGCCTGCCTGAGATTGTAGGCGTCGTGACGCAGGGAGAGGTCGGCTTCGGGACAGCGGAAGCCTTCAAGGCGGCAGGCCGGCCAATTCCGACCGTATTCTTCGGCAACAGCCAGGCGGAACTGGCCTGGTGGAAGGAAAATATCGACAAGAATGGTTACAAATCCCTGTCGGGCTCCATTCCGCCGGGCATGAGCAGCATGGCTTTCTGGGTGGCCCAGCAGATTCTCGACGGCAAGAAAGATATTCCGAAGGACCTGACCGTACCCTTCCTTGGGATCGACGCTGCAGGGCTGGACACCGCCCTCGCATCCACGCCGGAAGGCGGCGTGGCGAACATCAACTACACGCAGGACATTGCGATCGAGGCAATCGCTGCAGCATCCAACCAGTAATGGCAGACGGCCGGCCCTTTCAACGGGGCCGGCTGTCCCGAACGCGGAGGATTCAAAGTTGACCTTAACGGCAGAAGCGCCCTTCGTTCGACTCGAAAACATCACCAAGAACTACGGCGCGGTCCGCGCCCTTGGCGGCGTGGATCTGACTTTCAATTCAGGCGAATGCGTCGGCCTGGTGGGCCATAACGGGGCCGGAAAATCGACGCTCATGCAGATCCTTGCCGGCAATGTTCGACCCGATGGCGGAGAGCTTTCGGTTCTGGGCCAGAACGAGATCATATCCTACGGGGTCCAGCGCGCGCTCGCGCTCGGCGTCCGTTGCGTTTTTCAGGAATTATCGCTCTGCCCGAACCTGACGGTAGTCGAAAATACCCGTATCCGTCACCCGTCGATCACCGGTTTCGGATGGCGCAAACGTGCGTCACGCCTGATTAGAACCTTTCTCGACGACATCTTTCCGGGCAATAGGATAGCCGTGGACGATCTTGTGGCCGACCTGACACTGGGACAGCGTCAGATGGTCGAAATCGCGACGGTCTTTGCGAAAACGCCGTCTCCTCTTCGTCTCGTTATTCTGGACGAGCCGACCTCTTCGCTCGACCAGGCCATTGCGGGCCAGCTCCTCGATTATGTGCGCCGTTTCGTCGCCGAGGGCGGGTGCGTCATCCTCATCTCACACATTCTCGGGGAAATTCTTACGACCTGCGACCGGATCGTGGTCATGGGCGATGGGCGCGTCATGGAGGAGCGGCCAGCCGCCCGATTCAGCAAGCATTCGCTGGTCGAGGCCATGGGGCATGTGAACCATGAACCACAGGCTCACGGACCGGAAACCGTTGTTAAAGCAAGAACGGCCCCGGTCGTCGCCGAGATACAGCCTTCCAGACGCGGTAGCATGAAGCTCGAGGCGCGCAAGGGCGAAATCATCGGGCTCGGCGGCCTCGCCGGTCAAGGTCAGACGACATTGCTCGTTCTGCTTCAACGATCTGCCGGAAGACATTTCGTTTTTGCCCGGTGCAGCGGGCCGGTCGCCTTCGTTGCCGGTGATCGGCAGACGGACGGCGTCTTTCCCCCTGTGGTCGATCGGCCAGAACGTCACGATCCGCTCGCTTGGCACCATGCGACGCTTCGGCCTGATAGACCCGAAGAAGGAGCGGGAGATGGAACGGCGCTGGAAAGAAAGGATGGCGATCAGGACGCCGGACATGGCCAACAACATCTATACGCTTTCTGGCGGCAACCAGCAGAAAGCACTGTTTGCACGCGCACTGGCATCCGATGCCGAAATCATCTTGATGGATGACCCGATGCGGGGCGTCGATATCGGCACCAAACAGGAGGTGTACGACATCATGCGTAGCGAGGCAGCGAAGGGACGCACCTTTGTCTGGTACACGACGGAGTTCGAGGAACTGACCAGCTGCGACTACGTCTATGTTCTGCGTGACGGCGCGATCGTTTCCGAAATGCCTCGTTCGGAGATGACGGAGGCCAAGGTGCTTCAATCTTCATTCGCGGAGGTGGCGCAATGATGCCCAATCTAATGACGCCCCGTGCTCTGCGTTCGCTTCTGCCGGCGATATCATTCACTGTCCTTCTTATCGGGATCTTTTATGTTCAGCCCCGGACGATGAGCTTCCTCGGCCTGAACCTGATGCTCAATCTCGCTCTTCCCATCGCACTGGCGACAATCGCGCAGATGTTCATCATCACCGTGAACGACATCGATCTGTCTCTCGGTGGTTTCGTTTCTTTCACGGCCTCTATCGGGGCAACCCTTCTCGGTGAAAATCCCGTCTTGGGTGTGCTCGCCCTTCTGGCATGCATCGGCGTCTATGCTCTGCTCGGCGCTATTATCCACATCCGGAATCTGCCTTCTATCGTCGTGACGCTGGGAATGAGCTTCGTGTGGCTGGGGGCAGCCATTCTCGTACTGCCGACGCCGGGCGGCCAGGCACCGGGTTGGCTGCGTGCGATCGTCTCCGTCAAGACGACTTTCATCCCCTTCGTAATCGTCGCAAGCGCCGTCATTGCTGTAGGTGTCCATTTCTTCCTCATGCGCTCATCAACCGGCGTGATCCTGCGCGGCGCTGGAGGAAATCCACAGGCCGTGGCACGCGCCGGCTGGTCGCTTTTGCGTGCCAAGGTCACGCTCTACGCCCTGGCCGGCGTCTTTGGCGTTCTTTCCGGCCTGACACTCGTTGGGCTTACGACATCGGCCGACGCCAATATCGCTCTGCGCTACACGCTTCTCTCCATTGCCGGCGTGATCCTCGGCGGCGGCGAATTCGCCGGCGGGCGTGTTTCGCCCGTGGGCGCCGTTTTGGGCGCCCTCACGCTCACACTCGCCAGTTCGCTGCTGTCATTCCTCAGAATTTCCGGGGACTGGCAGATCGGCGCTCAGGGTGCAATCCTGATCCTCGTCCTTGCGCTGCGTGCCCTTGTCAACCGAATGGAGAGACGCGCATGATCTCGACCGTCTCAAGACTGGGAAAATTCGCCGGAAAAGCGCCGTGGGGATTCTCTTTTCTTGGAGCCGCCGCCGTTTTCCTGGCAACGATTATTTTCACCGAAGGAGCCGGAGCCGGACAGATCGTCACAACCGCCCTCACCTTCGGCACCATGTACGTCATCGTGGCGCTGGGGCAGATGTACGTCATCACCGCCGGACCTGGTAACGTGGACCTGTCGATACCATCGACCATCGCCTTGGCCGGGGCCGTTTCCATGAAGATCATGGACGGAAACGACGCTCTTATTCTGTGGGGCCTGATGGCCGCTGTCGGGGTCGGCATAGCGGTTGGATGTTTCAATTTCGCGCTGATAAGGCTGTTGTCGATCCCGCCCATCATCGCCACGTTGTCCGCGAGCTTTCTCGTGCAATCCGCGTCGATTGCCTACGGGCGAGGTCTTCGCATCCGGCCCCCTGGTGCATTTGCCGAATTCACCACAGGACGGATCTGGGGTATCCCGACGCTGGCGATCGTCGTTATTTTTTTAACCATCATTGGCGCCGCCGTCCTCCACAGAACGGTTTACGGCCGATCGGTCACTGCCATCGGCCAGAACCAGAGGGCTGCGGAATTGGCCGGCATCAGGGTGGATCGTGTTCGGTGGAGGACCTATGTCATCTGTGCGTCCCTTGCTGCGCTGTGCGGCGCTGTCCTTGCCGGCTTCTCCGGCGGCACTTCGCTCAACATGGGCGAGGAATACCTTCTCGCCTCCATAGCTGTCGTCGTTATCGGCGGATCGTCCGTTGCCGGCGGGCAGTCGAACGTCGCAGGATTGTGGGGTGCGTCTCTCTTCATGTATCTGCTTGTGACCATGCTCAACACGTTCGGCGCCGGAGCGGGGATACGCATGATCATGACCGGCCTCATAATTATCACTATCATCACCATCGCGGGCGGCTCCAAACCCTCCCGAACCTGAGTGTTGATCATGAGCGGCCTTGAGGGAATAATTCTATGAAACGAAAAGAATATCTGAACTTTGCTTAGATTCGCGGCGTAAACAAAACGAGCGGCAACTTCGAGTGAATAGCCCCTAGATTTGTAGACGCCTTCTTTCCTTATTTTGAGGTAGGAACAGTATCATGAGCAGATCGAATTTCAGCGAAGATTTTAAGCGCGACGCCGTGCGTCAGATCACGGAGCGAGGCTACCCGGTTGCGGAGTTTTTTCACCGAGAAGTGAGCCACCCCTAAGTATGGTTTCTGATCAGGCTTTGGTCAAGTGATTGGCCTTTTCTCCTCTCTTCTGTGCTGCTGCGGCCGAGCTTGCCTTGGGCGGAAGCTGTCGTTTCCCGTTTCCAGGATGTGGCAACGATGGGTCAGGCGGTCCTGCAAAGCGGTGGTCATCTTGGCATCGCCGAAGACGGTAGCCCATTCGCTGAAGCTGAGGTTGGTGGTGATGACGACGCTGGTGCGCTCGTAAAGCTTGCTCAGCAAGTGGAAGAGCAGCGCTCCACCCGAGGCACTGAACGGAAGGTATCCGAGTTCATCGAGGATCAGCAGATCGAGACGGACCAGCGCCTCGGCGATCTGGCCTGCCTTGCCTCTTGCTTTCTCCTGCTCGAGCGCATTGACCAATTTGATGGTCGAGAAGAAGCGGACCTTTCGGAGTGATGCTCGATAGCCTGGACGCCGAGGGCGGTCGCGACGCGTGTTTTGCCGGTGCCCGGCCCCCCGACGAGGACAATGTTCTGCGCTCCGTCGATGAACTCGCATCGATGCAGTTGGCGCACTGTTGCCTCGTTGATCTCGCTGGCAGCGAAGTCGTAGCCGGAGATGTCCTTGTGGGCAGGGAAGTGCGCAGCCTTCATATGATAGGCAATCGAGCGAACCTCGCGCTCGGCCATCTCGGCTTTCAGCAACTGGAACAGGATCGGCACGGCCGCATCGAAGGCTGGTGCTCCTTGCTCGATCAGGTCGGTGACCGCTTGGGCCATGCCATACATCTTCAGGCTACGCAGCATGATGACGACGGCGGCGCTGGCAGGATCATGACGCATGCCGACCTCCCACGATCCGGACACGCAGACCATCGTAACGTTCGACGTTTGCCTTGGGTTCTCGAGCCAAGGTCAGCGCCTGCGGCGTGTCGATGTCGGGGCCGTCGGTCGTTTTGCCATCGATCAGACGATGCAGCAGGTTCAGCACATGCGTTTTGGTTGGCACGCCTTGATCCAAAGCCAGCTCCACAGCCCTGACGACAACCTGTTCGTCGTGATGAAGCACCAGAGCGAGGATATCGGCCATCTCACGATCGCCACCGGGACGGCGAAGCATCTGGTCCTGCAACTGTCGAAAGGCCAGCGGCAATTCCATGAAGGGAGCACCATTGCGCAGGGCACCAGGCTTGCGTTGGATAACGGCAAGGCAATGCCCGCCAGTCCCTACGTCAACTCGAAAGAGACGACCTGGTCACGCGCTACGATCTCGTGGAGATGCAACCGCGGCAGAATACGAGTTGACAGAATTGGGGATGGGTCTTCTCATTCGTATGATACCGCTGTGGACGGGAGTCGTCGAGAATTCGGAGCAGTTTCAATAATCCCGTGAGGACTTTGATTCCCATCCACCAGAGAAACCGTCCTGGGCAGACGGGTTGGTAGCCCTGACACAGACGCCCTCCGTCAGTAATGGCCATTGTCAAAGAGCAGCCTCTGCTGAAGTTGGCGATTGCGACGTAGCGTGACGGAGGAGAGCAAGCCATCGCACTCCCCGCCGCACCTTAACCTCTTTAATTAGACGTCAGGTTCGTGTTGATCCAATCGGAAACATCCGTGACCTTGATGCCTTCTCGTACGTTGAACGTGCCGGCCTTGTCCCATGCCATGCCTCGCCCGATACCGAAGGCAGCTCGGTATTTGCGCATCATGTTCTGCGGATCGTTTGCCAGTTCTGCCATAAGGACCGGAACCGTCCATTCGGACCGGCTGAAGGGCCTTTTCAAACCCGCTTCCAGCTTGTCAGCGAGCTGACCATAGGTGACCGTGTCCCCCGCTAGGAATACGATTTCGTTGGCGATAGTCGGCTCATAGAACACGATTTCAGCGGTGAGCACGCCGATATCGTCAGGCGTGGTTACCGTAACAGCGTTGTTGTAGCTGCCAAGAGCTCTGACCGTGCTCTTTTCGAGATCGACGACACCAAATTCTGGCTCGAACAGATAGCTCATGAACATGCCGGTGGAGATGATCACCCATTCGGTCTTGTTTTGCGAGCGCAGCAGTTCACGCACATCAAGCTGCGCATCGAAGATGTCCTGCGGACCACCTCGACCGATTGCTTCGAAATCAACACCGAACTGCCACGGGAAATAGCGCGGGATCCCTGACTGCAAAGCAGCCTTTGCCAGTTTCATCGGCGTGTCGATGCCAGCCGCATAGCCTGTGCAGCCAATGACGGTGTCATAAAGCGAGAACAGAGAAGCCAATTCGTCAATTGAACTTTTGACCAGATCCCCTACGACGATCTCGATCCCCAAGTCCCGGATTTCAGCAATATCGCGCTGCTTGGCGGGCGAAGCAGAATCTACGGCGCTAGCCCGCAACAGAACGCTGATCTTGGCGTCGTCGATGTCCTTTGCGCGACGCGCCAGATTGCGCAAGACCGGCATCCCGAGTTCTCCAGCACCCAGCACAAGGATATTCCGTGACTTCACGTTCGAAACTGTCTGATTCATCGTTTTTTCCTTCAAGAATTTAGTGTCGCCACTACTTGGCAAGAGCGGAGCATGAAGAAAAGAAGGTACACGGATGATACTGCGGTAAAACTGAGGGCGGGCAGAGAGGACCCTGATCCGCGGAGGGATCAATTCCTCTCGCGGGATAACGCGCTCGCTGCGCTGGACTGTCGATGAGATAACTCGACAACCTCTGACGTGCCCATCGCGGATACGTGTCGCGCTGACAATTGCGCCCAGTTGTGGAATAATGTTCGCAGGCTGCATATTTTGGCGTATAGGCGGCGCCGGCTGTTGCGGTAGCGGAGGTCCCTTTTTGAATACTACACCCTTGATCAGTCAATTGGCGGCAAAAATCGTCGAATATGTGAGGACACAGGATGATCCTCACGGTATGCGCCTGATTGAGCGCAAGTTAGCGGAACACCTGAAGGTCTCCCGTTCGCCAGTCCGTAGCGCGCTAAAGGTCCTTGAGGATCAGGGGTTCGTACAGACCGCACCCACAGGCGGGTTTCTCGTATCATGGAAGGGCGGCGAAATTCGTCTACCTCAGCTTGATGATCCTGTGCAGGAAGATGGGGAGGTTTACTCTAAAATCGCAGTTGATCGTTTAGAGGGGAGACTTCCTGACAGAGTGACGGAGAAGGAACTGTGTCGTCTATACGACCTCACCAAGGGGCAACTCGCCAAGATCCTTCGGAAAATCCATAGCGAGGGTTGGATCGAACGCCTCCCCGGTCACGGCTGGGAGTTCCTCCCAATGCTGACATCGATGCAGGCATACAAGGATAGCTACCGCTTTCGTCTCACAATCGAGCCTGCAGCCATACTGGAGCCTACCTTCAAGTTGAACCGTGCCGCCCTTGAAGCGTGCCGAGCTCAGCAGCAGCAATTAATCGACGGCGACATCTGGAACGTATCTAATCCCGACCTTTTCGACCTAAACAGCCAGTTGCACGAAGCAATCATTGAGTGCAGTGGAAACCTTTTCTTTATCGAGTCCCTCCGCCGCATTGATCGAATTCGAAGGCTTATCGAATACAAGAGGTCACTAGATAGAAAATACGCGATCGTGCGCAGCCAAGAACATGTGCAGCTTGTCGATCTACTTCTGGAAGACAAGCGGCAGCTTGCCGCCGCCTACATGTCACAGCATCTCTCATCAGTGAGCATGATGAAGGTCGCAACACGACCGCACGATGAATTCTGACGACTTTACCGATGGCAGATCTGCGATCTGGCTATTACATTTATGTCCGATTGTAGGTCGCGGCCTACCGCTTTTGCTCTTACACCATTGAAAGAGCGACTTTGGTATGCCTTCCAGCGAAACAGGTCCGCCGGTAGCGGAAACCATTTGCCCACCAAAGCGCTGAAGTCTGTTGGATGCCTCAGATATCCGGTTTCAGACCCGTGCAGAGAGGATTGAGTTGTCGACCGCGCGGGAATCCGTATCCCGCGCGGTAGAAAGGCGCCTATCTGGGCTACCAAAGAGCGGTCATGAGTATGAGCGTCAAGGCAACCGTTATCCCTCCGCCAATGCGCGTTGCAATCTGTGCAAAGGGCATGAGCATCATGCGATTTGATGCCGACAGGATAGCAATGTCTCCTGCGCCGCCCATTCCGCTATGGGTACTGCTGACGATTGCCGACTCAATCGGGTATAGATTGACGAACCGGGCTGTGACAAATCCTGATGCCGTCATTGCGACAACTGTCGACACGATAGTTATCAGATTGGCCGGTGCAAAGCCTTCAACCAGCTTCTCCCACGGCGTTAAGACAATGCCGAACGCAAAGAGCATAGGATACGCGATGGCGGTCAGGCAGAACTTGTAGACAGTATACGAGCCGGTCTGCAGCCGCGGAGTGATGCCATGGAAAAGCTTGAGCGCAACGGCAAGGGCTAGCATCACGACTGGCGCGGGAAACGAGAAAAGCTGTTGGGCAAGTACGCCGGTAAGATACAGTGTTACTGCGATCATCCCGGCGGCGGCAATGTTCTGAACATTCCCATCAGGTTTAACGGTCTCTACAGCGAGTTCTTCGTCATCTGTGGGCTGAAGTTTGCCATTGCCGGTCAAAGCCGGAAATCTCCGGCCGAGCGAGCTCAAGGCCCCGGCGCAAATGATGGCTGTGAGATTGCCGACGAGGATTGCCGGCATTACACGCGCGAGAACTTCGCCCTGCTCCATACCGGTTATTCCGTGATAGCCGACGGCGAGAGGGATTGCTCCCTCGCCCACTCCGCCTGCCATAATCGGGGCAACGATAAAGAAGAAAGTGTCCCAAGTGCCAAGGCCCAAAAGCGTGCCGACGGTGACACCGACGAGCGCCGCCACATTCGACCCGACGAAAAGAGGGACGAAAATCTTCATGAAGCCCTTGATGAGTGTGGAGCGGTCCATACTTAGTATCGAGCCAACTATGACCGCCGCAATGAACACGTACAGGATCCCCGTCGACTTGAAGAAGCTCTCAACGACAGTGCTCATTTGTGGGGGAATCCAGCCGCGATAGGCGAGATACGATGGCACGAATGTGACGACAACCGCCGCGCCACCGATATTTTTGATAATCGGCAAGCGCTTGCCCAGTTCGCCAAGTGTGAATGCGAAGGCGGCCATGATGCCGATGACGGTAGCAATGTCGCTCTTGATCGTTCCTAGCCAAGTAAAGGCTGCAAGCAGCGCGATCAGCAAGACGTAGATCGGCAAAGGAATGATCCCTAGGTCGAAATCCATCCATTTCTGCCAGACGTTCGTTGAGGCTTTCGGTGCTCGTGTCACGCTGGATTGCGCGTCGGAATGCGATGCAATGTGGGTCATGGCTCTCCTCCCAGGAGGCTGGGTTATGGTCAGGGGTGATTGAAGAAGTCGAAGATCTCGGTAGGGTTCTCGGACAGAATGCGCGCAAGGCGCGTCTCGTCTCCGATCCAACTGCGCAATCGACGAAAGTCAGCATCGTCGTTGACTTGTCTAAACGGCTCGATTTCGGAAGCGCTGCGCTTGGCGCGGTCTGCTCCTCCACCAGTATGCGGCCAGTCCGAAGCCCAGAGCATACGCTCGGGCGCGGCGTTGATCATCGCTTGTGCTGCGGGCCTGAGGTCCTCGTAGTCGACCAATTGACTGCCGGTCCGGCAAGGCGCTGACAGTTTAATCCAGACCCGCCCTCTTCCAAGAGCACTCAGCAGCTTCTTGAAGGCCTCGTCATTGCGATCCATTCCGCATTTGAACCCTGCGAAGTGATCGAGGATAAGCGGTACGTTTTCCCCCTCAAGCCGCTCGATGGCAGCAACCGCGGTATGGGTATCCACATATAGCTGAACTGCCATTCCAACTTCCTTGGCCCGCTTCGCGGTTTCGGCTATGACGAGAAGCTTGTCGCGTGGAGCTGCTGTTTTTGCGGCTTCGAAATTAACTCTGATCGCTCGCACGCCGACATTCCAAAGATCAGCCAGTTGATCCAGGGTCACGGTTTCGTAGTCGACGACCGCCACCCCGCGGGCCCTGTCTGGTCCAAAGTGTCGAAGCGCCGAGACGAGGCAACGGTTGTCGCTGCCATAGACACTCGGCTGAACCAGAACACACCGGTCCATTCCCATCCGCCGCATCAACTGCTCGAGTTGTCCGCAATTCGCCTCACCAGGAGTGTAGGAACGTCCAGGATGGTAAGGGTGGTTTTTCGGATCGAAAACATGGACATGTGCGTCGCAGGCACCCGCAAAAAGACCTGTCCCGAGAGAGCGGGGCGAAGTTTGAGCATTCATGGCTATTCTCCTGTCTCAGTCCGCGCTTTTGCAAACCTGCGCGCGATAGTCGGCGCACCAAGGATGACGAAGACAATTCGGACGAGGTGATGGGCGACGACGAAACCGAGATCGGCGCCGGCGATAATTGTCAGCATTGACATTTCGGCCTGCCCTCCCGGCGCAAAGGCCAAAAACGCCTCAACCGGGGGCGCAAGCCCCATGAGCGTGACGAATTCGGTGACTATTGCTGCAAGCAGAGCAAGGATGAAGACGAAAACAACAGCACCTGAAACAGTGCTGCGGAGTTCTTGAAGGGTAATGCCGACGTAACTGACCCCGATGCCTGTACCGATCAAAAAGCTGGGCTGCCAGCAGAGCTTCTTTGGGCGGGCGAGCGTGCAACAAACCGGTCAGAGAAAGAAGTGCCGCGACAAGCAAAGGGCCGATAATAGCGGCGCCGAACAGCTTGATGGCTTCTCCGCCCTTCCAACCGACGACCGCTGCGATCGCCATCAGAACCATCTCGATGACAGGGAGTTCCCTCGCCGGCGCGCCGACGGGATTATCGAGGGACACTCCATAGGCCTGGACCAGGAGTATCGGCGCGATCACCATAATCACCAGCAACCGTGTAACGTGTACGAGAGACAACTGGCGGACGTTGGCGCCAGCTTCCATGCCGAATACGGTCATGTCGGCGGCACCACCGGGCATTGCCGAATAAAATGCAGTAATCGGATCGAACCTGCAGTACCGTTGGAAAAACGGCATGCCAACTGCTGCAATGGCGATCACATAAACAGGCACAATCGCAATCGACAGCGCCATGTCTGGCAGCCGACCGACCAAGGCCGGTGTAATTGACGCGCCGACCGCCAAGCCGATTACCGATCGAGCTCCGACGGAAACTTGCCCAAAGGAACGCAGCCTGGCTCCCGCCAGAGCCGCAATCAGGCACGCTGCCATGGGCCCGAACAAAAACGGCAGCGGAAGACCCACTGTGCAAAAGACGCAAACACCGCCGGCAGAAGCCAGCAACGTCAATGACTGATGTTCGAAGTTGGAGCCCATTGTCCCGCGATCGGTCAGCCGAGGTCAACTGCAGCAGAGTGCGTCACGACCGGAGGCGAGGCAAAGAACGGCGAAGCCAATTCTCGCCAGCGCTGGAAACCCTCCGCCTTGCGGAAGGTCACCATGTGGTCGTCCACCGAGCGCCAGGACACCAGCAAGCGGTAAACGTCCGGCGTTTCAATAACGCGGTGAAGCTTCAGATCCAGGCAACCATCAGCAGCGAGGAAATGAGGTTTGGCTTGCGCCACGGCGGCTTCGAAGCCAGCCGGGTCGGTCACAGTGATCTCGGCGACCTCTATAACGTGTGGTGATGTCATTGTATTCTCCCTGGGCGTTTGGCGGGGCTCGCTGCCCGGCCAGCCTCGACTACTGCTTCGCGTGGCCGTGTTCGGCGTCGATGGTTTTCGTTTCGCCGCTGGCGATCATCGTGCGGGTGGCGTCAACCGTTGCGTAGGTCCAGAAAATCCGCATGGGTTTGTCCGACGCATTGATGAAGCGATGCGGGACGTTGGCCGGGATCCAGGTCGTATCATTGGTGTTGAGGTGGTGCTGGACGCCATCGATCTCGGCGATTGCTTCACCCTCGATTACCATGACGCTCTCCTCGCAATTGTGCATGTGGAGGCCAATCGCAGCACCCGGATCAAAGGCGGTGATGCCGTTGATCATGCTGGTCGATCCGCATCGCCGCGTCACGAGGGGAGTGGTGCGAGCACCACCGCCACGATCATTGGTTTTTAGTTCTGTAGGACGAAGAATTGCTGGTTCTGACATGACAGACCTCACTTTGCGGGACCGATCCAGACGGTCTTGATGTTGACGAATTCGCGGATGCCGTAGACACCAAGCTCGCGTCCGTACCCGGACCGCTTGATCCCGCCGAATGGGTAGCGGGGATCGGATGCCGTCATGCCGTTGATGAAGACTGCACCTGCTTCGATTTGCCGCGACATTTCTTTTGCCTTGGCGATGTCAGAGGTCCACAGCGCTGCACCGAGACCGAATTCGGTGTCATTTGCGACGGCGACGGCTTCCTCAGCGTCTTTAACGCGGATGATTGCAGCGACAGGACCGAAGGTTTCCTCGCAGAACGCCACCATTCCCGGTTTCACGTGGTCGAGAACGGTCGGCGGGTAATAGAAGCCGTCACCTTCGACAGGCTCGCCACCAAGCTTCAGGACAGCACCTTCTGCCAGCGACCGCTTGACCTGAGAGTGGAGCGTGTCGCGGAGGTTCGCTCGTGCCATGGGGCCGATCTTTGTATCGCGCTCCATTGGATCGCCAATCTTGAGCGCCGTGGCCTTTTCAACGAAAAGCTCCACGAAGCGGTCGGCAATCGATGCTTCCACGATGAAACGCTTTGCGTTGACGCAGGACTGACCAACATTGATGTAACGCGCCTTCACGGCCGTCTCTGCAGCGGCATCGATGTCGGCGTCGGCAAGAACGATGAAAGGGTCGGAACCGCCCAATTCAAGAACCTGCTTTTTCAGAGCCTTGCCGGCCTGAGACGCGACAATCGCCCCGACTTCGGTCGATCCGGTCAGCGTGACGGCCGCAATACGATCATCGGCGATGAGACCGGCGACTTTGGAAACGTCGATCAACAGGCTGGCCGTAAGGCCGGCCGGTACACCGGCCTTCTCCATGACCTCCTGGACTGCCATCGCTGACTCGGGAACATTGTTGGCATGCTTGAGGATAGCGCCATTGCCGGCTGCCAGTGCTGGTGCCGCGAAACGGAAATACTGCCAGAACGGATAGTTCCACGGCATGATCGCGAGGACGACACCGAGGGGATCGAAAGCGACGACACTTTCGGTCGCATTCGATGGGACCAGCTCGTCGCTCAAATACGATGCAGCATGTTCAGCATAGAAGTCGCAGTTGTAAGCGCACTTTTCGACTTCGCCTTCCGCCTCGACGAGCGGCTTGCCCATCTCCCGGACAATCATCTCGGCGTATCTGCTTTTGCCTTCGCGCAATACCGCGGCGACCTTTGTCAGAACTTTCGCGCGTTCAGCGACCGGCTTGCGGGCCCACTCTTTCTGTGCCTTGACGGCGGCCGTCAGTGCCGCATCGACACTCGCGTCATCCTGTAGCGAGAAGCTTTTGATTTCCTTGCCGTCAGCAGGGTTGATGGATGTGATTGTCGTCATGAATTCGCTCCTGAGTGATGAGTGGCAAAGTGATTTGATGCGACGAGGTGCTTCCACGACGACAAGAAACGCAGGCTTTGCTCGGTAGATTCGGTAGGCACATATTCGAAGCCGACAGCACCGCCGTATCCAGCGCCCTCGAGGGCGCGAAGAACGGCCACGAAGTCGATCGTCCCGGATCCCGGCTGGTTTCTCCCGGGATAGTCGGCGATGTGGACATGGCCGACGCGGGTTGCATTTTCCTCGACCCAACGCGCCGGATCTTCGCCCAATTTCATTGCGTGATACGTGTCGAACAAAAGCGCTGGGCGTCCCTGGAAGCAGTCTTGCAAGGCGATCGCTTCGTTCAACGTCGCGACGTAGTAGCCGGGTGCAGTAATCGCTTCGATCAGCACCCTCGCAGCGGTCCCGCCACAAGCTTCAAGCGCCCAACCCAGGTTCGCTTGGTACGTTTCTCCAGCGTCGAGCCCGCCGCCTGTTGGAACACCAGCCATTGGATGCACGAACCGGGCTTTGATCGCCTCTGCATAGTCCAAAGCTCTGAGGAAGCCCTGCCTGAACTCTGCCTCGCGCCCGCGAAGAGCCGCCAAGCCTTTTTCGCTTCGCGAAGGGTCACCCAACCCGCTGGATAACTGGCAGAATTCAAGGCCGAGATCATCGAGGCGTTCCCGCATTTCCTTCGCAGGAATTGCAAACGGCTCGGGATGCTCGATCGCCGTGAATCCGTCTCGTGCTGCGGCGGCGATGCGGTCAACCAGCGGCAGTTCGGTATAAAGATACCCGATATGTGCAGAGAAACGGTTCACGTGCTTGTCCTCCAAGCCTCTCCCGGGGGAGGCAAGCCGGCCAACGAGCTGACCGGATTGCCGCCTTGGAGGGACTTTAAATGCTAGGCTGCGGGCTTGCGAACCAGCTGTTGCAGAACCTCGCATACGCGGCTTGTGAACGCGTTGGTTCCGAGTGGACCGCCGAGGTCTCGCGTGCGGCTGCCCGGATCGTCCAACGTCTTTTCGATTGCGTCCTCGATCGAACGTGCAGCGGCAGCGAACTCCGGCCGATCGTGCCTGGTTGCGAGCCAGTCGAGGAGCATTGCTGCTGAAAGGATCAGCGAGGTCGGGTTAGCCTTGTCCTGACCTTGGATATCGGGTGCGGAGCCGTGCTGTGCCTGGGCAACACAGATGCCTTCGCCCTGGTTGATGGAGCCACCAAGACCGAGGCTACCGCAAAGCTCGGAGGCTTCGTCGGAGAGAATGTCGCCGAACATGTTGGTGGTGACGATGACATCGAAACGGTCGGGCTGACGTATTAGCAGCGCTGCGGTCGCGTCGACGATCAGCTCTTCGAGTTCCACATCGGGAAACTCTTGGGCGACCTTGCGCACTTCACGAAGGAACAGGCCATCTGACAGCTTGACGACATTTGCCTTGTGCACGGCCGTCACCTTCTTGCGGCGCCCTTTGGCGAGCTCAAAGGCGGCGCGAGCGACCCGGTTGGACGCGCGTGCCGTGATCTTGCGCACCGACAGGGCCATGTCCGGGTCTGGCATGAATTCGCCGGAGCCTGCAAACATGTTTCGGTCGCTGTAGAAACCTTCCGTATTTTCGCGCACGATGATCAGGTCCATCGGCTTGCGCAGAACGGTCAGTTCTGGACGAGAACGGCAAGGGCGGACATTGGCGAAAAGCTCGAACTTGACGCGCAGCTCGCCCGACGGATTGATGCCACCCTTGTCGCGCGTGGGATAGTCATAGTGGGAAACCGGGCCAAGTATGACGCCGTCGACTTCAGGGATTCGCTGCATCACCGCTTCCGGCAATGTCGTGCCCTGCTCTTTAAGAGACTTGAGGCCGATATCTGCCTCCTCAATTGCGAGCCCGAGACCAAACCGTTCGTCCGCTTCGCGCAAAACGCGCAGCGTCGCATCAGTGATTTCGGGGCCGATACCGTCACCGGGAAGTACAAGAAGGCGCACGTGGATTCCTCGCTATTCGAGGAGGCTGTTGGGTGCAAGGTGATGAAGCCTTGGATCCCAAACCAAACCTCCTCCGTTTGGTATTTTGGATGCCTGAAATGCCAATAACGGAAACACAGGTATTATGCAAACCCAAAATACCACAATCTCAGAAATTGGGCCTCAAGCGGTGAAGTTGATTTTCCTTGCGAATGATCTCGACTGGCGAGTTCTTTGAGCCAAATCTCAAGCAGCGGTGGTCGAACCGGACGGAAACTTGGTCCCTGATCGATCGCCTTCAGCGGTCAAATCTGAGATCACGTTGTCGGTGATCGGGATGCCGTTCCGCAGACGTTCTGCTTCTCTTCGAGCCTCGGGTTCTCCCGGCATCAGTACCTCATCGACACCGACTGCTCGGGGCATCGTTTTCACGCGGTCATAGTATCGGTCCATGCGTGCATCATAGTCGCTGAGGCTCATGAAGAGGTCTGGTTTGATCGCAAAGAAAAGGTGACCGACATTCTGCGGCTCAGAATGATCGAAGTATAGGCTCTTGACGTCGCCAGCGAAGTTGGCGCCGGTTAGCACGCCCGACATCAGATCCATGAGTGTCGCAAGTACCGAACCCTTGACGCCGCCGAACGGCAGGCAGACGCCCTCAAAGGCCTTGGCTGCGTCCGTAGTTGGATTGCCGTCAACGTCGAGTGCCAAGCCTTCCGCGATCGGTTCCCCACGCATCGCTGCAAGTCGGATCTTTCCGCGCGCTATGACCGTCATGGCCATATCCATGACATAGGGCGGATGCTTCCCGGCAGGCACGCCAGCTGCAACCGGGCTTGCGCCTAAAAACGCGCTGCGACCGCCCCACATGGCGATTGCCGGAGAAGAGTTCGTAAAAATCATCGAGATGTAGCCGGCCTCGATGGCCTGCAGCGCATAAAGTGCGCCCATACCGAAGTGGGTGCTGCGATGGACGCCGACGAGACCTATCCCCGAATTCTTCGCCAGCCGGATCGCTTCTGTCATGGCAATATGTGACGGGATAAAACCCATGGCGTTGTCGCCATCGACGTGCGAGACGGCGCCGGCGACCTCATCAATCTTGATGTTCGGGCGCGCATTGACGAGGCCTGCCCTCAGACGTTCCATATACATCGGGATTCGCGACACCCCGTGGGAGTCGATGCCCCGAAGGTTCGCATGCACGAGGTCGGTGGCAATCGTTTTTGCATGGGCGTCAGACATGCCGGTGCTTCTGAAAACATCCGCCGCGAAGGTCGTTAGTTCGTCTACACGATAGTATTTCAATTCAGACATGCGATCGCTCCATGACGCGTCAGACGTTCTCTGCTGCGGCCTGATTGCGGTTGGCCTTCAAGCGCATAAGTGCCGGTACGACGACGAGAACAAGGGCAATGACGAGAAGTGCCAGTGAAATGGGTTGGGTAAAGAAGACGCTGACGTCGCCCTGGCTGATCGTGAGAGCTCGTCGGAATTGCTGCTCGGCCAAGGGACCAAGGATCAGGCCGACGACACAGGGTGCAACGGGTACATCGTAAACGCGCATACCGAATCCGATGATGCCAATTACCCACAGGATCCCGACATCGACGATGTTGTTATTCAAGGTATATGCGCCCATCGTCGCAAACAGCAGGATGCCCGAATAAAGCCAGGGCTTGGGAATGCGTAGGAGTTTCACCCACACACCGACAAGCGGTAGATTGAGAAGCAACAGCATGACGTTGCCGATATAGAGACTTGCGATCAGTCCCCACACCAGTTCTGGATTGTTGTCGAACAGCAGCGGACCGGGTTGAATGCCATACTGCTGGAATGCGGCAAGCATGATTGCGGCGGTTGCCGATGTCGGCAATCCGAGAGCGAGAAGTGGAGCAAGCACCCCGGCTGCAGAAGCGTTGTTTGCAGCTTCGGGTCCAGCGACGGCTTCAATTGCGCCATGGCCGAACTCCTCAGGGTTTTTCGACAGACGCTTTTCCGTCAAATAGGATAGGAACGTCGGAATTTCACTGCCGCCAGCAGGAAGTGCGCCTATCGGAAAGCCGAGCGCTGTACCACGAAGCCATGGCTTCCAGGACCGGCGCCAATCTTCCTTGCTATAGATTTCCTCGGTCTCGAAACGATGCCTCGCAACGGTGAACAAGGTCTCGCCCACAGCAAAAAGTCCGACGGCTACAACGACAACATCGATGCCGTCGAGGAGCTCGGGAATTCCGAGCGTGAAGCGTGCCTGGCCGGTCTGCAAGTCAATCCCGACGAGGCCCAGCGCCAGTCCGAACAACAAGCTTGCAAGCCCTCGCGAAAGAGACGAGCCAAGAACTGCGGTTACGGTCGTCAGGGCGAGCACCATCAACGCAAAATACTCGGCTGGCCCGAACAGCAGCGCAATCTTTACCATCAAGGGAGCGACGAACGTGAGCGCAATCGTCGCGATCGTACCTGCCACGAATGAGCCGATCGCAGCGGTCGCGAGAGCCTGGGCTCCCCTACCCTTCCTAGCCATCGCGTGACCATCAAGCGCGGTAACGATCGACGCTGACTCACCAGGTGTATTCAGAAGGATAGACGTCGTCGACCCACCGTACATTGCACCGTAGTAGATCCCGGCGAACATGATAAAAGCGCTAGTCGGTTCGAGACTGTAGGTAACAGGTAGGAGCAAAGCGACTGTGAGCGCTGGCCCGATGCCAGGCAACACGCCAATCGCAGTGCCAAGGGTCACACCGATAAGGGACCACATAAGATTGTAGGGTGTCAGTGCTACGGAAAAACCGTGCATCAGCGCAGCAATGGTGTCCATGTCGATTCGCCTTGAAAACTGATTGGCCCGAACAGGCGGGTTTGGCGACTACAGGTCGTCGCCCTCTGAAGCGATCAGCTCGTTGGCGTGATCAGGTCCTCGATCACTGACCCGGTCGGTAGATCGAGATCCAATGCATAGTCGAAGACAAGGTAGGTTACGGTTGTGAGAGCGAACCCGAAGAGAATGTTCCGAATGTGCGCGCGGCTTCCGAAGGACATGGCGCAAACCGTAAACATCAACGTCCCGGAAACGATCCAGCCAAGTCGCTCAAGAGTTAGACATTGGGCCGCAAAAGCCGCAGCAACAACGGCGCAGGGTTTCCAATCTAACTGTATTACCTCATCCTCTATTAGCCGACGAATGTAGGCTTCGTAGAGAAGACGCAGCCCGACCAGCATCAATCCCGCCGCTATAAGGGCGGGAAAGAGGGCCGGACCGACGACCGACTGTGCAGCAATGGGAGGCGTCATCCACGTTTGGACGCTTATAAACAAACCCAACGCGAGCGTAAAAGCGCCGATGACAGCTTCGCCCACGCGTAAACGACCAGAAATCAGCATGGTGCTGCCTCCCCTTTACCAGCTATTCAGAGGAGACCGACTTCCTTTAGAGCGGTCTCGACGCGCTTCTGTTCTTCGCCAAGAAACTCGCCGAAATCCTTTGCTGGAAGATAAGCATCTGTCCAGCCGCGCTTAGCCAGAGCATCCTTCCATTCAGGGGTCTTGGAGAGTTCGGCGACGGCAGCTTCCAAGGCCTTGCGGTCGTCGTCCTTCATCTTGGGATGTGCCATCAGGCCACGCCAGTTTGTTACCGCAAGATCAATACCCGATTCCTTCAGCGTCGGAACGTTAACGCCTGCGATGCGCTCTTCACCTGTGACGGCGAGGGCGCGAAGCGCCCCAGCATCCACCTGGGCGCGGAATTCCTCGTATCCACTGATACCGACCGTGGCGTGCCCGCCTAGAGTGGACGCAAGAACTTCACCCCCGCCCGCATGGACGACGAAGTTCATTTTCTTGGGATCAGCACCAACGGCCTTGACGATCAGGCCTGCCGCAACGTGATCATGCCGCCGATGGAGCCGCCGGCCCATGCAACCTTGCTGGGATCCGCCTTGAGGCGCTCAACTAGATCTGCCATGGTCTTGATTTCGGAATTGGTCGGCACAACAATCGCGTCAACGTCTCCCATCAAACGCGCGACGGGAACAGCCTGATCGAGAGTGACAGCGGACTTGGTTGTAAGGACGCCCCCCACAAGTGCGAAGCCAACAACCAGCGCGCTGGGGTGTCTGGGCCGTGTAGTGACGAATTGCGAAAGTCCGACGGTTCCGCCGCCGCCTGCAACGTTCTGAACCTCAACCGGCCCAGAAAGCTTCTTCTCCTGAAGAACCTGCTGAATTGTCCGAGCCAGCTGGTCATAACCGCTACCGGGACTGCTTGGGGCGAGAATGTGCAGAGATTTCAGCTCTTGCGCCCGGGCGCCAGCGCGAGCGAGCTTATCGCGGTCGCCGCCATAAAATTAAAACTACGTCTGGAAAATTCGTTCACGTAAACTCCTCCGCTACGTCTGTCGTTATCGTTCGAAAATCCGCCTCCCTCCTCAGGAATGCGCACCTTCGCTAACCGCTATCCGGTCGGCGCAAGAGCCGTCCCAAGAGGCACTGGTTAAAAGTGAAGATCACGGTCGGATGTTGGTGTGCTCTGGCTCATGGGTTGAATTCGGCAGCCCATGTCCAGCGCCCCGATAAATCAGGACACATCTCGCGAAAAACTTGACTCCTCCAAATGCCGTAAGTTGGTCTTTTGGCCTCCGAAATACCAAATACCTTGCAGGATGGTTTTTTGCAATAGTTAAAAACCACGCGTCTCGATTTTATGGATAAACAGGGTATGAGTTCACCTGCCAGCGGTCGGAGGGTTCGCCTTGAGGCGCCGATGGAAGACTTCGACCAAGAGAGGATAAATGGATATGAAAAACAGACTCCCCGCCGTCTTCATGAGGGGTGGCACCAGCAAGGCGCTGATGTTCCATTTGAGAGACCTTCCTGCCGATCGTAATGAGTGGAAAGACCTTTTCCTTAGAGCGATGGGCAGCCCGGACCCCTACGGCCGACAACTGAACGGCATGGGAGGAGGCATTTCTTCCCTATCCAAAGTCTGCGTGATTGCGCCCTCAGCGAGAGCCGATGCCGACATTGATTACACCTTCGTGCAAGTGGCGGTACGCGACGCTCAGATCGACATGTCCGGGAACTGTGGAAACATGCTGTCTGCGATCGGCCCGTTCGCTGTCGACGAGTATCTGGTAGTGCCCGAGATGGGCCACACAACGGTCCGAATTTTCAATACCAATACCTCCAAGCTCGTCCACGCACGCTTTCCCACCGATGCCGAAGGTACGGTCTATGGCGGCAACTGCATAATCCCAGGTGTCGCCGGAAGCGGAGCGCCGATTCGGCTCGATTTTCTGGACCCCGGCGGTGCGACAACTGGCAAACTGTTACCCACAGGAATTCCGAGCGAACAACTCAAGGTCGATGGCGTCGAGCTTGAAGTTTCGATGATCGATGCCGGAAATGCCTGCGTGTTCGTGCGCGCAGAAGATCTTGGAGTGCTGGGGACAGCACTGCCCGCGCAAATATCGGAGCAGCCCGATCTCCTCCGCTTGCTCGAGAGTATTCGCATAGCTGCATCTATGCGAATGAGGATTTCTAAGGATCGCGATAACGCGATGCTCATCCGCCACGTCCCTTTCATCGTCATTGTTTCCGGTCCGCAGGACGCTCTGACGACATCTGGAGAATGGATAAGGGCGGCTGATATGAACCTGACTGCAAGGGTGATTTCGAATGGGCAACCACATCAGGCGTTGCCGTTGACTGCGACACTATGCACAACGATAGCTGCACGTATCCATGGTTCCATTGTCAATAGAGTTGCGAGCACAACCGACCATGGGCCGTTTAATGTTGGCATGCCATCCGGTATTCTTTCGGCTGATGCTGAAATTACTTTGGATGATAGAGGCCCTGTCGCAAAGCGTGGATCTTTTTTCCGCACTGCTCGCCGACTATTCAAAGGCGGGCTCTACATCGAAGACTGACTTGCTGCAAAAAATCGATCGCAGCGATACGTCAAAGTCGAAGAAGATTTTTAGGAGCTGCGGCCAGCTTGCGAAAATGAGGCGGACCTAAAGCTCAAATGATGACATAAGCAATCGAAGTGGGAGCGCAAAGCCACGTCTAGGATAATTGCATCTAACTTTGACCACATGATCCCCTCACATTCATCACCTTGAAAGGACGTGAACGGCCGACTGCGTCGATCGGACAATACGTTCGCGCCGAGTCTCCTCATATAGGCGACAACCTGCCGTGTGCGGCCGATAAGAGGCCGATTGCGGATGGTCGGCTGGTTCATAGCTGCCTTTTGACGTCATGGAGGAGCCTAATTCGTATCCCTCCGGCGTGCACCGCCTTGCGAGTTTTTGGCGATACCGTGATTTTGCGCTCTTGAGAGTGGACTTAAGAGCGCGATGAGGAACTATGGCACAGGCCATTTTGCTGACGGGTCAAGAACGGCGTCGTCGTTGGTCACCGGACCAACGGCTGGAAATTCTGGAGGCAGCATTTGCTCCTGGGGCAAATGTCTCGGAGGTAGCGCGTCGTTTTGATGTTTCGACGGGGCTGCTCTACACGTGGCGGCGCCAAGCGCTGACTGTGAAAGATGGGCCTGCTTTTGTGCCGGCAACAGTTCTGGATGTTTCTGGCGGCGGCGATGGTGGTGCGGCAACCATCGTTGTGGACTTTGCGAACGGTATCAAGGTGAGGATTGCCTCCGGGGTGCCTTGTGATCTTGCCGCTGCAGTGATGCGAGCGCTGAAATGATCCCGATCAGTTCGAGCGTGCGGGTTTGGATTGCGAGCGGCCATTGCGATATGCGCAAGGGAATGCAGAGCCTTGCTCTGATCGTGCAGGAAGGTCTTGGTCGTGATCCGTTCAAGGGGGACGTTTTTGTTTTCCGCGGGAAAAGCGGCCGGCTGATCAAGGCTCTTTGGCATGACGGAATTGGGCTTTCGCTATACGCAAAGCGGCTCGAGCGTGGCCGTTTTATTTGGCCGGTGACTGAGGGCGGAGCGATTGCGCTGACGGCTGGCCAGATGTCCTACTTGCTTGAGGGAATTGACTGGCGAAACCCGCAGCAGACATGGCGTCCGACGAGCGCTGGATAGCGAATTTTGGCGAGGATTTGCCGCCATTGCCATCAAGAAAAGCTATGCAAATCAGGGGTTTTGTGATTCACTTCGAGCATGGAACCGGGCTTCGAAAATCACCGCGATCATGCTGCTGCTCTTGAAGCAGAATTGGCGGTGGCGCGGGCCGATCGGGCCGCCGCTTTGGCTGAATTGGCTGTTGCCAAGGCCAGGGAGGCCGACGATCAGGCCCTCATTCTTCGCCAGAAAGTCTATATCGAAAAGCTGCAACGGGAACTGCGCGGTCAGAAGTCGGAACGGACGGCACGGCTGGTTGCGCAGATGGAACTGATGCTTGAGGACGCCGAAGCGACGGCGACCGAAGATGAGCTTGCCGCTGAAATGGCCGTTGCTGCAGCATCTGCGATTGCGGTCACCGGCTTTACGCGCAAGCGGCCGGTCAAGAAGCCCTTTCCGGAGCATCTGCCGCGTGAGCGTGTCGTGGTGCCAGGCCCTCTTGCCTGCAGTTGCTGTGGCGGTGAACGGCTTCGCAAGCTCGGCGAAGACATCACCGAAACGATGGAGAGCGTACCGCGGAGCTGGAAGGTCATTCAGACGGTGCGGGAAAAGTTCACCTGCCGTGACTGCGAGAAGATCAGCCAGGCACCTGCACCCTTCCATGTCATACCGAGAGGGTGGGCTGGTCCGGGGCTTTTGGCGATGATGCTCTGCGACAAGTTCGGCCAGCACATTCCCCTCAATCGCCAGGTCGAACGTTTTGCCCTGGAAGGTGTGCCGATCAGTCTGTCGACTGCAGCAGACGCGATTGGCGCGTGCTGCCAGATCCTTGACCCGCTGGTGCGGCGGATTGAAAGCCATACGTTCGCGTCTGAACGGATCCACGGTGATGGCACGACCGTGCCGGTTCTAGCTCTCGGCAAGACCGCAACCGGCCGGATATGGAGCTATGTCAGGGACGATGCTCCGTTCGGCGGAACGGCCCCACCGTCGGTGATGTTCTATTATTCCCGGGACCGGGCCGGCGAACATCCACAGGCACATCTGGCCAATTATAGCGGTATCCTTCAGGCGGATGCCTATACCGGCTATGGCCAGCTCTATCTTCCTGATCGAAGTCCGGCCCCGATTTACGAAGCGGCGTGCTGGGCGCATGCCAGGCGGCCATTCTTTGCGCAAGCCGATCTGGAGGCCAATGCGCGCCGAAAAGCGCAGGGTAAAAGTGCCGCCGTTATCTCACCAATCGCCTTGAACATGGTGCAGCGGATCGACGCGCTGTTCGAGATCGAACGCCAGATCAATGGCCGCACTGCCGATGAGAGAAAAGCAATCCGCCAGCAATTATCAAAGCCGTTGATCGACGACATGGAAATATGGATACGCGACCACCGCGCCAGGTTGCCGCGCGACAACGACCTGGCAAAGGCATTTGACTATATGCTGAACCGCTGGGAATCCTTCACCCGCTTCCTCGACGACGGCCGGATTTGCCTGTCGAACAATTGCGCGGAGCGATCTCTGCGTGGTGTGGCCCTTGGACGAAAAGCCTGGCTATTTGCCGGTTCCGATCGAGGGGGACAGCGGGCGGCAGCCATGTACAGCCTGATCGTCACCGCGAAAATGAGCCGCATTGACCCACAGGCCTGGCTTGCTGATGTTCTCGCCCGCATCGCCGACCATCCTGTCAGCCGGCTCGATGAGCTTCTCCCCTGGAATTGGCGGAACCCCGCAACAAAATCTCTGCAGCAGGCGGCCTGATGGCTGGTCCTCTCGTTCGCCTGAAGATCACGCTCGATGACGTTGATCCCTTGGTGATGCGGCGCGTTGTCGTGCCGTTCCGCATTCGGCTCGACCGGCTTCATGATGTTCTCCAGGAGGCTTTCGGCTGGACCAACAGTCATCTCTATGAGTTCAGGATCCGTGACATCGGATTCGGCGTGCCTGATGGCGGCTTTGATGACCCCATCGATGCTCGCAAGGAAACGCTTCTTGCCGCCATCGAAGATATCGGCGCGAAGTCATTCAAGTATCTCTATGACTTCGGCGACGGCTGGACGCACACAGTGAAAATCGAAAAGACCTTTCCGGCTACCCCCGGCTTTGATGATCCTTTCCTTCTCGAGGCTGTCGGAAGGTGCCCGCCAGAGGATGTTGGCGGCCCTTGGGGCTATGAAGAGTTCCGTGAGGCTATTGCCGACGTCAACCATGAGCGACATCAAGAACTGCTCGAATGGTGGGGAAGTTCAGACTACGACCCCAGCCAAGTCGATGCAAGAAATCTCGGCAAAAACGTCGAGGCTCTGGCTGCGAAATGGAAGCGCAGATCGCGCAAAAAAACCTGACACTGCGGGTCCTCGGCGAATGCTTACCTGCATTCCACGTTCCGTCAAGGAATAAGGCGAGCTTCTTGCTCGATGCTAAGGGCAGACCCGATAGTGCCACTACTTCCACCTTTCCAAAAAATACGCACGTCAACTTCGGGGGTCGCTTGCTTCACTACCGGTCAAACGCGGACCCGTCTCTTGTGGGTGTACGCCCAGTTTTTCATTACAAAAGCTGTGCGGCCAGAGCAGCTTCGAACACTTTTTTGTAAGCAGTTTGAGTGCGTTTCCACACTCTCGACTAACGTTTCATTTGCCGTTGCGAACGCGATCTGAATTGGTCAGTGCTTCGCCTAAGCGGCCTAACGTTTCCTTCATCGCTTGCTCAGCAGATTGAGTGAGCGATTTTGCACCACCTTCACAAGCAAAGCCGGCATCGCCTTGCGCGTTGCCGTCACCAGAGACAGTAGTGCCAAGCAGACGCCCCGATTGCCCGTCAACAGTAATGGATGCCGCGACCTCAACTTCCGTTTCCATGCCGGCAACCCAGAAGCCTGGCACAACGCGCAGGCGAGCGTTCACGTCTTCGCCCTTAACGATAATCATACCACGGGCACCACGCGCCTTGAGCTCATCGCGGCCGACAGGCGCTTGAACAGGCTCCAATTCGGTCACCAGGTTTGCAAAGGTCTGTCTTACCGAGCCAGAAAAGCTGGATGAGAGATTAAGCGGGAATGTGTGCGCTGCGCAGTTCATGTCCGATGGCTTGATTGGCTTATCCAACTTCGACCCATCAACGAAGAGCAGGTACTTGCCGGGAAGCTTGCCTTCATAAGACGAATAGACATTGTAGGTTGCGACTGTGAGCGGCTCCGCCTTATATTGGCAAGCCGTCAGCATAGCGCAAGACAGTAGCGCTGCAGCGAATTTGGTGTTCATGATGCCCCCGAAAAAAATCCCCGAAAGGAAATAAGCACGGCGACAATCTAGAGTCGAGTGAGAATAGATTAGAATAGACTTTTATGACCCTGCACCAGCTAGGTGGAGTACCGTTCGGCCAGACACGGCGGCCTTTTTGGACTAGCGCACAAAAATCGCGCTTTTCGCGAAAACCTTTCCACGGCGTTCAATTAGTGGTTTCGTAGTTTGCCGAACCTGATAACGTGAGATCGTCCTAATGGAACGCGGGCGGGGGCCGGCACGAAATGTTATCACTAAAGCTGCGATCTCTTGTCCGATGGTTCGGCTTGTCCGCTGCCCTTGGCGTGGTCGTCTTGCACCCTCCTTCTGAGGCGGTAGCTCAAGTCGTTGCTGGGCACTCGATCGGAGAGGATCGTAATAAGCTGGATGGCATTGCCTGGCAGAACAGTTTTGGCGGTTATGTCGACGGGAAATTCAAGGCTGCAAATGGGATCGAAGTCTCAGCGACCTCCGAGCAATCGACCGGGAAATTAGTTCGCTTGGAGGCCAAATGGGATGGAAAAGGCTTGCGCCAGCTCGCTTACTTTTCCGACTTCAGGTTCGGCCAAACAACTCTCGCAGATATCAAGAAGCGCTTTGGCAATCTTGGTCTGTTGCCTGCAGGCGGCTCATCTGTCTTGAGTACTCCGGATGGTGGCGTCACAATCTCGAACTTTTATGAAATCTCCGGTTCGACGACGATAGCTACTTTCGTGACAAAGATAGGGCGAGCTGCGCTCCTTGACCTGAAACGCCGCCATGGCGCGGATACATATGCTCATATGGAGACGGTTGCCACGCTTAATTCGATGGCGATATCCGATGCAGTTTATTTCAGAATCTTCGCGGGACGACATCAATCGCCGATGTTGGATATAGTCCCATCGCATGGACACCGATGAGCAGTTCCGCTGACAAATCCAAAAGAAAAATATTGCTGTCGAGAATAAAATCCACGCAATTACCTGTGGCCCGTGTCTATTCAGGACCGAGAAATCTCCCCGATTTGAGCGGCCAAAATTCTACGGTACGCGCTTATCAAGATCGGATCGCACAGCGGATGGCTGAAGGCCCTGCTTTCGCCGGTGAATACGCGGTCATCCAAATTGATTGCGGCACTCGCTGTTCAAACGCCTATGTCGGAAATGTGCGCACTGGTGAGGTTTTCAAGTTGCCTGTAGGGGGCCGAACGAACCTCGATCTCGCCCTGAAGTACGAACTATCCAGCCGCCTGATGACCGCGCAATGGTCAGGCGCTGGCTCGGGAGAATGCGCAATCCAGTTTTTCAGCTTCGACGACGGAGAATGGATCGAGCTTCTGAAACACGAAATTGGCGACAGTCGAGGCTGTTCAATGTCCCTCTCATATAACCTGCGGTAGTCTTTTCTCTATTGCAGCTCTCAACGTGTGATAGGCTGCTTTTCCTGAACGATAGGCGTTTAATGAATGGTTTTGAAATGGAAAATCTACCCAGTAGTTCGCAACTGGTCATCGACGAGCTGCTTATAAGATGGCTCCCGGACGCCTCGGTGCGGTTTCAGTATCTATATCCGGAGCTCGAGCTTTGCGTCGATGGAAACATTGTTCGCTTCACCGGCACAAATGCAGGTGATCCACGCGTGAAGCAGGAATTTCAGTTTTGTCTCTATCGTCAGAAGATTTTCGAACAGACGTTGCCAATGCGCAAGATGCTGATTGAGGGAGTGACAGGCATTGCTGGTCGCACCTCTTAAGTTTCGCGCAGCCGACGACGGTAATGTCTTTTTTGCAGATGACGCCGGTGGCTTTTTCAAAGCAGGCGAAGCATTTCTGCACCGCTATGCCCGCGACGAGCTGCTGGCGTCAGATCTCGCCTTCTTAAATGCGATTGGTAGTGCCTTCAGCGAGGTGGGCGACCTTACTTATCTTGGCTTTGAGCAGCGTTTCGCCAGCCGTCTCTACCTTCCGGCTGAGATCGACTACGTTATTCTGGTGCCGACGCTGAGATGCAACCTGGCCTGTGGTTATTGTCAGGTATCGCGCGTCAACGAGGGTACACGAGGTTTCGGCTGGGATGCTGAAACTTTGGCCGGTGTCGTCAGCTTCCTTGACGGCCTGTCGACCACCACCATCAAGATCGAGTTTCAGGGGGGCGAGCCGCTCCTGCGCCTCGACGTCATCAAGGATGTGATGGAATTCTGTCGAGGCAAATTCGATCACTGTGAGTTTGTCATCTGTACAAACCTGCAAGAAGTTTCAGAGGAAGCTTGGGCGGTCTTGGAAGAGCCCGACGTGTTTACCAGCACGTCACTCGATGCGACGAGAGCAATCCATCAGGCACAGAGAACTGTGAGTGACGAGAAAACGACCGCGTTTTTCACTAATCTCGACACCGCAATCGAAAGGTTGGGCGCCGAGAAAGTCTCCGCTCTCCCCACCATTGACCCACGCAAAGCGCCGCCATCGAGCGCCTTAATCGAGTCTTTCGTTCACTACGGTTTCCGCTCCATTTATTTGCGGCCTGTGAACCACCAGGGCTTTGCCCGCAAAAAGTTCGACGCTCGCGAGAGCGCAGCGGTGTGGAATCAATACCACTCGGAGTTCATCGACGAATTGGTTGCGTTCAACTGGGATGCTGACCAACCCGTTGAAGAGTATTATTTCACGCACTGCCTTAGACGGGTTCTGCGGTCCGGCCATAACCACCACGCAGATCTTCGTAACCCAAACATCATCGGTGAAAGCTACGTCGTCATCGACTATGACGGGAAATTTTATCCCACTGATGAAGCGCGCATGGTGACCCGCGTGGGGCAGTTGGACCTATCCATGGGCGATGTCTTCAGCGGCATGAACCGAGATAAGATTGAGGTTTTAAACAGCGAAGCGATCAACAACTTCCACCCGGATTGCGTCCATTGTCCCTATCAGGCCTTTTGTGGTGTTGATCTGGTGGACGACCTATCGAGATACGGTCGAATAGACCATCCGAAACATCTCACCGACTTTTGCCAGCGCCATACCTACCTGTTCGATAAGATTTTTTCCCTGATCTATTCAGACGATCCGAGGGTTCAAAAATCCCTTGCCATATGGTCAGGATCGGCTCGTTTCGATCGATCGCTTGCGAAGTCTCACCGATGATAGAGTTGCGCCTCAAGGTCGATCCTCTACCAATCGTCGTTCCCATGGTCATCAGGCTCAACGACGGTCCTTCCGACGCCAACGGCCAGCACGATGCTTTTTTAGTCGAGGTTACGGGAGAGCGACGGGAGTACGATTTTAACGGGTTCTCTTTGGGCGTCTACGCAGGCATCGACGAGGACATGGATGGAGATGTGCTTCTCCTCCTGCCGGGACAAGGAAGCGCTCATCGTCTGATACGAGCTCAGTCAGAGCACAACACGTTTCTCGTCACTGAGCAATGCGACCAGCTTTGCGTCATGTGTTCGCAGCCGCCCAAGAAGTATCATCATGACATGTTCGAGCATTTTGCCCTCGCGGCTTTGCTCGCCCCGATCGGCGTTACGATTGGGATTTCCGGTGGTGAGCCTCTTTTACATAAGCATCGACTGTTTGAAATGCTTTCGCACGTCACGAAAGCGCGGCCGGATATTCGCTTCCACGTCCTGACCAACGCCCAACACTTCGATGCCGGAGATATCGAAACGCTTTCCGACCTCGGATGGGATCGCGTTCTATGGGGTGTCCCAATCTACTCAGCCGCAGCCGACGTCCATGATCGAATAGTTGGGAAAGAGGGTGCTTTCAAATCTCTTGAACGTGGCCTCGCTACCCTGCTTCGCGCAGGTGCTTCAGTAGAACTTCGCACAGTCGTTCTTAAGCAAAATTGGGATGACCTGCCTGCTCTCGCCTATTTCGTTTCGACGAGATTGAGTGCTGTGTCCTTCTGGGCTGTGATGCAACTTGAACGGATCGGTTACGGCCGGATGAATTGGATGACGTCATTCAAAGACACCTCGACTGATTTCGACGCTCTTGCCAGAGCACTTGATATTGCCGGAGCACGGGGAATACAGACTTGGCTCTATAATTTCCCCGCCTGTTCTGTTCCAAACGACTATCGCCTTCACGCGCCATCAACGATTTCCGATTGGAAGCGGAAATATCTCGATTTCTGCGACAGTTGTAATGCTCGCGGAACTTGTGGTGGGTTTTTTCAGTGGTATGATCATCGGCAGGGGTTTGCTGCACTGGGGCCATTATGAAATCGCGGATATTCTTGATCCCGTCGCTTTTAGCGGCCGGATTTCTTCCGTCCAAAACTACAGCGATGCCAATTGGTGAATTTGTCGAGAAGAAGAACTCCGTTCCAACCATTCTCGAACGGCTGAAACTTAAGCATGTCTTCACGCTTGCGGGCCACCGGTCGCATCGATCTCATTCCAGTCATCGCTCCCACTCCAGTCACAGATCAAGTAGCGGCGGTGGATATAGCTATGGTGGTTCATCGACATACTCGTCGCCATCCCCTTCCTACAGCCCACCCGCCCGCTCGATTTATCCGGCTGCGCCTAGCGCGCCTGTAGCACCCCCGGTACCAGCTACGCCTGCGCCGCTTTACAGTGCACCTGTCACCCCGAGCCCTGCGCCGCTGAAGCCTCTTGCCGGCAACACAGATAAGTTCAAAAGGATCGTGATGCAGGTTCAGACAGCGTTGACTGCCTATGGCTACTATTCGGGTCTGATAGACGGTCAGGTCGGACCGGGATGCAAAACAGCGCTGATCGCGATGCAGACTGATTACAATCTTAAAGTCACCGGAACCATTACGCCCGATGTGCTCGATGCCTTCGGGATCGCTGCAAACTGATCGTCATGGATATCAGCCATATAATAGAAACGATAAAGTCGGTCCCTGCACCGCCCTCACCTCCAGAGCTGGAAGCCGCGTTACCGCCGCCTCCAGCCCTCCAGTTATCCGAGGTGGGGCGTGCTGCCAGATCTGAGAGGAAATTGACAGTTTTTGCAGGAGCCGCTGCACTGACGGTCGGTGGCTACCTTGCACTATTCGTACACGGTTTCTGGGGGACAGCGCTGTGCGTCGGAGCACTCGTGATGACTGCCCTCTCGGTAAGCCTGAAGCGGAAATTTGAGGTCGAATACCGGTGTGCCAAGGCTAACTGGGATGAGCAACGACAGACTTGGCTTGCCCAAGCGGGTCCGGCGACATTTGAGGATAAGCGAAAACTCTTTTTGTCACTTGCCGACACATATTCAGGCTTGCCAGCGAAAGAGCGCGAGTTGCTTGTCGAGCTCGAAAAGACCAAGCGCGAACGACAGTTCACCAACTACATGAAATCGCAATTAATCGAGCGGGCTAAAATACCAGGGGTTGGTCAAAGTCGCAAAGCAACGCTCGCCTCTTATGGTTTTGCCAATGCCCTTGATGTGAAAAATCGGCGTGTCCCGAAGCTTCCAGGATTTGGACCGTCTCTCGTCGGGGAAGTGGAAGCATGGGCGAGCTCGGTAAGCCAAAAATTTACCTTCAATCCGACAGCTCCAACAGAGCCTCATCTGGTTCAACAGGTCAAAAGCACGATCACCATGGAACGCGTTGGGCTCGAACAAAAACTCGCAAATGCTCATGATGAGTTGAAAAGCGTTTGCAGATCTGCAGAACGCCTTCGAAACGCACCGCCACAGGCCATGTACGATGCACTTGTCCGACTGAAGCAAATCGAAGTAGACAGGGGATAATTGCCAATGTCTGCACCGTACCGGAATTTCTGGATCATCGTCGCTATGACGGTCGGCGCGACGGTGTTGGCAAATATATCATCCAAGCCAGAGGTTGCTTCTGGTAAAATTCCACCAGGCTCATCTCATGCAGGTGGTAGTGGATCATCTGGTCAAAACCAGACTCCAACCCCGCAGACGTCTCCAGGCATTCGGACGCCATCTACAACGACCGATCAGAAGTCCCCGGCGCTTCCACCAGGGACGAAGGTGGCAGAACAAGATCAGCCTGTGAGGCAATATCGAAGTATTGATAACGACATCAAACAGGCATTTGATACCGCGATCGAGGCTGCGTTGGCGCAGAAAATTGGTGGCTCTGGCTCCGCGGTTGAGGCTGGCAATGCAGCTTTGCCTCTCCCGTCATTGACCACGACGGAAGTGAAATCGACCCCTAAGGTAGCGGACGCTCTATCAGATGCGAAAACAAGCGCGAGGGTATCGCGAACTACAACCAACCTCAATATGCGGACACGACCAGATCCCAGTTCGCCCTTGATCGAGGTACTGACTACCGGGCTCGTTGTCACCATTGTCGATGAGCAGGCTGGTTGGGTCCAGGTCCTGGTCAAAGAAACCGGCCAAAATGGATGGGTGAATGCAAAATTCCTAAAGAGCGAGTAGCATGAACAACATCTAGTTGCGCTAACATGATCTTCGATTAATATCATCTCCAGTAGGGGATCGGGGATATTTTCGTGCGTAGAGTTGCAATACTAAGTTGCTGTGTTTTCGTTTTGCATGGCTTGATCGGAGGAACCGCAAGTGCCGCACCTGAGGCCAGAGCCGGCATCAAGGTCACCGCGGGTCTGACGAGCGTCCAGACGGCAGCCTTGCCCACTCCCAACCCAACGATGATCTGGCTGGTAGTTTCTAGTCGGCCGACGTTTGACCAAGCCGCTGCCGTAGCCCAGACTTTTGCCGCAACTCTTGGCCCGGCGCTTATAACGCGTTCGCGTAACGGCTCATTTGCCATCGTAACGGGGACCCTGTTCAAGGACAAAGCCAAGCCCAATCTTCAGACATTGAAAGATCTTAGACTTGTTCCGCAGGATGCGTTTTTAAGTGCTGGCGAGGGCTTTGGATCGATCTTGTTTCACAGCTATACAGCGGGAACGTCTACTGACGTGATGACGCAGACCACTCTGGTTTCTTCCGTGAGACGTCTGCAAATCGCCTTGACGCGATTGAAGTTCTATACTGGTTCGACCGATGGTCTGGTCGGACCTGGGACGGTCAAGGCATTTGCAGCTTATACCGCTGCATTCGGAGCGCCCACTGGGGACTATCTCGATGACTACGCACTTAACCTGATCGAACAAAGTGCGCAGGACGGGTTTCGCTCAGTGACAGAACGTCAAGTGGCCCAGAGTATGGGTTTTGAAGACGGCGAAACATATGCTCAAGCGGTTAAGGGAGGGTTCAAATCTCCACAGGTTATGCTCGTTGCGAAGCAGCGCGGGTTCCAGACGAACGTCGATTTCGAGGCGGCGTCACGATCTGGATTTGAAACTGCCGAGGAGTACGGGAAAGCGAGAGCCGGTGGGTTCGAGACCGCAGACGAGTATCGAGCAGCTTCGCGATTTAGTTTCGAGACGCGCACCGAATACGTAGCCTTTCGATCATCAGGATTTGCTGACAAGACCACCTTTAAGAGCGCGCAGGAAAAGGGTTTCGCAGATAAGACTTCCTATGAGCGAGCCGTTGCAGCAGACTTGAAAGCTGCTCGCTTGAAAGCCGGCATTCTGCTTGATGATGCCCAAGTTTTCATCAGGCTCAACCCACAAATCCCGAACCTTATACAAGTCGCCGACAAGGCCTCTATCCTTGGTGTTACGCTGCCGACTGGAAGCACGTCAAATCTTGAACAGGCATCGTCTGAGCTCGAGGCCATTTTGATCACGTTAGTCGGCTACAGCAACTTTGTTGTGGCTAGAGATAAGGAGCGCGCTGACGACCGTCAGAAGCAGGTTCTCGCGCATCAAAAGGCGCTTGAGGCGACGCGTGCATCGCTGACAAAATGGGTCGCAGGAAATATTTCCTCGCCAAAACTCCCGCAGGTCGTTCAAGAATTAAAAATTTCTGCCGATGCCGTCATCTCGGATGACCTTGAGGCCCTCGAAAACGCAAGACAGTCACTTGGAACTTTGATTTCCAGAACTGGGTTAGCGACCGAACTTGCCGGATACCAGGCCGCGGGTGCGGGAAGTCCTGAAGTCATTCAGAAAAACTCGAACGCACCTTTTGCAGTCACGCCATTAAACGCGGTGCTCTTGAGTGGCGCGTGGGGTGACGTGGTTTCGTTTTTCAATGCGTCCGCCGATGCACCATCACTCGTTCGCACTTTAAACGGAGGCGTTTCATTCTCGAAAGATTACGCGGCTGTGTGCTTGATCGGACTTGACGAAACACCCTCGCTTAGACGTGGGCTACGAGACATCCTAGCGCCAATGGGTGCGACAGTTGTAAAGATAAGCTCGTGCGACAGCCGGAGTCCAGAACGGGTGGACCTGATTATTGCAAAAAGAAAGGCATTCCTCGAGGCACAACCAAGTTTCGCCGTCGCATTTCTGGATGCACTTGAGGCTAAGAAACTTCGCGTGTTCGACGCGATTGATTACAAAAAGCTAGCAGAAAGAGAAGAGAAGGAAATCTCTCTCATTACCGCAGTGACATCTGGCGTCGAAGCCGGATCTCGAAGTGGATTTGGCGCTTTTGAAACTGCTTCTGAGAAGGGCGACCTATGCGTCGTAGTCGCCGAGGCAGTTGATGTTCATGAAGAAATGCTGAAAGAGGTCACTACGCTCGTCGAGACGACGAAGCCTCTGAGGGTAATAAGTGACAAAACTTTGGAGCAAATTTACCCTATGATACTGCGTGATGAATGCCGTGCGGTGTATGGAGCCTCCAGCTCGCTGCGGCAGCTGACGCAAGCTATGAAGCGTGATGAAAAGGCTGGCATTTTCCTCCCCATTTGGATTGAAAGCGATAAGGTCGCACAGTCTGCCGCCAGACTAGCAGCCAGCAAACTCGAAACAGTGAAGCAACAGGAAGCTGAAAGACTTGCGGCTCAGGAAGCGGAGCGCTTGTCTGATATTCGTAGACAAGAGGAGCAGTCACGCCGAGGCGTCGTTGAAGCTGAGCTCCAAAAAGTCAACGGCCCAGCGGCAAATGCGCGGCTTACGAAGTTTACTAGCTTCCTCAAGGCGTCGCTTACACCCGATGGCGGGTTAGCTGCAACACAGACGAACTCGCCGGCTTATCGGGAATTTACTGACTGGCTCAATGCGCAGAAGAGAGATGGCTGGGAACTCGGGAACGTCGACACGTCCATTGACGATTTTGGAAGCGTAAATTGGAAAGATCGAAAACTTGATGCGTTGGTGACTCGAGTTGCATTGGAATTTAAGAGCCGGGAACGTGGAGAATACCGAACGGAGTGCGTTTTGTTCGGTGTCGTGCTAGATGATGAATTCGAAATGGAGCGGGATCCATTGCACGCGCTATGCGCGGACGAGGTCGCCAAAATCAATACTTGGAAGTCTGGGCACAGTTTTGAAAGTCGCTGGAGAGCGGCGAATCGTGATTCCGCAACGCCATAGGGTGCTCGTGTGAACTATGCCCACCTAGAAATCTGAACGAAATATGGCTGGGCATATTTTTACACAACGCGCTTTTAGTCATTCACGGGTCGTAGTGCTTCTGAGCTAGGGAATTCGTGTCAATTCGGTCCCTTTTGCGCTTTTTCTTAAAGTGGAACGCGCGACCTAGTCTCCGAAGCGTTGTCGCGGTACGGAGTGATCAAGAAAATCAGCGTTTTGGTGGGGACGGCTGAGCTGGAGCAGGCCGCATCGGAGCGGGCGGTGCGGGCCGTGAGACGATCTGCGACGTTGGCGGATTCAGCCCACCCTTTTTAACATAGCCTTCACTAACCGGCCGAATGCTCCAGCTGCCGTTATTTGGCGTCTTCGGGTTGCCGCTCATTGAAGCTCCTTGGTATTCGCTTGTGTCGCTGGGAATTCGATATGCATCCCTTCAGGCTTCCTAGATATATAAATTCTTGGGCTTGCAAACAATTGGGAGCCATCAAAATCGTAAACAATCGCGTCTCTAAGAACTACCTCACGCATTTTGCCGGTTTCGGAAAACACAGCCACCCAACCCGCATACACAATCTTGTTCTCAAAATCGCGAACGTGAACGTACTCGGAAGTTGCATCGGAAGAGTTAAACGTGAAGTCCCAAACGTCTTCGTCACCATAAGTTTTCGTCGCCCCTATAGTCTGCAGAAATCGGGTCATCCATTTGTAATTCACGGCATAGAGCCAGATGACGCCGAGAATGAAGCCGACAACAGTGGCAATCGCGATCTGTAGGACAATCGTATGTTGGTTTCCGCGCAGAACTGAGCCGGTGGGGATGCGGATAAAAACTTGGACTGATTTAGACGCTAAGGCCAAGACTTCTGCGATACTCGATGGGACTGAGTGATCCCAATGATAATTTGATGCGCTTTTCATTGTACCATCGGATGTAGGCATCAACCTCGCGGACAAACTGCTCGATCGTGATGGTTCTCCAGTCGCCAGGATAAAACAGTTCCGTTTTCAACCGACCGAAGAAGCCTTCGCACGCGGCGTTATCCTGTGAACAGCCCTTGCGAGACATCGAACGTAGCAGCTTCGCATCGCTAATCCGCGTGAGCCAGCCGGGCCAGCGATAATGCGCTCCACGATCAGAGTGGACGATCGTCCTGCCTTCGCCGTCGGTAACGGTCTCGATGGCGGCGTCCAGCATCGTGTTGACCAGCCCCGCATCCGGTTGCGTTCCAATTGACCAACTGATCACCATGCCATCGAAGCAATCTATGATGGGCGACAGGTACACCTTTCCAGCTGGAATTTGGAACTCGGTTATGTCTGTGAGCCATTTCTCGTTCGGTGTTTTCGCTCTGAAGTCCCGGTTGATCAGGTTCTCCGGCGCAGGGCTGACTTCTCCCATATACGAGCCAAAACGCCGTCGCCGCGGTCTGGCGACCACCAAACTCTCCTGCTTCATCAATCGCTGCACAACCTTTTCCGAGATTGTTACGCTCTGCCTGGCCAGTGACGCCTGCAGTCTGCGGTAGCCGTAGCAGCGATGGTTGCTTTCGAAGATTTCCGTCAGGCTGCGGCGGATGGCGACATACTTGTCTTCCAGATTCACTCGGGTGCGGTGGTAGAAGTACGAGCTCCGCGCAATCCCCACCTGCAAAAGCAGTTCTGGCAATCGATAGGTGTCTTTGAGGGCGTCAATCAGCTGTGTCTTTTCCCGATTACTCAGGAGTTGCAGATCGACGCCCAGGCCTTTTTTTAGCAATTCATTGGCCTTCTTCAGCAGATCATGTTCAAGCTGCAATTGTCGGACATCGCGCTGGAGGGCTTCAAGCTGTCGCTCGAGTTCTTCGCGCTCCGGCGCTGGCGCAGAAGTGTTGCGGCGTTTCATGGATGAGGCAGCCTCTTGACCGAGTAACTCATTTCTCCAAGCGTACAACGTCGGCCGGCATACACCTAGCCGCTCGGCTATTTGCTGGGCACTTTCCTCTCCACTGCAAAGATCAAGAACCGCGACTTGTTTCAAAGCGTCGGGATAGGCCGGACGCCAGGATCGACCAACCATCGAAGTTCTCGCCTCCGGAAATGCCTCTCGAACCCATGCGGTCAAAGTTCCACGACCCGGATAGCCCAACGCTCTCATCGTCGCAGAGATACAGCGATCGTGAGTGCGGTAGTGCTCAAGCGCCGTCTGCTTCTGGGCCTCAGTAAACTTCGGCGCGCGAGCCACACAACGAACGCGTAGGTCTTGATGCTGCTGGTACTCGCGATACCAGTTCCGCAGCGCATTCTTGGTCGGATAACCCAACTGGCGGATCGTCGCCTTAACCCGCTTGCCGAGCTTGATATACAGCTCGACCGCGCGAATTCTGTCAGCATGGGAATACATGAACTACCTCCTGGTGGTCCAAGTTTTAGTCCGCATCCCCTTATGCGCCTAACCGGCTCAGTTCTGCGCGGAAACCAACAAATCGTACTCGTCAAGAGGTTCTGAGTCTCGACTTTTGACAGATCAATAATGATGAAATTGAATCCGAACAGCCAGTATCCTGCATAAACGACGATATAGCTGGCCATTCCAAAAAGAAACGACTGGAACACGAACTCGATCTGTGTCGGCCCGGATCTGGAGCCAAAGCGGGCATCAATATGCGTCCAGATCACCCCTGGTAGAAACAAGAGCGCGAGCTGAATTAGGAACGGGCTAGGTGTCAAAGTATTCCCTCAGAATCGAACAGCATTTCCTTTAACATCCTCTAGGCGGCCGTAAATGTGAAGGCTCGCGGTTTCCGCTCCGTCAGATGGCGGAGGTTCACGGCGTCAGACACAAGTATTGGAGAGAAGATGTGCCGCCAGCGCCCCTTGCCCTCGCCTTGAGTAGATTCGAACTCAGGACCTCGCGCTGGTGCCGACATCAAGGTCCAAGGGAAGTATCGCCCTGCGAGGGTCAACTAACCTCGGTTCCAAATCGTGCCACCATCGCCCTCAAGAGTGATAGCTGTGCCGTGGGGTATGGACCGCGCCACCAGATCCTTCATCATCTCATTTGCCAGTGCTGACCGTGCCGGAACCGGTACGATCCGCTCATGATAATTGGGCGCCTCCAACAGATCGCCGCCGATGACCACTGGAAGTAGGTCTATAGACTTGAGGCGACCCTCAGCGTCGAAATGGCATGTGGCAATGACGCTTTTCCAGACGTCCGGATCGGTCCAAACGACTTCGCCTTCCTCCAGATGAAACAGGAAGTTGCCGAGTCCAAAGAAGATCGGCGCGTTGCGATAGATTTCGATCGGCTGCAGCACAGGTGCGCCATGGCTGACGAACGCGCCGGCGCCGGCATCGATGCAGGCACGGGCGAGCGTCTGAACCCAGCCAGGAACCTCGCGCCAGCTCGGCTCCCAGTGATGATGATGGAGATAGGCGATGACGAACGCACCTTTGGCGACCGCCTCGCGGATCGTCGAAAGATGGATATCGAGGCTTTTCTCGTCCACCAGTATTCGCCGCTGGTTTTCCTCGGCACGGCGAAAGACAGTACCGTAGAAATCCATATCCTGTGCATCGTTGAGAACGCGCGGATCTTCCGGCTGCGTGTAATTTGCCCGCTCCATGGGGGAGCTTTGAAATGTCTGCTGGATGCCGGCCAGGAACCCAAACGTCGCGTCATCGACGTCAAAACGCCGCGAGACGTCGAGATGGTTCACACCCGGCCTGGCAGGTCGCGTTGCTGTCGCATCGGCAGCATACATGTTCGAGGGACCCGGTCCGGCATCCATAGCGACAAGCGCCACCTTCCGGTCGCCGAACATCCTGGATCCGGCCCGACGCGCATGGGTGGCGTCGACACCGATACCGGCATACAGGAAGCCTCGGGCGGCCACTTCCTCTAACGTTGACAACACGCCGGAAGGCCCCAGATCGTAGGCATGATTGTTGGACAGCGCCAGCGCGTCGAAACCCACATCTTTCAGCGTATCCAGAACGACCGGGTCTGAACAGCCGAAATACAAGCCCTTCATGGGCCACCCCCCATGCCGGCCATAGATCGTCGTCTCCAGATTGGTGAAGGCGATATCGGCCTGACAGATCACCTGCTTGATCTCGTCGAAGCCGCTGTCAACGACCTCTCTGACATCGTGATGAATGAGGGATTGGCCCGTCAGGACGAGCGTGAACGGTGAGGACATGATTGCAACCCTAATCGGCGGAAGGAAACAGGCGGCCGGCAGGGCCGCCTAGAATTATCGTGAGAGCGTCACTTGGAAAGCTGCGGCGCGATATCCATGCGGAACCACGTCGTGGCGATACGGCTGATCGTGCCATCCTTGATGCTGGCTTCCAGCGCCGTATCGAAAGCAGCGATGAGATTGGTATCGTCTTTGCGCAGCCCTATTCCCACACCGGGGCCCCAAGTGCCACCGGAGAGCTGCGGGCCGAAGAAGCCTACGTCCTTTCCATCCGGTGTCTCGATAAAGTCCCGCCAGACGAAATAGTCTCCCAGTCCACCATCGACGCGCTGGGCGACGAGGTCGAGTTTGAGGTTTTCCTGGCTGTCATAGCTGCGCACTTCGGCGACATCCCCGAACAGCTCCTTCACCACGGCCTCGGAATTGGACGACCGAAGAACGCCGAGCGTCTTGCCGGTCAGGCTTTCCCGCAGTTTGGCGACGGCCTTTTTCTTGGCGTCATCCATGTCGGTCAGGTTGAGCTTTGCCGTGACGTCGCCGTGCTCAAGCCCCAGGTCGCGGCGCATAACGATCTGGTTCGGCCCGACGGCGTAGGGCTTGGAGAATGCAATCGATTTCTTGCGTTTTTCGGTGATGGACATGCCTGCCATGATCGCATCGTATTTCTTCACCAGCAGGCCCGGAATAATGCCGTCCCAGTCTTGCGCCACGAAGGTGCATTCGATCTTAATTCGCGTGCAAAGTTCTTTGCCTACGTCGATGTCGAAGCCGATGAGCGCACCGGTTTCGTCAATATAGTCCCAGGGCGGCGATGCGCCTTCCGACGCAATGGTGATAGCCGTGCGCTGCCCGGCCTGGCCCAGGCCCGTACCGAGCACGAGCGCGGCCAGTATGAAGCTCAGATGTTTTCTCATGTTCATTCCCCTTTTTATTGGTTGAGACGCGAAGGATGAGCGGCGTAGCACCGCGCAAGATTGTCCCTGAGGCCGCAACTGACGCCAACCTCGTCGGTATTCCAGGCCGCTGCGATTTCTGGCAGCGTGATCCGGGATGTACCCGAATGGCCGAGCAAGATGGCTTCGTCGCCCAACTTGATGTCGGGGACGTCGGTGACGTCGATGCGAAGATGTTCAAGATGGGCAGGAGGCAAGATCGGCACACGCCGCCCGCCGACGATCGCTGCGGCTCCAGGCGCGAGCCGGCGCGGCACCCCATGCCCCCAGCCGATTCCCAGGACCGCGAGACGCATGGAGGCTTGATAGCCTGGTAGACGCGGAGTAGGCCCCAAGCTGTCGTCGCACTGTTTGAGCGCAATGATCCGCGCCTTGATCGCCGATAAGGCCGGGCGCGTGACCAGATCACGCCCGCCAGGTTGCGGGCACGCCAAGCCGAACAGAAGGGCGCCGGGATCGACGGCGTCAAAATCAAATTCCGGATGCCTCATCATGGTGTCACTGCTGGACACCATGACGGTCGCCGGCAGACGCCCGCCTTCCTTCAGCCGTTCGAGGATCGGGGTGAGACGCGCCACCTGTTCGGCCGCAGACGAGCCGGCCTCGCCGAATTCGCTAAGATGTGTATAGACCCCGTCCACGGTGATGAGAGGTTCCTCCGCGCAGAGATCCAGCAAATGCTCGAGTCCGGCGGGTGCGACGCCGGCGCGCCAGAACCCGAGATCCACCTTGACGAAAACCCTGAGCTGCACATGGCTCAAAAGCCAGCGCCGCAAGTCTTCCTCGCCGGAAATCGTAATGGTCAGGTCGAGATCCCGCACCAGATCGACCGCCTCGGGGCCAATACCGGCATACATCAGAATCTGCGCCGCTGACACAGCCTTGCGCACCGCAAGGGCGTCGCGAATGGACACCACTCCAAAGGCGTCGACACCCTCGGCGGCGAGGGTCGCGGCCACCTGGCCTGCGCCGCAGCCATACGCATCCTGCTTCAGGCAAGGCAGGATCCTGGTCGTCGGATTGACGACGGCCCTGATGGCGCGGTAATTGGACGCGACGGCAGGTAAGTCGATCTCGCGCCAAGCGGTCTCGCCGGCAAGAATGCCGTCCTGGCGGAGACTAATATTCATAGCGCACCTGCTTGATAACTGTGCGGCCGGCAAGTGCCTTCGTCCGCGGAGTACCCGTCAATCGAGATCTCCAACGCTCGCAGGAGACGTGTGAAGATGACGGTGAGACTGAGATATAGAAGGCCAGCGGCAATGAAGATCTCGTAGGGAGCAAAAGTCTCTGCAACCAGCTTTCGCGACAGTCCTGTCACTTCAAGCAGCGTGACCGTGCTGGCCAGCGAGCTTGCCTTCATCATCCCGATCACTTCATTGGCGTAGGAGGGCAAGACGCTTCTGAAGGCGATGGGGAAGACGATCCGGAGCCTGATCTGCATGGGGGTCATGCCGACGGTCTCGGCCGCCTCGACCATGCCGGGCGGCACAGCCTGAATGCCGCCGCGGAAGATTTCTGTCATGTACGCGGCGCCGTTGAGCGAGAAGGCGAGCAGACAGCACCAGAAAGGGTCGCGCAGAAGCACCCAGGCGAAGCTCGCGCGGATGAGCTCGATCTGACCGAGGCCGTAATAGATGATGAAGAGCTGGACCAGCAGCGGCGTGCCGCGGAAGACGTAGGTGTAGACGAGAACCGGAACCGAGACCGTTTTGTATGTGGATGCATGCATGAAGGCGAACGGAACCGAAAGAGCCGTACCGGCGGCCAGGGAGGCGAATGTCAGCAGCAGGGTCAGCGGAATGCCACCGGCCAGCACGATCGTACTGTCGAACAGGAGTGCAATATCCATGACGTCTACTCCTTAGCGGCCGGGCACGGCAAACCGCCGTTCCAGAAGGTTGAAGGCGACCAGTGCGATGCTGGTCAACGCGAGATAGAGAGCGGCGGCGGCGAGATAGAATGTCAGCGGCGCTCGCATCGAACCCGCCCCGATCGAGGCGACCCGCATGATATCGGTCAGCCCGACGATCGAGATCAGCGACGTCTCTTTGATGAGCGAAATCCACTGATTGGCCAGTGCCGGCAGAGCGATGCGCATCATCTGCGGCAGGATCACCAGCATCCAGGTCTGCCACGGATGCATACCCAGCGACCGGGCGGCCTCGACCTGTCCTTCCGGAATGCTGAGAACCGCGCCGCGAAAGATCTCGGCCATATAGGCGCCGGAAACGATGGTAAGTGCGACCACCCCCGCCAGGAAGGCGTTCACCTCCACATACCGGCCAAAGAGAGCGCTTATCGCAATGGTTCCGCCAAAAAAGATCAGCAGAATGACCAGCAGCTCCGGCACGCCGCGGACGATCGTCGTGTAGCAGCCGACTGCAGCGCTCAGCGGTTTGAGCTTCGACAAGCGCCCCGCTGCAGCGGCCAGTCCGAGCGACGTGCCGAGCACGCCGCTGACCATCGCCAGGAGTACGGTTGTCTTGAGCCCGTCAATGAACTGGATTGCAAAACCATCCATGGGGTGGACCTTCTATCTATGAGAGGCAAGGAAGCCGCGGAGACGATCGGATGCCGGCGACTGGAAGAATTGCGGTGGCGGCGCTTCTTCCTCGATCAGCCCCCGATGCATGAAGGCCACCCGGGTCGACACTTCCCGCGCAAAGGCAAGTTCATGGGTCACGATCACCATCGTTCGCCCCTCGCCCGCCAAAGCCTCGATAACGCGGAGCACCTCGCTCACGAGTTCAGGGTCCAATGCGGAGGTCGGCTCGTCGAACAGCAGCGCCAGAGGCTCCATGGCCAGTGCGCGTGCGATCGCTACACGCTGTTGCTGGCCGCCCGAGAGATGCCGCGGATAGGCATCGGCCTTCTCGGACAGCCCGACCTTGGCGAGGTAGTGACGCCCCAGATCCGCTGCGGCGCCGCGCCGCATTCCCTTCACGTGCACAGGCCCTTCCGTGACGTTCTCGAGCGCGGTCTTGTGCGGCCAGAGATTGAAGCTCTGAAAGACCATGCCCATCGAAGCGCGGATGCGACGAACCTGCCGTTGATCAACGATCGAAGCAGGTGCGCCCTGCTCAGCAGCGGGCCGCGTGGCCAGTCTCTCACCATGGACCCAGATGTCGCCGCGATCAGGGATAGTTAGCAGGTTAAGGCATCGCAGAAGCGTGCTTTTGCCCGAACCGCTGCTGCCGAGGATCGAAAGAACTTCGCCGGGCCGGACATCCAGGCTCACCCCCCGAAGGACATCGGTGGGGCCAAGACGTTTTTCGACGCGGTCCGCGCGTATGCCATGAGATGACGCTGGTTCAAGAAATGAGGCGCCGGACGTCATGGGTACCGCCTCGAATGCGATGCATTCCCTACAGGGGATCCGACAAAATTCGGGCACGATAAAGCTCTTGTTGCGCGCATGGAGCGGCACCATCCTCTTGCTTCTTCAAGTTTCGAATGATCGGAGCGATTTCCGCTCCTCCGTGCCGAATGCTTCCTCGGCGGCGTCTGGGTGTAAAAATTGCTCCGAAATTCGGCAGGCGTCAATTTATAAGCAATAATATTTTTTGATAAGCCACACTTATAGGATAATAGCCATACTTCGCCAAATTTGCATATTGGTATAAGCTCTGCTTTGCGCATAAATGGATTTGCACGTTCCGGGAGCTCCGCTATGGTCGAAATTGCAGGCACCGGCATTACGCTTCGGCATCTTCAAATCCTGCGCGAAGTCATCAGGGCGAGGTCGGAACGTGCGGCAGCGGCAGTGCTCGGCATCACGCAACCCGCCGTCAGCCAGCAGCTCAAACAGCTCGAGGCGCTGCTCGCCGTGCAATTGTTCGTACGCGACAAGGGTCGGCTTCTCCCGACCGCACAAGCGACGGCGCTCTTTCGCGACACGGACGCAACCTTTGCCCAGATGGACAGGATCGCCAAGACGGTGACCTCGATAAAGGGTATTGACAGCGACACGATCAGCATCGCCGCGCCTTATGTGTTCTCAATGAAATTGATTCCGGATGCCATACGCGCGCTACGCTTGCGTCAGCCGGTTCATGGAATTCAGCTCAAGTCAGGCAGCTATCACGAGATCGCCGCGCATGTGCTCGAAGGGCGGGCGGACATCGGGCTCGCCCGCCTGCCGCTTGACGAGAACGTCTTCGACTGGCGCCCCGTCGCGACAGCGACGAATGTTTACGTCTTCTATCCCGGCCACCGGTTCTCCGGGAAGGACATAATTCGGCCGGAGGATCTGATCGGCGAACCTTTGGCAGATGTCGAGCCACAGATGCACTCACACCAGATGAACGAAAATGCGCTGCGCTACATGGGCGAGGAGCCGCATCTGGCAGTTCAGGTAGATATCATCGGCCAGGAGATAAACTATGTAGCCGCGGGCCTCGGCATCACGAGCAGCAATACTTTTGCCGCGCGCCAGTTTGCAGCCTTCCCCGTCGAGTTTCGTCCATTCGAGCCTAGCGCGCTCTATCACTACGTTGTCTTCTGGCAGAAAGGCCGACGGCTCGGGCCGGTGCTGCAAGAGGCGATCAATGTCATCGTTGAATGCGCGACGGCCGCTGAGACCGAAGAGCTGCAGGTGATATAGAACGACGAGCTCTTGAAACGGATTTGAACCGTCGGCACGTATATCAAATTTACTAAGTGATTGATCAGAAAAGGGAAGCAGTTTCGCGGGGTCTAAAGTCCTTCCCATCAGTGTGGCTCCCATCCTGCCCTCACGCCTCATTCTGCACCTTGTAAGACGAGCTGCGCACGCTGGCTGAAGTCGCCTATCCTGCTGAAAGGCAAAACCCGTATATCGTCGGTCACGACGGGAAAGCGTGAAACCAGCATGTGCTGGACCTGATCGAGCCCGAGCTTCGTTTTCAGAAGGTGTTCACGCCTTACTTCCTTTTGTAGTGCCCTCTCGTATGCTCTCACCAAGCTCCTGTTGTATCTCGCAAAGCGTTCCGCGTCGGAATCGACCTGATCCAGATGCCGGAAATTGTTCTTGCACTGAACGTTCCAGATTACACCCTCTCGTACTGTAACCACGTCGAATTCAGCGCGGCCGACACGGGTGATCGCCTGCAGGGAGAAGCCCTGCTTTCCCAATTCTGCGGCGACGGCGTCCTCGAAAATAAACCCCGACCTAATCTGGTATCGCTTTTTTCGGTCAAGACTACGAGCACGCCAGCTGTATAAGAACCGGCTGAGCAAGGTCACCGTGGATCGATATACCCCCCCAACCAAGACCATCGGCGCATATGTCGAAAGGCAGCTCGAGTAGTCGCCGGAGCGGTTTACGAAGGCGTCTTTCAGCGCCTTAGATGCCGAGAACCGGCGAAAAAGCCGCTCCAGATCAGGAGGGGTAATTGCGATCCAGAAATCGCGATCGATATAATCATTGGAAAGCTTGCGGATGAGCTTCGAGCATGGGGGGAAGTCAGATGCTGTAAGATCAAATTCTGCATAGGCTACCTCGATCAACGCTATATCGTTGCGAAGCTCAGCCGCTGAAAAGAGCCTGTCATCGCGAACCTGTTCGCGCTTTCTCAGGATTTCCAGTCCTTCTTCGTTTATTGGCATGTCAACGATTGGTGCCCGTTCTGGCTCCAGGAACAGCGGGCTCAACATAGCAAGTTCGGACTTCGGATCGTCGGACAGGTTCAAGCTTTGGCGCGCAAACCTGACGTTGAGCACGGTTTGGCAGCCAGACATTGGAAGGGCGTGCAGCTCAATAAGCGGTAGGACGACGTTCAAAGTGTTCAGCGGATGCAGAGGCTTAACGCCCCGGCAGACGTGCGGCATGAGCTGGAGCACAGCAACAAGATGTCTGCGGCGAGACTGGAAATAACCAATCATCGAGCCGACGTCTGCGAGGCCTTCTTCAGCCGTTTCGATACCGTGCATGGTAAAGGAGTGCCTTATGGCAAAACACTGGACCATCAAGTTTCCAAACCGGGCCGCGAAGTTTGCGTTGAACCTAACGGTGAGCCATTCCCTGATCCAGACGAGATAGGTCGGTTCGGCAAGAAATCTTTCGACGCGTGTCGCGAAGAGCTCTGCGATGACTGCCTCCTCTTCTGCTGACCAATCGGCGATGAGCAGATTGATGCACTCCTCTATGGCTCTAAGCGTGTCCAGCCATGAGAAGATGGCCGTCTTCTGCTCATAAGTCCCCAGTTGGCCGCGGATGTTCTCATTCAAACCGATCCTTACTAGGATCTCATCGCTGCTAAGCGTATGCGGCATGCGGTCGTCTATGATCATTGTCACCCTCCCCTGCGTGTCTCATCTGTCAGGCTGAGAAGGCGCCCAGAATAATCAGGGCATGCTCGGCCGTGTCGTCGTAGGTGCTTCAGCGAAAAGTCCGCGGCTAACTCTTTAATTTGTTGAGCGATAACAGGGCCGGCCAGGCTAATGCAACCATAGTCTATTTACGGGTCAGATTGGGTATGTTACCCATTCTGGGAGATCGGGTACAATACCCGATCATTCAGGCCTGTTATGAAATTTGTCACAACCCCCGACGCGTCGCTGTTGACTGGACTTTCGACCGCCACTCTTCGTGAGTGGACAAGCCGGCGGGCCCTTATTCCAGCTGACTTCCCTCCAAAGAGCAAAGGCTCGCCTGCAGGATTCACGTGGCAGACAGTCCTTCTTTTAAGAATTGCAGCTGCGTTGCGAGACAGGTTTCATCTGGAGCTTCAGTTTCATCAATCTCTATTTACGAGTCTCAAGACTGGTCTAAGAAAGACGTCGTTCATCGCACTTCGAGACAAGACGCTCATCCTGGAAGGCGGGAACCTATGGTCTTTGGAAGAAGAAACCTCGCGAGCACCTTCTCGCGACGGCATATTGATTGTCCTGCACCCACATCTTGAAGTTCTGGCAAGGGGCTTTGGGTTATCAATGCCTACAAGATCGACCGGTCAGCTCGAGCTTTTTCCTGTCCGCTCACTTGATGCGGTCGACCATGCTTCGATTGGCATCAGCCTCGTCAAGCCCGACGCTGGGAAGCGGCGGAGATCAGTGTGACAAGTCCAGCGTTCAAGCTAGCTTTAGAGGCGACCGGATACCTCAGCGCGACCGGGCGACTGGCTCCTGGCTTCGTATCGGCTGAGGATCCACGCGCGGCGAGACTGCGGGCGGTATTCTCTGATGATGTCGTCGGTCTGAACGCAGACGCAATTTTCTCTGCACAGAACGCTCCAACCAGCATCTTCAAAGATGCAGGTTTCACGGCCCCCAGCGAAACCGATTTGCGACGGTGGCAGGAAGCCGCGTGGAATGTCGGCGTCGCACCCCTTCTCTGGGTTGTCACTCCGACCGACATACGAATCTACGACTGCTACGCGTCACCTGAGCAAGATGGCTCCATAAAAAATGGCGAACCACGCGTACTCGACAGTTTCGTTCTAAGTTCAGCGGATCGGCTGCGTGATCTTGATGCGCAGTGCGGACGAATCGCGACTGAGACCGGTGCCTTTTGGGCCAGTGCTATCGGCTCCAAGATCGATAGGCGACACAGGGTCGATCGCGAACTGCTCGCGGAGATCAGCGCGCTAGAAGATCGTCTTACCGCGCTGGAAAAAAACAAGAGTGTTCGCGACCTGGCTCATGCTCGCGACATTGCTCAACGCTTCATCGGTCGTTGCATTTTCACATGGTATCTCTTGGACAGAGGGATCGCGCAGTCTTTTCTACCTCCTGAAATGCCGGCAGACCTAAGCGAGATGTTTGCTACGCCCGAAAGAGCTTTTGCACTTTTCGACTGGCTAAGGATGACGTTTAACGGCGACCTGTTCCCGATGGATGACCCGGGTGCTGAGCGAGACCAACTTACCTCGCAGCACCTTGAACTTATCAGGGATTTTGTTGAAGGTCGCAGCCTTATTTCAGAACGATATGGTCAAGGACGGCTGTTCCGCTTCCGCTTCAACGCTATCCCGATTGATCTAATCAGCTCCATCTATCAGCAGTTTGCACGGACAAGCGCCGCGGATGAGGCGAGATCGCAGGGTCTTCATTACACGCCCGTGGAACTCGTGCATTTGACGCTCGACCCTGTTTTCGAGGGGTTGCCGCATGACGCGCGAATAATCGATCCGGCGTGCGGTTCTGGTGCTTTCCTTGTCGAGGCATTCCGTCGGTTAGTTTGGAGAGCATCTGAGGGGAAACCGGTCGGCCGGAAGCTGGTACGCCACATACTTTACAATCAGCTTTTCGGTATCGACATCAACCGGTCGGCTCTCGGCATTGCTGCGTTCAGCCTCTACTTGGCAGCCCTCGAACTGGATGAAGACCCGATCGATGATATCGCCGACTTAAAATTTGATCGGCTCATCAACACAACTCTGTTTGAAGCAGATTCCCTCGCCGACCAGCTGCCAGAGAAAATTACCAAATCTCGCTTCGACGCCGTCGTAGGCAATCCGCCGTGGACTTTCGTGACGACAGGGGTGAAAAAACGTCGCTCACCTGATGCGTCGACGCTAAGGCCACGGCGTAGCCCTGACCAGGCGTTTCTCGGACTCGCAGCCGACTTGGTCGGGGACGTGGGCCGAATTGGCATGGTGATGAAAGCGACCCCGTTTTTCTCGAAAGACACGCATGCGGTCGCTGCGCGCGCCCATTTGTTGGAGCGGTTGGCACCTTCAGCTCTAATCAATTTGTCATACCTTCGCCGCGAAGAACTTTTCCCAGATGCGGTTGGGCCTGCTCTGCTTTTCTTTGCTCGTTGCGCATTGGGGCCAGATAAGACTCGCCTGCTCGTGGGATCCATTCCTTGGACGCCAGATTTTCGTCGTACCGGCGTGTTCCACCTTGGCCCGGGTGAAATCAGATCGGTTCCCTTGAAACAAGTCCTGGCAACACCACCCTTCCTAAAGGCAGCGACGTTTGGGACCGTGCGTGATGGCTGGCTGATCGAGCGCCTTGAAAGGGAGTTTCCAACACTCGATTGGGCATTGACGGATCTCGGCATCGCCAAAAGGCGGCATCGCGGTCAAGGATTCAAGGTCAATGGCGCTGGGCAAAGCGCACCGCCAGATCATTATTTTGATTTGCCGGTGATCACTCCCGACGTGTTCAACCCTTTTCGGTTGCAACTCGAAAATTTGCACAAGCTTACCCACAAAACACTACACCGAACCAGGAACCCTTCTATCTTCAAGGGGCCGCTATTGGTTTGTTCGAAAGCAGGCTCCGACGCCGGCGCCGAGCGTGGTCGATTTAGCGCGGCCGTGTTCGAACACGATGCACTCTACAGCGAGAACTTTACGGGTGTCTCATTCGCAACTTCAGACCAACCTCTAGGCTATGTCCTCAGCGGGATACTGAACTCAAGCATCGTTTCGTTTCAGCTCGCTATGGGTGGACCGACTTGGGGTCTAGAGCGACCGACAGTCCTGCCACATGATCTGTTGTCTTTGCGTATCCCTCACCTGAATACCGCCGACACCAGCCTCTTAAGGGCGGTGATCGACGCAGAGAGCCTCGCTGCCAACCATCCTGGTGACCATCAAGTACTCTCCAGATTAGACGAGGCTGTTTTCGATCTCTACGACCTTGAGCACGATGAGCGCGTATTAGTCCGGGAGAGCGTTTCACGGGCCCGTTACCTGATATTTGAAAATCGCGGCGAGCGAATTGGGCTTACGGCATCGCCAGATTCAGACTGCCTAAGGGCTTATGCAGCCCAGGTTACTGGTTCAGTCGACGCTTACCTTCGCGCACGGAATGAGCGACATCTTGAGGCTATTGTGTATCCAGCGAAATTGGAGAATGGCAATCTAGCAGCCGGTGTTCCGGGTATAACCGCCGTTAGGTTTATGATGGCACCTGGAGGTCCTGGCGAGAAGCCTGTTGTTCGTATCGGAGACGCAAAGGAGCTCGGATCGCTGACAAACCTATTAAGGGGCCAGCTTGAGGCGGACATACCTCCCTATCTCAATGAACGGCGGCAAATGCGTTTGTATAGCGATGAAGATCTTTTTATTTTGAAACCGTCCGAGACGCGTTACTGGACTCAAACACTCGGCCTCAACGACGCCGACGCCATTCTCGCTGATCACTGGGTACGGAGGCGGGATGTCCCTTCTCGCGCCTGACGGTCCTGTTGGACGCCCTACATTCGCGTTGTCAGACGACCAAATTGCGACAGTAGTGGATCTCGTATGCCGTGGAAGCTCTGCCGCTCGTAGCGATCTCACCGCTGGGATGCTTGAGGTGCCAATCACGATTGTAGTCCGCAAAGCCATGAGGCGCGTGAAGAAAACGCTCGGGCTCACCAATCTGCAGATTCGTGGCGAAGTCGAGCTTGAGGACATGTCAACGAACGATCCAACTCTTCTAGGTCGGATCGATATAACTTTGCAGTTCATGCATCAATTCGGTGATGAGGACGCGTACGTAGCCATTGAGTGCAAACGCGTCCACGCGGGCGATACAGGCTTAAACGCGCGCTACGTAACTGAGGGAGTGGATCGGTTTTTCAAAAGCAGATATGCCGCCGGACATGACTGGGGTTTCATGCTTGGCTATGTATTAGCTCTGCCGGCTGCCGATGTGGTCAAATACATCGATGCTCGTCTCGTGAAGATCTACGGCAAGAATGCTGGTCTAGCAGCGGCGGATCAGCACGCACAATCTTTAGCCGTGCTTGAGGGCGCGCTCGTGCAAAACGGTGGAGATCATACAATCCGGCTGAGGCATATATTCGTTGATATGCTTCCTGCTTCAAAAGCGACAGTCGAGTCCGCGACGGCTTGAGATACCGCGGCGCAGGCCAACGGCGCGGTGGGATAGGTCGACACGCGGCCATAAAAAACTTTGCCGCCGAACCACTTGCGAACTCGACACAATCACTTGACATTCATCGGATGATATTCCGTGCTCAACTCCGAAGTCGCTGTGGAAATTTGACGATCTCGCCTGTCTCCAAATCGGTTGCTTCGACGACCGTTGGCGGCTTGAAAAGATAGCTCACCGAGTCAAAGCTTTTCATCCCTACGTCGGTTAGGCCGACAAGTTGAAGGATTTCCTTCCGAGGCAGTGCCAACATATGTTCAAGGAAGTCTTGAGAGTAGTCGCCCGACGCAACAAGGGCTTCGACACCCCTACGAAGCATCCTTGGACGCTCCATCACCATCACGTCATCGAACGGCTCGGACTGCCTCCAGTCTCTCCGGTTCATGGAGATATAAAGCCGCTTTTTTGCCTCGACGTCGATCATACCAAGGTCGAACGCCCGGGCAATCATTGCGGCAATCGACATGCCCCATCTCTTTTTCAACGCACAAAAATAATCAAGTGACGGTGTGGTGACTTCGTCCCAGAAGCTTTCCTTTGGAAAAAGGAAAGCTCCGGCAAACCGATGCGCCTGCTTTTCGATAATCTTGTGTAGGTCGGGATCGCGGTTCTGTTCCGCCGTGACATTTTTATGCAATACAAGATGTCCAAGCTCGTGGGCCACATCGAACCGAGCCCTTGCGGCGGTCGCGCTGTGGACATTCACACCGATAAAACTACGTTTGAGCAATGGCGACCGAAAGAAGAAGCCATCTTGCTTTTCGGAGGGGATATCCAGCATTGCAACCGGAATTCCTGCATTCTCAACGCTGAGTACGACATCCCGGATCGGTAGGCTGCGCAGCTGCCATTGCCGGCGTAATTCGCTTGCGCATTTCTCGATCATCACCGGTGATATCAACCGTACGTCGCTGGGAAGGTCGACTTCGGGGATTGCCTGCTCAGGAAAATCGAGTTCCTCTTCGAGTGTCCAGAACAATTCGCAGAGCCATTTCATACGTTGTTCGGTCATCTCGCGGGCGGCCTTCGTCTCCGCGACCTGGTCGCGCCAGAAAACCGTTCCCAAACTCTCTGACCAAGCCTTCCGGGTAAAGAATTCGACTGGAAAAGCCAAGGCTATGGCAATAGCCTCAAGATTATTCTTGGTTGGTCGGTCTTGGTTTGCCTCATAGCGGGTGATAGCCATCGACGTCACGCCGATCTTATCAGCAAGCGCGTTCTTACGAAGGCCGCTCGCCAGCCGAGCTTCCGTTAGTTTCTCACCCGAAAAATTTGCGACACCCTTAACCATTGGATCGCAACACGCCCTTCCCGTTCTTCCTTCTCACGATAACGCGGTCTTCCTGTATGCTGTGGCCGTACTTTGAGGCGCCAATATCGGTGCGTGCGCCTCCAAACATCGCAAGATCATGGAGATCAAGCCTCACGATCCAGTTTTCATAATCTGCGTCAGGGATCGCGAGCATTAATGCGCCAAGTTCGCACTCTCGCTCTCCAAACCTTGATCCGCATGCTCCATGGAGTAGAACCGCAAGGAGGCCGTCAGACCAGTTGAGCAACCGGGGCGGACGGTCTCCAAGATCTAGTTCGAGTTGGGTAATGATACCCGCATGCCGGCTGATTTCTTGTTTATAGTCCGCTGCACGCGGCCGACCACCATAGAGTGAATCCATCGGCTCCTGCATCACGATGACCCGTCCGGCCTTCACCAGCAGCTTTCCCTGACCATTACAAGCCAAGCGCTTGATGTCGTAAGGAATGTCGTGCTTTTGGGCGGCGCGGATTAGGGCCTTAGATATCGCCGTGCTGCGACCCCGGGCGAATTCATAGTATCGCTGGTCGGGTGATATTAGCGGCTCTTCAGCCAGCCTGTCATAAAGTTGTCGATACTCCCAAGCCGCAAAATTCGTCATACTCTCGACGAACGACGGTGTCAGTTCATTGCAGACGACATCTCAGAGCTCGTCACCCGGACGCATGAATCACCTCACGTCAGACGCATAAAGCCAAATGCACTTTTTTGTTAAAAAAGTAAAGTCTGTTCACGGTGGCCGAGCTTTGATCCTCTGTAACCAAGACCTCCACAACCAAACGACTCTCTTGAAGCAACCCCGGAATGCTCGACACATAGCCGATGCCGAAGAAATCTATGGCTCCAAATTAGCTTTGAGGTTGGGCGAAATAGCCCCCAACAGACTTAGGAGTCGGTGCTTTGCAATTTCTGAATCTCTTGGCCCCGGTGCGAAGATCACGCAGTCCGCAGCTCCGGGAATGACCTCGAACTCTTTCCAAGAACTAGAAGGCGGAGGGAAAATCACGAACCCGCCCATCGGGTGACATCTTACTATTCCGCCATCAACTGACCAACCGAGAGTGCGGCGATACTTCTCGACCGTTTTTGGCTTGGGGTCTTTGTGATGGTGCTCCGCGCTCGCGAGAGTAGCGTCGCCGACGACGAGAATACGCTCGTCCCCGACCGTTATCCTGAGCAGGTAGTCCGGAGTGCATTTCTCTTCCAGTCCCAGAAACGGGCGCTCCGGGTCCATTTGGGGCGGGAACAAGAGCAGTCCGAAATCGTACGCTAAGAGCGAACGGAAGGGGAACTTATGCGACCCGCCGTAGCCCGGCTGGCAGACGAAGCGATCGAAATCCGTCGGGCATCTGGTGTTCGGTATCCCAGGTGTAGATGCCGGTAAGGTTGATGTGCTCCCAACTGAGCGGCGAAATATGCTTCAACAAAGTATCGGGAATATTTCGACCCTCTCGCTTCAACTGCGTGATTGCGCGGTCGAGATAGACTGTATTCCAGTGGACGATTGCACTGACAACGAGGTTGAGACCAGAGGCGCGGAATGCTTGGCTCTCGAACGACCGGTCGCGGATTTCGCCCCGCTCGTGGAAGAACACAGCGCGTTTCAGCTTATGAGCGGCCTCGCCCTTGTTGAGACCAGCTTGGCATCTCCGCCGTAGTGCCGGACTTGAGTACCATTCGATCATGAAGAGCGACCTTTCGATACGGCCGAATTCGCGGAGCGCCCTCGCGAGATGGCTTTGCTTTGGCGTTGCGGACAATTTCTTGAGGATGGTAGATGGCACCACGGACCGCGTCGTGATCGACGCCGCAAGATGGAGCAGATCGTCCCAATGGTCGAGGATCAGATTGGCATTGATCGGCGCCCCGATGTGGTTCGACAGCGCCGGATATGCATCACCCTTCTCGAACGTATGGAACTTAAGATCTTTGAGATTACGCAGTCTTGGTGAGAACCGCTTTCCGATCAAGGCGAACAGCCCGAACATATGATCACTGGCACCGCCAGTGTCGGTAAAGTGCTCCTGGATATCGAGGACCGTGTCCTGATCGAAGAGCCCGTCCAGCACATAGGCCGCCTCGCTCTCGGTGGGACTGATGGGCAAAATGCTGAAGTAGCCGTATTGATCTGACAGATGGCTATAGAATTTCGATCCGGGCTCGCTACCGTAATGCAAATTGATGTCGCCGCGCTTTGCAGCCCGGTCGCTCGCACGGAAGAATTGGCCATCGGACGATGACGTTGTGCCATTGCCCCAAAGGCGCGAATGCGGATGCTGGGTGTGGGCATCGGTGATGCACGCTTGAGCCGTGCGGTATGTCTCCGATCGCGCGTGGAATGTGCGCATCCACCCAATCTGGTGAGCGCTAATCCCTTTGGAAGCGCCCGCCATTCGTTTGGGACCAAGGTTCGTAGCATCGGCCAGTACACCAGCGAGCATTGCAGAGACATTTTTTGGTACGTCGCCGGTCCGAACATGCGTGAACTGATCCGCAAAGCCGGTCCATTCATGCACTTCCCTTAACAGATCGGGAACCTCGACCAACGGATACATATCGCTGATCTCGGCATTCAGTGCCTCGGCGGCCGCAGGGATTTCGCTGGCGGTTGGTGTGATGATCAACGTTCCGGCCTCAAGACGAACTCCTTCGAGCTTTCCGGATCGTGCCCTGTGCGCCAGACGCTGCAGGTTGAAGTCGAGCATCTGACGCGCTTCGGCAAGCCACTGCGCGCCATCAGCTTGGACACCTAATCCGAGACGATCCTCCTCCTTCAACGTGATGAATGTTGTTCGCGGCATCAAATGCTCGTCAATGGGCCGGAAAGATCGGCTGCCGTCGACCCATATCTCCGCAGATCGAAGCCGGTCTCGCAAAGCAGCGAGCGTTGCGATCTCGTAGAGTCGGCGATCAGGTTTTTCTCGTTCGAAGATGAGCCGCCGGTCAGTTTGGCTAAGGTGGGTGAGCGGGACGCGATCAGGGAGCGTCCGTCGCTTCTCGGCATGAAGCCGTTTAAGCAGCGCAATTGCCGCTAGAAGTGGATCGTGGCGAAGCGCCGAGCGGAACGCGAATGCCTGAAGGAATGCACCAGTGTATTTGTGGACGGTCGCATATTGCTCGGCTGCTACGATCAACGACGGCGCCTCGTTGTCGTCGACCATCGACTCGAGCTCAGGCTTCATCCGAAGCAGTCGATCCCAGCCGACTCTTTGGTCGAGAACATCCATTGCATTCCGACCATTGTTGTTGGCGGACTGCAGCGCGGTGATCGTATCGAGAAACATGCGCAGCGCTTTGGCGGTGTTCGCTCTGCAGTCCATCTGCCGCTGCTTCTTTCGGTTGTTGGCTTGCGAGAACAACTTACCCATCAGCTTGATGAACATCGTCACCGCATCGTCCGTGAGCTTCTGACAAAGCTTGATGACTTGAGCCACAATCAGAGCGTGGCGACGGCTGGCATTGAAGTCGTTGGCAAGCCAGGCCGGGGTTGCGTTACCCTCCCGGATCATCTGGCCCCACCGTCCTGCTGATATGCGCGCCTGTAACGTCGGATCGATCTCCAGCTGCCGCAGAAAGGCTATCCGCTCTGTCAGCCCGACCAGATTCGACGAACCTGGCGCTTCTGGCGCCGAGCGTAGCCAATGGAAGCGCGTCTGGCCGATCGACGGGTCCACTTCTAACAGCCGGTCCAATGATCGGAGCGTATCGAGCGGGATCTCTTTAATCAGAGTTGTCTCTGCCCAACGGCGGGCTATCGCACGGCCGGCAAGGCCAATCCGTTCGATCGTGTCGTGTAGCGCGGCAATCAGGATGAGACGCTGGCGACAATCTGGATGAGATTCTTAGGTCGCGGTCGAGATCAAGTTATCACGCTGATTGTCGCTGACAAGTTCTTCTTCGTTTTCTGATTGCCGTTCCGCGACAGCCTGCGCCGAGGTTCTGATTGTCGCGAAGGAAGCTGGCCGACCCCGTTGGCGCTTTTCCTCAAGGGCCGTTCTGCGCCTATAACTCTCGACATTCATCTCGAAGATCGTGGCGTGATGTACGAGCCGGTCGACTGCTGCGAGTGTCATGGCAGGATCTGGAAAGATCCGGTTCCACTCTCCAAACGGCTGGTTGGCAGTGATCAGGATTGATCTATGCTCGTATCGCGCTGAGATCAGCTCGAAGAGTACGCTTGTTTCCGCCTGGTCCTTTGTGACGTAGGCGAGATCATCGAGGATTAGCAGGTCGTATTTATTGAGTTTGTCGATTGCTGACTCAAGTTGCAGTTCGCGGCGGGCGACCTGGAGCTTCTGTACAAGATCGGTTGTCCGGGTAAACAGGACCCGCCATCCGTTCTCGATCAGCGTAAGGCCGATAGCGGCAGCAAGATGGCTCTTTCCGCCGCCGGGCGGACCGAACATGAGGATGTTCGCTCCCTTGGCGAGCCAACTGTCGCCGGCAGTTATTGCCATAACCTGCGCTTTTGAGATCATGGGTACAGCGTCGAAGGCGAAGCTGTCCAATGTCTTACCGGGCGGAAGGTGTGCCTCGGCGAGATGCCGTTCAACCCTGCGATGGGCACGCTCTGCCAGCTCGTGCTCGGCAATCGCCGACAGGAAGCGAGCTGCTGGCCAACCCTCCCGATCTGCCTGTTCAGCAAATCGTGGCCACAGGGTTTTGATTGTCGGCAGCCGAAGTTCATTGAGCATGATGCTGAGCCGTGCTTCATCGATGACGTGGGCGTTCTTCATGCGGCTTCTCCCTTGCCGATCAATGCCTCATAACCGGTGAGCGATGCGAGCTGCACGTGAACGGTAGGCAGCCCGGCTGGATCCGGGCCGAAGAGCGTTCGCATGGCGGCTGGATCGGGTAGGTCACCGGCATCGAGTGTCCTGGCCAATTCTTCGGCAAGTTCGCGTTCGCAGCCGCGGTCATGAGCCAGCGCCAGAAGCTCTACGGTGATTTTGCAAGCCTGCTTGTCAGGCAGTTGTTCGATGAGGGTCTCGAAAGCTCTGCGATATTCCTCCCGCGGAAAAAGCTTGTCGCGATAAACGAGGCCCCGGAGCGCCATCGGCTTTTTGCGCAGGGAATGGATGACGTGGTGGTAGTTGACGACCTGATCGTGCCGCCCGTCAGCGTAGCCACGTCCCCGGCGCAACGTCATCAGGTGCGTACCTCCGACAAAGACATCCAGCCGGTCGTCGAACAAGCGAACTCTTAGCCTGTGGCCGATTAACCGGGACGGCACGGTGTAGAAGACCTTGCGCAAGGTGAACCCACCGGTGCGCGATACCGTCACCACGATCTCTTCGAAGTCCGTCGTGCGACGCTCAGGCAGCGGCTGCAGATGGGATCGTTCCGCATCAATGCGTTTGCCATGGGCAGCATTGCGACGGCTGACGATCTCGTCGACAAAGGCGCGGTAAGAAGTGAGATCATCGAAGTCTGTGGTGCCTCGCATCAGCAGGGCATCATGAACGGCGTTTTTGAGATGACCGTGGGAGCTTTCGATCGAGCCGTTCTCATGGGCGACGCCTTTATTGTTGCGTGTCGGCGTCATTCGATAATGGGAGCAAAGCTGGTCGTATCGGTGTGTAAGATCGACCTTGGCATCGGCGTCAAGGTTGCGGAATGCAGCCGACAAGCTGTCGCTTCGATGATAAAGCGGCGTGCCGCCGACAGACCAAAGGGCATTCTGAAGCCCTTCAGCCAGAGCGACAAAGCTTTCTCCGCCGAGAATGACGTGGGCATGTTCGAAGCCGGACCAGGCAAGCCGAAAGTGATAAAACAGATGATCAAGCGGTTCGCCGGCGATCGTTACGCCAAGGCCGCTGGCGTCGGTAAAATCAGAAAGGCCCAGCCGGCCCGGCTCGTGCGTCTGGCGGAAGATTATCTCCTGCGCTTCGCCATGGACAGCACGCCACGACCGGATGCGTCGCTCGAGCGTGCGACGGATACCTTCAGAAAGGTCTGGATGCCGGCGCAGCATCTCGTTGTAAACAGCGACAGCGCGGATGCCAGGTGCTGCCTTGAGGAGCGGGACGACTTCTGTCTCGAATATCGGCTCCAAAGGATCAGGACGGCGGCGCTCGCGTGGCGCTTTGCTATGAGATGGAAGTTGCGTCTCTTTGCCGAGACGATAGGCTGTGGCCCTGCTGATCGACGCTTTTGCAGCGGCAACCTCAACGGAATGCATTTGTCGATACTTCATGAAGAGTCTCATCTGATGATCGGTTACATGGCGACCCGGCACAAATTGGTTCTCCAATACAGAAAACCGCAAATGTACCGGACCGACCGCGATCTTGAGACGCCAAAATCTGCGCCACGCCGAGGTATGACTACGATCGGGCTACGCCCTCCCTCCGTCACACCCCGGCGCGAGTCTCATCCTGATTGACGCTGAATCTCATCGAGATTGCCGCTAAACAGTGTCGATCGCCGGTAGAAGAGCGCCGCGTTCACGAAACGCGACGACAATCGAACTGACTATCGCAGCACCGTCGTCGGACGTCGCCGCCGCCTGAATTGCAGACAATAGCGCGGCGCGGCGATCTTGCAGCGTCGCGCTTCTCGTATCCAGATACATCATTAGCCGTGCTGTGTGATCCCGACGGGTTTCTTCACGGCGTGCATAGAGCGAAAATGCTTCCGGGGCGGCGCCGATCTGATCAGCAACATATTTAAGCATGGCGCGTGGCGGAATTTCTTCTGCCCCCAGCACTCGACCCGGGTATCGCATCAGACATAACTGAATGGCAAAGCCAAGCCGGTTGTGATTACGTCTGCGCAGTTCGATCTCCAGGCGATCGGCCGGTGACAATGAGTAGTGTCGGATTAAGCTGTCCTCGTCGACAGGGATATCGACAAGCTTTCGGCGATCTTGATCTTTGAGAAGCTTGCGCTTTGCCATAGCCCGACTCCATTCATAACCAATCTGCGCTTAGCGTTGTCGAGTCGGGCCGGACACAGAAATCAAAACCAGCGAATATCGATGGCAATCCACAGAGATCCAATGCCCAAGATCTAATCTACGGCATTGTTCATGCTTCGTTCGGCCTTAGCGTACGATTTCGGACTGCTCTTGTTCTGACCCCTGCTTGAGCGATGCGATCGTTCGATTAGCGCTCGCCTCAGAGGGGCCCTGCAAGTCTACGGCCAGAAAGCCCTGGTGCAAGGGCAAGGGCATGCTCAGCACCGTCGCTGCGAGAATGTCGACCACCATGGCCTTGCGTCTCTGTGACGCTTTAAGCCCGGCGGCAGCGAAGCCGATAACGACTGCATTTTCGCCCGCGAGAACCAAGTCGATCGCTATGACTTGCAACAGCGCGGTAGCCCGGCGCCGTCAATATTTCCATCATGGGCAAACTCCATATTCAATAAAGCACGAGGCAACGCAGCACGCTACTCCGATTTGAATGGATCGTACTTGAGTGCGAATACCGCCGCGGAGCCGGCGACGACCAGCAGCACACGGACAATGTGGTGGAAGACAACGAAGGGCACCTCGATGCCGAGCGACAGAGCGATCAGGCTCATCTCGGCGACCCCGCCTGGGGAGTAGGCAAGCATAGTGCCGACGAACTGGTCCCCTGTGATCCGCGAGATCAGGAATGCGAATGCAATCGACACGGACAACAGGAGGACGGTCGAACCGAACGACAACTTCAGCACCCTCAGGATCAGTGCCGGAGCAGTGTTCACGAACCTGCATCCGACGATGGAGCCGATTACGACCTGGGCCGCTCCTAGGAACACGCTCGGTAGCAGAAAGTCGGTAATGCCACTAAGATGAAGGCTCGCGCTCACGACCATCGGGCCGAGCAGATATCGAGCTGGCAGGCGCAGAGCGACGCCGACCCCTACCCCAATTCCGATGGCCGCAACGAACCAGCCGAGATCGCGCGGATCGATGGCGTCCAGCGGCACGTAGCTCGAACCGGTTCGGCTGATCGCGTGCCCGGTTACCAACTGGATCAGGAATGGCAAGCAGAGAACCACGAGGAAAATGCGGGCGGCATGGATAAGCGAGATCATGCGCTCGTCGCCACCGCGTTCGGCGCCCAGCGTGACCATCTCGACCAGTCCACCCGGCATCGCCGAAAAGAAGGCGGTCGGATGATCGAACTTGCCCACTTTTCGGAAATAGACGTAAGTTACAGAGGCTGCCGCCGCGATGAAGAATACCAGTCCGCCGAGCGAAACCATCCATATCCGGAAGTGTTCGAACACAGCCGGCGAAAACGACGTGCCGAGCATGGCGCCGATCGTCGCCGTCATCGGCGGACGAGCAAACTTTGGCATGGCAAGCGGCATGCGAAGCAACGCCCCTGCCCCGCAGAAAATCATGGCGCCAAGTAGCCAGGCAAGTGGCATATGAAAATGCCACATCACCCAGCCGCCAAGGCTGCCGACCGAAATGGTCAGCAGGAACTTGGCGAATGCAGGCATGGCCATCACGACACCTGGTAGCTCGCAGTGACTGCAGTATGTGTCACCACAGGCGGGTTGGCGAAGAACGACCCGACCAGCCGGCGCCACTCCTGAAAGCCGTCGGAGTCCCTGAAATCCACGGTGTGATACTCGACCGTTTCCCACTGCACCACCAGACGGTAGACAGACGGGTCTTCCACCACGCGCTGCAGATTAAGGCCATGGCATCCTTTCGCGCGGAGGAAAAGTGGGGCGGCTCGCGCCACACCATCTTCGAAACTGGCTTCCTCGCCCGGCTTCACCGTGATCTCGGCAACTTCATAGATCATGGATTCACCCCGCCTTCTGTACGTGCTCTGCATCGATCGTGCGCTCTTCGCCTGTCGCGATCATTGTTCGCGTGGCATCTATGGACGCGTAGGTCCAGAAGATGCGCATAGGTTTGTCGGACGCGTTGATGAAGCGGTGCGGAACGTTCGCCGGAATCCAGGTCGTGTCATTGGTGTCCAGATGATGCTGGACGCCGTCGATCTCGGCAATCGCCTGGCCTTCGATGACCATGACGCTCTCTTCGCAATTATGCTTGTGGAGACCGATGGCAGCGCCGGGGTCGAAGGCGGTGATGCCATTGATCATGCTGGTTGAGCCGCACTTGCGGGTGACGAGCGGCGTCGTCCGCGCGCCACCACCCCGGTCGTTGGTCTTGAGTTCCTTGGGACGAAGGATTGCTGCTTCAGACATTGTCGTATCCTTGTTCTTCGTAATGCGGTTACTTGGCCGGGCCGACCCACACCGTCTTGATGTTCACGAATTCCCTGATGCCGTAGACGCCGAGCTCGCGGCCGTAACCGGAACGCTTGATGCCGCCGAACGGGTAGCGCGGATCGGAAGCCACCATTCCGTTGATGAAGACGGCGCCAGCGTCGATATCGCGAGCGAGGTTGCGGGCACGCTCCAGGTCTGTCGACCAGAGCGCGGAGCCGAGACCGAACTCGGTCTGGTTGGCGAGACGGACGGCCTCATCCGCATCCTTGACGCGGATGATTGCGGCAACCGGACCAAAGGTTTCCTCGCAGAATGCCACCATGTCGGGCTTGACGTTGTCGAGAACGGTCGGCGGGTAGTAGTAGCCGGCACCTTCGATCGGCTTGCCGCCTGTCTTGAGAACCGCACCGGAGGCCAGCGTCCGCTCGACCTGGCTGTGAAGCCCTGTCATCAGATTTTCGCGAGCCATCGGACCGATGTTGGTGTCACGTTCCATCGGGTCGCCGATCTTCAGCTTGGCGACACCTTCCAAGAATAGCTCGACAAAACGGTCGGCGATGCTTTCTTCGACGATGAAGCGCTTGGCATTCACGCACGACTGGCCGACGTTAATGTAGCGAGCCTTGACCGCTACCCTTGCCGCCTCTTCCAGGTCGGCATCGGCGAGAACGATGAACGGGTCGGAACCGCCAAGCTCGAGGACCTGCTTCTTTAAGGCCTTGCCGGCTTGCGAGGCAACGATGGCGCCGACCTCCGTGGAACCTGTCAAGGTGACGGCAGCGATGCGATCATCAGCAATGATTCCCGCGACCTTTGAGGCATCGATAATGAGGGTGGCGAACAGTCCCTCCGGGCAGCCGGCCTCCTTCATGATGTCCTGAATTGCGAGGGCGCATTCCGGCACGTTGTTGGCGTGCTTGAGGATAGCGCCGTTACCCGCTGCGAATGCTGGCGCCGCGAACCGGAAGAACTGCCAGAAGGGGTAGTTCCAAGGCATGATCGCCAGCACCACGCCGAGCGGATCGAACTCGACAACACTCTCGGTCGCATTGGAGGGTACAGCTTCGTCCGCCAGGTACTTGGCGGCATGCTCGGCGTAGAAGTCGCAATTGTATGCGCACTTCTCGATTTCGCCCTCGGATTCAGCGATCGGCTTGCCCATCTCTCGGGTAATCATCTCCGCATACCGCGACTTCCCGCTGCGCAGTGCCTTTGCCATGTTCTTCAAAAGGCCGACACGTTCCTCCACCGGAACCTTCCGCCAAGCCTTTTGCGCGTTGGCAGCGGCCGTGAGCGCATTGTCCACGAAGGCGTCGTCATGCAGTTCGTAGCGGGCAAGTTCCTTACCGTTCGCCGGATTGATTGAAACGATCATTATCTTCTCCTTTGGAATTCTTTAGGGAGCCGCGCTGTCGCCAGGCCGGGCTTTCCACCGGGCCAGGAACCGAGCGCTGTCGAGTGTGTTTTTTGAGGGCACATATTCGAAGCCGATTGCGCCGCTGAATTTATGTTTGGCGAGCACATCCAGAACGCCGTCGAAGTCAATGGTTCCGGTCCCCGGCTCATGGCGCCCGGGATAGTCTGCGATGTGGACATGGCCGATACGGTAGGCATTCTCATCGATCCAGGAAATGACATCCTGGCCGTTGCTTGCCGCATGGAATGTATCGACCAGGAGGGTGACATTGCCGGGACCGAAAGCATCCTGAATGCGCACTGCATCTTCAAGTCGTGAAACGGCGTAGCCCGGAACTGCGGCATGACCGATTGCCTCGATTAAAACCCGGGCAGAAGTCGCTGCGGTCTGCTCCACCGCATAGGCGATGTTGGACATGTAAATGTCCCACCACATCTCCGTTGCGCTGACCTCTGGAACACCAGCCATGGGGTGGACGAGCGGCACGCCCACTTCGAGAGCATAGTCCAGCGACTTGTCGAACGAGGCTCTGAAATCCACGTCCCGTCCCGCAAGCGCCGAAATCCCCTTTTCCCCCTTGCTGGCATCACCGGTTGCGGCGGCTAGCTGGGTGAAGACGAGGTTGTTGTCGGCCAGCAACTCCCTCATCCGCTTCGGTGGGATTGCGAAGGGCTGAGGATGCTCGATGGCCGTGAAGCCCGCAGCAGCCGCTGCAGCCACACGCTCCTCCAGCGGCAGCTCAGTGAAGAGGTAGCCAATATGCGCCGACAACCTGTTCACGGTCATGCTGCCGCTCCCAAGGGAGACGCGCGCCCGACCGGGAAGTTGATACCATGAGTGATGCCTTCCTTTTGCAGGTCCTCGATAACGTTGCCTGTGATTGGAATGCCTTCGGCACGGCGCTGTGTCTCACGGCGTTCTTCCGGTTCGCCCGGCATCATAATTTCATCGACGTTGGCCGCCTTTGGCAGCTTCTTGATGCGTTCATAGAACTCGTCCATGCGTGCATCGAAGTCCTCAAGCGACATGAAAAGGTCCGGCTTGATGGCGAAGAACAAGTGGCCGACATTCTGCGGCTCACTGTGATCGAAATAGAGGCTCTTGACGTCACCGCCGAAGTTGGCGCCGGTCAGGACGCCGGACATCAGATCCATCAGGGTCGCGAGAACGGAACCCTTGACGCCGCCAAATGGAAGGCAGACGCCTTCGAAGGCTTTCTCGGCGTTGGTCGTGGGATGGCCATCGACATCGAGTGCCAGACCTTCCGGGATCGGCTCGCCCTTCATTGCCGCCAGTCTGATCTTGCCACGCGCGATGACCGTCATCGCCATGTCCATCACGTAAGGCGCGTGCTTGCCACCCGGAATGCCAGCCGCGATCGGGCTTGCACCGAGGAACGTCGTTCTCCCGCCCCACATGGGGATGGCTGGCGACGAGTTGGTGAAGATCATCGAGATGTAGCCGGCCTTGATGGCCTGAAGTGCGTAAAGTGCGCCCATGCCGAAATGCGTGCTGCGATGAACGCCAACGAGCCCGATGCCGTTCTTCTCCGCGAGCGCCACAGCTTCATCCGTCGCGCGATGCGACGGTATGAAGCCCATGCCGTTGTCGCCGTCCACGAGGGAGACGGCGCCAGCAACTTTCTTGACGGTAACGTTGGGCTTGGGATTGACCAAGCCCTTGGACAAACGCTCCACATACATGGGGATGCGGGAAATACCGTGCGAGTCGATGCCGCGGAGGTTTGCCTTGATGAGATCGTGGCCGATGACGCCAGCGTCGGCAGCCGTCATGCCCGTTTTCTCGAATATTTTGGTTGCGAACTCAATGAGCTCGGCTGTCTCGAAATACCGGGTTTCAGTCATTTTCAAGAGTCCTCTTTCATATTTAAGACAGTGTGACCGCGCCGGTTATAAGCGCGGCGAAGAGCATCAGAGCGGTCAAGACGAGTGTCCACTTGAGCGCGAAACGTTGGAAGTCCCCCATCTCAACCTTCGACAGCCCCAACAGAACGTAGAGAGCGGCGACGAGCGGGCTGAGCTGGTGGACCGGCTGACCGATCAGCGAGGCGCGGGCGATGACTTCCGGAGCGATGCCGTATTTCGCAGCCGCTTCGGCTAGAACCGGCACGACGCCGAAATAGAACGCATCGTTGGAAAGGAAGAAGGTGAAAGGCGCGCTAATCAATGCCGTGATAAGCGGAAGCAGGTTGCCGTGCCCTTCGGGGATCATCCAAACAATACTCTGCGCGAGGGCATCGGTCATGCCCGTACCCTTGAGAATCCCTGTGAAGACGCCAGCAGCGAAAATAACCGAGACGACGGCGAGAACGCTCGGCGCGTGAGCCGAAATGCGCAGGCGTTGTTCGGGGAGCGAGGGGAAGTTGACCGTAATGGCAAGTGCGAATGCGATGATGAAGAGTACGACCAGTGGCGCGACATCGGCAACGAGGAAAACCATCAGAAGAACAGTCAGGACGATGTTGAAGGCAGCGCGCCAGCCGGTTGCGACCTTCACGCCTTCCGGGCGTTCCGCATAATCCTCATCGCGGAACTCCGGTTGCGGACGATCGGTGGGCAGCGTCAAGGTACCCAGACGCTTCCGTTCCTTAAGACCGAAATAGCAGCAGATAGCCACCGAACCCAAGGTCGCCGCAACGATCGAAGGCAGCATCGGCAGGAAAACCTGATTTGCCTCAAGATGCAGAGATGCAAGCACACGGGCCGTGGGGCCGCCCCAGGGCATGATGTTCATGATGCTGTTCGGCATCAGGATGGCCAGCGGTAGGATGAGCGGGTTGATCCCGAGACGACGGTGCAGCGGCATCATTGCGGAAACGCAAAGCATGTAAGTTGTAGAGCCATCTCCATCGAGCGATATGATGGCAGAGAGGATCGTCGTGCCCACGATGACGCGCAGCGGATCGCCGTGGCAGATCTTCACCACCAACCGAACGATCGGGTCGAACAGGCCTGCATCAATCATCAGACCGAAATACATGATGGCGAAGAGCAGCAGTACCGCCGTCGGCGCGATGGACTTTATGCCATCAACCATCATTGCTGGAAGCTCGTGTCCAAATCCGCCAAGAAGGCCAAAGAGGAATGGCACGAGGATCAGCGCAATCAGCGCAGACAGAGTGCGGGTCATTATTGCGGTCATGAAGATCGCAATCATTGTGTAGGCAAGCATGGTAATCACGAAGCAGCTCCATCAGAATTCTTCTCGCCGACGCTGTCGACGCTAGAAGTCCGGGTTTCGTGCGTTCTCGCATTCATTTTCCGCAGCAGATATGGAACGATCAGGATTGCGAACGAGATGGCGATGAGAACGGCAGAGAGAGGGGTTGAAACAAGGGTAAGTGGGTCGCCCTGACCGATAGCGAGTGCACGGCGGAACTGGGTTTCGGCCATGGGTCCGAGGATGAGTCCGATCAGCACAGGAGCAATCGGGAAATCATAGACGCGCATGACGTAGCCGAGGCATCCAATGGTGAACATCAGGACCAAATCGAGCCAGGAGTTGGAAACACCCCAGATGCCGACCAGCGAGAAGATGAGGATGCCCGCATAGAGATAGGGCCGCGGGATCAGCAGCAGACGCACCCATAGGCCGACCAATGGTAGGTTAAGGATCAGCAGCATGATGTTGCCGACATAGAGCGAGGCGATAAGACCCCAGACGAGATCGCCGCTGTTGATGAACAGGAGCGGACCGGGCTGCAAACCGTAGTTCTGGAACGCGGCGAGAAGAATGGCGGCGGTCGCAGATGTTGGAAGGCCCAGTGTCAAAAGCGGAACAAGAACACCGGCGGCAGCGGCATTGTTGGCAGCCTCCGGTCCGGCGACACCCTCGATGGCACCAGTGCCGAAATCTTCCGGATGGCGGGTCAGTTTGCGCTCGATGGTATAGGAAAGAAATGTCGGAATTTCCGCGCCACCGGCAGGCAGCGCACCGATCGGAAATCCGAGCGCGGTTCCACGGATCCATGGCTTCCACGACCGCTTCCAGTCTTCGCGGGTCATCCACAGACCGCCGGAGATGGGATTGAGATGAGGCGGCGCGAATGCAAAGCGGCTTGCGACGTAGAGCGCTTCACCGACCGCGAAAAGCGAGACGAGAACCACCGTCATATCGACGCCATCAAGCAAATCCGGCAGGCCGAACGCAAGGCGGGAGACGCCCGTCTGCCCATCAATGCCGATAAGGCCGAGAGCAAGACCCAGGAACAGCGCAATGAAGCCCCGCAGCCTGGACGTGCCCATGACGACCGACACCGACATGAATGCCAGTACCATCAGCGCGAAGTAGTCCTGCGGCTTGAAAATGAAGGCAAGCTCGGCGATTGGCGGCGCGAGGAAGGTGATGCCAACCGTCGCGATGGTTCCTGCAACGAAGGATCCGATGGCGGCGGTTGCAAGGGCTGCGGCGCCTCGACCGTTACGGGCCATCTTGTTACCCTCGAGCGCGGTCATCATCGAACCGCTCTCGCCCGGCGTATTCAAAAGGATGGACGTCGTGGAACCGCCATACATTGCGCCGTAGAAGATACCGGCGAACATGATGAAGGCACCGGTCGGATCGACGTTTACTGTGACGGGTAGCAGGAGCGCGATGGTAAGCGCCGGGCCGATACCCGGGAGAACCCCGATTGCCGTTCCAAGAAATGTGCCGACGAAGGCCCACATCAAATTGTGCGGTTCAAGTGCGGTCGAGAAACCTTGTGCGAGTGAGTAGAAGGAATCCATGATCAGACCCCCGCCACAGGCAGCAGCCCACCAAGCGGAACGCCCAGCAGCCGGAAACCGTACCAGCAGGTGAGGGCAAAGGTTGCCCCGATGACCGTGTTGAACACGTAGCGACGCGATTGGAAGGCACGCGTGGTCAAGACGAAACTCGCCGTCGCAGTGATGACGAAGCCAAGCGTCGTCATCGTCAGGATCGGAATTCCTGCGCCAGCTGCGGCGAAGGCGAGTGAGCTACGAGATGGAGGAAGGTCACTTGCGACATCTTCCGCCTCCTGTGCCTCAAAAGGCACGCCACGATAAATCTGGAACGCTAAAATTGCGCCGAAGAGGACCAGACCGGCACCGATGAGGGTGACGGTAAAGCCAGGCCCAAGCTCTGCATATTGGGCAAATTGCGGTAGTAGAGAAGCCTGGTAGAGCCAGACCAGGCCGAAGGCGATGACGCCTGCGGCAATCCAATACGGACGTTCGACCATGTTCATCGCCTCCGGCCCTAGATCACTTCGTCAGGCCGACGTCTTTGAGCGTCGCGGTCTGGTTTGTTACTTCCTGGTCGAGAAACTTCTCGAAATCATCGCCGGAAAGGTAAGCGTCTTCCCAATTCTGCTTTTTGAGCGTTGCCTTCCAGGTTTCTGTGCCATGCATCTTCTCGAAACGATCGAGCCATGTCTGCTTTGCTTCCTCGCTCATGCCAGGTGCGCCGACAATGCCGCGCCAGTTGCCGATGACGACGGGATACCCTGCTTCGGTCAGGCTCGGCGCATCGATGCCTTCGACGCGCTCCTTGGAAGTGACGGCTATGATGCGGATGCGACCAGCCTGTGCCAGGGAGCGGAATTCTGAAAGGCCTGAGATCGCAGCCGTGGTGCTGCCCCCGGCCAGTGCCGTCACCACTTCGGCGCCGCCGGCATAAGGGATGTAGTTCAGTTTGGAAGCTTCGAGGCCGTTGGATTTCGCCAGAAGTGCCATGGCGATGTGGTCTACACCACCTGCGGAACCGCCGCCGATGGCAACGCCGCCGATGTTTTCCTTCATCTTTGCGGCGAGATCATTGATCGTCTTGATGTCGGAATTGGTCGGTACGGCAATTGCGCCTGTATCGTTGGTCAGGCGAACGAGCGGTGTAACATCTTTTAGCGAAACCGGGGAATTATTGAGAATGATGCCTCCGATCAGGATCGCACCCATGGACATGACCGCATTGTCGTTGCCCTTCGACGTGTTGACGAACTCCGCAAGACCGATCGTTCCGCCAGCACCGCCGCGGTTGGTGAACTGAGCACCGTCGGTGAAAATCTTTTCCTTGCGCATGGCTTCAAAAGGCAGACGGGCCATTGCATCGTAACCACCGCCCGCGCTTCCCGGCGCAAGCACGACGGCTGGATCGGCCATTGCAGGTGCAGTCATGACGGCGAACGCAATTACAGCGCCGAATACGCTATTCAGTTTCATGGAATCCTCCCAAGAGTAAGCCAGGGCGCGAGACCTCCAACGCCCTTAACAACAACGTCGCCTCCTTGCGATCATTGTTGTAACTAATGACTTAAGACAATTTGGAGCGGCTTGCAAGTATCTGGTGCGAACATCCTGGGTTATTGTAATGAAAGACAGGCAACAGGAATGAACATGGCCAATCAGCTGCACAGGGCGCTCGCCGCCAAAATACTTCGATATGTCAGGACGAGCGGGCTCCAGGCCGGTCACCACCTTACCGAGGCGTCGCTGTCTGACGTGTTAGGCACATCGCGCGGCCCTATCCGTGCAGCGCTGGCTTTGTTGATTGCAGATGGCTACGTTCAGCAAATGCCAAACCGCGGCTTTTTCCTCGGTAATGTCATCGCCGAGCCGACTTTACCGGCGGCCGAGCAGGACGCGTCCAGCGACGATGAAGCGCTTTACCTGTCGATCGCTGATGACCGTCTTATGGGTAATATTGCGCGTACGGTGTCGGAGCCAGATCTAATGCGCCGCTACGACATCTCGCGCCCTCGCCTGAGGCGTATCTTGACACGTATCGCCACTGAAGGCTGGATCGAGCGGCGGGAGGGCCGTGGCTGGTCGTTCGTGCAATTGATCGACTCCGTCGAAGCCTACCGCGAATCATATGAATTGCGGCAAATGCTGGAGCCAGCCGGGCTCATCAACGACTCGTTCAAGCTGGATGAAACCATCCTCAGCAGATTACGCCAGCAGCAAGTGATGGTACGCGACGGGGGCTGGAAATCTCTTAGTCAAATTGAGCTTTTCGAGACCAATGCGCAGTTTCACGAAGGCCTCGCGCAGATGTCCGGAAACCGCTTCCTGCTCGGGACGATAGAGCGACAGAACCAGCTACGAAGGCTGGTTGAGTATCGGCAAACGCTGAATCGCGAACAGGTGCGTGGCCAGAATAACGAACATCTTGATATTCTGGACACGCTCGAAAAAGGGCTTCGCTTTGAAGCCTCGCAAATCCTCGCTCACCACCTCGGCAACGCCAAGAACAGGAAAGCGCGTAGCGCGATTTTCGAGTCCGCGATTGAGTAGAGGCACCGCCTCAGTGGTGCATCCTCAGCCGGAAATCGGCCCTCTCCCATGCCCGACCTGTGAATTCTCATTTGAACGCCGGCGCCCAAATAACCTTTGGATTGTCTTATCTGTATATAAATGATAATCCTTAGGTTGAGAGTCTTTGCGATCATCGGGGAGGATGTACGTGAAATCGACGTTATTGAACGCTACCACTTTTGTGATGCTGGTGTCGCAGTTCGCCATTTGTGCGGCCGCAGATGAGCCGATCGCACAGACCGCAGAGGGGACGTTTGTCGGATTAGTAACAGAGCGAGGAGAGGAATTCCTGGGGGTGCCATACGCCAAAGCGCCTGTCGGCGATCTGCGCTGGAAGGCGCCGGAGAAGATGGCAACGTGGCAAGGCGCTCGCGATGCCAAGACCCTGCCGCCTGCCTGTCCCCAAAAGTTCAACGCCGACCAGCGCGTCTCGTTATCACAGAGCGAGGATTGCCTGTTCCTCAACATCTATCGTCCGAAGGATAGTGCAGGGAAAAATCTTCCCGTTGCTGTCTGGCTTCACGGTCGTGGCAATACCAATGGCTCAGGCAGCAATCACGACGGCGGCACGATGGCCGAGCGGAATGGCATAGTCGTCGTGACCTTAAACCATCGCCTTGGGGCGCTGGGCTTCCTCAACCACCCTGCACTTCAGAAGGAAGCGAAGGATGGGCTGGCGGGCAACTACGGCATAGCCGACATCAAAGCGGCGCTTATCTGGGTGAAGGACAAGATCTCCGGATTTGGCGGGGATCCCAAGAAGGTCACCGTCTTTGGTGAATCCTCCGGCGCGACCAACATCTGCGCCATGGCGGTAACGTCTGCTGGGGTGCAGGGCCTCTACCGCGGCCAAATCATCGAGAGCGACGACTGCTTCCATGACATGGAGACGGCCGAGGGCTCTGAAGTTAAAGCCGTAAAATGGTCGGAGCAGAGGGGCTGTAAAGCGTCAGAAGACGCGGCATCATGCCTGCGCAAAAAGTCGGTGGACGAGATTATCGCCGCCGGAGGACGCTGGTTTCCTCAGGTCGACGCCAAAGGTCTTCTGACCGAATACGGTGTGGATGGCATTGCGTCTGGCAACTTTTTGAAGATCCCGACGATCATTGGCTCCAATCGAGAGGAAGGCCGCAACGCTGGGCCGAGCTATTTCAAGTTCACCCAGTCCGACTACCTGAAAAGGGTCGAGCAAATTGGCGCCCCGGACCGCGCCGAGCGCATTCTTGAAAAATATCCGGCGAATTTACATACCGACAAAAAGCACCCGATCGCCGAAGTCGTGACCGATGTTATCACGGACAGCGGTATGCGCGGCCTTGGCGGCTGCACGGTGCGCGATGCGGCAATCAAGCTCTCCCGGATCGCCCCGACCTATTATTACCAGTTCGATGACCCGGGGGCTCCGGTTACCAATGAGGTCGAAGGTTGGAAATTCGGCGCTGCTCATGGCGCCGAAGTCCCATACCTTTTCCCGCGCCATGACGGCATCGACGAAGCATCGAGGAAGTTCGATGCCGGGCAGCGCCAACTCTCCGACGATATGATCCGCTACTGGGGTGCCTTCGTGCGCAGCGGGGCGCCGCGGGTCGATGGTCTCCCCGATTGGCCGCAGTTCGGCAAGGAGCAAAAGGCAATGATGCTCCGGCCCGCAGGCAAGAGCGGAATCGTGACCAGCGAAGAGATCTCCAAGGACCATCAATGCGACTTCTGGACGTCCATGCCCTGGATCACCGACCGGGGCTAGGCGTCGAGCAACAGCTGTCCGTCGGGAAGACCAAACATGGGAGGAGAGAATGAAAGTGATCAACAGAAGAGCCTTTGTTAAGGGCATCGGAATGTCGGCTGCAGCAGTAGCCGTTTTGCCTATAGCTGTTGCGGCCAAGGAGTCGACATTGAAACCATTTCGGCCCCGCTTTGCCTATGTTGGCTCGCGGACGACAAAGGAACGGAAGGCCCGCGGCAAGGGCATAGAAGTGTATCGTATCGGTCAAAATGAAAGTGAGTGGGAGCACATCCAACTTCTCGATGGACTGACGAACCCGTCCTTCCTTATCACCGACGCCGAGCGCCGCTTCCTCTACACGGTCCATCGTGACGAGTCCGAGATTACATCCTTCGCAATCGACGCCGACATCGGGAAGCTTCGAAAGATCGCGACGGCATCGACCCAAGGCAAGAACCCGGTTCATCTGGTCATACATCCGAGCTCCCAGACGATGCTCGTTGCAAACTATGCGACGGGCTCCATCGTGACGATACCGATTTCGACCGACGGCACTCTCAGCCAGGCAGGAGACCCTATTTTCCTGCCTGGAGAATCGGGTCCGCATCGAACCGAGCAGACGATGTCCCATCCCCACCAGATCGTCGCGGATCGTTCGGGCCGCTTTTTTCTGGTGCCCGACAAGGGTCTCGACCGCATCTTCACCATCGCCGTCGATGAGCGCGGAAAGCCTGAGATCGTGACATCGATTGCTACCCGGCAGGGCGCCGGCCCAAGACACGCGGTATTCAACCCACGAGGCGATATCGTACATGTCGTAAACGAACTGGATTCGTCGATCACTGCCTATGGATTCGACAGCACCAGCGGTGCCCTCACTCCGATCGAAATTGTTCCGAGCGTGCCTACCAGCTTCCTGGGCGATAATCGCGCCGCTGCCATCGGTGCTTCAACCGACGGCAGCCAGCTGTTTGCAACCAATCGCGGTCAAAACACAGTGGTACAGTTCAACATCGATGCCGCCTCCGGCAAGATCTCCGACCCGAGATGGCACCAGACCCTTGGCAAAGGACCCAGGTTCGCGAGTCTCTCTCCGACAGGGAAAACGTTGTTTGTGGCAAACGAACTGACCGATACCGTGGTCGCATATGACTTGAGGGCAGAAGGAATGATGACGAACCCTACTGAAACAGCTGCGACCGGTAGCCCGGTCTCCATTGCATTCGCCTGATCGTCTGAGAGCAGTCATGAAAATCCTTTTTCTCAGCGGAGACGGTATCGGCCCGGAGATAGCGGCGGCAACGAAGTCGGTGCTTAAAGCCGCCGACCGCCGGTTCGACCTCGGGCTTGAGTTCTCAGATATGGAAATCGGCCTCGCGGCACTAAAGTCTCGCGGCACGACGCTGCCGCCAGAGGTGCTCTCGGCGATCCCCGACCACGACGGCGTGGTGCTTGGGCCAGTGTCTCATTACGAATATCCCAGCAAGCAGGAAGGCGGCGTCAATCCATCCGGCGCTTTGCGCGTCGGCCTCGAACTCTTCGCAAATATTAGGCCCTGCCGGTCCCGTCCGGAACTGACCAATCTTCGCAAGCCGATGGATCTGGTCATCGTCCGGGAGAACACCGAAGGCTTTTACTCCGACCGCAACATGCATGCCGGTGACGGAGAGTTCATGCCCGATCCCGACATGGCGCTTTCAATACGGAAGGTCACGGCTCGCGCTTCTGCCCGCATAGCCAGGGTCGCATTCGATATCGCCAGTGGTCGGCGTAACAAGGTTACAGTCGTTCACAAGGCAAACGTAGTCAAGCTGTCCGATGGCCTGTTCCTCCGTGAAGTCCGCAGGGTCGCAAGAGACTACCCCGACGTTGAACTGGAGGAACTGATAGTCGATGCGGCAGCGGCCATGCTGATCCGCAAGCCAGATCAGTTCGACGTCATCGTCACCACCAACATGTTCGGAGACATACTGTCTGACGAAGCGTCCGAGCTCTGCGGCAGCCTCGGATTGGGCGGGGCGATCAACATGGGCGAAGGTGTCTGCGTCGCGCAAGCACAGCACGGTTCAGCGCCGGACGTAGCTGGAAAGGGCGTCGCGAACCCTACGTCGCTTATCCTGTCCGCAGCAATGCTCCTGGCGTGGCGAGGTCGCCACGGTGGAAACAGCAAGCTCGAACAAGCAGCTTCTGGGATCGAAGCCGCCGTCGATAAGGCCTTGCTCGATCCCGACCTGCGGACACCAGACGTAGGTGGCCGAGGCTCTACCACCGAATTCACCAACCTCGTTTGTCAGACGCTGTCGTGACTCCGGCGTTACCTCCGGTGGCAACAGTTCTTCAGTATGGAATGGAACGGGCCAACCCCACAGTAGTCGAGCATTCTCGCTTTCGATCTCACACCGAGGGACGGATATCCGTTATTGGTATCTGGATTTTGCTTCTCGGGCGCGCTCATTAAGACGGCATAGGCAAATCGCTGGGGGCGGCTGATCTGCCGAGGCGGAACGACTCTGAGGTTTCAGTTATGACCCCGTCGGGGGAACGTGATGCGACATGAACATCTTCACGGGCGAAGGCGATTGCTGCGGTGCGCGTGCTTACCCGAGTCGGCGCGTTTGGCGCGAGCCTTTCGGCCAAGGAGTTAAGCCGGAACCGCAGCAGCTTTATCAATATTTGGATAATGTTCGTACAACCACAGCATGAAGTCTCCCGAGCACCGATGCTCTTTAATTGTCATAAATCAAATTATTTAACAACATAGGGGCGCTGGCAATGTTCTTCGAGACAACCCATTTGGCGGGGCGGCTGGTTTGCTTCAGGCCGCCGGGTAAGCTCTCTCCGCCTCGATATACCTGAATGGTTTTGAAGCACAGAAGCATCGCATTTCAATCGATTTGCTACGAAAATTTATTTCAAGGATGAGAAAAAATATCATTGTAATATCTATTAATACAAAACATTTTATCTATCGTCTATTCAGTGTTGGAGGAACATTTTGGACAAATATCTCGCAGTTATATTCGCCGCTGCCTTCGCGGCATCGTCGTCCAATGCACTCGCTCGGGTTACAGGTGATCCGCTTCAAATTGAAGGAGGTAAGGTCGAGGGCCAATGGGCTCAAAACACGGAAGTAAAGGCCTACCTGGGAATCCCGTACGCCGCGCCCCCAGTCGGCGAGTTGCGGTGGGCGGAACCAGGCCCAGTTGTTCCCTGGAGCGGAGTGCGGAAGGCCGACAAGCAGCCGGCGATGTGCATGCAGACGCTCCGAACGCCGGGAACCATCAGTATAGAGGTATACGGCAATCAGAACCTCCCGATGAGCGAGGATTGCCTCCACCTTAATGTCTGGGCGCCCGCAGATGCATCTTCATCGTCAAAACTTCCGGTCTTCGTCTGGATACACGGCGGCGCGTTCACTTCTGGCTCAGCGGCGAAACCTGAGTTCAACGGCGAGCGCTTGGCGAAACGGGGTATAATCGTCGTATCGATAAATTATCGCCTGAACATATTCGGTTATTTTGCCCATCCCGACCTGACTGCGGAGTCACCGAACCACAGTTCCGGCAACTATGGTGCCCTTGATCAGGTTGCCGCATTGAAGTGGGTCGAGAAGAATATCTCCTCGTTTGGAGGGGATCCCGGCAAAGTGACAATCGGCGGTCAGTCCGCGGGCAGTACCAGCGTGAACAACCTCATGGCATCTCCCTTGGCACAGGGGTTAATCGACGGGGGATTGGCTCAAAGCGGCGGCGTGACTGCTGCTCAGACGAAACCTCTCAAGGCTGCCGAAGATGAAGGGAGGAAGTTCTCCCGTATGCTCGGCGATCAGTCGATCAAAGACCTAAGGGCGATGCCCGCTGAAGTAGTGCTTTCACTTTGGTCCGATACGAAAACCCGCTTTGCGGGTCCAGTGGTCGATGGATATTTCCTCAAGAAGTCGGTCGGCGACGTATGGGCGGCGGGCGAACAGGCGCAGGTTCCGTATTTTGTCGGATGGAGCAGAGATGAGTTCTACGAGAACATCTACAACCGGACCGAGGACGAGTTTGTCAAACAGGCGACCAAAGAAGTGGGTCTGGAACTCGTCGCGGAGATGCGGACGCTCTACGGCGCCAAGGACGATGTGACAGCGACAGCGGCGCGTGTAGGATTCTCGCGCGATGCCAATTTTGGTCTCAACACCTGGAACGCGGCGTCAAACCAGGCAAAGGGACAGTCGCCGACCTATCTCTATTACTGGACCCGACTAAGCCCATTCTGGGAAGGACAATCGTTTCAGGAGAACTCTCCGGCCTCGCTTCTCGGCGCATACCACGGCTCGCAAGTCCCATACGTTTTCGGCACGCTCGATGTGCTTGATCGGGAATTCACGGCGCGTGATCGGGACCTTTCGGATCTCTGGCAGGCCTACGTAGCCAACTTCGTGAAAACAGGAAATCCAAATGGCAAAGGACTTCCCGACTGGCCGACCTTCGATAACACTTCCGAGAAAGTTCTGGAGATCGGCGACAAGACCACCGTCGTAGACCTGCCAAACAAACTCCAAATGGATTTCTTCCGGAAGATGGTGAAGAAGTGATAGAAGGGCCCCGTCAAAATGCTGGGCGGGGCCAGTTTAAAGTTTGGAACCCCAAGTCGCTCCTGGTGGTTTTGACCACGTAGCGCCGCAATTGTTGACGATGTCCAGCCAGAAGGAAAATATCACGCAAGGGATAGATCGAGTGATCGTCTAGTTGATGTTATGTCTTTCCGACATCACCGATGACAGATGTGTATGTCGCCGGAGGCCAAGCACTTCATCCGATCGTCTCAATCAACCGGCCCTTGTTTACTTTTTTCCTTCTGCTTTATCCTTCCATACTAACCGACGGACCAGTGCAGACCGTCGGCGAGAATAAGCGGGTGCCACCATTGGGTAAGACGACGGTAGCCCCCACTTTGAACGATATTCCTGAGGAGCCAGCCCGTACTTGACCCGCAGATGCCTTTTCAAGGACTTGAATTTCAGCCCGTCTTCCAAGCAGATAATCCATTCATCGGTAACCGACTCATGGCGTGGAACAGCTGGCGAGCGAGTGGATGCGATGACGTCTGTGGGGCTGACTGAAGCTGCCTTCCTAAGGCTGCTCGACACGATAGTTATCAGTCCGGGTAGCGCCGCTGCCGGTATGTGGTTCTTCTTCACCCACGCGCTTACAATCTTCGCGGTCGCTTCAACTGAGGGAAGACACGTCGTCAACCCTGATGGTTGAAGCGCGGTTTCTATCTGCTTTGTCAGGTTTTTAGTCACGGCTGGCTTCTTCACCACTTGATATTCACCCTTATTTTGCTTTTTAGGATTAACTGTAAGCACGATTGATCAGGCTGGCCTTTGCAGAAGCTTCTGCGTGAAGCGAGCACGTGTTGTTCCCGCACTTATACGATGCGCCGAGACAGAGACTGCCGGAGAAGCGGGCTATGACGCCATGAACGGTCGGTGTCAAAAACGGCGACGTTCCCTGTCATCCATGAACGGGATAGCGGAGGCTGGAGGAAGCAAGTTCAGTTGAACTCGTGGCTCAGCCGGCGGCGGGAGACGTTGGCCTTCCTGATCAAGACGGGATAGACACAGGCATCAATGTTACCACCAAATTTTTGGGGCAACGAAGAAGTTGGAGACCAATTCCCTCTGCGTCCAGTTGGGCGAAGCTGCCATTATTCATTCTTCGCGGGTTCCCTCATAGTAGCAATTGTCGCGCTCTGTAGTGCTGCCCAGATCAGGGCAAGGCAAGGGCGGCTGCCTTCATTAAGGTGCGCGCGAAACGCTTCAGCAGTCGATTACCATTATCGACATAAAGTTACACAGTGTCACGTCTAACGGTGAGAAGACTGCATTGGCGCGATTTGCCACCGCGAAGCGATCGCCTGGAGCCTCTATTATAGCGTCGAAGGTGTCCTCAACGACGATAACTGCGTGAGCACTTCCAGCAATAGTAAGAAAACCGGCATCAACTTCGCAAAATCAAAACGAATGCAAAACGATCGACCCGATATTCAACGTGCTGATGTGAATCAAAGCGGGAGAGTGTCTTCAGATTGAGCGGTCTTGGAGGTTTTCTTCATACCCACTTCCCATCGAAATAGGCCGTTACCAACGCCGTGTAGCTAGCCCACCATTGCCGTATCGCATCTCCGTGCCTAAAACCCATCGCGCTGACGTCGCGAAGTTCGTCGCGGCTAAATGGTGCGTGCATCCGATCGTCAAAGGAAAAGCTCAGACCGTCCAGCCCTGCGATCAAACCCGCTTGGTAGCTCGACATAATGGTACGAACATCGTCCGTGCTGAAGCCGAACGACGGATCGCTAACAATTCGTTGAATTTTCTGATCACAGATATGAGCATGTGCCCAGGCATGCTCCGGCCGGTCATCGAGAGGCCGGAATCTGGCCAGCCGGGCAAGTAGAGCGCTAGTCCGCCCGCATCCTGCCTGCGCACCGTCCATCGAGAGACTCGCCAAGGTTTTTCCGGCACGTATTTGAACCTTGCCCTTTACCAACATCCAGCCAAGCGGCTTTCTCTCTTCGCCGTTCAACGGACTTTCTCCCATCCTATCGTCTGAGATCGATTGACCAAACGGTCGGGAAATGTCGGAGCCTGAAAATAATAGCCTTGAAAATATTTCGCACCGGCTGCCTTCGCAGCGTGCAGGTCATCAGCACTTTCTATCCCCTCCACCACAACGATCGGCGCGAACTCGCCGACGAGGCTTACCAAATTCCGGAGCTTAAGCTGCCCCTCGTTGGAAAGCCGGTTGCGCACATGTGACCCATCAATTTTAACGATGTCAGCGTTGGCTTCGCAGGCAAAATTGGGGCAACAGTGGCCCACGCCGAAATCATCGATAGCGACACGTGCGCCGACCCCCTGGACGGCCGAAATAAAGGCCATGGCATCGGTTACGCTTGGCAGTATTGCAGTTTCAGTGATTTCAATCACAAGCCGTTTGGCAATATCGGGTCGTCGGCGCAACTGTGCAAAAGCGGATGTCCACCAAATGTCATCCACAGCAGAGAGCGCCGAAACATTGCAGCCCATAACGACGTCGTGCCGATACTCGAGCTGACGGAAGATCTCCCGAACGACGTGCCAGTCAAAGACCCGCATCAATCCGAGGCGTTCCAGGGCGGCGATATAGGTTCCGGGAAGAACGACGGCACCGTCTGGATCCAACAGTCGGGCAAGGCACTCGTGGTAAAGCGGTCGGTCGTAGCGTTCTCCACCCACAACGGCCTGCTCGGCAAAACGCATCTCACCGACATTCAACGCATCATAGGCGAGCGCTGCGGCACACATATCCATCCGGTATTGTCCAGGGTCGAGTTCGACAAGCGGAGCGATCTTCTCGGTCTCTCCAAAATGAGCGCTCAAACTCGGTACGATCTGTTGAGTCTTGATCGTAACCGGGCGTCGCGCGGCTGCGACAAGCGCTGCCTCCACAAGTTCTGCCCGGGGATATGCTATCGCGTCGCTGGCACGAGAAGAAATTTTTACACCCGAAGGGCTCTCGGATACCTCCCAGTCCTCCGTTTTAAAAATGTTGGAGAGGCGTCTCCAGATTTCGTGCTGTACCCGCGCGGCTACGCCATCAGAATATGCGGCCGCGACGTGAGAGAGATTATCGATGACCACATCAAAGGATCGTGGAAGTCGTCTCATGCGACCTGCCTCCGAGCGAAAATCTGACCACGGAAAAGAAGATCACGAATTTCACCGCTCCTCTGCATGCAGACAGATCGGATCAACGATAGTTCATTCAGCATGGGCTCTCGCATGGGAAACTCCTCTTTGGTGTTGCTGGCGGTCTTAAGGGTAAGACGGTGGCATCCGCGTCGCTTTCGGCCAGTCAGAGGGTCGGAGCCGAAATTGCCCATTACAGGTGTTAAGAGGCGTATGGGCATTCACGCGCTGACGACGTCTCGTAGGCTCCGCCCCTGAGATCGTCGCGGCGTACACCGATCATGTTCAGAAGGCGCAGTGGCGCATATCGTACCGGCTCGTGCTTCGGCCGGAGCAATGGCGGCAAAACTTTCCAGCGCCTTTATGAATAGCGGAAGAAGGCACTTCCCTGGAGGTGATCAAGCTGTTGGCTCACCCTTGAGCATCTTCGCTCGATCGGCACGCGAACCGGTGGAATGGCCGAGATCACCTGCGTGCCTATCGACCTCCTTAACCTCGCGCTGTCCTTAACGGTTTGGTTAAGAGACGGAGCGCCATAACGTTATACAGGCCAACCATCTGAGTACGTTTTCCGAGAATAACCAACCCAAATCAGCTTGAAGGGGATTTGAGCGAGAGTGTAAATGAGCAGGTATACTAGGCAGAAATAGATATCGAATGGAGACCCGCCCAGGAATAGGCGGAAGGTCATCAGCAGAACTATAAATCCGTAAAAGGTTGCAAACACCTTTCGGTATAGTCCGCACAATCCGGTCATCAATATGAAAAGTGCAAGCAGTGCCTGAATGTAACCGCCGAATGCGATAGAGAGGTAACCGACCATAGACAGGAAAATACCCCCTTGGTCCCACCGTAGATACCGGTTGGTGATGTCGAGGCTCAGATCCTTTGGCTTGTCGGGCCAGAGAGCGCGAGGGACAAAAGTCGTGATGGCCACAAGAATATTCGCAGGACGAGCCGGTTCGTTAGGCTGGACGAATTGTGCCAGGCGATAGCCATCAAGCGTATCGATACCTCCCCCATATACGGCGGTAAAAGGGTTTTCGATCGACTCCGCAAACGCGGTATAAAGATCAGCCCCCCTTCCTGAAACAACGTCGCCCCGGAAGTTCGACATGGCCCCGCCTACAACCGCAAGCACAAGCCCGTACACGGCGTATCGCATCAGCATCGCCGCAGTGACTTCTCCGCGCGCAATCTTGCCCGCGAAAAACGCCAGGGCCACGGAGAGAACCGGACTTCTGACCGCCCCCGTGACCAGCAGGATCATCCCGCAAGCACTGACCAGATAATAAATCCTCTGATTGAAGAAGTTATGGAAGGCAAACACGCACAACCCCACCGCCAGGCAGGTCTTGAGAATGGTCACCACCCCCTGCCCTCCATCCGCACGGCTGGACAGGTCGGAATGAAACGCCAGTGTTGAAATGGAACCGACTACGATCAACGCAAGGGCGGCGTTGCGCATAACAAAATTGAATTCGCCAGACGCTCTGGAAATGGAGCGTTGAGAAATAAGGGGGTTACGCTGTGGCACGAGAAACCCCGCCATAACCTCACCCAGCAAAATCACACATAATTCGATCGCCCATTTGCCTGCCAGTCCACCCAGCTCATAGGCCTGGGCAGGCGGCAAAATATGGGGCCCCAGAAGCTTCGTGCTGCTGAGACCTGCTACTTGCATCAAGGCCGAGCCATACAAGCAAAATATATATAAAATACATGCCAGCGCAGACAGCAAGCCTTTCCATGGCGTGTTCCGCAAGGCCAGCCAGTAGAAGCGCAACAGGATAAAAAAGCAGATCCCGATGAATAGAATTTGGTTCAACGTATCCAAATTTCACCTTTATGAGCAGCTGTGGAAGATGCATTCCACGGCAATCATGTGCCAATCGTTCACTTCTGGACGATGACTGCGCTGCTGTTAGCCACAACAAGTGCTTGCCCCCTACCCGGGGGAGCCAGCGTGATCACGTTGTCCGTGATTGTGCCGTCTGTTGCCGATCCGACGATGATGCCATCACGATTGTCCCGGACGGAATTGAATGCGATTTGAAAATGACTGACCCGCTTCGTGTCTATATCGCTTGGATCACCAACCAGTATGCCCACTCCCGGATGGTCGAGCACATTGTTTTTGACGATCGACAGGCCTTTAATTGTCGTCACGACGATGCCGTCGCGCACAGATCCGATGAGCGTGTTGCCGCGAATGGCCACGTTTGCCGATCCACCGGCAACATAAATCGAGTTGCCAACGGGTGATGCCTCTCTACGAAACTGTCCTTCGCCAAAGAAGCGGCCTGCCGCCTTAACGGTGTTGCCATTGACAGTCACGTCTATCGATCGACCCAGCCGATAATAGCTATCGGAAAACACCACAATTCCGCCCGCGAACGTGTCACTCACGGTGTTTTCCTCGATGACCATGCCGTCAACTCCGCTGGACGCAATGCCCTTGGCGTAGCCTTTCGCCACAGTGTTACGGCGAAAGATCACGTTTCGCGTGCCGTTGGGAACACGGAAGTCCGTGACAATCACCAGCAAATCGTCACCCGTCAGGGCAATGTCATTGTCTTCGGCAAGAACATTGGCCACGCAACCGTCAAAACCCAATCCGTTGCCCAAAACCTGGCGTATGCGGCAGCCGCGAACCGTAACGTTACTGGCATGGGAGACTTGGATTCCGCCGCCCCGCGCATTGGTGACCTGAACGCGTTCGACCCGGACCAGCTCTGCATTCCACAAATGCGGGTCACGCGCGCCGCCAAGGCGCAAACCGTAGGCGTTGGGCTTGCGGCTCTCGACGACGCCGGGTCGGCGCACATCAATCGCATCGGTATAATCAAGCGATAGATCGTGGATCCAAAGCTTCCTGGCGTGCAACCAGATTGCCGGCTGAGGAGTGCCGACTGGCAATGTCGATACAAGGACCGCCCCATCGCCGCTGAACTCGATGTCGTCAAACTGCTCTTCCAGGGTGCTGAAGATATATCGGCCTTTGGGGAAATGGACAGTCGCAGGTGTTCTGGATGCCGCCGCCTGCGCCATTGCGGTCCGGATCGCATCGGTATCATCATTGCGTCCATCACCCTTTGCGCCGAAATCGCTAACGTCATAGATTTCTCTTTCGATGGCGGCGTGAACATCGCTGACCGGCCACGCGGCACAGCCTGTGGCGAACAGTAGTGAGGCTTTCAGCAGACGTCTTCGGCGCATAGTTCCTCCTTCAGTCCGTACCTGGAGCCGCGAGCATTTCACCCGGCGTTGCATGTTTCCGCAACGATGCGACGGATGGCCTCGTGAAACCGATGAGGGCTGAATTTCTCCGCATGACGCTTGATGGCGTCGGTATCCCATGTGTCCGGGAAAGCACGCACAGCACTACGGATCGCCTCTGGTGTCGCGTCGTCGATGAAAAGACCGCTCGTGCCTTCATCCGTCGAATCGAGAAATCCACCTGCCCGTAAGAGCAGAACCGGCGTGCCGAACGCGTTCGCTTCAATTGGCGTCAATCCAAAGTCTTCTCGTGACACCGAGATCAATGCCCGCGCATTGGCATAGAGCCAACGCAACTTCGCCTCGCTGACGTAACCGGTCGACACAACATTGGCAGGCGCATCCAGAATCTTGCCGCCACCGGCAACGGCAAGCACATGCTCGGGCATACCCCTGAACGCCTCCACCAACGGCTGCGCTCCCTTGTATCCACGTGACCGTCCCACCATGAGGAAGAAGGTTTTACCCGCGAGCGTCGGAACTGGCTCTGCCGGCAAGGTTGGATCAACCGAAACCGGCGGGAAAACCACGCGGGCTTCGCGGCCGTAAACTTGCCGAATGCGCTCTGCAACCGAGGTGGAATTCGCGATATAGACATCCGCGGAGGCCGCCGCCTTGCGATCCCATTTCAACAGACCCGCTCGCAAGAGGCCCAACGCCACCCGCACTGGCCATGGGCGATCCAGCAGATAATCATCCGCCTGATAAAGCCATCGTGCCGGGTTGTGACAATAGACGATCTTTCGGGTTGCCCCCGCAGTCCGCAGCGCGTGCGCCCAACCAGATGAACTGCACACCACGGCATCCGCGCGCACGGGCCTGATAAAATTCCATGTAGAAGCCAGCAATGGCAGCGCCAGACGAGAATCTCGGCGGAACAACTTCACTCTGCTCAACGCAGTCGATCGTATCGAAATCCGGTTCATTTCCGGGAATGCATCTTCCGGGGAGTAAATCGCGGTTATCAAATAACGCGGGTTGAGCGCCCGCGCGAGTTCCACGGTGACCCGTTCCGCTCCGCCACGCTGGGTGAGATAGTCATGGGCCAATACTACGTCGAGATGTCGCACGATTTTAACCTTCATCAATGGGGGTGGCTCGGGGAAAGTTGGGCAGGTGGGAAAATCATGGCGGCACGTGCGCATGGCCGCGCCCGCTCGCGCCATTGGTGTGACCAGCGTGAGATCAAGGTTCAAAGATCGACGGGTGTCGTGATGTTATGGTGTTTGGGCAGCCGTCAGCGACGTGTCGCAGCAGGTGCGCGGACGGTGATAAGGAGTGGGAGGAGCAACCTGTCTATGCGCGCGAGACGGATGTCAGCGGCGTGAAATGGTCTCTTCAAAAAGCTGAAGGTATCGGGTGGTCGCGTGCTCAAGAGAATAACGCTTGGGCAAAAGAGTTGTGTTGCGAGGTGGCGCACTATCCAATGTGGCTTGGAGCGCATCAGCCACGGCGTCTGGTTCTGTTGGTGGCGCATATCTGGCCACGAGTTCCGGAAGCCTCAGGTGGCTGGACAGAACGGCGGGCAACCCGGACGCCGCCGCCTCAAGCGGTGCAATCGCCAGACCTTCCTGTCTCAGCGACGTGAACAGGAAAACGTCTGCGGCGCTTAAAACCATTGGAACATCGGCACGAGAGACCGGCCCAAGGAAATGCACCTTGTCGGCAATATTCAAGTCTTTTGCCAAGGCTCGGAGCATAGGTTCCGCATCGCCCTCCCCCGCGATCAGATAGGCAACATCCGGGCGTTTCGACACAAGGCGCGCAAAGCCAACCAGTGACTCACGAACCCCCTTTTGCAAGATCACGCGGCTTAGGGAAACAACGATCGCCGTGGACGGACCTATGCCCAATCTCTGCCGAAGGCGGCTGCGAGCTGCCGGGTCAAATCTCAACTCCCCTTCGTTCACACCATTCTCAATCATGGTGACGGGCGTGTGGTGCACAAGCTTCGACATGGGTTTGCGCCGGAGTGCCTCATCGACGGCGGGACCGATGGAGACGATCCCGGAATAGTGTCCAAGCCGCCAGTCTCGCACCAGATAGGGAATGTTCCGGGCTGCCCCCGCCCAGGAAATGGGCGACCGGACGGCCAGCTTCGAGACAATTTCCCCCCAAGGCGTGCCATGCGACTGCAAGATGACCGGCGTCCGACATTTTCCTCTTATTTTGGCATCCAGAACGCCATGCGCGCCTCCCCCAACGCCCATCACCAGATCGACGTTGTCGGCATATTGGTCCAGAAAGACAGAACGTGACTTGCTCCACCAGGCTTTTGAATAGCGCCCTGCTGCGCAATCCAGTGCATGGACGGTAATACCATCAACAGATGCGCCCGGAAGAAAGCCCGTTATGCCGGTGGTCAGAAATTCAACTTGATGCCCGCGTAGAACGATGGCCTTGGCAAGAGCCCAGGACAGTATTTCCATGCCGCCAAGTCGATGAAATGGTGTCGATCTCGACACAAATAAAAGTTTCATCGGGATTACAGCTTTTTGGATTTAGCGCGCGACAGCCGCATATAAACAACGCGAAGACGATCAACCCATTTGTCGCCAATACAGCCACGCAACCACCGCGCCAAAAGACGCACATTGGTGATCCGTTGCTTCAGGGCCTGAGGAGAAAAGCCGTTTGGCAGACATAGCCTCGGCCCTTCAATGGATAGAACAGGTTTGCCGCTCATTCTCGCAATTTCATTGGCTTGATGCAGTTCGCTCTCGACGAACAGCCTTGCCGAACTCGTCCGATAATAGGCCGCCTTGTGCGATCCATGCACGCCCGCCTGGCGTCGCTCTGCGGCGCTTGGAAGATCGAGCATGATCAATTGCTCGTACACAACGCCGTGGCGCCGCAACCATTCCTCCGTTTCCGGACGGTATTTCTCCAAACGGCTGGTCACGAGCGCCTTGATCGGATGGCTCGGCAGGTAAAGCGGGCGGGCTTGCTGTAGAAAATCGAGGTAAGCCGGTCCGTCATCATTTTCTGCGTAACTGGGATCGTGGCAAAGAACGCCATCAATATCGAGGCATGCGTCTTTCAAAATTCCCGGATGATGCAACACATTCCACTCAAAAATCCGCGCCTTATCAATGATTTCCATCACCACATCGACACGGCCCCGAATAGACGATGTTCCGTAAACCACACAGGTGGTGATGGGCGGCAAGTCGACGCTTGCGGTGTCCAGCTTTTCAACCGCCTTGGCCAACGCTTCTCCAGTGCGGCTACTATCGTCGACAATGAGAGCACGACGATAGTGCTTCGACGCATTTCCCCGCCGCCGTGTCGTCCCTGTTTCAAACACGCGGCCCGCACAAAATCCATCGAGATCGACGAGAGGCAGGTTCAGCGAAAGCGCAATGAAACTCGCTGCCAGAATGCCACTGCGAGGAATACCGACAATTAAATCAACATCATTCGGGATCTTCCATAAATTCCCGACAATATCCTTCTGTAAATCGTTATAGGTCTTCAGTTGCACGCAATTGCCCCTCAGCTAAGCACACACGATCAACGATGCGCAGTACAAAATTCGATCTAAAGAGATCTAAAGAGATCTATAGAGTTCGATGCATTTCCCCGCGACGGCATCCCATGTGAAGGCGGAACTGGTCACAGATGGAAAACGACTGCCCGCTGCCTTTGAAAGGGCCTGATGCCATTTAGGAACATCGCCCGGCTGAACAGTGATTTGGCCTGCCATTTTGAGAAGTTCCCCAAGCCCACCGACATCCGAGCCGATGACAGGCGTCCCGGCCGCCAGCGCCTCTAGCGCGACAAGACCCAAAAGTTCAGGGCGGGAAAAATCACGGCGCTGATAATGCTCGACGGAGGGGACGAGAAGAAACCCTATGGACTTATGGAGACTGGCGACAACTTCATCAGTCGCGTCCGAAACGAAGGTGACATCCTTGTTGCGCGCCAGTTGTTTCAGAGAAGCGAAATAGGCTTGGTCTCTAGGTTGCCCCGCCAAAACCAAACGACGTCCTACGGGTAGAGCCTCAACCGCGATATGGGCGCCCTTGTGAGGCACCAAGCGGCCAATGAAGCCAAAGTCATAGCACTGCTCAAGTGGATCTGCGTCTGGCAAATGATCGCCACCTCCCATAATGATCACATTCTGTTTGATAATACCCGTTGGATCCAGGTCCTGCCTGCTCCAGGCGCTCACATAGCCTGCGGCATCGATGAGACGCAGCCGCAAGCGTCCCAGAGCCCGGCCAGGGGCGAGCGCGCCTCCGCCATGGTCGGTCAAGACCAGTGGTTTGCGCAGCAACTTGGCCATCAGCGCTGCATAGTCAAAACCAGGCGTGTTGAGCTGGTGAACATGGACAATGTCACATCGATACGCCAAGTCGAAAAAACGGCGTAGAGAAATGGCATGCGCCGGCTCATCGAGATCGCCAAGTTCTGCAAATTCGCGCAAGGACCGCACAACAACGACATCGACAGTCAGCCCCCGGTTTCGCGCGGCACGGGCCAGTTCCGTTACATAGCGTTCACCGCCGCCTTTTTTCGCGCCGCCGAAGACCTCAAGCGTGACGAAGAGGATACGCATTATTCAACCTTTTCGCGTGGTACGACGCGCACCGCGGGGGCGCCGGCATAGGTGCCAGGCTGTGTAATCGAACGGGTCACAACCGAGTTCGCCCCAATCCTGACATCGTTGCAAATGGACATGCTGCTGCGCAGGGGGGCGATGATGACAGCACCCGTGCCGATCTCTACTCTGTCGCCGATGGTCAATCGTGATTTGGTCCCGGGAGCATCGCTGACCGACAGGGTGACGCAATGCCACAGCCTCACATCGCGCCCCAGGGATACGTTGGGATGAACAACGATATTCATCGCAAAATGACCGAGAGATGGAAGCCCCGCAAGAACTGCTTCCGGTGGGAGAGCGGCACGAAAAAAAAGGAAAAGATAGGCTTTAATCAGCCGTGCCTTTCGGCGTTTACCTTCGCGATGGTACCGGGTGGACAGGAGCCAGAGACGAGCCGGTTCTGTGAGAAGCATATTAGTTTGCGTCTTCCGCATTTGGGTTTGAAACATTCCGGCTTTGTCCGCGCGGACTTAGCCGAGTAACCAGAACAAGCGTCGTCGCGAGTGCAGCGGCCTGCGACCAGACGCTGATCCATGCAGCTGTCGCGGCGTCCATTCGCTGCCAGGCAGCCCAAAACAGAATGATCGTCGTGAACGCGGCGGCCGCCTGCCCCAAAGAATTGTAGCCGGGCCTGCCCAGTCCACCGAGATACGCGGCGACGACATTGGCCCAGTAACCGATGAAGGTACCAAGCAGCAAAATCCGGATTAATGCCAAAGCAGGCGCAAAATCCCCACCGAACACAATAGGAACGGCATAGGGAAGGCTTACGAGGATTACGATCGTCAGGGCCACCTGCGCAAATCCACCGAGCAGTATTGAGCGAAGCACCGATTGTCTGTGGATGCCGCCAGCCACTTCGGCCAGTACGTTGCGCGTAAGCACTGCCGTAATAATTCCAGGCACCTCTGCAACGGTGACGGCAACAGAATAGTATCCTAGGTCATTGGTCGCGACAATTGCAGGCATGATCGCCTGATCGAGGCGGGCTGACACTGTGGCCGCAATCGTCCCGAAGGCGGACAGTATCGCGTATGAGAAAAAAGACGCGCTTGTAAATTCCGGGATTATGTTGCCGCCTTGGCGTCTCAATGTGTTTGCGGCATTCGCATTCCCCGGAAGCCGAAGCACCGCCGATGCGCTGAGTCCGGCAATCATATAGATGGCGGCAAATGCGATCACGGATTTCACGCCGATTATCCAGAGCAGGACGATGGCGCCCACGCGCAAACCTGACCCCAGCATCCGCTCGAGATCAAGCGCACCATATCGCCGCAACCCCTGAATGTGCCCACGTCGTATGGCGATAAAGGCACTCGGCAAGAACGCCGCCCAAATCAGCAGCAAGAAAGTACGGCTTATATCGAGTTGCTCGGCAATTCTCGCAGAGTACCAGAACAACGCCAAACCCACGAGAAAAGTCATGATCAGTGCTATGATCACCGCCAGCCGAATGACCTTGCCCGGCGGAGACTGCCGGCCGATGAAATAAGTAACGGCAGAAGGTACACCGAGCGCTGCCACGGCAGCGGCCAGGGTCATGGGCTGAAGAATACCCGCTAACTGCCCTCGCCCGGTGGCGCCCAGGGCGTGCGCCAGGATCGGGGCCGTGATTATCCCGGCTGCCGGCATCGCCGCATAAGCAATGAGACTGCGCATAAGCGGTAGCGCGTCGCGAACATAGCGCATCGGCATCCTAAAGCGCAGCTTCCACGGGCTGTTGTTGGCCGGAATCGAGTAATGTCCGGATCTGTTCAAGGCGCGCATCCCAACTGTTTTTGCTGAAATCACCCGGCGGGGAAGCGTATTCGCCTGCGCAGGCGCGAGCAACGACCTCGGCAAAATCTTGTGGTGAGGCGATCGTGACCCCGGGGATCGCACGGCCCGATATACTTGGTAATGCCGTTGCGACAACCGGCAAACCAGCAGCCAGATACTCGTAGACCTTCATTGGAAACACGCCCGTTGTGTATTGGTTGAGGTGATAGGGGATGATCCCGACCCAGCTCTTGCCAATTTCTGCCGCCATTTCCTGCTGATTCAGCGTGCCAAGATAGGTAACATGTGGCGAGGCCAGCAGCCGGCCAAGCGCAGGGTCGCGTTTCGTGCCATCAATGCTGAACGGTCCTGCCAGCGCAAGCCGTACCCCCTTGGCGATGATGGCCTCAAATATTGCGAAGTCGATTTTGCTGGGTGTGAGGTTGCCGACGAAAATAGCGCGCCGCTCACGATCCGATGCCGGTGCGCGCAGCCCCTGAAACAGATCGATGTCGGCAACATTTTCCCACACCATCGGGTTTGCATGGAGGGCCCGCAGATGGTTTGCGACACCTGTACTTGATGCAACCAGCACGTCAGCCCGCGTAATTAGCCGACGCTCGGCTTGAAGCAACGCTTTGCGCGGGATACCGTCAATCGTGTGCAACAGGTCGACCGAATGATACACGACCATCTCCGCTCGTTCCTCCAGCCCATAGGTCAGGGGTGAGAAGCTCCAAAGCGCATAGCGCTCCGGCAAGCGCGGCTGGATACGGCGCTTGATCATCCACCGATTGAACGCTCGCACCGGCGCGCAGGCGTGAAATGGGATAACCATGGGCAGATGTCTATGTAAAGCCTCGACGCCTTCACGGCGCTTGCCAGATGCGTTGATGTTTCGAGGATTGTGTCTTTTCAAAAGGATTGTCGAAATCCGCGCCAAGATCCGGCGCAGATCCTTGATGCTCAATCTCGGTGCCCGCAGACCAAGGGATTCAATATAATGGACCTCACGCTCGGCCACGAGGCGCGCCGCTATATGCTGTTTATTGGTCCAGATCGGCGCATCAATATCAGCCGTAGAGAGGATCACCACCGGCAGCGGGGGTGCCTTTAAGTTCCCATTCTTCATGGTGAGAACGCCTTCCAAAAGGTCTTGTTGAATGAAGGGGCAGAGCCGATCAGAGTCCGGGCAAGAGGCCACCGTTCGGAACGGTGAGGTCTGCGATCAACCCATGATGGTTGGAACCAAAACTCGACGGGATGCGGGACAATTTTTGCGCCATCACTGGCATACGAATGAAAATATGGTCGATGGGAACGCCCAGAATTCCTGCGCCGATCGGCCACGTCGCTGGCTCCAAGCCAGCCGTCGTCAATCCAGCGCGCTTCAAAAGGCCTTGCATGTCGGGGGCTATGGTTGCCGCGTTGAAATCACCCGCGAGCACCAAAGGACCGTCGATCTTACTGAGGGCTTCACCAAGTCCCGCCAGCTCATTTGTATGGTATTTGTCAAAATAAGGTTTGCTCAGATGCGCTGCGGCCAGAGACAGCGTGACGCTGCCCAGATGAATTCGGGCCGTTGCAAATCGATCCTTGCGCAAATCACTGAGATTGCCGACATAAACCATCTCCAGCGGATACTTTGACAACAACAGCAGATCGCATGTGCTCGTATGGTCTCCGCAGCCGATGCGATACGGGAAGGTTTTTGACAGGCGATCGAGATGTAAGCCAACCGGGGCAGCTTCCATGACATAGGCGATGTCTGCGCCCGATTGCAGGATGTAGTCGGCGATCGCACCACCGTTTTCAAGATTTTCGCCCAGGACGTTAAAGGACAGCACACGCAGGCTTTGCGTGCTGGTGGTCCCGGCCGAAAATGTTGGCGGCAGCGAATTCCAAATCATCAGAACAGCATGGCAAACAACCAACATGGTTGCGCACAACATAGCCATCGAGACTGCACCGGGTCGCAGAGCCAGACAAAACAGCGCCAACAGCATCATTGCGACACCGGCATGCAGCTGGAGGGAGAAAACGACAGCCGGCGCCCACAGGTCAGTGGTATATCGCAGGGCGAAGAAAGCCAGCGCCAGACCCAGCAGGGTCGCGCAAATGTGAAAGAGTATGTTTCTCATGAGGTTTTGCGTCCAGTATCGGGCTGCTTCTCAGCTCCCCGATCAGGTCCTGCCGAATTCATCGACAAGACGGACAATGTCATCCTCGCCCAGATAAGACCCAGTCTGGATCTCGATCATTTCCAGCAGAATTTTACCAGGATTGCCAAGCCGGTGCACGGCTCCCTGCGGGATGTAGACGGACTGGTTTTCGTGCAAGATGGTGACCTGATCGCCGATGGTGACCTCCGCGGTTCCCTTCACGCAGATCCAATGCTCCGCCCGATGATGGTGCTTTTGCAAGGACAACTTCTTGGCGGGATGAACGAACAATCGCTTCACTTGGAAGCGATCACCGTTAAGGATCGACGTATACCCACCCCAGGGACGCAGCGATGTTGGATGTGTTTCGGTCAGGCTTGCCGTTTTCCGGTCGGCGGCCAGTAACTTCACCAGATTGCCCACATCCTGCGCATTGTCCAGACGCCCGATCAAAACCGCATCCTCCGAGGCGATCACGGCCACGCCATCCATGCCCTGCACGGCCATATGGGCATTGCGGGAAATTACCAGCGAGTTTGTGGTATCACGTACAGTGACATTGCCGTGCACCACGTTACCGTCGCCGTCCACTTCTCCGATTTTCCAGACCGCATCCCAACTTCCCAGATCCGACCATTGGATGGCGGATGGGACAACGGCGGCATTGGCGGTCTTTTCCATCACCCCGTAGTCGATCGAAATCGAAGGTGCTTGCGCAAATGCATCCCGATCAAGACGAATAAAATCAGCGTCCAGCGTTGCCTCCGCAACCGCGCGATCCACAGCCGTCACAACGTCAGGCGAATAAAGCTCCAATTCAGCGATAATTGCGGCTGCCGAAAACAGGAACATGCCTGAGTTCCAGTAGTAGTTGCCGGTATCGATCAGCGCCTGGGCGGTCTCGGCATTCGGTTTCTCCACAAACCGACCAACCGCATAGGCGCCGTTCTCCAGCTGACCGCCCAGTTCGATATAGCCATAGCCTGTTGCCGGCTCTAACGGCGTGATGCCGAAGGTCACCAGCTCTCCCTTCGCGGCCGCCCTCAAAGCGGCAGAGGTGGCGGCTTGGTAATTGTCATCCATCGTGATCGCGTGGTCCGACGGCAGCACAAATAGCATGGTGTCTTCACCAAACCTATCCGCGACAATACGCGCTGCCGCGGCCAAGGCGGGCGCGGTGTTTCGCGCCACAGGTTCCAGCACGATACCAGACAGCGCGATATCCCTGGCGCGCGCCTGCTCGGCAACCAGAAATCTGAAGTCTTCATTGGTCACCACCAAGGGTGCCTCATAGACAGTTTTGTCGGCCACGCGCGCGAGAGTGGACTGAAAAAGTGTCTCTTCGCCAGTCAATGCCAAAAACTGCTTGGCTGCCGTGGCACGTGACAACGGCCACAGCCGAGTGCCCTTGCCCCCTGCCATGATCACAGGGACAATTTTACTTGTCATATTCCATCCTTTTGATTGAAGCTCTGCGTGCCCGTAGGCGCTACGGAACAGCGTTTGTTTGAGACGAAGCGGGCGCAGGCGGTGCCTCGTCAGATAGGCGGTTGGGCATCGACTTCGTCTGACTTCGTTTCACTGAACAAAGCACACAGTAAATAACCAACGGGACATAGGCTGCCTGCAAGCCAATCGAGGAGAGCGCCGTTCTCAAGACCGTGATTTTGATCAAGCCGGAAGCAAGGCAGGGCATACCGCAGAGACCAGTCGCAATGCTGACATCGCAAAAAACGCGTGGGGGGCGTACTTGACGCTGTCGCGATCTCTTCGATCCATAACCTGACGTTTCTCAGCCTTATACCCGGGTGATGCCCGTCGGGCCTGTGATCGGGTAACAATACCGGCTTAGGGAGCCACCGTGTCGCCCAGCGATAAAGAAGCCGTGCGATGCTCTCAGCTCTCTGTGCCGCATCTGATTTTTCCTGGCACAGTTTGGCAAGTTTCATTCCGGGGTTCTAAAATAAACTGCCTGTCCTCTTCCAAAACCAGACAGGTGAGATTCCCGGTAATATAGGCGCCCGTATCGACATTGATCCGGTTCGACCTGAAAACCGGGCTAGTGACCGGCGTGTGCCCATGCACGATCATGAAATCATGCGGCAGGACACAGTCGAGAAAGGGTTGTCGGATCGACATAAGATCCACCGCTGATTGGTTTTCAAGCGCGATTCCTGGTCGGATGCCTGCGTGAACAAAGGCGTAGTCACCGATCGTTACGTAGAGGCGGAGTCTTTCGAGAAAGCTTTTATGTTCGGCGGGAATTTGCTTCACGGCCAGAGCCATCACGGTATGAACGATATCACGGTCGATATTGACGGGAACAGTAATACCGTAGGCATGGAGTGTTTCGCGGCCTCCCGCAGCCAGCCACCGCAGTGCGATGTCCATATCGTTCAGCGCACGCAGCATGCTGTCATCATGATTGCCACGCAGCGTCACCACACGCCGTGTCATCTGCCGTTCGATCAACTGATCAATGACCTCGCGGGACCGCAAACCGCGGTCAACATAGTCACCCAGAAGCACCGTGACATTACGCTTGAAGGGGTGTGCGGCCTCATTGGCATCGATTTTGGCAAAGGCTTGCGCAAGCAGGTCCGCGCGACCATGGATATCGCCGATCACGTACACACGCACACCATCGGGAACTCTTGCAGCGGCGCGCGCGATTGTCACCTCTTCCCACTCAGGCAGGAGCTTCAAGAAGAAATCAACCAACTTTCGCATCAGGATTGATCTGCCGCCGGCCTGCGCTGGACTGCTGTGTCCGCGAGCGGATCGAACGATGGTCTTTCTCCCAGTGAGATCGTCACGCAGCCAGCGAGAAGGGCTGCAAGAAGGAGCGCGTTTCCGGGGATTTGCAGGGAGAAATCTACGAGTGAATGCAAGGCGACAACGAGAAGGCTTGTCAGGGCAATGACCGGCGCGAAGCGGTAGCGGGACCGCTCGAGCAAGCCTGTCACAAGCGCCCATCCGAGCGCTGTCAGCGCGACCCCTAAAACGACCAAGAAAACGATGCCCAGCCCAAGCGCTCCCTCAAGGTAGGAGTTATGGGCAGCATCCCAGACTCCCTCGATACCGGAACATTGCGGTGAGCGATAGGCGGGGAACACATCCGGGAAACTGCCGAAACCGGAGCCAAGCGGCCAATTGTCTCGCACCGCCTGCGCCGTCGATGAAAATGCGCACAGCCGTGCCTGATCGACCGATTGAGCCCCCATGCGGTAGATCGCTTCTTGTGCAACAACCACTGCCGCTGTCGACATCAAACTGACGATGAGCGCCAACCGCCACCCTCGAGCAATTGATCTCGGAGCGGAACGGCGACGGCGCCTCTTCCCTCCATTGAAGAGCCACACGAGACAGATCAGCCCGATGAAGACCGACGCCGTTGCACCACGCGACTGGGTAGCCGCGAGCGCCAATACGTCCATGAGCAGACCAACTATCATATAAAACGTCGCTTTTTCCACATTGGTCAGGCGACCGGGGTTCAAGACCTTGCTGGCAAGGGCCCTGAGGCTACTACTCTGCAAGTAGAAACCCAGCAAACCGGCATTGATAACGATACCGATGCCAAAATAGGTGCCAGCGGAATTCCTGTTGATGTAAAAGCCGGTAAGACTGCCGATATAGGCGGTTTTCGTCTCAAACCCGACCGTCATAGGGGCAAGCAGGAACTGGCAAAGACTGATCGCTGCCACCGCCGCTACGAGATACGACAATATCGACAGGAGCAGGAAGGCCTCACCTCTACAGTTGAAGAGATGAAGCGCCACGACAAAAGTCAGGAGCGGTGACCATACGATGATATCAGCTTTGGTCTGCTCCGGTGTCACGGACAGGGCCCCCTCGACCGGTCCGACAAGCGACCTGATATAACTCCAGGCGGGATGCTCCCACGGGTTGTCGAGGAGCCGTAACGATTGCCCATATTGGGTCAACGCGAGAACGACGAGGCAAACAAGCGCCACCCCCGCAATGAAGGACACACGCGGATATGGAAACGGACGCCAGCACATGATCGCCGCGCTCACCGCGACCACCATGGTGATAACGGCCAGCGGTTCGAAATCCACCGCACCGAATGTCAGCATCGGGAAGACAAGGACGAGAAAAAAGACGGCACGCATTCCCGTGAAAAACGGCTGCTGCCATGCCCCCGCTCTCCTCATCGCATTGGCCTGATACTCCGTCCCTGCCGGATGACTGTGTGGATCTTTGAGAATTCCGTAAACCCTATCTTGCACAGGCGACGACGAGTTCCGCCGGACGCTTCAGATCAAGCTCCGTCCCCGGTGGACCGTTCAAAGCTGGCGGTCGACAGTTTAAAGGCACAGGATAGGAAACCCCGAGCGCATCAATGATCTTCAAGATCCGCACCCGGCGATCGAGACGTTGCCGGTCAATCACGGTTCGCATCAACTGTCGCGATCGTTCTCCAGCCTCACTATAGAGCGAGGCGATCTCGCGAGGTTCGCCCAGCCTGATGACGCGCTCAATGTCAAGTCCGTGCTGTGGCGGCAGGGTGATCCTCCCTGTATCCACCAAAGTTCCCACCAGTCGCAAGCGAGGAATCATGATCCATTTTTCCGCTGGGGCGTAAAAATACGAAAGATCTAGCAAGCGAGTGAGGCTCGCCTTGTCACCGCCTTGCTGCACCATAATTTGGGCAAGAAGCATCCATGCGTTGCCATCGGTCGGCGTGCATTGAAGCCGATGTTTCACAGCCCGATTTGCAGCAACAAGAAGGCTCTGGATGTCCCGATCCCTGGCTTCGGACCAAATTGCCTGATCGAGCGCGTCCAGCCGGACTGCCAATACACCACGCGACACCTCGTCCAGACAGCTGCTCTCTGCGGCTTTCATCTCTTTCGAGTCTGCCACCTCTGTCAGAACCTTGGGGTCTATCCAACTGTTGGCATCGAATAGCCCTGCCCGCTGGGTAACCGACTGACGACTGAGTGCTGCGAGTTCAGCTGCGCGACCGAGACGGCGAACATCACTGGTCGGCAAGATATCCAGCAGCACGTTGCCGGCCGTCAGAAAGAGAAGGCTGCTGGCCCCGATCGTCAGGACAAAATAGAGAAAGCGTCTCACAAGCGCGTTTTCTTGCCACCCGCCCTCTCCTTACCGGTTCCGCTATCCGTGTAATAGTACGCATACTTTCCGTAATAGTATCCGCGCGATTCACCGTAATTGTATTTCTTCATCCGTGCGCTGATGACACTGTTGAAGATCAGGCCAACGGTTTTTTCGTAGATATCCCTGTTTTCTTCCAGCACTCGCCGAACGACACGGCGCGGCGTGGTGCCCCATTCGACCACGAAGACGAAGGCATTGAAGAAGCGGCTGATCCCGCGGACATCGATGACGGGTCCCAGTGGCGGCAGATCAACGATCACATAATCAAAATTGGCAGCGGCTTCCTCGAGCAATTTCTCCATCTCATTTGAGGCAAGGAGAACCTGACTGTCGAGAATCCGTTTCTTCGTGACGCTTGGCAAGAACAGGAGGCCGCTTTCCGGCTCCCGCAACAAAAGTTCCTCCAGTGGCCGTTCTCTCCGAAGTACCTCGATCAACCCGGCCGTAACATGGGGGGCCATGCGTCGCGTCATTCCGGGATTACGAAAGTCCGCATCGATAAGGAGAACACGAGCGCCCTGCAAAGCAATGAGACTTGCCAGGTTCTTCGCCGTTGTTGTCTTGCCTTCGCCGGGCATCACAGAGACGATGCCAATGACTTTCCGCCCCGCATTGATCTGAAGATCGACCTCGACCTTCGCTGACCGCAACGTTTCGGCAAAGCCTGACAGAGGCATTTCAAGCACGTGCCGCATAATAGGCTCACGTATAAGCACATGGCGGGCATCAGGGCTCTCTGACTGTTCGGGCTCATTTTTTTTGCTAGGCAGTTTCTCAAGCATGCCAATGAAATGAAGTCCGGTGCTCTCCCGCACCTGATCGGGCGTACGGAAGCCTTGATCATTATATTCCCGCCATGCCGCCAGACCACCGCCAAGCATCAGACCCACCAAGCACGACCAGACCATCACAAACGGTATATTGGGCCAACTTGGCTTGCTGGGCAGGGTGGCGCTGGTGATGGTTCGCGCCTCTGTCGTCGGAAACGATTGCTGCTGAAGTGCATCCTGATAGCGCTGCAAGAATGTCGTATACAGGTTTTGGTAGCTGTCCGATTCCCGGATCAATTGACGCAATTGCACCATGACCTCGTTGGACGACGTCTGCTCCCCCGCGAGGGTGTTCATTGAATCGTTCAGCGTTTTCTCGCGCGTCCGTGCGACCTCAAGGTCTGAAGTATAGGTCATCGCGATACGCTTTAACTCTACGAATATTAGCCGCTGGTACTCATCCATATCCTTATGAAGACTGACCACTTGGTAGTGCGTTGGGCCGAGTTTGCTGGTCAGCTCTTGCGCCGTCTTGGCTGCCTTGAGATATTTGCTGCGCAGATCATTGATAACAGCGCTGCCCAATTGATCCGTGACGGCGACGTCGGTTCTACCCGATTGAATAATATCCGTAATCTGCTTCAGGCGGGCTTCAGCATTAGCGGTTTGATCATGCGCAGCAGACAGTTGCGAGGTCAGTTCAGTAACCTGTTGGTCACCGATAAACTTGCCATCACCTGAAGACACCAGCCCGTGCTTCGCCTTGAACTGCTGGATCGCCATATCGGCCTGAATTGAACTTGACTTGAGTTCGGTCAGGCGATCCCGAAGCCAGCCACTGGCGCGCTTGACCTGCTCATAGCGGGCATTCAATTGATCCGTGAAGTAGGCATCCGCGTAGGCGTTGGCGATATCGACGGATAACTTGGGATTGGGCGATGTATAGCTGACGGTCAGAATATAGGTTCGCGCAACGCGCTTGACCTCAAGATTGCTCTCAAGCTTTGCGATGATGGCCTCTCGGACAGCCTGCCGCCTTTCCTCCTCGTTGACCGACGGCGAGACAAACCATGACCCGAAGTTGACGATACGCGAAAATGTGCTTCTGACGGCGGACAACAAACCACCGCCATTCAAAAACAACTCGTTCTGATCAAGCTGCAACTCTTGGCTCACCAACGCTGCGACGTTATCCGATTTGATAACCTCGACCTGGCTGTCAATGGCAGCCGTATCTAGCGTCGCGTCGGCCAGGCTTGCCGTCAGGTCCGAAAGGTTCTTGTGGCTATCGATAATAATCTCATTCGTAGCCGTGTAACGAGGCACCGCTGAAACGCAGTAGACCGCGCCGAGCAAGAGGACTGAACATGTCGCGATGACAACGACCATCTTTTGTCGACGTAAAGCAGCTATGAGCCCGACGACGTCAATTGTTGTTTGTACTCCTGTTGGATTCTCTTTAGGCGGAATAGTTTCAAGGCGATTGTCTACTGCGCGATCGGACATGCCGGATCCTTATGAAAGCACTCTGATGTCTGTCAAATAGCGATTAAGCGAGACACACACTCGACTGCTTTGTTTTCATTGATTTTTCAGGATTCAGTTTCAGGCTGTCCCTGACAAACTCTCGAATCCGATATCTATCGACCGGATGCTTCTTGTACCGTATCAGCGGGGGCTCAACGGCTCCCAACTTGACAGGAGATACTCAACATGTCCGCCGGGGACTAACTGATGTCGAGCAGGTAATGGTCGAGCCCGAAAAACTGAACGTATCGGCGGTGTTGGTATGACTTGAGCTGCCGCTCGCACTTGTTGTCGCACCGACTGAAGGAGCACCTCTGCTTCCGTTCACGACGCCACCAACTCCCCCTCCAACACCAACTCCCCCTCCGACACCAGCACCAACATCTGCGCCACTGGCAGACAGCATCAATGTTTCTGTCGTCGCCATGTTGTAGCCAATCAGCACGTCACTCAAGCCGGAGCTGGCAATCCTGCGCTCAATGTCGTCACCGCACAGCTTGTCAACCGCCATGATTGCCGTGGCCGCCTGCCCCAAGCCTGATCCGATGGCGGCTGCTTGCGTCGAATTTGCCGAGCGTGCGATCTCGAGGAGCGCATCAACTGCGGCTGACGGGTCCGTTTCCGTCAGCGCCTTGACTTTACCGCTCAATTGCAGCCCACCGACCGGATTGCTCTTCAGCAGCGCTTCCGGATTGGACTTAAAATCCGAAAGTTGCTGGCCAGGGAGCTTGTCCGGCAGATTATATGATCCGCCGCAGGCCCCGCCACTTACCGCCGTGGAAGCATTCTGTGCAACGGCAGGGAAAGAGAATGCCTGCGTGAGGACTGATGCAGATATTCCCAACAACAGCAAAAGACGTTTCATGTCCAAGATCTCCATGAGCTGACAATGGGGGCAAGTTATGGAACTCACTTCTCTGTTAGAGTTCATTGGCTGAGATACCGGCCCGCATTTCTGGTTGTAGCGGCGTCTGCGGCCGTCGAGGCTGCCGCGCCGACAATGCCGGTGATGAGTGTGAGGAACTTGAACAATTCGACCTGGTCGGCGTTTGTGACGTAAAGCACGTCACGATCATGTACGAAGAATTTCTTGGCCACGAAGAATGAAGAGGGATCGCGGAAATTGGCGCGATAGATTGTCGGCACCTCCAGAACGTCTGGAGCAAATGCCGAGAGATTCACCTTCATCTTTTCGAGGTTTGCGCGATGCTCCAGTCGATACAGCAGCACTTGGCCGGGATCGGCTTGAGAATCGAGAAGTCCCCCGGCCTTGCCCACGGCATCCGAGAGCAATACATGCTCCTGCTCGAACTTGAACTGCCCGCTGTTGCCAGAAGCCCCGAAGGCGGTGAACGACCGTTGCTCCTGATAGACATAGAGCGTGTCGTCTGGCGCTACATATATATTTTCTTTCGAGTCATCCACCAAGTTCAAGAAATAGATCGTTGCCTTGGTGCCGCGCCGCTGCAGAGTCACAAACGTCTCATAACCTGCATTGGTAATACCCCCGGCGCGCGACAGAATATCGAGCACGCGATCTCCGCCGGAATTGATATTGAGCTTGCCGGGCGACCCAACCTGACCGATCACGGTTACCTCGTTAGAGGCTTGACTCGTCACCGAGATAACCACTTGAGGCTCGATGGCCCGTGACGACAGCCTCTTGACGATATCTGCCTGGATCACACCCAGCGTGCGACCTTTTGCAAGAACCGCCCCAGCATAAGGGATGGAAATATAGCCTTTTTGATCTACGGTTTGCGAAGGAAGTGTCACATAGTTGCCGGGCCGAGAACCCGCGTCATTGGGAACAAACAATCCACCCGACTGCGATTCAAATATGGTGATGGACACGGTATCTCCGACGCCGACCATCAGTTCTGGCGGGCCACTCCGTCCCTTGCCAAAACTTCGCAAAAAAGAGCCCGGACCAGGATCTCCCAAAACAGCAAGAACCTGTTGAGTAAGGTCGACTGACACGTATTTGAACGCGCTCGTAGCAGTTTCCCTTAAGGATGCCGTGGCTTTGGACGCAACGTCACGCGCGCCCGGGCCGCTGCCTGGAAGCGACGAGCAACTCGAAACGCCAACGAGCGATAAGACCGAATAACAAAACTGTCTTCGCTTCATGCGAAAGCTCCTATCATTAAGTTGCCCGGGAGCGGCAAGCCGGGGAGGGTCCGTGCCGTTGAGGTGGGTCGCAGAGCTGGATGAGAAAGGGTCAATTGCCCGGAGAGACCGGTCGCCCGATGGAATGGTATGAAAAGCCGTGTCTGGTGACTTCTTCCGGCGTGTAGACATTGCGCAAATCAATGAAGACCGGCTCGGACATCAGCAGGCGAAGCCGCGACCAGTCGAGTGCTCGAAACTGATCCCATTCAGTCACCAGTGAAATTCCGCAGGCACCTTCCGCAGCCTCATAGGCATTGTCGCAAAACACTACGTTGGGCAGCATTGCGCGCGCTGACTTGACACCCTCGGGATCATAAGCGCGTACCGTAGCACCCGCCTCTTCAAGCGCCTTGATAATCGACAGAGACGGCGCCTCGCGCATGTCATCAGTGTTTGGCTTGAAGGTTAACCCAAGAATTGCAATGGTTTTACCCCGCACGTCACCGTCACAGGCCAGAATGATCTTGCGCGCCATCGCCCGTTTACGTTCATCGTTGACGGTGACGGTCGTCTCGATCAGGCGAATGGGGCTACCATGGTCCTGCGCTGTCTTCACCAGTGCCAGCGTGTCCTTCGGAAAGCAGGACCCACCGTAACCGGCGCCAGCATGAAGGAACTTTGAACCTATACGTCCATCAGCGCCTATCCCCCGCGCCACGTGCTGTACATTCGCGCCGACACGCTCGCAGAGATCGGCGATCTCGTTGATGAAAGTGATCTTCATGGCCAAAAATGCGTTGGAGGCATATTTGATCAGTTCTGCGGTCCGTATGTCCGTGAATATTATCGGAGACTTATTGAGGAAGAGGGGCCGGTAGATTTCCGTAAGGACAGCTTGGGCACGCTCGTCTTGCGTCCCGACCACAATGCGATCAGGCCGCTTGAAATCGGTGATTGCCGCACCTTCACGTAAAAATTCAGGATTGGATGCGACGACCACCTCGGCGGCCGGGTTTTCCGAGCGGATGATGCGCTCGACCTCGTCACCGGTACCTACGGGAACCGTCGATTTCGTTACCACGACTGTGAACCGCTTCACGGATCGAGCTATGTCCCTGGCCGCCCCGTAGACATAGGAGAGATCCGCATGCCCATCACCGTGGCGCGATGGCGTGCCTACAGCGATAAACACCGCATCTGCACCGTCCAGAGCATCGGAGAGATTATTGCTGAATGAAAGCCGCCCAGCACGCCTGTTATTGGCAACGAGTTCCTCAAGACCGGGCTCGTAGATTGGAACTCTTCCCGCAAGGAGAGCTTCAATCTTGGACACATCACTTTCTACACAAACAACGTCATGGCCAAAGTCGGCGAAACAGACCCCGGAGACCAAACCGACATAGCCCGCACCAATTACCACTATCTTCAACGTCTCTCTTCCTTCGGAATGATATTCCGGCGGTTTCCACGCTACCGCCATCCGGGTGAAGCCATGCTCCAACCGGGTTATTTCCCAAACAAATCCCACAGCTGCGGGACCCTATGCTTTGATTTCAATCCACTCGCGGGCAACCGTGGTCCGCACCTGGCTATTCATGAGATCAAGGAGAAGTTCGACACGCCCCCCGACCATCCAGGTTTTGCAAAACCCCCAGCGTTCCCGTTAAGGGGCCCTGCCTCACTCGCACTGTCACACCAGGGAGCAATTCAGCATCGGGAGAGAACAGACCGTCTGGACCGGTCGCTGCTTGCAGGTTTTCGATCACTCTGGTTGGAACGCGTTGAGGACCATCAAGCCCCATGACCAACTGATCGACACCGTAAGTCCCATTGACGCTTCGCCATCTGTCACGGGACAGATCCATCAGAAGGAACCCGTACCGCGGGAACAACCATTCCTTTTGGGTAATATACCGACGGGCATGCCGCTTCGTGACTATGACCTTTGGCAGGAAATGAACGAAACCCTGCTTAGTGAGATTAGCCTCAGCCAACCCCTCCCCGCGTGCCACAGAGCGAAATACGTACCAGCCTCTTCCGGCGGCCGGCCGCACATTGACATCAATAGGCGTTGTCATCGCGGAAGACCTTTAAAGCGGTGAGGAAAATAATCTTCGCGTCTAGCCAGATCGACCAATGGTTGATGTACCAGAGGTCATGTTCGATACGAGACCGCATGAGTTCGGACGTCTCTGTTGCGCCTCGCAGGCCATTCACCTGAGCCCAGCCGGTGATTCCTGGTTTCACATGATGACGGAACGCATAGTGCTCGATGAATCGGTCATAGTAGTCGTCATGAGCCATCGCATGCGGCCTTGGTCCGACAAGCGACATCTCGCCGTTCAGGACGTTGAACAGCTGCGGTAACTCATCGATGCTTGTGCGTCGCAGAAAGTGCCCAACCCGTGTGATGCGTGGGTCTTGGCGCTGCGCCTGCGGAATATCGGCGCCATTTTCGGTAACCGTCATGCTTCGGAATTTCAGGATCTTGAATGGCACCCCGCCGAAACCGCGTCTGTCCTGGCGAAAAAGGATCGGGGAACCCGTTTCGAGCCATATCGCCAAAATAGCCAGAAGCATCACCGGGCCAAGAGGAACGATCAACGCAGTTGCAGCTACAACGTCTAACGCACGCTTGGCCCACCGCGCACTCAATCCCAATGGGGCGGACTGCAGTTCGAAGCCGACATCATCCCCTAAGATGATGCGACGATGCTGGCTCAGTCCAACAAACGCTGGATCTGCCAGGAGAACGACCGGCGCTGGCAACGGCCCGATTTCCCGCAGAAGGGATGAGATCCGCCCGGCGTCCTGCCACGAGGCCGCCAGCAGGATCTGATCGCAGCACCCTTTCGCCACCGACCGCTGAAGGATGGCCCGAACGTCACGGCATTGCTCCAGGAATTCAGGAGAAGATACAGGAATGAAATGTCTCTCGACGACTTCGATCCCAGGCGGAGGCACCCAAACAACGTCAAACTGGGTCGGGTGCGTCTGTAAGGTCACCACATGCACGCGCGCAAACGCGATGGAGCCCTTTTTAAGGCGCACCGCTATGAACCGTGATGCAAGCCCATTGACAGCCGTAACTGCAACCAGCCCTGCCAGAGCAAAAGCGGTTAAGCCAAGTCGAGAGTATTGACCGCCACTCCTAACCGTCAAAATCACCAACGCAAGAAGGAGAACGGCAGCGAGCCACGCTATCGCTGACTTCAAATAGCCAACAGAGACCTTCGTACCCGAAGCTGCTGGAAAGTTCCCGATGCCCACAGAGACGAGAACGTAAAACACCATAGAGGCGATCGAGACTTGGCTATAATCGGGGCGAAACGGCGGCTCTCGCCACAGAAGCAAATCTGTCAGTCCACCGCATCCGACAATCGCAATGCCGTGCGACAGCATCAAGACATTCGACAAAGCATCCCGCGTGATCCTCCACGTGACGACAGGAAAGGAACTGGACGCCGGGGCCTCACTCGCCTCCCCCGCAGCTAGATTGATGTCCGATACATCCAGGTTGCCGCGCATCAATGCATGCCCCAGAAACCCGAAGGCGGCAGAATGATAAGCTGACCCGAAATCGTTTCCGCTAGATAACTCGGAATGCCAGCGGCGCCCAAGACATCGGAGCACCGAGGCAGAGACCGAAGAGAGAAACCCATCAATTGAGGCGTGGCGCTGGTTTCGGCAGGCCTCGTCTCATGAGATACACGCGACAAAATTGGTCGATTCTGACCATATGGCGTCGAATGTACTATTTTACAATTCTACGGAAACTACGAACTGAAATCATTAACGAATTTTGACGTGCACTACTCCGTCGCCGGCGCGCGACAGAAAGGACCCTTTTTGTCAAGCGCCTCGGCGTGTGAATCAGCTGGTTAAAAGGATTTTCAGGACAGAAAATTGTCCGCTCGCGCCTCGTCGCCCGTCTTGTTCCGGAAAGTGAGTGTCAAATGATCGTAGGATACGCGCGTGTATCAACTGGAGAGCAGAAGATCGACCTTCAAATACAAGCTCTGGAAAGGATGGGATGTGACCAAGTCTTTAGCGATCACGGGCAATCCGGTTCCGATTTCGAGCGCGCTGGCCTGGAAGCAGCCTTGGACGCGGTTGTACCAGGTGATATGCTTGTAGTCTGGCGGCTGGATCGGCTCGGACGCTCACTCGTCGGATTGGTCGGACTTTTGGAGCAGCTCGGAAAACGTCACGTACATTTCCGATCGCTCAGCGAAAATATCGACACGGCGTCTTCAGGCGGCAAGCTAATGTTTCATATGATGGCAGCTCTTGCCGAGTTCGAGCGCTCGCTTATCAGCGAACGGACACGGGCCGGGATGGCGGCCGCGAAGGTCAGGGGTGCACGGCTTGGCCGCCCGAGCGCACTAACAATGGATCAGATAGTTGGAGCTCAGCACGCAATCGAGCGGCTGCACCGATGTCCTTCAGAGGTTGCGAAAGAGTTGAATGTCTGCCGAAGAACGCTTAGCCGGCACTTGGGTAAGTTAACAGTTAACTCACTTGCGGAATTGTGAGGGTTCTCTGCTGTGTAGCGGGAGGAAACAAAGGTTTCCGCCACAACAACTTGGAATTTTCGCGATCTGGGATTGTTATTTAAGGAGAAAAGTACAACGGAAGAGGGATAAACGCGACCACTAAAGTTTTAACACACAGCTCCAACCAATATTAATCGGCTTGCGGAATTGTGCCCGCCGCAGCGGTATTACGGTACCTGGCCCCGCTTCATGCAGCAATGACAAAAAGGGAGCGTGGAACGTGGCAACCAAGCCGTTGCGTGGGCGAACAGAGTAAGATTTCGTCCTCAAGCTTAATATGGTGATGGACAAATATTTTATGATAGTTGGGTACGCACGCGTTTCGACGGAGGAACAAAAACTTGATCTCCAGCTTACAGCGCTTCGAGGCGCCGGGTGCAATCGGATCTACGAAGATCAAGGTCGGTCAGGCTACAGTTTTGCTCGAGAGGGTCTGGAAGCCGCTCTTGAAAGTCTAACGCCAGGCGGTACACTTGTGGTTTGGCGTTTGGATCGCCTCGGTCGTTCATTATCTGGACTTGTGCAGTTAATTGATCAACTTGGAAAGCGACAAGTCCATTTCCGTTCAGTAATGGAAAACATTGACACCACCTCACCGGGCGGTCGTTTAATGTTCCATATGATGGCAGCACTAGCAGAATTCGAGCGAGCAGTTATAGTGGAGAGGACGCGGGCGGGCTTGGCGGAAGCAAGGGCCCGGGGAAGCGTAATAGGACGACCGAAAGCCATGGACGAGGATCGCGTTCGTGACGCCTGTCACGCCGTGCATTTCGAGGGCCGTTGTATGCGAGAAGTCGCCGGACAGTACGGCGTATCGATCCGCACTCTCCAGCGCTACCTGAAACGCACGTATCGCGTCTCCAAGCCTAGTGTGCCGCCTTTGCCTTCGCACCCAGGAGATCTAGCCACTCAGAACCGATACGGGTACCTCCCGTCCGAGCCACCGATCGATGACCAGGCTCCGGAAACCAGCGTGAACTCGTGATAGGTTTCGCAGTGACGAATCTGCCGCCCGCGTGCTGCACCGTTCCGATGACGGTGCCGCCGACGGCTTCATCGTCTTACTACTGGGTCGTCGCTGAGGAGCGACGCATCCTCCCTACTAACACTGGGTCCGGGATTGGCGGACCTATCGACCGCATAGCCATAGTCCTCTGAAGCAAAACCGAGGCTAAGCGAAATTGGGCCGCGCCCGATTATTGACTTCCCCTGGGAGCCGACCCGGTATTTCCACCGAGAAGCGACCCGCCTTAGATATGGTTTATGTTGGTTGTTGTGGTCAAGTTCCTGCGTTTTCCCTTCGCCGTTTTGGGCTCGTAGGCCAAGCCGTTTTTGATGCGAGAGCTATCATTGCCGGTCTCGAGGATATGACAATGATGAGTGAACCGGTCGAGGAGTGCGGTGGTCATGTTGGCATCCCCGTAGACGCTAGCCCATTCGCTGAAGGTCAGGTTGGTGGCGCGAGCTGCGTAAGAGGAAACGGCGCTTGCCAGTCTTGGCCGCAGCCCTTTAACGTTACGGTGCCACTATCGGTGATCTTCCAACCGCATGAATTGTATACTCTGTAGCTGAATGCGCTGCAATGCGCATCAATCTCGGAGATGAACATTAGAGAAATTTTTGCCGCCAATCTCCGAAAGACGCGGCAGGCCGCTGGCCTTTCCCAAGAAGATCTCGCACTGAGAGCGGGCATCCACCGAACCTATGTGAGTTCGTTGGAACGCTGCCAGTACAGCGCTTCCCTCGACACGATCGAAACGATCGCGAACATTCTTCAAATTGAGGTAGCTGAGTTGTTGCGCGATCCCAGAAAGGGCGGAAGCTCCAGCGAATAACTGCGTTGCGGTAGCTCGAAAAATTTCAACCGATCGGCCGCGGACGGTGCTTGAGAAGTCCTCCGCCCATGGCCACCAGTCTACAAATCTCTGCAGCGACCAGATATGATTTTTCGAATGCCGGAACGGGCAGGAACTCATATCGGGAGTGGAACTTGTAAGCGCCCGTGAAGAAGTTTGGTGTTGGTATTCCCTTCGCGGAGAGGATCGCACCGTCGGTCCCGCCCCGCATTGGCACCAGTTTCCGCGCTATCTCGAGGTCTTCAAGTGCCTGGAACAAAAGCCGTTCTGCACGTGGATCCTGCTGCAGTGCGTGGTTCATGTTCTGATAGGTGTCGACAAGGTCGACACGGACCTCACCGGTCGGATATTTCAGCCGTATGGTCTCGGCGGTATCCAGAATACGCCGTTTTCGATCGTCGAACCGCTCGCGATCGAAGTCGCGGATCAGCATGCTGAGCCGGCCTTCGCTTTCGTCGGTCACGAGATCTTTGCACCAGAAGAAGCCATCACGACCGTCGGTGCATTCGGGCGTGTCATTTCGATCGAACTGATCGATGAAATCCATTGCCATCATCAGCGGATTGACCATCACGCCTCTTGCTGACATCGGGTGAGCGCTGACGCCGCGAAAGGTGATCTTGCCGGAGGCAGCGTTGAAGTTCTCGATCATGACCTCGCCGAGTTCGCAGCAGTCGATCGTATAGGCGAAATCGCAGGGAAACCGTTCGAGATCCAGCACCCTAGATCCTCGAAGGTCGATTTCCTCGTCAGGGACGAAAGCGACGACGATGTCGCCGTGATCCTCCTCACCACTCGATCTCGCAAGAAGCGTCATGATGACGGCAATCGCCGCCTTATTGTCGGCTCCGAGCACGCTCGTACCATCCCCGACAATGATGTCTTCCCCTTTCCATCTGATCAGTTCGGGATGTTCATCTGTCCGCAGCCAGATGTCGTGCTCGGCATTCAAGCACAGGTCTTGGCCCTCATACCGCAGGATTTGAGGATGAACCGTCGGCGAAAGCCCAACGTCGACGGTATCGAGATGGGCAATGAAGCCGACACGCGGAGCCGCTGTCTTGCCGCGCTTGACGCCTGTCACAATTGCCTGATCGTCGACTACGACGTCTTAGACGCCAAGTGCCAGTAACTCCTCAGCAAGAAGGCGAGCGAGTTTCAATTGCCCGGTCGAAGATGGAAGGGTCACTTCCGCCGCATCACTTTGGCTTTCGATCGCCGCATAACGGAAAAAACGCTCGATCAACTCGCTTTTGGCGTCACTCTGAATCATTTGATCTCCGTGTCTGTGAAGGGTCTTCGCGCTGTCCCATTCTTTGGGCCATTCTTCGTCGGCAAAGCAGACATTATTCGAGCCGAAGAATACCAACGTCATCGCAGATGCGGATGTTAGAGCCCAGTTTCCGCGATTGATCGGCAAACCGCTGCAAGATGCGGTGAGCAGCAGCGCCTGTCACCAGCTCCGGCACAATGCGACGTTCGAGCTTGCCGTCCCTCAACGCTTCCTCGCCCCCAATAATGACCGGAAAGAACGTCACCCCTTTCAGGCAATTGTCTTCGCCGAAGGTGCATACGGGTATAACGCTTTCCCACACTTCGGGTGCCGTCCAAAGCGACTTCTCCGATTTGACATGAAAAATGAAGTTTCCTAGGCTGTAGAAGATCGGCCGACCCCGATAAAGCTCAACCGGCTGCAGGACAGGGGCACCGTGGCTGACGAACATGCTTGCGCCAGCGTCGATGCAGCGCTTGGCGACGGCGCTGACCCAACCCGGCATCTGATACCAGTCCGACGCCCAGTGATGGTGATGCAGATAGGCGACGACGAGCCGGCCCTCGTCCGCGGATGTGGTATCGCTTCGAGATTTCTCCTCAAATCCTCCTCGTCGATCTTCACGCTGCGGCCAAAGCGATCGGAGCGTTTGAAGATCGCGCGCGCTATTCCGATCTCGTCGTCAGCGATAAAGGGAGGATCGTCGGGCTGGCTATCGTTGGTGAGATCGATGCGGGTGTAGCCGATCCGGGTTTGCATCTCGCGAAGACTCTCGAATGCCGGCTCGTCGACCTCCAGGACCTGGGTCAGTCGGAGACGGTTCACGCCCGGGCGCGCGGGACGCCCGCTGCCCGCATTCGCCGCATACATGAAGTCGGGTCCAGGTCCACCATCCATTGCGACGATCGATACGGGTCGGCCCGCCACTTCTCCGAGGCCGGCCGTGCCAGCATCAGCCTGGTCTCTGCCGATACCTGAATGGAGGAAGCCCCTCCCCTCCACCTCCTCCAATGTCGATAGCACCCCGGATGGACCGAGATCGAAGGCGTGGTTGTTGGAAAGGGCAACCGCCTGAAAGCCGATGTCTTTCAGCGCGTCCAGCACGATCGGTTCGCTGCTTCCGTAGAACGAACCCTTCAGAGGCCATCCACCGTTGCGGCCCAGGATCGTTCCCTCGAAATTGGTGAAGGACAGATCCGCCGATCGCAGGATCGACTTCACCTGTTCAAAACCGGGAGCACTGACGTCGCGCGTGTCGCGCTTGATGAGTGATTGACCTGTTAAAGCCAATGTAAAATTTGAGGACATAGGACACCTCGCCCGGCGGTGACGCCGGAGCACTTGCGGGTTGGAAATGTGGACGGGGCGGCCCTTGCAGGATGGGCCGGCCTATCAATTCAGTGGATGAAGTGGCGCGGCCGGGCTTCGATAAGGCTGCGCGTATAGGGGTGTTGCGAGTGCATGAAGATGAAGTCCGAGGAGCCGGAATCGACCATCTGCCCGTCCTTCAGGACATAGACAAAGCTGCAGAGGTCCTGCACGACGGCCAGATCGTGCGAGATGAACATCATGGTGACATGCTGCTCCGCGACGACTTCCTTCAACAGATGGATGACTTCCGCCTGTACGGAGACGTCAAGAGCTGAGGTCGGCTCGTCCGCAACGACGATCTCCGGTTTGGCGAGAAGCGCGCGAGCGATGGCTACCCGCTGCTTCTGGCCGCCGGATAGTTGGTGCGGGTAACGCCCCAACAGGCCCCGCGTCAGCCCGACGCGGTCCATCATGGCTCCGACATCGTCCCGTTCTCCCCTCACCGCCCGCCCTCCATAGCGGGCGCTTTCAAGCAGGGTTTTCTCAATGGTCATGCGGGGATTGAGCGATACCGCCGGATCCTGAAAGATCATTTGGACACGTCCGAGCAGACCGCTCCTGGCGCCCGATCGTGAGGCGTCGAACGCATCTTCCCCGATCCTGAATTCGCCGGCGCTGGCGCGATCCAGCCCCGCGAGCAGCCTCCCGAGGGTGGACTTTCCGCTTCCACTCTCTCCGACCACGCCTGTGATCGCACCCCTTTCCAACCGGACGGATATATCGCGAAGCGCGCATTTTCCCTGGGATTTGCCGATAAAGAACAGCGGACCGCGTGACGGAAAGGTCTTTGCGATCCCCTCTCCGGCAATGGTCGTCTCCGGGTCCATCGATCTATTCGAGCAGGAAGCTACGTCAGCAGAACCGGATATTCGCAACTTCGGGACGGCGGCCAGCAGTTTGCGGGTATAGTCGCTCTGCGGTCGCTCGAGCACTTCCGATACCACATTCTGCTCGGCGACCTGGCCGTGCCGCATGACCACGACCCTGTCGGCGATCTGGGCGATGACGCCCATGTCATGAGTGACGAGGATGATGGAAATGCCTGTTTCATCCACGAGTTTGCGCAGCAGCTCGAGGATCTGTTTCTGGACAGTGGCGTCGAGTGCCGAGGTCGGTTCATCCGCAATGATGATGTCCGGCGATCCGGCGAGCGCGATAGCGATAACGACCCTCTGGCGCTGGCCGCCGGAAAATTGATGCGGGTAGGCAACTACGTGCGCGTAGGATATGGCGGATCAGGGACTGCCGCACGGAGGATGAGCAAGTCCTCTTCGGCCGCTGGCGGCGTGTACAATATCCTTTCCGGGGGAGCATCCGCAGAGGCGGATGCGGCTGACGCACCATCCCTCGACGTGAGAACGTTGGCAGGACTGCCGCATTCGGAGATCGCGGAACGTATTGCCGATGCGGTCAACCCAGGTGATGTCTCGCTCGATGACGCGGGCGTCAGGGAGGCGGTTGCCGAGGCCGTTAGTTCTGTACTCAGCGAAAACGAGACTGCCGATATCACCAACCTGCCTAGCGAGCTAATCGAAGAGTGCTACGTCCGCACGCTCGCGGTTTCCGCCTTCAACATAATCATCGCCGATATCGGAGCCTCACTGCAGCGCGCTGCGCACGGAAACGCTGGTCTTGCAAACGATCGTCTCAAGGAAATCAGCGATTTCATGCGGGAGGCTTATCGAGCTCAGTACACAAAGTTCAAGGAACGCGGTGGCCAGGTCAGTCGGCGTACAGCAAAAAGCATCGCCCAATCCGTCACCTCACAGGTCATGGACATTTTCGAAAGCTATCTCGAATGAAAATCGCAGCGCTTCGTCCTGAGCAACCGACGCCCTCAGGTGTCGATCATCGGATCAGTATTTTCGAAGGTGACTTGGGAGCACTTAGCCGATCCTCTGGCCATGCAGGTCTATCGGTGTCGAACGAGCTTTTTAAATGGGCTGGACGTTCGCCATCTACCCTAGCATGGGATTTTACGGCTTTGGCACTGGGCGTGGTCGGCGCGGATCGCCTGGTAAATCGAGTGCAAACCAGCGCCGACGGATGGACCCGCGAGATCGATCTCACGGTAGCGGTCAGCGATCCCGGTCGGTGGCAATCGTTAAGTGACCAGATCGAGCAGATGCTCTCTTTCCTGACCGGAGATTTTTGGTCATTAAGGTTCGTCGAGGGCGGATATCATCCACGCCCGCCGAAACAGGGTGTCGGATCGCGTCCCGAAACCTGCGTTGCACTTTTGTCCGGCGGTCTCGACAGTCTGATCGGCGCGATCGACATGGAGGCAGACGGCCAAGAGAAACCCGTGTACGTATCGAACCGCGTGAGAGGTGATGTTGCGAAGCAGGAAAAATTCGCGAGCAGGCTAGGTGCTGGAAACAGATTGCTCTCTCTGAACGCTGACCCGAGAACCTCAGGGGTGACAGCCGAAATTTCCCAGCGCCCGCGCTCTATTGTCTTCATAGCTTTCGCTGCCTTGGCAGCCACGCTGCTGGACCGCTATAGCGATGGCGAAGTAGTCGACCTGCACACTCCAGAGAACGGCTTTATCAGTCTCAATATTCCGTTGACGACCTTGCGGCGCGGTAGTCTCAGCACTCGGACGACACATCCTAAGTTCATTGAAATGTTGCAGGGTTTGTTTGACAGCCTCGAACTGCGAATTCGCCTTCGAAACCATTACCAGCTCAAGACCAAGGGCACGATGATGCTAGGGTGCAAAAATCAAGACCTGTTGGCAGAGCTGGCATCGGAATCAATGAGCTGTGGCCGAGCCGGACGGAGCTACACTCATTGCGGAAGATGTTTGCCGTGCCTGGTCCGCAGGTCGTCTTGCTTGAAATGGGCAGGTCGCCTCGATGCAGACGAAACCGTCTACATTCATCCGAAAGCGGAAGATTTGGTTCATGGGCGGGTGAACAACGATTTCCACGGCAAGGCATTCGCGGAATACGATGACGTGATGCAAGCTCTGACTGCGTTAAATTTCGTTGAGCGCAACGGTCCGCGCCGATGGACCGGGGCGCACATCACTACATCACATCTAGGAATTGATGCGGAAGCCTATCGAAACGTCGCGGTAGAGGGATTAAAGGAGATCGGAGATTTCCTTGAACTCACCGGACTGCGATGATCGATACACACTGCCACCTGGACCTTTACCCAAAGCCCGGAACCGTGATTGCGGAAGCCGACAAGCGTGGCATGTTCGTTATCGCTGTCACGACGACCCCGAAGGCATTCCTTGGCAACATGCGCATGATCGAGGGGAGAAAGCGCATAAGGGTTGCCGTAGGTCTCCATCCCGAACTGGTAGCCGAGCGTCATCGTGAGGTGGAGGATGTCTGCCAACTTATGGCAAAGACGAAATATGTCGGCGAGATCGGCATTGACGGCTCTCCTCCCCACAAGTCCAGTATCAAGCTTCAAACAGAAGTCTTTTCGAGGTTTCTCACGCGGGCCAGCGAACTGGGTGGAAAAATCCTATCCATTCATTCACGCGGCGCGGCGGCGCTTGTCCTGGACGAAATCGAGAGAAATGGCCATGGAACGCCGCCGATCCTTCATTGGTTCAGTGGCACGAAACAGCAGGTCGAACGTGCTGCCAAACTCGGGTGCTGGTTCAGTGTCGGACCTGCGATGCTTCGAAGCCGGAAAGGACGAGAGCTTCTTGCTTCGATGCCTCGCCATCGGCTTCTGACCGAAACGGATGGACCTTTCGCGACAGATGTCGACCGCCCGCTTATGCCATGGGACGTTTGCATGGCGCTCCCTGCCATCGCGGAGGTTTGGGAAACGACGCCGGCTAACGTCGACCAGATAGTTAGTGCCAATTTTCGGAAGCTGATCAACGCGACCGAACAAGGCGGAGCGGCCGCGAAGCTTATCGGTAATTGCTAAAATCCAAAGAGTAAAAGCAGAGAAAATGCCTGAAGAAGCACCTATCCCGCCGAAAAGACTCAGCCATTACACAACGCTCGAGGGCCTGAAAGGAATTGTGGCATCGGGTTCGCTGTGGGCGTCTAACGCATCATTCTTGAACGATCGAGCGGAGTTGATACACGCTCTCGATGCTTCGGAGCGAGCGATCGGGTTACTATCATCGCGAAAAGCTCAAAAGGCTTGGGCACCGATGTTGCGCGAAGCCTTTGATGAGCTTCGAGATGGTCGGAAGGCTGACACATTCGTAGCGTGCTTCTGTGGAGACGACGACAACTTGAGCCAATGGCGGGGCTATGGGGGAAACGTCCAAGGCGTAAGTGTGACCTTCGACCGAGAAGCCTTGGCGAAACGTTTGGAAAAGGACCACGCAAAGCTAAGGAAAGTTATCTATGCCAGAATTTCTACGGCGAGCAGACTAAAAAACGAGCTTGTCGGCGAACTTGCTGAGCTTGCCAAGTTGGAAGAGTCCTCCCCGGACCGCAACGATTCCCTGCGTTACAACGAGCTTGTAAGTAGGGTTTCGGGATTACTGCCACGGTTCAAGCACTGGGGATTTCGAGATGAGCGGGAGTGGCGGTTTGTCCTGCAGAAGAAAGTTCTGAACGAAGACCTTTCCTTTCGCATATCAGAAAACAAGATGGTCCCATACATCGTTATCGGCAACGCAGAGGAGCCACTACCTATCAAGTCGGTCCGTGTCGGACCCGGATCCGATCAAGAATTGACCGCGAAAAGTATCAAGGCATTTCTGGATGCACATGGGTACAATGTGAAGGTCACAACATCTGACGTTCCTTTCCGACCTTAAGGCGTCATTGCTGAATCACCGAAATGAGGAAAACGATGGCTCGGACAAGGATGCCTACCGAAATCGAAACAGCAGTTTTGCTCGATAGTCGAAGGCGCTGTTGCATCTGCTTCGCGCTGAATCGCGATACAAACGTGAAGCCAGGGCAAATTGCTCATCTCGACGGTAATAATTCAAACCACACCATCCCGAACCTCGCATTCCTTTGTCTGGAGCACCATGACGGATACGACACTACAACGTCGCAAAGCAAAGGCTTCAAAATCGCAGAGGTCAAAAGGTACAAAGAAGAGCTGATGGAATGGTTAGGGTCAGCGCTATCTCAGAAGGTTCACTACGGCGTATTGGAACTCCCCGCGTCTGATCCTTACGCGGGTCAGTGGGTTCGTATGGGCAGCAGTGAGAATCCTGCTGAGCTACAAATCATTCCTTTGCCCGATACCATCGATGGTCAAGCCCGCTATTTCGTGTCAGGCGTTGCTTACTTTGGCACCTCAAACAGATACGGGCCCAACATGGGCACGCTAGAATTTTTCTCGCAAATGATTCACGAAAGTTCCCTGGTATTCGTTCGGCGCTCGATCGTGCTACAGAGTGAACCGGCTATAACAGAGGTCATTTTCACGGACGACGGCCACCTCAAGGTGCGGGAGGAGGCTACAGGTGGGCAGTATGGAAGCGGCGTCACTTTTGATGGTCTTTACCGCCGCGCCTGATCCGAACCCAGGAGTTTTGGCGAGCCAATCGACGGAGGTTATCTCGTGATCGTGCGAACCTCGGGACGGATGTTGTCTCCGACCCGCTGGGGGGCGGAGACGACGGGATCAAAAACTCCCCCACGCCCGAAACCTCCCCCTCCCCGTCATCTCGCGCAGGCCGAGCTCCAACACGATCCGCCGCGCCGCCTGCGGCGTGACGTCGAGCGTTTTGGCCACCATCCCGGCCGACACGAGCGGTTTTGCCATGACCAGCTCGACCAGTTCCGGCAGTTTTGACGACGTCCGGCGTCCCTCAAGTTTTCGGTCCATCATGGTTTTTGCCAGCGTCAGCCGGTCATGCTCTTTCATCCCGACCTCGGCGGCGGCGATCAGGCCGTGGGCGATGGCCAGCAGCCGTGTCTCGCGATCGCGATGCCGGCGCCGATCGACGGGAATGGTTTTGAGGCCGAGGTTGATCGCCGCGAGATGGGCGCCAGTGGTGATATCGGCCTGACGCAGGATCGACGCTGTGAACAGACGGCCGAGCCAGGGCGCGTGCTGAAGGACAGACAGCTCGTTCCAGGCATCAAGGGCGACGATGGCTTGGAGCACCGCCGGCAAGTTTTCGGCCTGACGCAGCACGCCACGCCATTCCTCGAGCCGCGCGTCTTCGTCCCAATCGAGATCGTAGATCATCGTATCTTTTTCCGGACGGCTAGCCATCGCACGGCTGTCGCCTGCGCGGCCGGGCCGCCTGGCGTCCTCGATCGCCGCCTCCGATCGGGCAAGCACAGCATCGATGGCGACATAATCGACGCCGGGCAGATTATTCGCGTCGTAATCTTCCCCCTCCCCTTCCGCATCGATCTGGATCGCGGGCCGCATGACGCGTGCTGGCTCCGCTGCCTCGGCGCTGACCGGATTTATGTCCGATGTCTGTCGCAAAGTCCGGATACCGTTTGCGGAAAGAGCCCAATCAGGCGACTGGCCAGAAATCCTCCGACGGGTGCGCAACACGTCGCGGGCGATTGTCAGCTCATGGGTCGGGGTGCGGATGTCACGGGTGGCGTCGTGGAGGACGAGGTCTTCCAGGTGGACGAGCTCGCCGTCGATCCACAGCGAGGCGCAGGCATCGGCGAAGTTTTGGCGTTCGAGGAAGCCCGCGCCGACGGGCGAACGAGCAATGCGCTCGTCGAGACGCGTCAAGGCGACACCGGCGTCGAAAGCCGGTCGCATCAGGGCACTCATGCTGATTTTGGAAAAATCGTAAGCCATTGAAATCATGGTAAATGATTTCTTATGAGAACTCTATAGAGATATTAGAATTCCTCACATGGTATGGTTTTGAGTTGAGTTGTCTACCATCGATAAGTACCAATTATCGATGGTAGTTGATTTCGCGGCGCAAATCGAGGAAAATCGGGGCAAATCACGGTGCCAGCGGCCGCCGAAACCCGCGATTCTGGAGCCTATCGTGCCTAAAACGAAGACATCACACACGTCCGTCGAGTGGCGCGCCGAAGAGCTCGATACCATCGCGTCCGTTTTGCCGCTCGAACGCCGCGACGAGCTTGCCGAGCTGTTGACCGATGATGACATAGAGACGCTGCGGCATCTCGTTAATCAGGGCATGGGCGACAATACGCTAAGGGCCCTGACGTCTGATCTTGCCTACCTGGAGGCCTGGGGTCTCGCTGCCACCGGACAGTCCCTGCCCTGGCCGGCGCCCGAGGCGTTGCTGCTCAAATTCGTAGCCCATCATCTGTGGGATCCGGAAAAGCACGCAAGTGACCCCAACCACGGCATGCCCGATGATGTCGACAAAAATCTAAGGCGTCAGGGTTTCCTGAAGTCCGTTGGCCCGCACGCGCCTGACACGGTGCGGCGCCGGCTGGCCAGCTGGTCGACATTGAGTAAGTGGCGCGGCCTTTCGGGTGCCTTCGCCTCCCCTGCTCTTAAGTCAGCCATTCGTCTGGCCGTGCGCGCCGTTCCGCGAACCCGTGCGCGCAAGAGCGCAAAGGCCGTCACTGGCGACGTTCTGGCAAAGCTGCTGGCGACGTGTGAGTCAGACAGCCTGCGCGATCTACGCGACAAGGCAATCCTGATGGTCGCCTTTGCTTCCGGCGGCCGTCGACGCAGCGAAATCGCCAGGCTACGCGTCGAGCAGCTGACAGTCGAGCCACCGATCGAGGTGAACGACGGTCCTCCCCTCCCCTCACTTGCCATCCATCTTGGTCGAACCAAAACGACGACCGGCGAGCAGGACGATGTCGTCTATCTCACAGGCCGACCTGTCGAGGCGCTGAACGCCTGGCTGGCGGCCGCAAAGATCGAAAAGGGCAGCGTGTTTCGGGGAATTGGGCGATGGGGCACCGTCTCGCGGCGTGCGCTCGATCCGCAGTCGGTCAATGCGATCCTCAAGCAGCGCGCACAGATGGCAGGGTTGGACAGTGGGGAATTTTCAGCGCACGGGCTACGATCGGGATATTTGACGGAGGCCGCCAATCGCGGAATTCCCCTTCTCGAGGCGATGGAGCAGTCCAGACATCGGTCGATGCAGCAGGCTTCCAGCTACTATAACAACGCCACAAGGCGAAGCGGGCGTGCGGCACGCATTCTGTAGTGGCGCTCATGCGTAGCATCAGATGCCCCGGCTTGTGGGAACTGGTTGCACAGTCAATCGGTCTCCCTGACGACCTAGGCAAGGTCGGAAATCCCGCTTCTCTGACGTTCTCCACAGGCTGGCATGGCCTCCTCTGCCTAAGTCGTTGATCGATACGTGCAGAAGCAAGGCAGGCTTCACCAGAGACGATCAAAGGGAGTGCGTCCAGTTGGCGCCTCAGACGATTACCCGCAATGGAAAACCGAGCGTGGTTGTTGTTTCTGCAGAAGAGTGGCTGAAGAAAATTACTCGCAGGGGATCGCCTGCGGAATTTCTGTCGGCATCGCCCCTATACGGCGCCGACTTGGATACTGAGAGACAACACGACGAGCCCCGTGGCCTGTCCTTGTGAGACTTCTACTCGATACGAATGTTCTGTCGAAAGTTACAAAGCCTCGCCCTGATGAAGGATGTCTGAAGTGCCTTCAAGGGCTGGACGTGGATCGAACCTTAATCAGCATCGTCTCTATTGCTGAAATTCGCCGCGGTGTCGCGCTGATGGATAGCGGCTGGCGCCTTGGACGAACGGCTCACGCATGATCTGCCTCAACGCTTAAGAAAACAGGATTATTCCGGTGGCAGGTCATGCCGCCTTTGCCTGGGCCTATCTGATGGCGCTTGCCAAGCGAAATGGTCGCCGGCTCGGCTCGATGGTTGCTACAGCCGTCACTCACCCATTGACCCTTGCGACGCGCAACATCAAGGATTTAGAAGGCTTCGGAATAAAAATCAGTAATCAGTGGGTGGACTGATCTGGCCGTTGCTTTTCGATTGAAAGGGCTGGACTGAACGCTCTCCTACAAAATGCTCAGGAATCACGCCGTAATCTTCTTATTGCTGACCACACGCCCCTTATCTGGCTGCATGAAGTCATCCATCACGTGAATGAACACTCGCGAATTGTGAAAGGCAAGCAAGGCTCGTTCCTTGGGTTGGCCCACGATGTGCGCCGAGCATAAGAGCAGCAGCGTCAAATTATTCAGCCGCATAAACATTTTTGATGAAATCGGCGTCCGATATGGCGTTCGGATCCTCTGGCCTGTCCTTTGGCCGCAGCATAGGCTGTTGAAGCGATCTCTCGCGTTTCTCGACGATAGAGCTAAGCTATCACTTATGCGTTGGAGGCAGTCATCGACGATGCATTGCGCGAGGATTTTGGCGCGCAGGCAGGTATATCATCGGTCTCTGCCAGCACCTTAGTCCAGCACAGCCTCCAGTATTTGAGATGATCGACCGCCCAAGGGGATATTTTCTTCGTGGACGAAAGGGCAACGGAAGGCCGGCTTTGCGCTGCTCATTTCGAGTTTCGATCAGATCTGTGACCGCTTCTACCCAATTCCATTTAAGAACAGCGAAAAGAACCTGCTATCTTCAGGAAAATTCGCCGCCTGGAAAAAATCAGCAGCGGGATCCTACAAACGGTCTCTACTCTCGTGACCGCCCTCCTCTGCCGACAGGCAGAAATCTCTCTGCTGTCCCTCCAGATAAGCAGGCTTTCTGAAGTTCTCCCCATTCCAATTTTAGCAGGTATTTCCGCTGCAGATGCCCCGCTACCAAGGGGAATATTTCGAAAGCAAATAATGGGCGCAGCGAGGATTCGATCGTTCTGGTGGTTCTGGTAGTCAAATTCCTCACTTGCCATGTGCTTGGGATATTCTGATGAGCTCCCTTGGCTGGCCAATAAGTCTTTCAAACGGCACAGATCGTCGAAGCGCGGCGTCCTTTTTCGGTCCCTCGGCAATCCGATCGATACGTTCGCTAAACAAGTCTGTTTTTTCGACCGTTCTTTTGCGCCGTCGCGTAGTTGGCGCCAAAGCTGATTGTTGAGCGTACGCAAGTCGCTTTCATGGCGGCAAAAGCCGCATCAACCTGAGAAAAATGCAGCCTTTTCAAGAAAAGCGCCAGGAGCCAATCAACGCGATGTAGACGGCTCCGGAAAAGGCTAGACTTCGTCGGACGTTTTCCTCGGCTAAACCCCGGTGCCCGGCCTTTAACAATTTTGCCCGGGTCAAAACTGGTTTAATACCCTGCCAGGCTCGCTCCCTGGGGGCCGGGACGGGCGACAAAGGCTTTCATGCGCCCTGAACCGCAAAGCCGGCTCGAAGCCGCAGCCAGAAGGACTGACCCGACAAGAGGCGACTTTTTGTCCGCTGATATCTGTGAACGGGCAGAATTGATCCGTACGGTACAAGCAGCGAAGGCGTGAGCGCATCATCAATGGTTTTGCGACAGTTGACGTCCCAGGCCCAATCGGAAAACCTTGTCAGCTGACAAGGTTTTGGAGACGCGGCTCTGGCTACGGATCAGCTCATCTCTTGAGGAAGCCCAGATACCAGATCATCAGTTGTCGCGACCGCTAAAGTTCGCCCAGCTACCAGCGTCAGCGGTTTACGACGCTCGCTATCGAAAACCTTGTCAGCTGACAAGGTTTGCAGTCCTGCATCAACTTCAAAGGTCAACAGTCATACCGACACCGGGGAAGGGGGCAGGGGGCAGGGGCAGGGGGCAGGGGGCAGGGGGCAGGGGGCAGGTTGATCTCATGCAAAACCGTCACCGCAACCCCGACGACCTACACCAAGCGACAATATCCACTTGAGCAGGGTAGGGACGTGGACAACCGGCATTCCTAATGCATTTACATCCGAGCCCGTAAGCTGCTGCAACAGACGGATTGGACTATGCTGTAACAGAATGTGCACTTCAGTGTGAGGATAACTTCTGCTGCTCGATCCCTCGACCCAAGGCCACCAACAGCGCGCGTGGGGGCGGAAACTATGAAATCTGATCGCCGAGGCAAACTCGACATGAGTACGGCGAGGGGGCGAACAGGCTGCGACAACCATATTCTTCAGGCCACAAACCTGGTTCCGTTGTTCATTTAATTTCCCACCCAATGGCCGCTTAGTTCGATTGCCCAAACCCTGAACCAAAACAAATACTGGTGATCTGTCGTGGCGATCGTACGGCGAGCCACAGGGCCCTGTGGCTCGCTACAGAAACTTTCGTGCCGCACAGCCCCATTTAACCGCGCCCCTGAGCGGGGCAGGGGGAGCCCGACAAAGGCTTCTTTAAAACTGTTCAGCTACCCGCTGAAGAATTTTCCGGGACTTCATATTGAGCGTTGTCAGATGAACCAGCGGATCGATGTCGCCAACCAATGGCACCTCTACCGATATCGTGGCATGGCCAGCAACTTTGTTTAGCAATTGGCTCAACCCCAATATGCCATCACCTGGCGCCAACCGTCCTGCCCGGGCCTCGGTCATCATGTTTTCTGGACGCTTGGGTGCTGGCCCCACTACGTCACAGAGTTGCACGTGCCGTACGATATCAGTTCTGATCTCGTCAATGTTTCCGCCATTTCGAAAAAGTGAATGGCGTCGACCAAGACACCTGCATTGTCTTGGCCGGACGCCGTGACCAGCGCACCAGCCTTGCTGTAGGTGTTGATAGTGCGCCAACCCATGTTCTCAACGTCGACAGCCAGCCCATATCGTGCGGCAAGCTGGCAGAACTCCGTCAAATTGCCGATTAGCCGTTGCAAGTCGCCATCGTCGCCGCATGCGGACAGGCGCTTGGCTCCAATATCGGCGGCGGCGGCAACGATGTGTTCGACGAGGGCAGCGTTAAAATCCGGGCCGATAATGAAAAACTCGATATCAAAAACGTTGATGCCTTCGCTGTCGAGTAGAGTTCGAAACTCCATTGCATCCCTGCTGCCCTGCGGCAACTCGTAATAGGGTGCCCCAGGGAAAGCGGGATGCAGCCGAAGTCCTACGGAATTGAAGCCTGCAACTGCAGCATGCCTGACGAACTGCTGGGGCGGCAGTTGGATCGCAGAGAAATGGGCGATGCCGACGGGCGACTCTTTCACCGCATCGGTCATCGCACAACTCCGGTACGAGCCAAATGATCAAGCAGGTTAGCGCCGGTGCGATGGATGTGCTGACGAAGCTTGTCAGTCGCGTAATCGCTGTCTCTCGCCACAGCGCCCTGAGCGATTTCACTATGCTCCTGGCTGACATTTCGATCGCCTGAAGTCTGGGTCAGGAATTTTCTGCGATATCGATCATTTAGATTGAGTAGGGTCCTGCAGAAATGCAGGAGAAGCGGCTTTCCGCAGCCCGAAATAAGGGTGAGATGGAAGTCGCGATGCGCCATCTCCCAATATTCGAGAGTTTCCGGCTTGTTCGCATCGCGGTCGGCACGGTTGAGCTTGTGAAGCGCGCGCATGACATTGCTTTCCCACTCCGCGTCACCGAGCCTAATCGACTCTTTCAACGCGAAAACCTCCAACTCCTCGCGAAGACTCGTGATCTCTTCCAGATTTGCCAGCGATACTGGCGCGACCCGATAGCCGCGATTGTCTTCAAACTCTACCAGCCCGTCGGAAATCAAGCGCGCAAGGCCTTCGCGCAAGGGGCTGAGGCTCACATTGAATGACTGTCGCGCCTTGTCGAGATTGATCTTGCTGCCAGCCTCCAGCCCTCCGGAAATAATTGCTTCGCGCAGCCGGAATGCCAGTTGGCTTCCAATCGTATTCTTGCCGTCATCGGCAAAGTCACCATTTCCAGCTTGCTCGCTGGGTGCGTCGGGTGAGGCACTCTGTCGCTTCATAAAACCTCCCACGCGAATGTCGCGCTTGGTTGATGGGCGATATTATAAACGATTATTATTGTCAACGAATTTGGAGTTTTCCACCATAGTTTGACAGCACAATTCAGCATGTCGAGAGGAAAAAGCCTCGATATCAGCTATTTATCTCATAATTTTGAAATTTCACAGAATCCTGACGCTGGGGGCGTTGATGAGCGCTTGACAGATAATCGATTATTTACGTATCACTCGAGCGTTGGGAGGTAACGATGGTGATTAAATCTGAAAGAGACTTAACGCCCGCCGTGATTGCGGCCATGGGCCAGACCTCTGATCCAAGGATGCGGGACATCCTGATGGCACTGGTGAAACATCTCCATGGTTTCGTTCGCGAAGTGCGGCTGACCGAGGTGGAATTCCGGGAAGCGACTGCGGTTCTCAACGAGATCGGCCAAATGCAAACCGACAGTCATAACGAATTTGTCCTCATGTCCGGCTCACTTGGCGTTTCGTCCCTTGTCTGCCTGCTCAATAACGGTGACAAGGGACAAACAGAGACTTCACAGTCGCTTCTTGGACCATTTTGGCGCCTGAATTCTCCAAGAGTTGAAAACGGCGGCACGATCATCCGGTCCTACACGCCCGGTACGCCGCTTTTCGTCCATGCTCGTGTCATCGATCGCGAAGGCAATCCGATATCTGGTGCCGAAGTCGACGTCTGGCACGCATCCCCTGTCGGTCTTTATGAGAACCAGGATCCGGATCAGGCGGAGATGAACTTGCGCGGCAAATTCACGACGGACGGGGAGGGACGTTTCTGGTTCCAGACAGTCAAGATGGTTGGTTATCCCATCCCCGTCGATGGCGTTGTCGGACGCATGCTCAAGGCTCAGGGCCGTCATCCTTTTCGACCGGCACATTTGCACGCGCTGATCTTCAAGCGGGGTTACAAGACGCTGATTTCGCAGGTTTTCGATCCGAGCGATCCGAATATCGAATCCGACGTTCAGTTTGGCGTGACTGCGGCACTCACCGGCGATTTCATTCGCCACGACGAACCGCATCCAACCAACCGAGACATTCAGGCGCCGTGGTTCTCGCTCGACTACACTTATGTCATGGAAGCAGGCGAGGCTCTCTTGCCGCGCCCGCCAATAAAATAACGTTATTTGGAGCCGGATAATGATTACCGAGGAACAACGCCAGTCAGCAGCCAGGGCCATCCTGGAGGCCGAAACCACGCGGACTCCCATTGTCCAACCCAGCAAAACTTATCCCGAGCTCGAAATTGAGGATGCGTATCGCATTCAGGCGCTTTGGGCCGAGTCGCGTGTGTCGCGCGGTGCGCGGATTGTGGGCCACAAAATAGGTCTGACGTCTCGCGCCATGCAAATGGCATCCAAGATGACCGAGCCGGATTATGGGGTGATCCTGGATGATGCGCTCTACAATGATGGCGCGCAAATTAATGCGGATTTGTTCATCAAGCCACGCCTGGAAGTCGAGTTGGCGTTCGTAATGGGTGAAGACCTGGAAGGAGCGGGCACCCGTATCTATGACGTCATGCGCGCGACGGAGTTCATTCTGCCTGCGCTCGAGATCATCGATTACAGAACCGAAGTTCCGCGTGCGATTACCGACACAATCGCCGACAATGCAGCCTTCGGAGCAATCGTCGTGGGTGGGCGGGTGATCCGCCCGTTTGATATCGACATACGCTGGGTCGGAGCAACTCTGTCGAAAAACGGCATTATCGAAGAGTCGGGGGTTTCAGCCGCGATCATGGGTCATCCGGCCGCCGGCGTTGCCTGGCTGGTCAACAAACTTCATGCCGTCGGCGGCGGCTTGAAAAAAGGTCAGATCGTCCTTGCGGGCTCATTTACGAGACCGGTCGACATCATAAAGGGCGATGTCATTCAGGCTGATTATGGGCCAATTGGCTCGATCGGCGTCTCCTTTACGTGAGGTAGAGATGGATCTTCCAGTCAATAAATTTAAAGCAAAACTGCAGGCCGGGCAAAGCCAGATAGGACTTTGGTGCGGGCTTCCAGGGAGCTACGCTGCCGAAATCGTGGCGCCAGCCGGGTTCGATTGGCTGTTGTTTGATACCGAACATTCCCCCAGCGACGTGCTGACCGTGCTGCCACAATTGCAGGCGATCGCCGCTTACGATGTCGCGCCGGTGGTGCGCCCAGCTGTCAACGATCCTGTGCTGATCAAGCGATTCCTAGATATTGGTGTACAATCTCTTCTAATCCCCTTTGTTCAAAATGCAGACGAAGCGAAAGCCGCGGTGGAAGCAACCCGCTATCCACCGAAAGGAATTCGAGGCGTTTCGGCCCTCACGCGTGCCACACGTTTCGGCAGGGTAAAGAATTATGCCCAGCAGGCGGAGGGGGAGATTTGTGTTCTCGTTCAAGTCGAAACGCGGGAGGCTATTGCTCATATCGAGGACATGGCATCGGTCGAAGGGGTGGACGGGATATTTATCGGCCCCGCGGATCTCGCAGCCAGTTTCGGCTATCCGGGACAACCAGGCCACCCGGAAGTGGTCGAGGCGATTGAAAATACGATCGCATTACTCAAACGGCTCGGAAAGCCGACAGGAATACTCACGCCTGACGAGAAGTTCGCGGCACGTTGCATAGAGTTGGGAACGCTGTTCACTGCCGTCGGTGTCGATGTCGCATTGCTGGCGCGCGGATCAGAAGCACTGGCGGCCAGGTTTTCGAAACAGTTGTAGACATGCGAGCTTCAGGGCACTTCGTCACCGAACTTGCGCCTATGGGCTTGAACCGATTGGCATGTGAGAGCGATGCGGCCATCCGATCCAAACGCGTACCAACTCGCATTCGAGGCCGAGAGCGGTCCGACCGTATCGGTGTCAACAGTCTTTCCATCCAGCCTGATAGCCAGGATGCACCGGCGCGCGGCGGCGTATCGCTCCTGATTGAGGAGCCCTGCATCACGTTAGCAGCCGGCACAAAGGAGGCGAGGCTGCGTCAAAAAGACCATGCCTGTCGATCTTGTAATTGAGTTATTAAAGGAGCATTTCGGGTGTGTCCTATGCAAAAGCATAGACAATTCCAAGCAACAGACTGGAAGTACTCGAAATGGCTGACCTCGAATGGGTAGACTTTTTCCCAATAGTTTTCTTGCCGTTCAAAATTATCGTACTGGGCATTGGCATGTACTACGCCATCAAGTGGCATCACGATCAGGCTAAGAAAGATAACGAGGCCAAAGGAAACTGAGCGCCGACAGGTGTCAACTTGCTTCAATCTACATTGGTTTGGAAGCAGAATGGACCTTCTTCAAACCCGCCTCGACGAAACGTAGGGGGCGATTTGCGTAGCAGGAGATCGAGCATAGACCTTGCCTCACGCACCTGGCCCAATAGATTATCCGCAAGCCCTTATCCATGCATTTATTTGACCAGCCCCGCCCGTAACAAGGTGGGGCTGAACTAATTTCTCTCGACCGGGCATCTCTGACGGTAAAGTCGAGGCACAGTTTGAGAAACGTAGCGGGTAAGCGCGGCTTAAAGCAGTGGCACGCGAGTCGTGAAGCTTACTTGCTCAGCGTTTGCGCGATAAGATCGAGACGCCATCTTCGCACTTATTGAATCGGATAATCGGTCAGCTGCCATCATGGCCGACGAACGGATCGTTTTTGCAGCTCTTCGCTTGAGCGCCAGTTAACAAAATATGTTTAGGGCAAGTGGTTAGCCGTCGATCGCTGCCTCTTGAATGGAGAGCTGCAGATTGTGGTGCTGAGCGATAGACGGGCTTGCAATAGCTCATTTATGGCAATATTTATGAGTTATAGAGAGGAATTCTATAACTCATGGAATGGAACTGGCAAAACACTGATTGGCCAAACTTCAGGTGCGACACCGCAAGCCTGGTACCACTGGAGCAGAAATTCCTGCAATCAGCCGGAGAGGTTATCGGTGCTGTCCGGCATTTCAACGAGGACGACAGCAACCAACTTCGCATTGAGTTGCTGAGCGACGAAGCGGTCAAGACCTCAGAGATTGAAGGGGAATTTCTGGACCGCGTGAGTGTCCAGTCGTCACTCCGCCGACAGTTCGGGCTAAACACTGATGATAGACAGATCCGTCCCCAGGAGCGGGGGATCGCCGAGATGATGGCAGATGTCTATCGAAGTTGGCATGGGCCGCTGCGTCATGAGGGACTGTTCCACTGGCATTCAATGCTGATGGCGGGAAACCAATATATTGAAACGGTTGGGGCTTACCGCACGCATGAAGACGCCATGCAGATCGTGTCAGGTCGATTGGACAAGCCCACCATCCACTTCGAGGCTCCCCCGTCGCGCCGGGTTGCCGCTGAGATGGAGACCTTCATCACATGGTTCAATCAATCAGGGCCAGATGGCCAATGCTCGCTTCAAGCTTTGACGCGTGCCGCAGTAGGCCATCTTTACTTTGAAAGCATACATCCGTTTGAGGATGGCAACGGCCGAATTGGACGCGCGCTCGCCGAGAAATCCCTAGCGCAAAACATAGGGCAGCCAAGCCTGATTTCACTCGCCTTCACAATCGAGAAACACCGGAAGGCCTATTACTCAGAGCTTGAGCGGCATCAGCGTACGCTCGATATCACCGACTGGGTCATTTTCTTTTCAGAAACTATCCTGGATGCTCAACGGGCGACGCTTGAGCGCATAGATTTCTTCATTCAGAAAGCAAAGTTCTATGATCGTTTTCGGGGCCAGCTAAACGATCGGCAGGAAAAAGTAGTCGCGCGCATCTTCAAGGAAGGCACGGCAGGCTTCAAGGGGGGGCTAAGTGCCGAAAACTACATTTCGATCACAGACACCTCCCGCGCTACAGCAACACGCGACCTTCAGCAGCTCGTGGAGATTGGCGCACTGACGCGTACGGGTGAACGTAGGCATACCCGGTACTCGCTGTCATTGCAGAAATAAATTGCCGCTAGTCCAGTGAACTCAACCAAAGTCATTATCTAGGTAACCGATTGTTCGATTCCGCTCTCATCAGGTTTTTCGGAAGGACGCCGGCCGGTAATATCCTTCTCACCGGAGATGCGCGGGGCGATCACATTCTCAACGGCCTCGAACAGAGCGGTGCTGTTGCGACAGGTGCCGCCCACCACCTTCGCCTTCTCAAGGTCTAGCACCACGGCAGCGATAGAAACGTCACGGAAAACTACTTCGAACGCCTGCCTGCTGACATCTATCTGCTCTCGGCGAACGGCAAACATGGAAATCCGGACCACGAGGTCCTGGCGGTGATCGTTGATGTCGCAAAGGCTGATCAACGCGAACCGCTCATAGTGGTCACTAACGAGGCGCCTTCGCTCGAATGGCTACGCCAGAATCGCTCTCCTTCGCAATTCGGTTATGAATTGGTCGTTCGAAAGCCAGCCAACCACGCTGTCGTGATCGATCTATTGCAGGTAACGTAACCTGACGTGCCGCCTTAGAAATGGTCAGGGGCGACTGCCAGATATCGGTCATGGCTCATAATCGGGCTCAGATGCAGAGAATAGCAAGCGTAATCTCCGCATCGCTACCGCTCACTCATATCGACCGATAAAGCGAGTTACATTTGATGTTTCGTTCCCGTGCCTAGAAATTTTGTGGCGATGAGAAAATAAAAACAAAGGCGTCCTTGGTTCCGATCCTTTCAAGAGCTAAATCTAGCAATTGTTTTAGATTGCGTTTCCTCGGACAGGATTGATGATTTCGATCCCTTGAAAATCTCGTTCATTATCGGTGACAACAACGCAGCTATTGGATTGGGCGATGGCAGCCACAATCATGTCCAGCGCACTACGCGGGCGGCCGGTTGCCCTTCCTTGTGCCATCAGCTCTCCCCAAACGAGGGCTGCCTTCTCGTCAAACGAAAGGATGCGACCTGCGAAGAGTGACAGCGGCCCCTCCTTGCCTCCAACCAAGTTTCGAGAGCAGTTCGCTTTTTACCCTCCGGCTTCTCGAGTATTTCTCGGTGTATCGCGGCGATAGTGAGAGACGCGATGAACAAATCATCGTCAAATTGTTCAGCCATCCATGTCAACAATGACGCTGAAGGCTCTGGTTTCGTGATATTGCTGAGAATGTTGGTGTCGAGCAAATAGCGCATTACAAATCGATCTCGCGACCTTCTTCGCGTGAACGGGGTGTGTCGAGATTTGCTCCAACCAGTGGTGACCGGCGGAGTGCCGCGACAATCCCTCCTTTTTTCGGCGGCTCTCCAGCGAGAGTTTCGCTTACAAAGGCTCGTAAATTGGCTGCTTCCGGGCCATCTTCGGCCAATCGGCGCGCAAGTGATCTAATCAGGCTGCGATCACTATCGCGCCCGAGCACCTCAAAACGAGCGAGACCGCGGTCGCCCAGGCGGCTTCTATATTTCTGAATTGCGCGTGTCTGAGAGCTAGCCATCTGATCCTCCAGATATTTCCAGTAATAAAGCTGGATATCGAGGTTTCGACAAGTCGTCAGGAGGAATGATATTGGCGCAGCTAGAGTTTGATTAGAATATTGCGGTCGTCACTTCGTATCCCCTCAAGAGCTGCGGGAAGTGAGCAGCATCTGGCGTCGCCGCTCCAGTGCTCCGCCAAGTCGTTAGCCGTCATACCCAGAGAGGCGTCAGGCGGCAGAGTAAAGGTTCCTCCGCCGCCCGGTCCACTGCCCAAAGGTCAGATAATACCAGCAGCGCGTGCCAATTCGACTGCATCTGGACCGGCAGGGAAGCGAAGCTGACCAGCGGTGTCCGCGACCGCGGCCCAGACCGCCTCGGCAACGTCGGTTTCCTTCGTTGTCAGTGCGGGCTTTGCGAAGGAGGCAAAGATTGGAGCTGCAAAATCGGCATAGGCTGGCGGGATCATGTCCTCGATGCGCACCGACGTGTTTTCGGTAAACCGCGTTGTGGGAGCGTAGCCTGGCTCGACCAGCTTGGTGCGAATACCAAAATAGCCGAGCTCGTGTGCCAATGATCCGGTGAAACCTTCAATCGCCTGCTTGCTGGCCTTGTAGGCTGCTGCAAGAGGCATGTCAGCCAAGGTGACGCTGGACGTCACGTTAATGATCGCGCCGGAACGGCGTTCGCGCATCTGCGGGATCACCGCTTGGGTCATGGCCATCAGGCCGAAGGTGTTGGTATCGAAGATCTTGCGAATATGCGACATGGACGTTGCTTCGAAAGCGCCGACAACGCCGATTCCGGCATTGTTGACCAGAACGTCTATCGGGCCGGCGGTCGCAACCGCGGCTGCGATGCTGTCAACGCTCGTGACATCCAGTGGCAGGATGCGAAGTGACGTCGAGCGCGGTAGGACATCCTCACGCGGCGTACGCATCGTGGCGATGACGTTCCAACCGTTTGCGAGGAAGTGACGAGCCGTCTCCAGGCCGTAGCCAGAGGAGCAGCCCGTAATTAGAATGGTTTTCATTGGAACCTCCAATTTGTTTTTAGGATGGTTCCTTCTAAATCTGAAAACCAAGACGAACCATAATCGATCGTCCTTTATGCGTTTTGTATCGTCCTAATCGCGCTGTTTGTTGGCTCTTCATTTCTTCTCTGAATTGGCGATGACCAAAGTGATCTAGGTCGCACCTGCCATCCGCGCAAATTCGCTCGGTGGACACCCGACCCTCCGACTGAACGCAGTGCTGAAGGCGCTGGCAGATTGGTAGCCCACCTTTTCGGCGACTTCCTCTAACGATCTCCGGCTATGTCGCAATGTGTCCTTGGCGATGGCCATCCGCCATCTGAGAAGGTACTCAACGGGTGCGAGGCCAACAGCCGCAGAGAATTTCCGGGCAAAGGCCGAACGCGACATTCCGGCTCGTTGTGCTAGCTCGGCGATCGTCCAACCGCGGCGGACGTCTGAATGAATGTCGCTGATGGCCCGAGCAAGCTGGGGATCGGAAAGGCCACGCAACATTCCGGGGTTTGGAAGTGTCGAGGCTTCGCGCCGCAACGTTTCGATAAGCAGGACCTCCAAAAGCCGCGACAAAATGAGGTCACTTCCAGCCCGGGAGTTGGCCGCTTCATCACGTATGTAAGCGATGAGGTTGCCGAGACGGGCTCCGATTCCCTCTTCAGCGCGGACATGGACAAGCGTGGGCAGCAGCTCTGATAACAAGTCGGCATTCGTTGGATCGCAGAGTATGCACCCGCCAATAATACGCGTCGGAGTTTCCGACCCAACCTGGCCGACCCTAATTTCTCCGTCGACCGTGTTGAGCGCCTTGAACTCTTCATCGGAGAATACGATCTCTTGGTCAGGCCGGCTGAAGAATGTGTCGGCTGTGGGATTTCCCGACAGGATAAAATCGCCAGTCTCCAGCGACGTTGTTTCGCCATGGCTGGCGCGAAACTGCGCCGAGCCTTCCATAATAAAATATAACATTGGACCAGATTGCGGCGGAACCTGAACTCCCCAATCTCCATATGCCACCATGCTGCCCATGAGGACTGTCTTAGGTCTTAGCAGTTGCACTACGTCGGTCAAAGCATCCATTCTGTACGATCCATAATTTAGAATACGATTTCATTATCAAATGGACTTTCTTGGTTGTCCATGGCCTAAGACAGCGGTGTTGTGAGAATGCCAGAAATCACCCACCATGGTGACGCGGTTTTCGACGGCAGTGCCAGTCCGCATAAGGCGGTACGGCGGAGGCATAGATTTCAGATGCGGGCCCGCTAGCCCCGGGCTGTCGGTCTCGGTTTCCGGCTTTGCTGTCGCCATGCTCAAACCTTCTGAGTCAACCCTTTTTACCGGTCTTGCGGGAGGCGAACGGCTTTCGCGCTGCTCGCTACAGCTGGTATGCCCATTTCCTGTTTGGGCGCTTGTAACAACCGAAATCAGGCAGATCTTGAAGCGGTTCTGGATGAAAGGTCTGCGAAGGCTGGCTGCTTCGGTATTGAAACTGCGGGGACGAGCGCAGTCGGCTCCGCAGTGGGTTCTGCTCTTCGACTATGTAAAGCTGACGCCTTGCCGCTTCCGGGACCGATCTAGCGGATCGTTTTCGCAAGCTCATCGTTTAGGCGATCGGCAGCCATCGGCACACAATAAACCGGCCTGCCGCGCTCGAACCGCCATCCCTCGGCAAGAAGGCCTGCATCCACTGCATCGAAGCCGAACTGGTCATAGAGCCTTGCGACGACCGCCTTGTCGGTAGAATTGTCGCCAGCCAGAGGGAGACCTCGACGTCCCGACGATCCAGTCGGCTGTCCATCCTTTTCAAGATCGTCCATGATGATGGCATTGAATGCCTTGACGATCCGCGATCGCGGCAGGTGGCGCGCGAGAATTTCGCTTGTCGTCGTCTCGCCTGAGTCCAGTTCTGGAATGTGGCCGTCTCGTTCGAAGTAGTAATTGTTCGTGTCGATCACCAGTTTGCCCTCAAGTGGCTCAACTGGGATAGACCGATAGGCTGCGAGTGGAATGGCGATGACGACGAGTTCGCCAAAAGCGGCGGCCTCCTCGACCGTTCCTACTTGGCACCCAATGCTCCGGCTCAAGCTGAACAGGGTCTGAGGGCCGCGAGAATTGCTCAGCATGACAGAATGGCCCAAAGCAACAGCGAGCTTGCCGATGGCACGGCCAACCATGCCTGCCCCAATAATTCCAATTTTCATGATGTCTCTCCGATTAATTTCACAAACATGGGTTTAATTGAGTGCCACATTGAGATAAATCGCCAATGCAAGCAGACATTCCCAACTGTAAGGGGGTAATCTTGGACAAACTTTCGAGCATGGCTGTTTTTGTCAAAGCCTCCGACCTGGGATCTTTTGCCGCCACAGCTAAGGCCATGGAAATGTCACCCCAAATGGTCGCCAAACATGTTGTGTTCCTGGAGGACCGACTTGGGACGGCGTTGCTTCACCGTACGACGCGGCGACAAAGTCTGACCGACGTGGGAAGGGTCTTCTATGACCGCTGCAAGCAGCTGCTTTCAGACGTCGAGGCGGCTGAATCCGTTGCACTTGATATGCGTTCCCAGCCGAAAGGCGTGCTGCGTGTCAATGCTCCGGTGACCTTCGGTGCCTTTAGTCTGGCGCCGTTCGTGACGCGCTATCTCGATCGCTATCCGGACATGCGAATAGACCTTACTCTCAACGACCGTTTCGTTGATCCGTTGGAGGAGGGGTTCGAGGTGATGGTAAGGATCGGCGAGGTCGAAGACCCGTCGCTGATCGCGCTTCCTCTCGCTCCCTATCGGCTGATTGCATGTGCGTCTCCGGACTATCTTATCCGGCGTGGCACCCCTCGAATTCCACTGGATCTGGAGCAGCATGATTGCCTTGCATATAGCGACGGGCCGTCCTCGACTCCCTGCCGCTGGCAGTTCACTCGCAGCGGCAAAAGCGAGGAGGTGCGCATCAGCGGTAGAATCCGTAGCAACGACTGGAAGGCCTTGTTGCATGCCTCGATCGCAGGCTATGGCATCACGTTGGGGCCGGAAAGTGTGCTGAACGCAGAAATCACTGCCGGGCGACTCGTCCAGGTGCTGCCCGACCACGAGGGTCCGTCTCGTCCAATGCACGTGATTTACCCCGTCGGGCGCCGGCCTACCGCCAAGGTACGAAGCTTCGTCGAAGCGCTGATCGATGAATTTGGGACGGACGTGCCCAAGTAGGCGACGCAGGAGTTCTAACCAAGCGAAGAGAGTTCCGCGGAGGAAGCGTGAAAGACTCGCGGCGATCGAAGCCGATCAGCGCCGCATCGACGAGATCTCGGAAGGTCAGTGCGTTACAGGCTCACCGGATTTCGACACGATCGATGATCCATCGGGCTCACGCGACAGAATGATCAGCGCATCATTCGGAAGCGGACGGAAAAGATGTTTTACCTCGTCCCACGGCGCCCGCATCCAGATGTCCGTGTCCTCTTTCTTCAGCAACAGAACCGGCACGGCTTTCTCATGGATCGGTTTCACGAGATCGTTGGGATCTGTGGTCAGAAAACCATAGAGATCGTCGGTCGTGAGGCCGTCCCTGACCTTCCGCACACTTTGCCATTGCGGCACATGGTTCCCGCAAAAAACATCAGCGATTTCTCGTCATCGTGGGCAAACCAGGCATTGGGCACATTGCCGCCTTCCTGTTTGCTGGCCGGATCCGGCTCGGCAAAACTGGTGACAGGGACGAGGCAACGCTGCTCCATAGACGCCTTTGAGTTAAAGAAGGTCGGCGCGATTGACACCTGCCGCCATAACCTTCACCTGAAGGTCGTTGGGACGCACTTCAGGCATGGGTGCTTCGGCACGCCGTAGAACATCCGAGCTTCCGGATTCATCAAAGACGATCGCTTTCATCGCATGTTCCTCCCTTACTTCGAAAGCGCGCGCCGGGCGATGCTGGCAGCGAACAGTGGCGTTTCGCGGCTGTTGTGGTCACCACCTGCGGCCTGACGGGCGGCTGCAGCATCTTCGTAAGCGACCCCATGGTCTTCGATGAACTTCATGAACGCATCGGTTGGATGCGCTGTGACCTTGTTGGTGTAGCGCGTCCTGCCGTCATCGATTTTCTCAGCGATCAGTTCCCAGACGACATTGACCTGAGTTCTGCCACTGGCGGTGAAGACATCCGAGATCGAGTTCATCCGGCAATAGGTTGGTTCGGCGGCTTCGGCCACATAGTGCTGTACCACTAGGCCTGAGCCGATCTGCTCGACATTGATCGACATCCGACGGCCGTCGTCAGTCCAGGTGACGCCTGCGGCAATATGGTCAGGCGGGCAACAGCGAAGATATTCCGCTTCGGGTAGGTTGAAGAGCCAATCGGCAATGTCGATCCTTTCGAGCGGAATGTCGATCTCTGCGGAATAGGCGGATTGTGAGAGAATTGTATCAAGGATCTTGACCATAGGTGTGTTCCTTCTGTTTGGTGAGCAAAATTGCCCGTTGACGAGAAGGAATGTGCTCCTGATGACCTTGGATGATAACCAACTGAATGGTCGGAACGGTTTTGCGTCGTAGGCAAAGATGAGGGATCCACGCTTCGCTGAACATCTGGCGGTATACGTTGACGTCGTCCGCGCCGGCAGCTTTTCAGCCGCGTCCAGGCGTCGGGCTGTCACTCCCTCGGCTGTTGTGCGGCAGATCGATGCGCTCGAGCAAGATCTGGGGGTGCCTCTCCTTGTCCGCTCAACACGGGCACTGTCATTAACGGACGCGGGCCGTCACCTCTTCGAGCGTGCGCAGCGCCTGCTCGACGATCTGGCCGATACGCATGCCGAGGTGACGGCATTCGATAGTGAGGTCAGTGGCACTTTGCGTATCGCCTGTTTCCCGACCTTCGGAAAGCGGTATGTCATTCCTGTCTTGGCATCGCTTGCATGGCAATATCCAGGCTTGCATGTTGAGCTGGACTTGACCGAACGACTGGCCGACCCGGTCGCGGAGCGACTTGATCTGGTGGTGAGAATGGGGGAACTGCCCGACAGCACGTTGATCGCAACCAAACTGGCACCCCTCGATCGGATACTCGTGGCAAGCCCGGCCTATGTTGAGCATCACGGCGTGCCGGAAAGCGAAGACGAGCTTCGCAATCATCGCCTTCTCGACAAGCTCCATGGCAACGATCTTCTTGAGTGGTCTAGCATTCTTGGCGCGCCGACCGGGGAAGCGTGTGAGCGCGTTGTATTCCGGTCCGATGATTTTGAAGCGCTGAACGGGGCTGCACTAGCGGGGATGGGTGTGGCGTTCCTGCCGAGCTGGGTATCGGGACCTTCGGTGAAGGTGGGTGATCTTGTACGCCTACCGTTATCGGGCGAAAGATGGAATGAAGCGGCCACCGGAATTTATCTTCTACGCGCGCTTCAGGTGCCATCTGCCAAGGTCAAGGCATTCACACTAGCGCTGCAAGATCACATTGGGACGCCACCGCGCTGGAGCTGAGAGGCGTACAGGCGAGAAACGCTAATTCGCAGAGGTTTTTAGCCGACGCCGCGACCAATAACGGCAAGTCGTTGCGTGCAAATCTGCTCAAGGCGATGGGAGGCCCGAAAGCGGCCTCCCATCGGAAGAAGTTTAACCAGACGAGCGTCGTCATTAGTCAACGGCGAAGTCGGTTGAGACCGAGACGGCGCGCCATTCGGAAAGGATGACGTTGTCCTGTGCATGCTTCTTTTCGATCGCTGCGACGGTATCACTACCGAGCGGGAGGCGGACCGGCGGATTGGGGGCGTCAGCGAAGGAGATCAGGACCTCTGCCAGCTTTTGGGGGTCGCCGGGTTGGTTATGGCTGAGACCGGCTGCTATCGTGCGCACCTTGCCGACAGTTTCTGCGTAATCGCCGATGATATTGCCGCGGACCGACAAGGACGAGCTGTCGAGGAAGTCGGTCCGGAAATAACCCGGCTCGATGACGGTGACATGGATGCCAAGCGGCGCCAGTTCGTCATGCAGGGCTTCGCTCAGCCCCTCGACGGCAAATTTCGTCGAGGAGTAGACCCCGAAACCTGCTGCGCCGCGATAGCCGCCGATCGACGAGATATTCAGGATGCGGCCGGAACGGGCCCGGCGCATAAAGGGCAGGACGGCGCGGGTCACGTTGAGGAGACCAAAGACGTTGGTGCGGTATACAGCCTCGACCTCAGCCACGGTTGCTTCTTCGACGGCACCCATCAATCCGAACCCAGCATTGTTGAGCAGGATATCGATGCGGCCGAAGCGCTCGATCGCTGCCTTCACGGCTGCGCTCGCCTGTTTGTCGTCGGTCACGTCGAGGGCCACCGGAAGCAGGTTGGGGTGTTCGCCGAACCGCTCTGTGATCGCCTTCGGATTACGGGCGGTGGCGACGACGGCGTCTCCCTGGGCAAGAGCGTGTGTGGTGACGAGGGCGCCAAAGCCGCGCGAGGCGCCGGTGATGAACCAGATTTTCATGAGGGTGTTCATTGATGCTGGATTGATGGGGAAAGCATTGGGCCGGGGGCTCAAGGGCGCGGCGATGTCATGGTGCAGAATGTCAGTTCCATGTCGCGGGCCAGCAGGTCCGGAAAGCGCGCCATGACGGCTTTGGTGTAGGGCTGCTCAAAATGCGCATCGAGATCAGCGCGCGATCGCCAGTTCTCATAGAGAATCCAGACGCTGGGATCATGGTTGTCGCGGTGCAGGTGATAGTCGATCGATCCCCCCTCGGCGCGGGTCGGTAAGACCAGAGCCTGCAACGCTTCGCCAAGCGTCGCGGCACAGTCCGGCTTGGCCGTCAGCCTGGCAATCAAAGTCAATGTTTCGGTCATGTCAGTCTCCCTTGAAGGCGTCTGCGGGGTAAACGGCTTCCCACCCTGCGGTCGGGTCCGTCGCCAGCGTCCAGATTGTGTCGGCTGCCTCTCTCGCCTCTGTCGATCCGGGGCCGACGAGTGTGGCGATTGTCGCCACCGCGATGCGGATGCCGCGTTCGGCGAGAGGGCCGGCCAGACCTTCGACGACATTTCTAAGGGCCGCCTTGCCAAGGCCGAGACTGGCATAGCCGGCATGGGGTGAGACGGCGAGGCCGCCACCTGTAACCAGAATCGTACCGCCGCGGGCACCGAACAACTCAACGGATGCCCGGATCGTGTGAAGGCCGGCAGCGACATTGGTGGCGAGGTCGTCCGTGACCTCATCGTCGCGCATGCTGAACAGATCCTGTTCACGCACGAACGCGGCATTGAAAAGGACCGCCGTCAGCCCGCCGGACATGCGGTCGCCCTCAGCGACCGCCTTGCGCAGTGCGATCGGGTCGGTCGCATCGGCTTGCAAAGTCGAGACGTGGAGACCTTGCCCGGAAAGGGTTCTGGAAAGACCGGTGAGACGAGCGGCATTGCGAGAGGTGAGCACGACATGCCAGCCTTCCCGCCCGAATTTCTCCGCAACGGCCTGCCCGATGCCGGGGCCGGCGCCGATAATCATGATGGAGTTCGTCATGGGATATTCTCCTGATGTGCTGGCCATCGCGATGCCGTGACGGCCAGCCGGGTGAGAAAGGGTCACGGCAGGACTTCCGCCAGCTCGATCAGATTGCCGAAGGGATCGCAGAAGAAGGCGAGGCGGCGGCTGATTGCCAAAAGCTCGAACGGCTCGGTCACGATGGTGACGCCGCGCGCCCGCAATTCCTCGACAGTGGCGTCGACGCTTGCGACATTCAGGCAGAAATGGTGGTAGCCGGCATATTTGAGGCTATCGCCGAGATCGGTATAAGGGCGGACCTCCGCCGGCGCCGGATCGCCGCCACCCAGGATTTCCACATAGAAATGGTCGTCAGTCGCGGGTGCGAGATAGGCCAATTGTTCGTCGGCGTAGTCCCATTCGGCAACGACACGGAAGTCGAGTTTCTCGACATACCAGCACTTTGCGGTTTCGAGGTCCGGCGTGCGGACGGCAACGTGATGACCGCGCATGTCGGCAAAGGGTGATGCAGTGTTGTGGGCGGGAGGAATGAAGTCGGCCATTGTCCTATCTCCTGTGTGGTCCGGCACAAGCGCCGGTTTGCGAGGAGAAATCTGGACCTTTTCAACGATCAAGATTAGAGAGATAATCTTCCTCTCAATGATGAGTGAGATTTGACAATGCGCAGTACGGATCTCTCTGAACTCGCGGCCTTCGATGCGGTCGCCCGTCACCGCAACTTTCGCCGGGCCGGCGAAGAGCGCGGGGTGACGGCCTCGGCGATCAGCCATGCGGTGGGTAATCTCGAGGCACGCGTCGGCATTCGTCTGCTCAATCGAACGACCCGCAGCGTGTCGCTGACTGATGCCGGGGCAATGTTGCTTGCGCAACTGTCGCCCGCCTTCGGCGAGATCGGCTCGGCGCTCGATGCCCTCAACCAGTTTCGCGATACTCCTTTTGGCAAGGTTCGCATCAATGCGCCCAATTCGGTCGCACCGTTCGTATTCCGGTCAGTCATCGGTCCTCTGATTGCAGAAAATCCCGGGCTTCAGCTGGAAATCGTCGCTACCGACCGGCTTGTCGACATTGTGGAGGAGGGGTTTGATGCCGGCATCCGTCTTGGAGAAAGTCTGCGCGATGGCATGACGGCTGTGAAGATCAAGCCGCGGCTGCGGTTTGCCGTCGTGGGCTCAACAAGCTATTTCGAACGTCATCCGCGCCCCAAAACCCCGGATGATTTGCGTCACCATGTCTGTATTCGCAATATCTATCCAAGCGGCAAGCCCTATGCCTGGGAGTTCAGCCGCGCAGGCAAGATCATCGAATTCGAGCCGACCGGCTCTCTGTCGCTCGATGACCATGAGCTGATGGTCGAGGCAGCACTTTCGGGCGTGGGGCTGGCTTACGTCTGGGAAGAGCGGGCGCGTGCCTATATCGAGAATGGCAGCCTGGTCGAATGCCTGGCATCCTGGAGTGCGCCCGAGGACTGGCTGTATCTCTATTACCCGACGCGGAAATACCTGTCGGCCGGCCTGCGCGCTGTCATCGATGTGCTGCGTGTGTGAAGGGACTGGCGCACCGACGGTTCGATTCCTGTCAAGAGCTTCACCGCTAAGTCGGTTTACTGAACCCAAACTCGTTTGATTGCGTCAAATGCAGCGACGATAGAAGGATCGCTCATGCGCGCTTCCAGGCAGAGGAAACTTAAGGTCGTCGAGAGCTTCACATTATCAGCGATCACCAGTCCATGGGACTGCTGTTCATAAAGGGCAATCGATTCCCGGCAAAGGCTCAGCCCTATCCCTGTGCGTGTCATGGCAATCATTGACGCTTCCTGATCCACCTGGGCGACAATCTGTTGGCGAACGCCAAGATTGGTGAACAGCCGTGCCAGCATCCGGTTATGAACCGATGCGGGTGGCGTGCCGATCCAGGGGAGGGAGGCAAGCTGTAACCAGTTGGCCCCTCGAACAAAGCTGGCGAGCGATGGCGGAGCGACAACGCAATAGGTCAATTGCGCAAGTGCGCGAGAGTGGAAAAGCGACGCGGTACTCCCTCCAGTAACATCGGTCGGCGGGTCATAGTCCCTTGGATCACCAAGATAAAAACCGGCGTCGAGTTCGTTTCGCTTCAGCCTCTCCGGCACATCGCCGCTCATGCCATGACGCAGCGTTGTCTCGATACCTGGCCCGTTTTCGATAAGTGCTTTCAGAAACGCCCCTAATCGTGTGAACTCCGGATCGATGATCGTACCGATCCGCAATTTTCCCCGGACGCCGGTCGATAAACGTCCGGCTGTCTGGCCGAAGTCCGTCAGCGCCGCCAGCACTTGCTCGGCCTTTGCCGCCAACAGTGCACCTTCCTGTGTCAACTCCAAACCTGTCGAGGTCCGCCGGAACAGGGTTAGCCCGGTGTCAGCGGCCAAGCGTTTCAACTGAAGCGTCACCGCAGGCTGCGTAACGTGCAGGTGCTCGGCGGCGCGGGTGACGTTCCCTTCTCGCCCCACGGTAACAAACGCTCGCAATGTTCTCAGATCGATACCTTCCAGCATATTAATTTCACTTATAATGCTTGGTTGAATTTGTCATTGGATTTCACGATCGAATGTTGGCTATGCCTGCATATAAAGCAGGGAGGAAGCATGGCATGCCAATGCAAAGTGTCCAGTCTTATAATTGTGTGGTGTTCCATCGCGATTGGAGGGTAACCCTATGAGGAATGGTGGTTCCGGCAATTTCCACGACGTTTTTGACTACATTATTGTTGGTGGTGGCTCCGCAGGCTGCCTGCTTGCCAATCGCCTCAGTCGTGACCCGTCAAAACATGTTCTGTTGCTGGAAGCCGGCCGCAAGGACGACTACCCATGGATACATATCCCGGTCGGGTATCTTTATTGTATCGGCAACCCACGCACAGACTGGCTTTACAAAACCGAACCGGACGCCGGACTGAACGGTCGTTCGCTACGCTATCCTCGCGGTAAGACGCTTGGTGGCTGCTCGTCGATCAACGGCATGATCTATATGCGTGGTCAGGCACGCGATTTTGACGGGTGGGCAACGACAACCGGCGACGATGCCTGGTCTTGGCAAAATTGCCTGCCCGATTTCAAGGCGCATGAGGACCACTACCGGCTGGACCATGGCGCAGACCCGAAGACTGGTGGCAACAGCAGGTTTTCCGACATGCATGGCCATGGCGGCGAATGGCGCATCGAGAAGCAGCGGCTGAAATGGGATATCCTCGAATCCTTTGCAGAAGCCGCGGTGGAAGCGGGCATTCCGCGTTCGGACGATTTCAACAGTGGCGACAATGAAGGCGTCGGCTATTTCGAGGTGAACCAGCGCTCGGGCTGGCGCTGGAACACGTCCAAGGCTTTCCTGCGCCCAGCGAAAAACCGCGCAAACCTGACGATCTGGACGCAATCTCATGTCGAGCGTTTGATCCTTGCGAACGAGGCATCTGGTCGCAAGCGGTGCATCGGTGTTATTGTTGAGCGTCAAGGGCAGCGCGCGGAGGTTGGGGCGCGGGGAGAAGTCATTCTGTCGGCCGGCGCCATCGGCTCACCACAAATCCTGCAATTATCTGGCATCGGTCCAGCGGGATTGCTGAAGCGTTTCGGTATTGAGGTAAAGCACAACCTGCCAGGTGTCGGAGAAAATCTTCAGGACCATCTGCAGATCCGTGCCGTCTTCAAGGTCGGTAATACGAAAACGCTGAATACGCTCGCCAACAGCGTCTTTGGTAAAGCGATGATAGGGCTCGAATATGCGTTGAAACGCAGTGGTCCGATGAGCATGTCGCCCTCGCAGCTGGGCGCCTTCACCCGTTCGGACGAACGCCAGGCCCACGCCAATCTGGAGTATCACGTCCAGCCGCTCAGCCTCGACGCCTTCGGCGAACCGTTGCACACTGTCCCCGCTTTCACAGCCAGCGTTTGCAACCTCAATCCATCGAGCGTGGGCAGTGTTCATATTCGCTCCAATAAGGCGTCGGACGCGCCCGCGATTGCGCCGAACTATCTCAGCACGGACGAAGACCGCAGGATTGCTGCAGAAAGTCTGCGGCAAGTGCGCAAAATCGTGTCGCAGCCAGCATTGGCGAAATATAGGCCACAGGAGTGGAAACCGGGCCCGCAGTTCCAAAGCGATGAGGAGCTGGCGCGGCTTGCGGGCGATATTGCCAATACCATCTTCCATCCGGTTGGTACGACGAAGATGGGCGGGGATGACGATCCTATGGCGGTTGTCGATAGTCGCCTCAAGGTTCGAGGAATCGCGGGACTGCGGGTCGTCGATGCGGGCATCATGCCGAAGATCACCAGTGGTAACACCAATGCGCCGACGCTGATGATCGCCGAAAAGGCAGCCGGCTGGATTGTTGCTGACGCACACGCATAGAAAACTATTGGGGGAGGTTACAGGATGACATCAATAGCACGTTCAACGCTTCCGCTTTCCGGCGTTCGAGTCGTTGATTTTGGGCAGTATATTGCTGGCCCGGCCGTGGCCATGATCCTGGGCGATCTCGGCGCGACCGTCGTGCATATCGATCCCCCCAGCGGGCCGCTCTGGGACAATCCCGCCAACGCCATCCTCAACCGCAACAAGCTGATCGTCGCACTCGACCTCAAAACGGAGAAGGGTTTGCTTGAGGCGAAAGCGCTGGTGGCCGAGGCTGATATTGTGATCGAGAACTTCCGCCCTGGTGTGCTTGCCCGGCTCGGGATCGATTTTTCGACTTTGCGTAAATCGCGGCCTGAGCTGATCACCCTGTCTATCCCAGGTTTCGCCTCCGACGATGAACTCCGCCGGGACTGGCGTGCCTTCGAGACAGTGATCGCAGCCTCGTCGGGCGTCTTTACGGATATGGGCTTAAACCGCGTTCTTATGGGTATCAACCCGTCTTTCTCGCCGCTCCCACTCTCTTCCGCATATGGTGCGATGCTTGCGGCCTCCGCGACGGTGTTGGCGCTTCAGGCGCGTGAGCGCACCGGCCACGGCGATCATATTGAGGTGCCGCTGGCAAGCGCCGTCATGGAGGGCCTGTCCTACAATTCCATTCTGATTGACGACTATCCGTTGCGTTATAAAACCCAGCGCGAGCGGGAAATCGAGCGTCGGCGGGGCGAGGACCTGCAAATGGACATGTCTTTTGACGACCTCCAGGAGTTTCTCGATCCCTTCTATCGCAGCTATAGGTGCGCCGACGGACGGATGTTCTACGTGGTCTGCCCCAGCCACAAGAACCATGCCAAACGCTGCCTGCAAGCGCTTGGCATTTACGACGAGCTCGTTGCTGAAGGACTGCGCGAGGAGGAAGACACCTATCTTCCAGTTTCGCAGTGGTCTTCAGACGTTTCGCTCGGTGTCTATCCGCTCCCGAAATTCTGGGCTGACAAAATCGCGGCTCGCATGAAGGATGTTTTCCTGACCAAAACGGCTTTTGAATGGGAACGTGTCTTCGGAGAAGGGCTGTTTCCGGGCGCGCCGCAACGCTGGCTGAAGGAATGGATCGCCGACGATCATGCCAAGGCTGCCGGCCTCATGATCGAAGTGGACGATCCGATCTTCGGCCGCATGACCCAGCCGGGGCCTATGGCCTGGCTGCAGGAGAGCGCCGAATCTATGTTAACGCCAAGCCCGAGACGTTGGGGAACGGCCAAGGAGGCGCTAGCACTGCTCGCCGGCATCGAGCGCCCTTCCTTGCCGGTTGTAGCGAATGGGGCCCCCGGCGGCTGGCTGGACGGCGTCAAGGTTCTCGATCTGTGCAATGTGATCGCCGGTCCGCATTCGGTCGCCTATCTTGCCCGTTTCGGTACGGAGGTCATCAAGATCGATCCGGCCAAGCCGCTCTATGACTGCTGGAACACCGTGATCTTCGGCATGTCCCACATGCGCGGCAAACAGTCCGTGCTGCTGAACATTGGTTCGCCCGATGGCCGCATCGTGTTCGAAGAACTGGTGCGCTCAGTCGACGTCGTTGTCTGGAACGCCACCGACCGTCAGGTCAAGGCGATGGGTCTCGATGCCGAAAGCCTGAAAGCGCTCAACCCCCAAGCGATCTTCTGCCAGCTCGATTGCTTCGGCGGCGTGCGCACCGGTCCGCGTACCGACTATCTCGGCTATGACGACCTCGTGCAGTCGGCAACCGGCATCATGTTACGTTTCGGCGGCTCCATGGACACGCCGGAGGAACACGCCCATGTCGGTACCATTGACGTGATGTGCGGTTTCGGCGCTGCGCTCGGCATTGCAGCGGCTTTGTATCAGAAATCCAGAACCGGGGTTATCGGTCGCCCGCGGACATCACTGTCGGCGCTGACCGGCCTCGCCCAGATACCCTTCTGCTATGACTATGCCAACCGAGGTCCCTTCGATGAGCCTTCCGGTAGCGAGACCAAGGGATATAGCGCCCTGTCGCAGCTCTACGAAACGGCGTCGGGGGATCATATTCTCCTCTGTGCTTCGGAAGTTGATTTGCCACGCTTCGGCAGGGCGGAGGGGCTTGAGGCAATTGTCGAGATGGCCGCATCCGATCGCGAGGCCTATCTGGCGAAAGCCTTCATGACGGCACCTGCTGGGACCTGGCAACAGCGCCTGCAGAAAGCCGATATCGGCGTATCTCTCTGCGAGAACATCGAGGAGATCCGCAGCCGCAGCGCCCGCATTGCCGACGGCACGCCGGGGCTCGACCGGGGCAGTTATTCATTCTCGGTTTTTCCAGACCATCCGAGCGGGCACACCGTCACTCAGCTCGACCCCTTCGCCATCCGTCCGGCAGTCGGCAAGGTGACGGCTATAACGCCAGCGGAGAAGTACGGCGCCTCCACGCGAGCCGTTCTCCGCGACCTGAACTACACCGATAACGAGATCGATCGGTTGATTGCATCCGGCACGATCAGCGAGAGTTGGAGCGCAGAGTATCTGCCGAGTTAGCAGGACACGGCAGCTTCGTGTTCTGAGGAGGATACCGAAGCCGCTCACGGCCCGTCCAAATACGCGATGGCATTAACGGGTTAGATATTCAACATGGCACCTTGGGAGGAAGTGCCATGAAAGAACTTTTTGCCTCGACATGACTTATACAGCGCAGGTGCGTTTAGCGCAGGCCGCCATGGCTCAGCGTGACACTTCCGTTTCCGAGTTGTGCAAGGAACTGGGGATCGAGCGTGTCACCCTTTACCGATATGTTGGCCCAAAAGGTGAACTTAGAGATTATGGCCGCCGGGTTCCGGGGCAGGCGTGACGCCTCTGATTTCCCGCGCACGGGCCAATTCGGTCGCGCGCAATTTATCCAGTTCCCGAGGCGAAATCTTCATCCGCTGCGCTTCGGTTAAAGCCCAGACATGCCCGAATGGATCGAAAAAGCTTGCCACTCGCTTACGTTCGTCACTGATCTCAAGGTGATTTCGGACCGTTCCTCCTGCAGCAATTGCCTGCTGCAGTGTCTTTTCGGCATCTGCGACCGTGAGCGAAAAAATCGAATTCACCGCGCCATTTGCCTTGGGGAAGAAAGGGCCTCCTCGATGCGGCTCCGCCTCGCGCCTCGGATTGGCGCCCGAGACCGTGATTTTGATCCCGCCTAAGTCGAGATCTATTGCATAGAGAATATTGCTATCTTCATGTGTTCGCACATGGGAGGCGTTAAACGCCGACATATAAAACGCGGCAGCTTCTCGCTGGCGACCATGTTCAACGAAAACAATGACGGCAAGTTGTTTTTCGTGTTCGCAGGCGGCACTCAGAACCTGCCAATTTGCAAAACCAAATTGGCGAGCGACGATTTCAAGGCATGCGCTGTGTGAAAGCTGCAGATTGTGCTCCTCCAGCAACTTGCGAAGAGCCTTGGCCATAGATTTCGAGTCTGAAAAGGAAAGCATAGTTTGATCCTCAAAGGGCGCGCCGTTGTCAGTGCTTGCATTGCTGACGGTCGCCCATAAGGGTCAAACCAGGATTATCCGTGCCTTCGCCATTCCAGAGGAGCAAGCGGCTGGCCGCACGGTGCCAAGCTTCAAGCTATTGGCGGAAAATGATTCGCGCAATGTCGAGCCCGCAAAAGTGGTCCTCGGCTTAGCGTAGGATTTCGCCCCCTCCCGCAAACGACCCCCAATAGTCGCGTTATTTGACCGTCACAGTCACGAACTACGCTTCCAAACGGAAGTCCGCCGCAAGTTAGGCACCCAACGTCCGCCGCATCAGCTCCGTGAACAACGTCCGGTAGCTGATGTCAGTCTCTCTCGGCCTTTTAACCTGGCTGCAATCCAACAAGAGTTCAGCTGTCGTTGGGTCGTAAACATTGAGGCGGAAGGAACTGATATGGAAGGCCGGAAAATGAAGGGAAAGCCCCCAAACCTGGATGTGGATTCCTCAAATGCTCCAGTCTCCAGATGGAAACACCGGCGCAACGGGAACCCTCATCCATTACGTCAACGTCACCCCGTTGCCTTCACCGAATGACCGGCCGCCCGCAATAGCGCCATCAGTACCGGCCCCAGCGAAAACTCACCTCGCTTGGCCCGATTGGTTAGGTCTCTGAGATACCCGCCGGCCGAATTGATGTGGCCGCCCCGCTCGAGAATGCAGGCGATCGTCACTGCCGCGTTCTCCGGACCCATCACCTCACAGGCCTCCTGATATGCGGACGGGCTCACCCCGAGCATCGATCTGACCACAACGGCGGCCGTCATGAGTTCTCGCCAGTTTCTGATCTGGCCTTCAGGACCGTAGTTTAAAATCTCGGGGCAGGCGCGCAAGACGAGACCAATCGGAAAAGCCTTAATCGGCACATGTTCGGCCTGCTTATTCTGGCTCGGCTCCGCCTCCTGCTCTTTTTCAGAGCTAGGTTCAAGTTCATTAAGGAGGTTGGTATTTGAATTCTGTATGTGACGCTCATTTTGAGCATCATTGGTGGTCATTTCTGAAGAAAAATCATCGGAATTCAACTGGTTGATGATGTTCTGCCGCAAATTATCCATCTCGATGCCCAAATTTCTCAGTTCGTCGAGCGTCGGGGTTCGAGGAATTCGCCTGACAGCGGCCAGATATTGTTCTTCCAGCTCGTCCCAATCGCCTGCAGCTCCCTCTTCGACGGCCGCCGTAATCAGCTTGCGGATATCCCGCCGGCAGATCGTTAGGTTCTCCTTTGCCCTGCGGAACGCGATCCGATCGGCAGCCACCTGCTGGGCAAGGCATGCCAGTTCCTCGGCGCGCATCAGAAGCGGCGATATGTCAAAACCGAAGGCGTGCTCGATCGAGCCTTCACCATCCTTTCGGGCGTAGCGTTTGCCGTTTGCACTATCCTTGCGGATGATCAGCCCTGCATCGACAAGCAGGGCAAGATGACGCCGCAGGGTAGCGCCCGCAATGCCATGCGCACGAATTGACAGCTGGATGTTCGACGGGAAAACGATAAGCTGTGCGTCCTGGCGCAGCTCATTTTCAGGATAGAAACTCAAAAGCGCATCGAGCACTGCAAGGCTGCGATCCTGCAGACCAAGCACCTCTCGCGCCTCCGATGCGTCGCGGAAGACTTTCCATTTGTCTGCCGACTTGCCTTCCTTGATCCTGGTCGTGGCAATCTGCTGCTTCACAAGCGCAAGCGTTACCGACCGCCGCCCAAACGGCGTCGTCACTTGTCCACCTTCCATGTCCCTCGCCTCTTCAAAAAGGCAAAAGATTCACGCTCACCAAAACGGTGCCAAAGACTCTTGACTAGGATTCATGGAAATGCGATTCTCTAGCTCTCACACGACGAGAAGGGCTTCCATGACGGCAACGTTTCGGGGGCCTTTTTCTTTTGCGCGTTTTCCTTACTTAAAATGGTTCCGAAGTCTGTTTCTCGGCTTCAGTTCAAATCTTTGATCTTTCACGCGTGAACCGCTCAGCCAGTGATGGCAGCTGCGCCTCGATGAAACGCAGGAATTCTGCTCCGGCCGGTGTATCCGCAGAAATACGGATATCCTTGTTCGTGCGAGAAAAGCTGCCAAGTGGTTCGCCTGCGGCGCCGGCAATCATCTTGCCGGCCTTCGACGGTGCGGCAGGTTTCAGGGCGTTAAAGGCGGCCAGAAACTTTTGATCGGATCCAAGCCGTCTTTGCGTAGCGGCCGAAAGCACGCTGCGCAGTTCATCATGCAGGTCAGGCTGTTCGGAGAAAGCCTTTGCAAACTCCACCCACCTTGGACGACCGACCTTGGCTGCCCGACCAATTGTCTCGACGATATCGAGCGGAAGTGCGCGATAAACCGCTCGCATTCGTGCAAGCTCGGGATCGTCGATAGACAATGCCGCCTTGATATCACGAGGCTTCACATCGGCATCATCCATACGGCGAGCAAACAGGGTGCGCTCGATCCAGGTCAGATCCTGGCGATCGGCATTTTCAATACCCTGCGCAATGACAAGCTCGACGTCGGAAATCTCGACTTCGATCGCCTTGACCGCAATTCCAAGATCGCGCGCTGCCTGGAGCCGTCGATGGCCGTAGATCACCTGATAGCGATCGGGCGATGCTGGTGACTTGCGGACCTGGATCGGGACCTTTTGCCCCTCGGACTTTATCGAGTTCCTGAAAGACTCGAAATCCGATGCGTCGTCATCTGGAAGACGATCGGGAAAGGGAGAGGGATCGACCTTTGACGGGTCGAGCTCTCTGATCGCACCACCACCCGATTCAACAAGCGCCTTGAGGCGGTCGCGTTCCGATTTGATGTCGTCGATCGCCCTGTGCGCCGCACCGATCACGCCGGCACCGACACGGGCAGTTGGTGCAGGTTGCTGCGGCGAGACAGGAGCATCGGTCGCCAGCCGGTTTTCAAGTTCCGCCGACAGCAGGCCAAAATTTGCAACGATGGATTTACGCGATGACTTGTTGGTCATGTGCGTCCCCAGCTGGTGTTGATGAGTTTCACGACCGCTTCGTTGACGGCATCAACCGCCTCGCGTGCGCGTTTATGCGTGTCACGGCCGATCTGGCCCATTTCGAGTTCGTAGATCGAGCGCTTTGCAAGTCCTGCTGCCTCGACAGCAGTGCTTTCAATCAGCGTCGGAAGAAGCACATCCGTTCCGAAGAGATGGCGCATCAACGCAACGACCTGAGACTGTGGTGCGTCGTTGGGATCATGGCGGGTAATGAGATAGCGGATGAAATCCTGATCAAGCTGCGCTCCGCTCTCATTGAGCACGCTTATCAGGTCCCCCATCATCAGGAGAAACTGGCTCATGGATGCGACATCGAGCATCGCCGGGTGTACAGTGATAATCATGCTGGTCGCAGCATAAATCGCACTCAGCGTCAGAAACCCGAGAGACGGCGGAGTATCGAGAATGACGACGTCATAGTCCTGATCAACCTCGGCAAGAGCAAGCTTCAACCGTTCGAAGAAGATCGCTCCCGAGCCCGATTTCTGCGCCAGAACCCGCGGCGTTTCATGCTCATATTCCATCACTTCGAGGTTGCCGGGTATCAGATCGATCCCGTCGAAATAGGTCTTGCGGATGATATCGCGGATTGGCCGGCGCTCGGCGTCGTCGTAGCGAAGAGCAGCGTAGATCGTTTCGTTGGCACCAACGTCAAACTCAGGTTGCGCGCCGAACAGTGCAGAAAGTGATGCCTGCGGATCGAGATCAAGAGCAAGGACGCGGTAGCCCTGCAGGGCGAGATAATGCGCAAGATGGACGCAGGTCGTGGTCTTGGCACTGCCGCCCTTGAAGTTGGCGATCGCAACGACCTGGAGATGCTCGCCCTCGCGTCGGCGAGGAGAAAATCTCAGCGCTTCAGAAGGCTTCTGGGCGGCAAAGAGCTCGCGCAATTCATTGATCTGAGCAAGCGTATAGACACGATGGTTATTTTCCAGCCGGCCAGGGATCGGTCCACGGCCTTCGCTCGACATGAGTTTCAGCGTAGAATCGGGTATTGAGGTCAGCTTGGAGACTTCGTTGGTGAGGAACGGTCGCAGGCTTTTCTCCGACTTCGGAGGATACATGCGGGTGCGAAGGTCCTGCAACTGCTGAGACAGAAGACCCGCATGGCGCATGATCTTGGCGCCCGCGTCTTCCTTCTGACCGCTCGTCATTTCTGCGTGTTTTGCTATCGCCATATTTTCCTCTTGGCGGGCATTCGCCGGTTTGCCGACCATCGTCCGCCAAAGGTACAACATGATTCTGTTTCGCCGTCCAGTTATTTACGGTTAACCGGATATTGACGTCCGTGGTTGACAGGGGAATAGAGGCGGCCATTTTATAAATTATAATCAGATACTTATAGAATATTTCGGACATCCTGTCCCTGCGGCGGCAACTGCATTTTCGCTCGGCAATCAAGGTCATCAGCGTCGGTCGAAACGAGATTTTCAGGGCAAAAAATCTACCCCATGGCGAATCGAACGACATTCGATCTCAAGAGGCAACCACTCGGCCATACTAAAAGGGGCCGGCTGCGAGCCGATCTATCGGATTCTGTCTGACCGAGGACCAGCGCCGTTTTTACGTTGGCGATAATAGTGACAGTGGATCGATCGGCGAGGGGCCGTCACAAAAAGACGGAGGGATCAAAGCAGCTTTTCAACACCGTCTACCGAGTCAAAGTGCTTCCCGCATGGAGGCACGTTCAACGATTTCGGTTTTCAGAACGACCTTGCGGACCATCTGACCTTTGCCATTTAGCCGGTCGACCAGCAACCTGGCCGCCGTCGCACCGAGATCATAGACGGGTTGGCGCACGACGGTCACGGGAGGCGTTGTTACAGACGTCCAATCCGCATCATGGAACGATACCAGCGACAGGTCATCCGGGATGCTAAGCCCCAGTTGACGGTGAACCTTGAACACCTCCAGGCCGATTATACTGTCCGATGCAATGATTGCCGTCGGACGCTGCGCCGACTGGAGCATTTCGGTAACGATGCGATGCGTCTCTTGCTGCGTGACGGCACCGACCTGTACCCAGCTTTCCATGTTGGTCAGACCAGCCTCACTGCACGCACCAAGATACCCTTCGATGCGTCGCCTGACCGAACCGGTACTGATGTCGTCTGCACTGCGGAACCGATGATCCGGCGTGTCGCAGGCGGTTAAATAGGCGATGCGGCGGTGGCCGAGAGCAATCAGCCGGCGTGTAATATTCTCGGCGGCATGCCGGTCGTCGGCAATAACGGTGTCGACATCGAGCGTGTCGCTTCCACGATCGAGCAACGCGAGCGGCAGCCCCGAGCGAATAACCTCATGCAGATGCTCGACATCGTTTTCCTTGGCCGGCGAGACGATGAGACCGTCGACACGCTTGGCAAGCAGAGTGCGGATGGCCGCTCTTTCCGCAACGACGTCTTCACCCGAGTTAATGAGGATGACGGTGAAGCCTGCCTGCCGGGCAATATCCGTGATGCCTCGCACGGCGAGGCTGAAAAAGGGGTTTTCAATATCTCCCACCACGACGCCGATGGTGCCTGAACGACCTGTCGTCATGCTGCGAGCAAGCTCATTGGGGCGATAATCGAGGGACTGAGCCGCGGCCAGGACCGCCTCTCTCACCCGATGGCTAACAGTTCCGTAGCCACCTAGCACGCGTGCAGCCGTTGCCTTTGAGACGCCGGCTTGGCGTGCGACGTCAGCGACTGTCACGGAAGGAGTTTTAGGCGGGATCTTGTCCATAAGCGGTAGCCTTACAAGAGAACTTGACGACTGGCAAATGCGAAGATAACAATTGCCAATACCCAAAGAGACCGGTCTCTTTCTAATTGAGACCGGTCTCAAAAATAAAAAGACTTCCGACATGCGAACTGTGTGGGCCGGGTAGGTGACATCATGCGCCGACCGGGTGGGACCCGTGCGCCTTGAATTTATCGCAGACAACGACACCAGAGGAGAAGAAACCAATGCAATTTACCCAAGCCTTAACATCCGCCTTCGCAAAAATTCGCGCGACCACGGCCGCGATCACACTCGGTGTCCTTGCAGGCGCGGCGACGCCCGCACTTGCCGACAATCCGCTTGGCCTCATCGATCCCGTCACCATCAGTGTCGGCACGATGGGCGATGCCAAGCCGTATGCCTTCACCACCGCCGACGGCAACTTTACCGGTTTCGACATAGAGTTGTTCCTCAACGTAGCCGAACGTCTTGGGTTCAAGAAGGAACAGGTGGTGTTCACCGGCCAAGAATTCTCGGCCCTGATGCCCTCTGTCGCCAACGGCCGCTTCGATGTTGCGGCCGCTGCGATCGGCACGACTGCCAAGCGCAAGGAGACCATTGATTTCTCTGATGGTTATCTTGCAGGTTTCTTGAGCGTCCTCACTTCCGAGCCAGGCATCACCGATGCAGCGGGTCTTAAAGGCAAGCGTCTCGGTGTGGTGCAGGGTACACTTCAGGAAATCTATGCCGAGAAGAATTTTGCCGGCACCGATCTCGTGAAGTTCCCGGACAACAATTCTGCCGTTTCCGCACTCAACAACGGGACGGTCGATGCACATTTCCTCGATTTCGAGGCTGCAAAGGACTATTCCGCCCGTTATCCGGCGCTAAAAGTCGCAGTCAACATTCCGAGCTTCGACGCGCCCGCCGGCTTCGTCATCCGCAAGGGTAACGATGCATTGCGCGAGGCGCTTAACAAGGGCCTGAAAGAGGCCATGCAGGACGGCACCTGGAAAAAGCTGCACGAAAAATGGTTCCCCGGCACGCCGATGCCGCAGGCATATCTTCCCAAGCAGTGATGCCACCTTCCGGTCCGGCCTTTACCGGTCGGACCGGCCTTTCTTTCAAGGGATATCCTGATGAACTGGCTTGAAAACCTGCGCCGTAGCTTCCTCGACTGGAATGCCATGGCCGAAGTGCTGCCGACCATGATCACCGTTGGTCTCAAGAATACGCTGATCCTGGCTGCGACCTCGACTGTGCTTGGCGTCGCCATCGGTATGATGCTCGCGATCATGGGCATTTCCCGCTCGCCCTGGCTGCGCATTCCCGCTCGTCTTTATACCGATATTTTCCGTGGCCTGCCGGCCATCGTCACAATTCTCCTCATTGGCCAGGGTTTTGCCCGCATTGGCCGCGAGCTCTTCGGTCCATCGCCTTATCCGCTCGGCATTCTGGCACTCAGCCTGATTGCCGGTGCCTATATCGGCGAGATTTTCCGCTCTGGTATCCAGAGCGTCGACCGTGGGCAGATGGAGGCCTGCCGGGCATTGTCGATGAGCTATGGCCAGGGCATGCGCCTTATCGTCGTGCCGCAAGGCGTGCGCCGCGTTCTGCCGGCCCTCGTCAACCAGTTCATCGGCAACGTCAAGGATTCGAGCCTGGTCTATTTCCTCGGGCTTCTGGCCTCAGAGCGTGAGATCTTTCGCGTGGGCCAGGACCAGGCGGTGGTGACCGGCAATCTGTCACCGCTCCTGCTGGCAGGCGTATTTTATCTCGTCGTTACCGTGCCGCTTACCCATGTCGTCAATGCGATCGACAATCGTCTGCGGGTTGGCAAGCAGCGCCCCGCCGTCATCACCAGCGGACTGGAGGAAGTCAGTGAACTCGACAGTGCAGCTCGCGCGACTGGCGTCTCGTTCAAGGGCGGCAGCCTTGATGTGCGCCGTCTCGGTATGGCCTATGGCGATCTTGATGTGCTGAGGGGTGTCGATCTTTTAGTCAAGCCGGGCAGCGTCACCTGCATCATCGGCCCGTCCGGATCCGGAAAATCGACTTTGCTGCGTGGGCTCAACCGTCTGGTCGAGCCGAAGAGCGGCGATATTCTTATCGATGGCGAAAGCATTCTCGCAATGAAGCCGGAAACGCTGCGCCGCCGGGTCGGCATGGTCTTCCAGCATTTCAACCTCTTTCCCGACCACACGGCGCTGGAAAACGTCATGCTGTCGCTTACGAAGATCAAGGGCCTGCCCGCAGCCGAGGCCGAGCGCATCGCCAAGGCAAGGCTTGCCGATGTCGGCCTTGCGAGCCGCCAGCACCACCGTCCGGGCGGTCTTTCCGGCGGGCAGCAGCAGCGCGTTGCCATTGCCCGTGCGCTTGCCATGGAACCGGAGGTTATCCTCTTCGACGAGGTGACGAGTGCGCTCGATCCGGAATTGGTCAAGGGCGTGCTCAACCTCATGGCCGAGCTCGGCACGCGTGGCATGACCATGGTCGTCGTCACGCACGAAATGGGATTTGCCCGCCGGGTGGCCGATCAGGTCGTCTTCATGGACGAGGGGCGCGTCGTCGAAGCCGGCACGCCAGAGGCAATATTCGACAACCCGCAAAGCCCGCGTCTCCAGCGCTTCCTTGCGGAAGTGCTCTGAGCGCCGGGAGGAGAAACCAATGACACAAACGATACGATGGGGTGTGCTAGGTTGCGCAGGCATTGCTGCCAAGGCGGTCATTCCCGCCATCCAGTCCAGCCGCCTGGGGCGCGTTGCGGCAATCGCCTCGCGCGATGCCGCGAAGGCGAAGGAGATGGCGGCCCGCTTCGGCATCGCCAAGGCCTATGGCAGCTACGAGGAACTGCTTGCCGATCCGGAAATAGACGCAATCTACAACCCTTTGCCCAATCATCTGCACGTGCCACTGACGATAAAGGCACTGGCGCAGGGCAAACCCGTACTCTGCGAGAAACCGATCGCGCTTGATGCCGAGCAGGCGAGGGTACTGGCAGCGGCACAAAAGGCGGCGGGCCTGCCGGTCGCGGAAGCCTTCATGGTGCGCCACCATCCGCAATGGAAAAAGGCGCGCGCGTTGATTGCCGAGGGGCGCCTCGGCGAGGTGAGGGCCATCCAGACGATCTTTTCCTATTATCTCGACGACCCCGGGAATGTACGCAACCAGGCTGATATTGGCGGCGGCGGTCTGTTCGACGTTGGTTGTTACGCCATCAACACGGCGCGGTTCCTGTTCGACGCGGAACCGGTACGGGCGATCGCCCTCATGGAGCGCGATCCCGTCTTCGGCACGGACCGGCTGACGAGCGGGCTGCTTGCGTTTCCAGAGGGAAGGCAGCTTGCCTTCACCTGTTCCACACAACTCTGCCTCACGCAGAAGGTCACGGTGCTTGGAACGTGCGGGCGTCTGGAAATCCCCATTCCCTTCAATGCACCAGCTGATGAGCCGACCATCCTTGTCTTTGATGATGGTCGCGATCTTGCCGGCGGCGGCCGCGAGGAGATCGCGATCGGGCCTGTCGACCAGTATCGCGAACAGGCCGATGCATTCGCCGAGGCTGTTCTCTCCGGCGGGCCACTCGAGACGGGGCTTGGCGACGCAATCGCGAATATGACGGCGATTGACGCGCTGTTCCGCTCCGCAGCCAGCGGTCGCTGGGAGATCCCCGATGCCTTACCCCCATCCGTATGACAATTGATTGAAAGCCAATTCCATGACCGACAACACCATCTCTTCGGCCGTCATCATCGGCGCCGGTATCTTCGGCGTTTCCACTGGCGTACAGCTTGCGCGGCGCGGCATTAAGGTGACGATCCTCAATGACGGGCCGCCGGCCAATGGTGCCTCCGGCCGCTCGCTGTCCTGGCTGAACTCGGCACGCATGCGCTCTGAGCCCTATCATCGGCTGCGCATGGCCGGCATCGACCGGTATCGCACATTCGCGGCGCAGAATCCCGGCGCAGAATGGCTTCGCTTTGATGGCGGGTTGACCTGGGACGCGGATGACGAGCGCAACGAGATCGACGCGGCCTATCGCCACGAAGTTTCGCTTGCCTATGATGCGCAGCGCCTTTCAGCAGCCGAAGTCGCCCGCGTGGTGCCCGGTGTCGACGCCGGCGCAATCACTCCACAGGGCGCAATCTACAATCCCGGCGAAGGCTGGGTCGATTTGCCGACGCTGATTGGTGTGCTGCTTGAGGAGTTTTTCGCACTCGGTGGCGTTCTGGTAACGGACCAGGGTGCTGCACGGGTGGTGATCGAGGGTGGTCGTGTCATTGGCGCGCAAACTGCAAATGCTGTTCTCCATCGGGCGGATGCCGTCGTGCTTGCCACCGGTCCTGCCGTCCCGAAGATGGCTGCGGAAAGCGGACAGACCATTGCCGACGGGACACCGATCGCCCTTCTCGTGCAGACGAGGCCGCTCGCCCATCCCCTGCGCGCTGTTCTCAATACACCGCGCGTCGCCGTTCGCCCGGCGCCGGACAGCACATTCTCCCTGGATGCCGACTGGGCGGCCGATGAGGGTGTGACAGTGCGCGCAGACGGCAGCTATGATATTGACGATAGCGTTGTTTCAGAGCTTTTGGTTGAGGCTGCGCGGGTGATGGAAGGCAATCCGAAACTCGAGGTGGCTTCCATCGGCGTTGGTGGCAAACCGATCCCCGGCGATGGCGAGCCGGTGATTGGAGCCATCAAGAGTATTTCCGGTTACTACGTGGCCTTCAGCCACAGCGGTGCTACACTCGGCCTCATCGTGGGCGAGCTGCTCGCGTTCGAGGTTGCGACAGGCACCGAACATCCCATGCTCGCAACCTTCCGACCGGGCCGCTTCTCCCTGAATTGAGCAATGTCAGGCAGATATCGCCAAAATGAGCCGGCCGCAGCGGCCGGTTTTTCTACGATACTGAGACTGAGACGTCCGTTCCGATGCCTGACATCTGGATGCCGTTCTTGTCGACTCGAACATCAAAGGCAAAAAAGAGGATGACCTCGTGTCTGAGGCCGCCGCATGCTATTGGTAGCGCAATAAAAAACGGGCCAAAATAACTATGGATTTGGCAATTCCCAGCGCAACAAATCTCAGCCTGTTCGTCAGCGCTACACTGGTGCTGCCTCTTGTGCCGGGACCGGCAGTTCTCTACATCTTCGCGCGCTCGGTCGAGCAGGGTCGCTCTGCGGGGCTCGTTTCAATCCTTGGCATCCATACGGCCACGCTTGTGCATGTCGCCGCCGCCGCTGTAGGATTGTCGGCGCTCCTGGCATCATCCGCGCTCGCCTTCAGCGTCGTAAAGTATGCCGGCGCGGCCTATCTGATCTGGCTTGGCCTCAAAAAGCTTTTTGGCCCCTCGGATATTCCCGGCGTCGAGGGCAATTTACCCACACGGAGCCGCATGCGCCTCTTTCGTGAGGGCTTTATCGTTAATCTCCTCAATCCGAAGACCGCACTATTCTTTCTGGCTTTCTTGCCGCAGTTCGTTGAGGTCAACCGTGGCCATGTGGCTATGCAGATCGCTTTTCTCGGGTTTGTTTACACAGCGATTGGCGTTCTGACGGACAGCTCTTACGCACTTGCCGCCGGCACGGCCGGCAAGTGGCTGAAGCGCAGTCCCGCGTACCTGAAGGCTGAACGCTGGGTCAGTGGTTTCGTGTATATCGGTCTTGGCTTGACGGCCGCTTTTGCTGGCAATCAGAAGAAATAGGCCATCCTGCGAGTCCATGTCGAACTGCGACCGTCAGTGCACTTCACGCTATCTGTGGCGCGCTTAGGTATATTTCCGTTCATGGCAATTTGGACCTCGTCGTGGGAACAAGTTTTGCGACTTTCAGGAGGTTTTGCTACGGCTGCGGATGGAATCTATCACACGCCCCGTTGGGCCTTCTAATCGAAGGCGATCAAGTGACAGGATGAGTTTGAGTTAGGCAAATAGAATCTCTGCTTTTTTCCTGTGACGCCTCAACGTAACATAGGATTCAGTTTGACGATACCGCGTGCCATTGCGCGAGCACCCTCGAGGATGCAGCTTCGTAACTTGCGTGCCGGGGCGTTCAGACGGCATGGTCGCTAGAAATCGCCCCAATACTTTGCGGACAACCCGCCATCCAATTTCAACGTGGGGGACCCAGAGGACGCTCTCTGCAGACCGACACGAGGCCAACATAGCCTAGAAACTAGCGTTACTCCCACACTCGATGACCTATCATGCGAACGCACGCAAATCGAATGCCTGTACAAAGCGGTCGAAACCACGATCGCTCTCCGCCCTCGAAATTGGTCCAACTGATCAATCCTGACTTCAGGATGGGAAATCATGCTGGCAAAATCGGACTCATCGGTATCAGGCCAGGGTCGCAGATTGGATCGCTGTGTCGTGATGCGCCTTCATATAGCTTCACATCCGTAGCGGGCTACGACGTCGGTCAAACTGGTAATTGCATCAACAACCTATCTTGCGACGCCAAATATTAGTAGCACGCACCTGCGTGTGCAATTGGAATAAACATTAAATTTATTGGCAGGTTTGCATCACTATTGCGCCCCCCCCAAAGCAGATGATCAGGTAACAGCAGCATAGAGAACTGGTTGAGCAAACGCCCCTGGATCATGCCTTAAGCGATATACATGGTTATTATTCACTTGACCTGATTAACCAATCGTTAACCATGTTTGCCTAGTTCTGTCTCCAAAGCCGGTTTTATGTCGGTAAATCAAAGCCATGGTCTCGTTCCTCGTACTGGCAGGTTGCTCATTCTTCCCGTCAGAAGGTGGAACGTTAAATGCGATTTAGTTGGCTTCCAGCGTTTGTTTGCGTCATCGCCGCGGGTATATTGACAACTGGCTGTGCAAATCGCTCCAGCGCCAACATCCGACAAGCGGGCCCCGGGAATCCTGAAGCTTCCGGCAAAGACATGCAACTTGGTAACGCGGATCTTCCGGGCGTGATCGGGACGATATCGGAACCCGTCAGGCCGGCGAAACGCGAACGAACCGAACACAAGGGCCCCTTGTCAATCGAAACTGCTGTGAGAAAGGCAGTCGATTGGCATCCCGCTGTCACGGAAACCATAGGTCGGCTTCGTCAGCAGACCGAGTCGGTCAATGAAGCTCGTGCCGGTTATCTTCCCAATATGAGTTGGGGACTCGACTCTTCCTATAGCACCAATAGATCGGATCGCTACAGTCCAGATTTGAACTTCAATGTCTCGCAGATGCTTTATGATTTCGGTAAAGTGGACAACCGGGTCAAAATCGCCACTGCGGGAATTGCGGGCCGGAAGTCGCAGGTTATGATGGCTGTGGACGATCTGGCGCGCGAAACGGCGTATTCAGTGATCGAAATACAGCGCAATCGCTCATTGGGAAGTGTTGCGCGTGACCAGATAAAGGATGTGAAAGCGATCTTGGACCTGGTGAAGTCGCGCACCGACAAGGGCGCAAGCACGCGTTCAGATCTGCTGCAAGCCGAAGCGCGTGTTCAGGCCGCAGAAGCCACATTGTTGGAGATCGAGGGGCAATTATCGCGCTGGGAAGCGATCCTCGCGAATTTAAGCGGTATCGACGGACCCGTCGATGTATCGGACACACTGCCGGCATGGCTGTCTAAGTCCTGCAGTTCCACAAATCCGGACTGGTCGCGCGTGCCGGCAGTCATGCAGGCAGCGGCAGATCGCGAAGCGGCGACCGCGCAGATTGCTCTTGCGAAAGCCGAAGGGTTGCCGACACTGTCGCTCGACGCTGGAATTGGTGTCGACGTGACGGAACTCAGCCCATTTGATCCCGACTACAGTGTCGGGCTAAAGGTTACGGGCAGCCTCTACAATGGCGGTGCGACGAGCGCTAGACGCAACATGGCCGTCCAGGCGCTTGGAGCATCACAGGCTGCAGAAGCGCGCGCGTTGGTTGATATCTTGAGGAACCTGACGGAAGCCAGTAGTCAGATTTCAAGTAAAGAAAGTCTGCGCCGCTCGCTCTCGACGCGTCAGTCAACGATGCGACAGACGCGTGATCTCTATCGAACACAATATGTTGAACTCGGGACGCGAACACTGCTTGATCTGCTCAACGCCGACCAGGAACTCCATGCCGCCAGGTTCGATATCAGCAACATCAAGTATGACCTGCACAGGTTGAACATCGACTGCACGTTCAATAGTGGACGAATGCGGGAAGCCTTCTCGCTGGAAGGCCAAACCGTCCAGGGCATTTCCCTTTAGCGGACGGTAGCAACGGCCGGCCCTTAAGCGACATATATTTGATTTTAATCAATTTTTTAAACGCAAAGTTTCTCTCCTGGTTCGCGCCTAGGCTTGATTAAACAGTATCACGGGGAAGGTCGGATCGCCGCAAGATACGACCATAACGGGTGTTGACCAAAAATAGAATTGGTCTCACACGTGATTGCCGACCGATGATAATGCAAGCCGTCCCCAAGAGAAATCGACCATGACTTCGCACTGTTGCCACCCTCATATATAAGAGGGGAAAACATATATTAGATCTCGGAATTACCGTTACAAAAGAATTTCCTAATGCTCTTCCCGGTTGTTTTTTTCTTGCAGAGTCCATTTTTTATGCAATTATGAGGGTGGGAGAGGCGATCGGAAGACTATTTCCGACGTTTAGATAAACCGATCCGTTGATTTTGGGGCTGCTTGCTTCTCAGCGGTCGTCGCTTGCGAAAATCCAGTTTCTTACATGTTGCCTGATGTCACGGGCGGCAGGAATTTCTGTCGCCGATGTTACCGCGTTGCAGGAGGACAGTTTCATGGTTGCGATCGTTACCGACAAGGCCGCCGGTGGTTCTCAGACCGTGTCGCTCGATAAACTTGATATCGAAAAACCGAGCATCGTGCGGATTCGCGCGGATAAAAATGAGGTCTCCGACTTCGTGCGCGACGGTGACGATCTCCTTCTTCGGATGCGTTCCGGCGAGACCATCCGCATCGGACACTTTTTCCGCGAGATGGATGGTGAGCACAGCGAGCTGGTGCTGGAGGATGAAAATGGCAACCTCTGGCTGGGTGAGCATAGCGACGGCTTGGCTGACTTTCGTTTTTCACAAATAGAGGGCGTAGATCAACTGGTTGGCGCCGCTACAAGTGACGGCTCCGTCCTCGGTCTTGTCGCTCTGGGCCTGCTGGCTGGCGGGGGAGCCCTCGCTCTTGGAGGATCTTCCAGCGATGACGGTGATGCTGACGCCGACGCAGATGCTGACGCAGATGCTGACGCGGATGCTGACGCAGATGCCGATGCCGATGCCGACGCGGATGCGGATGCCGACGCTGACGCGGATGCGGACGCCGATGCAGATGCCGACGCGGACGCTGATGCCGACGCCGACGCGGATGCTGACGCCGACGCAGATGCGGATGCGGATGCTGACGCGGATGCCGACGCCGATGCGGATGCCGACGCTGACGCCGATGCTGATGCAGATGCAGATGCAGATGCCGATGCGGACGCGGATGCCGACGCTGACGCAGATGCCGACGCCGATGCGGACGCGGATGCCGACGCCGATGCCGATGCCGACGCCGACGCCGACGCGGATGCCGATGCTGACGCGGATGCCGACGCCGATGCGGATGCCGACGCTGACGCCGATGCTGATGCAGATGCAGATGCAGATGCCGATGCGGACGCGGATGCCGACGCTGACGCAGATGCCGACGCCGATGCGGACGCGGATGCCGACGCCGACGCCGACGCCGACGCGGATGCCGATGCGGATGCGGATGCGGATGCCGATGCGGATGCCGACGCTGACGCTGACGCGGATGCGGACGCCGATGCAGATGCAGATGCCGACGCGGATGCGGACGCCGATGCAGATGCAGATGCCGACGCGGACGCTGATGCCGATGCCGATGCCGATGCCGATGCCGATGCCGATGCTGACGCGGATGCGGATGCCGATGCGGATGCCGACGCTGACGCTGACGCTGACGCGGATGCGGACGCCGATGCAGATGCAGATGCCGACGCGGACGCTGATGCCGACGCCGACGCCGACGCCGATGCCGACGCTGACGCCGATGCCGACGCGGACGCCGATGCAGATGCAGATGCCGACGCGGACGCTGATGCCGACGCCGATGCGGACGCGGATGCTGATGCCGACGCGGATGCTGACGCCGACGCCGATGCGGATGCCGACGCGGATGCGGACGCCGATGCAGATGCCGACGCGGACGCTGATGCCGACGCCGATGCCGATGCGGATGCCGACGCTGACGCTGACGCCGATGCGGATGCCGATGCGGATGCTGATGCCGACGCGGATGCAGATGCCGACGCGGATGCGGACGCCGATGCGGATGCTGACGCCGATGCGGATGCCGACGCTGACGCCGATGCGGATGCCGACGCTGACGCCGATGCGGATGCGGATGCCGACGCCGACGCTGACGCCGATGCGGATGCTGATGCCGACGCGGACGCAGATGCCGATGCGGACGCAGATGCTGACGCCGATGCGGATGCTGACGCCGACGCCGACGCCGACGCGGATGCAGATGCAGATGCCGACGCGGATGCGGATGCAGATCTCGAGCCCACGGACGACGTGGCCTCAGCTGAAGTGAATCTCTTGCCGACAGTGACGGAAAATGTTCCGCTTGGAAGCGACACCTACCTCGCTGTCGTCAGCCTTGCAGGTCTCGATCTTCAGCTATTTGCAGATACAGTCGAATTTGACGTGGCGACCGGTCACAAACAGGATCTCAATTTCGATTTCAGTGGAATACTCGGGGCTGGCGTTCTCGGCGACTATAGTCTTGTCGTGCAAAAGTGGGACGCCGCAACGCAGCAATGGACAAGCATTGACGGTGGAGGACCTGCCACGATCCTATCACTGTCACTTTTTGGCGGAACAAGCGGCACCGTACCGGGACTTGATCCGGGAGAGTACCGCGCATTCATGGGATTTACGGGCCTGCTCGGCGTAGGAGTTGGTGGCACATTAACCCTTGATGGCACCGACTATAATTTTACTGAAGTTGGAGGTTATGAAGCTGTCGAGGTGAGCGGCAACGTCATCGATAATGATGACGTACCGGCCGGAACAACAGTTCAAAGCGTCGACAGCCAGACTGTTGATCAGGATGGGACTACTGTACAAGGCGATTTCGGCGAGCTTCTGATCCTAGCCGATGGCACCTATACCTACACGCCGTTCGCGAATGGAGCGGGAATCGGCAAGGTCGACAGGTTCGAATACACGGTAGTGGATGCAGACGGCAATATTGGCACTGCCACCCTTTATGTCCAGATTGGCAGCGACAATGTGACTATGACCTGGAGTGACACCGACCCGAGCCTTCCAGCGACGTTCGAATTTGCCGCGACGGGCGATAGCGCAAACGCTTCGGTCGTTTGGGACAATGTCACGGACGACAATTTCTATACCACCACAGGTTCCACATTGCTCTCAGGGGGCCTGGGGCAGACGAGCACATATATCAGCAGCAGCTTCGTCATTACTGATAGTATGGAGGTCTCTGGCAGCATTAGCGTTTCCGTTTTGCTTGCTGCGCTGTCGAATGGGGCGCTCCATCTCGAACGAGAAACGACACCAGGCAGCTGGCAGCAGGTGGCAACCGATTCCTTCAACATCATTGTTGGAGGTCTCGGCACCGTGGCATCGATCGACCTCTCTGAACTTGATCTGGCTGCCGGCACGTACCGTGTCCGCTCCACTTTGAGTGGCACGTTGGTAAACGTCTCGGCGACCATAACGACTGATATCGATGTGACATATACGGACCAATATGAAGTCGGGACTGCGACCGGTGATAGCGGCAACCTGCTTGCCAATGACGATCTGGGCTCCACTTTCACGAAGTTCCAAATATTTGACGGAACGAGCTTCGTTGATGTGACGGATGCCAGAACGATCGATGGCGAATATGGTACACTGACCATCAATGCGGATGGCAGCTACAGCTACGCGCTGAACCCGGATCTCGCGCATTTCAATACGCCGCAAACCGACACGTTTGAATATCAGCTGATCCATCCTTCAGGAGTGGCTGAGCAATCCTCGCTGGTCGTGACCGTGGATCCCTCCGGCGCGGGCGTGCCGGATCAGGCCATGATGTTCGTAGCCGAAGACATATCCGGTCTTGATACCATCGACGTTACGGCAAGCGACGACCCGCCCGCATCAAATTCGGACAATGACGACCGGCTCTCTCAACTGATTGAGGACGATACGGAGGAACTGACGGTACCGCTCGACGATCTGGCTGCCCTCAGCGAACCTGAGGACGGTGACGCCGATCTGAGTTCAACAGAAGAGCGGACGGATATATTCGAGATGCCCGAGCCGGTGGAACTGCCTGTCGATCCATTCGGGCACCTGGTGGCCGAGGATGAACTGAACCCCACGCAGTCGACTGTAGTCTGAACGATCCAAGGCCGGCATGGGGGCATCAATGCCCTCATGTCGTCACAAAGGAATATCCATGCCCCTTTCCGACATGACGACGGAACAATGGCCTGATCCTAATGCTGCCGGCACTGATTTTGCGAGCTGGAGCGAGGCCCTCCAATATGTGGCACGTCATTATGGTGTGCCGTTCTCGCCCGGCGGGGCACAACAACTCGCCGAAGGACTTCAGGCGATCGAGACATATGATTGGCTTGCGCGCCTGGCAAGCAAAATGGGCCTGCAGATAAAACAGGCAGCCCCGACACCGCGCCTACTCAGCAGCTGGCGATTACCGGTTATCGTAAAGCTCTCGGACGGTGCCGTGGGCGTCGTAACGGGTCTTTCTGCGAGGAAGGACGCGTCCATCGTGCTGAGCGGAGAAGGCAGCGTTGCAACGGTCTTGCCGCTAGACGTTCTGCTGTCGCAGACCGAATTCATCATCCTGGCGCGGCCGCAACGCGGAACCGTCGATGAGCGGGTCGACGGTTACATTGCCCCTTACCGGGAACATTGGTTCCGTTCGATCGCATTTCGCGACTTCGGCTCCTATGGTCATGTCATGCTGGCATCACTTGTTGCCAACATTCTGGCGCTGGCCGGCGTGATGTTCTCAATGCAGGTTTATGACCGGGTGGTGCCGGCCAAGTCCTTCAACACGCTTTATGTCTTGTTCATCGGTGTGCTGATGGCCGTGTTCTTCGACTTTATCATGCGCCGTCTGCGCACCCGCATCATCGACATCATCGGCAAGCGCACAGACATGCGAATCTCCGATCTAGTTTTCGGTCATGCGCTCCGGGTAAAGAACCAGGAACGGCCCACCTCAACTGGCACATTCATTGCCCAGTTGCGCGACCTGGAGCAGGTGCGCGAACTTTTGACCTCCACCACAGTGTCAGCAATTGCCGACCTTCCATTCTTCATCCTGTTCCTCTTCATCTTCTGGCTGATTGGCGGACCGATTGTGATCATCCCGGTTGCGGCACTGTTGCTTCTAATCTTGCCGGGCCTGTTGGCACAGCGCAGGCTGCGTGCTGCCGCCAGTGAGGCAATGCGGGAATCCTCACTGCGCAATGCCATGCTCGTCGAAGCCGTTCAGGGCATAGAGGACATCAAGACACTACAGGCTGAGGATCACTTTCAGCAGCGCTGGAACCATTACAATGCCGTGTCTGCTGACGGACAGCTTCGCCTGCGCGCCATTACCAATGGTCTTGCCGCGTGGAGCCATACAGTGCAAACTGGAACATTCGCCGCCGTGGTCTTCGTCGGCGCGCCGATTGTCATGGAAGGCAACATGACCACGGGCTCCCTCGTTGCCTGCTCCATTTTAGGCTCCCGCATGATGGCGCCCATGGCGCAACTGACACAAATCCTCGGTCGATTTCAGCAGGCTAAAGTCGGGTTGAAGAGCATCGATGCCATTCTGCGCATGCCTTCGGATCATCCCGACAACGAGACACGAGTAAGTGTCTCCACCCTGCGTGGCGCCTACAGGATCAAGGGTGCTGCTTTTCACTACGGTAAGGGTACAGGCCGGCCGGCGCTTGCCATCGGTGACCTGACAATTGCCGCTGGTGAAAAAGTTGCCGTTCTGGGCAAAAACGGCGCGGGCAAATCGACCCTTCTCCTTGCTATGGCGGGCATGGTTGAACCGGCAGCCGGTGAATTGCTGATCGATGACCTTGCACTTTCACAGATCGACCCTTCCGATCTCCGTCGCAATGTAGGGCTGTTGACGCAGGATATGCGCCTGTTTCACGGCACGATCCGTGAAAACGTCACCCTAGGCGCATTGCACGCACCCGAACCATTGCTTCTTGAGGCACTTTCGATGACGGGAGCGGATGATTTCGTGCGAAAGTTCCCTCGTGGTCTCGACCACCCGATCCTTGAAGGTGGAAGAGGCCTCTCAGGCGGACAGAAGCAGGCATTGCTATTGGCACGCCTTCTCATTCGTGACCCATCCGTCGTCCTGCTCGATGAGCCCACCGCAGCAATGGATGAAGCGACCGAGCGTGAGTTCATAAAACGCTTGCGATCCTGGAGTGCGGAGCGAACGGTCGTCGTCGCAACGCACCGCATGCGCGTTCTTGAACTTGTTCAGCGCATCGTCGTTGTAGAGAGCGGGCAAATTGTTCTCGATGGCAGCAAGGAGGAGGTTCTCAACACCCTACGTGGTGTCAAAAAAACTGTGCCGCCGAACGGCGTGCGCCGAAAAATGTCGGAAGCGAAGCCCGCAGCGGCGGCCAACAGCTTTCCATTCAAGACGACACAGGAGGTGTAAATGGCGGCATTCAGCGAACGCGATTGCTCCAGGCGCGGCGGTTGGGCATTCGGCGACGATGACGGTCGAAACCTCACCCGGTCCACACGCGTCGTGCAACTTTTCGTCGCTCTTCTGGTGGCTATGCTCGTCTGGGCCTATTTCGCAACGCTTGATGAGGTCTCAACCGGCGATGGCCGTGTCATCCCCACCAGCCGCGAACAGGTCATACAATCACTGGAGGGGGGTATTGTCGCAACGCTTCATGTGCGCGAGGACCAGGTGGTCGAGCCCGGCCAGATTCTCGCGCAGCTTGATCCCACAAGAAGCGAATCCGATGTTGAGGAAAGTGCCGCAAAATATCGTGCTACGCTCGCTGCCGCGGCGCGGCTTGAAGCTGAAGTCAATGGCACGCCACTGACTTTCCCCGCGGCGCTGAACGCTTATCCTGGACTGACGGGATCGGAGACTGAACTTTACACGGCGCGACGGCACGCGCTGGAGGAGTCGCTGCGCTGGATCGAGGAATCCCTTTCGCTTGTCGCAAGTGAACTGAAACTCAACGAAGAACTGAGGTCCATCGGGGCGGCCAGCAATGTCGAGGTCATCCGGCTACGAAGGCAGATCGTTGAACTCGAACTCAAGAAGGTCGAGATCAAGTCTGAATATCTCGTGAAGGCGCGCGAGGAACTGACGAAGGCGAATGCGGAGGTCAATTCGCTCTCCCCGGTGGTGACCGGCCGGGCGGATAGTCTTGCTCGCCTGACACACCGTTCACCGGTACGCGGCATCGTCAAGAACATCGAGGTGTCGACAATCGGCGGTGTTGTCCCGCCCAACGGCAAGCTCATGGACATCATCCCGCTTGGTGATGAGCTTCTCATCGAGGCGCGCATATCGCCACGCGACATCGCCTATATCCATCCGGGCCAACGCGCGAGCGTCAAGATCAGCGCTTATGACTACGCCGTCTATGGCAGTCTCGACGGCAAAGTCACGACAATTTCGCCCGACACGATACAGGATGAAGTCGACCGGGAGATTTACTACTATCGCGTATTCATCAAGACCGACAAGGACGCGCTGGTCAACGCCGCCGGTCGTGAGTTTCCGATAGTGCCGGGCATGGTCGCGAACGTCGATATTCATACGGGTGAAAAGACCGTACTGGAATATCTCGTCAAGCCTTTCAACAAGGCCCGGGAGGCATTGCGTGAACGTTGAGGCAAGAGTGGACCTGGCAAGGAAACCACGGGACATAAAACAGCGGCTTTCGAGTATTCGGACCTTTCTGCGCGGCCGGGTCCGCCCACTGGCACAGCCGCTGCCATCCGTGACGTTGTTCTTTTCGGTATCCGATGGTGACAAGCGCGCCCGTGTCATTAATGCGTCAGGGCCATCGCTTGAGTCGGCATGGCAGCAGGGAGTAACCAGTCTGTTCGCCGCCATGGCCTCCGAAAACATTGAGGGGCGTTGGCTCCGTGTCGATTGGGTAGAGATTGCCGAACAGACGACATGGCCTCAGCTGCGTGCACTACTCGGCAAAGTGAAGCGAAACTATTTCCGCTTTGGCATCGCGCTGGATCCGGCATTCCGCCATGCCTTCACGGAACAGGAGCTGAACGCAAATGCGATGCTCTATGGCGGCAACACCATCACCAATGCCGTGCTGAATGAGAAGAATTTCAGCATTTATGCTCGCGCTCGCTATGAAGATCTGCCAGCTCTCAGCTTTTCGCAAGACAAAGCGATCTTTCTCTTTTCGACAAAAGGTGTCTTCTGCGATGAAGCCGATAGGCTCCACGCAATTGAGGGAATGGGCATTGAAGCCGGACGCCGGACAATCGACAGGCTGGACGGCGGGGTGGTCCTGTCACTTATTCGTGACTCCTCTAGGTATCTTGCACGACAGGTCGAAGCAGACGGATTCTTTGTCTACGGTTACCATGCCTGTTTCGACCGACGCATAGAGGCCTATAACGCCTTGCGGCACGCGAGCACGACCTATGCCATGATCGAGGCCTGGGAAGTCACCCATGACGCGCAGCTGAAAAATGCGATCGAACGCGCGCTCGTCGCTCTCGAGGCCAGGCTGATCAAGCCTGCCGTCCTTCCCGATGGCACGCAAGCTGCGTTCCTCGTTGAGGCCGACGGTGAAATCAAGCTTGGCGGCAACGCCGTTGCGCTACTCGCCCTGACGAAATACATGGCGGCCACCGGTAAAAAAGAATGGAGGGGACTTGCAGACCAGCTCGCTCTCGGCATCCGCCACATGCAGAATCCGCAGACCGGCGCCTTCGTGCATGTCCTTCATTTTCCCGGTCTTGCCATCAAACAGAAATATCGCACCATCTATTACGAAGGCGAGGCAGCCTTCGGTCTCATACGACTCTACGACCTGACCGGCGATGAGAGGTGGCTAGAAACCGTTGAGCGGGCATTCAATCACTTCATCGCCCGCGATCACTGGAAACATCACGATCACTGGCTCGGCTATTGTGTCAATGAACTGACGCGTCACAGGCCCGAGGAGCGCTACTTCCGTTTTGCCATCCGCAACATCGCTGACTATCTCGATTTCGTGGAGAACCGGATCACCACCTTCCCGACATTGCTCGAATTGATGATGGCCGCACGCCAGACGCTGTCGCGGATTGCTGCCGAACCCAAATTGCACGGCCTACTGAGTGACATCGATTTGGTGCATTTCGAAAGGGCGCTTGAGAAACGCGCCCGCCATCTGCTAAACGGCCATTTCTGGCCGGAAATGGCGATGTATTATCGCAAGCCCGACCGTATCGCCGGCTCATTCTTCATCCGTCACCATGCGTTCCGGGTGCGGATAGACGATGTCGAGCACTACCTTTCCGGCCTCGTTGCTTATCGCAGCTATCTTAGAGAGCGGGCAGCTTTCCGCGAACTTGTACGCCAACATGCCGCATCTGACAGGCTCCGTGTCGCCAGATTATCGAAGTCAAAGGTCATTCCTGGTGGCAGGCAGTGGAATGCGGCGCATATCGCTGCCGCGACTGGCGGCACCTGGGTTCGTCAACCGCCCCACGGCTGGACTGCAAAGGGTCTTTGCACCTACGCACCTGCCATGCAACCTGCAGACATGGTCGTCTTGCGTGGCAATGAGGACGCAACAGGCGTGCCGGTGAATGCACTGATCAATCGGGCAAAACCGGCAGGTTTCATGACAACAGAACCGGATCTTGCCAGTGGCCAGCAGGGGCCGGTGCTGAAGGTTGCGGACAATATGCAAGCCGTTCTGGCGATGGGCGACTATGCGCGCAGCCGGATGACTGGCAGTGTGTTGGCCGTGACCGGTAGTGCCGGTAAGACGACAGTTGTCGCCATGCTTGCCCACGCGCTTTCGGCTTGGGGCAATGTCGCCAAAAGCAACCATAATGCGAACCTGCCCGCCGGCGTGGCGTGGAACCTTGCTTCCATCCCGTGGGAGACCCCACATGTGGTGCTGGAACTCGCCATCGGCAAAATGGCCATAAGTGCCCGTATGGCGCGTCCGAAAGTCGCTATTTTTACCAATGTTCTACCTGCCCACCTAGGCGAAAAAAGCACGGTTACCGACATCGCACGGACCAAAAGCGCGATATTTCTGGGCATGGAGCCGGGCGACACGGCTGTCCTCAACCGCGATATGCTTGAATGGGACACGGTGCATGATGCGGCTTCTCGGCGAAAGCTTGACATTGTCACCTACGGCACCTCGGAGGAATGCATGTGCCAGCTGCTGCGCTATGACGCGGCAAGCCGGCACGCTCATGCGCGGATCAGGAACCGGGAGGTCAGCTTCTTGATCGGCGCGGCCGGATCTCACATGGCGCTGAATGGCCTGGCCGTTCTCGCAGCGATCTCCGTACTCGGTCACCCACTCGAACCAGCGATCGCCCAACTGGAAAGTTTCGCCGCTCTGCCGGGACGCGGTGAAGAAATTCACCTCTTGCTTGACGGACGGCGGCTCACCGTGATCGATGATGCCTATAACGCCAATCCGGGTTCGATGCGCGCTGCTCTGGCCCGCCTGGGTGATCACATAGGTGGGCGGCGGATTGCTGTTTTGGGAGAGATGGCGGAACTTGGCCCCGGCGGGGCCGCCTACCATACCGAGCTCGCAGCCTTTATACAGGACCGGTCGATCGATGAGGTGTATGTTACGGGTGACCTTTATAGCGACTTCTGGAAAGCGCTTTCGCCGTCCTCGCGTGGTCTCTATGCCGAATCTCGTCAGGCACTGAAGGAAATTCTTCGTGAGCGTCTGGTAGACGGGGACACGGTTCTTTTCAAGGGTTCGCACAGCACAGGAATGCACGAACTGGTAGAATGGTTGAAGAATAACGCCGACCGCAGCACCCTCACGTAGGCCAGTTTGCACGCGGCCAAAGCGAACCGCTACTTGAATTGTTCAAGTTCCATTTCATGCACGGCACGACGGATTTCGACCGGGGACTTGCCTCGAGCGATCAGGGCAGCAGCGAGGCGACCGTGATATGCCAGAATATGGCGTTGGCGGTCCTTCGCCTGAACGTAGACGTGGTGTGGCTCAAAGCCTGCGGCGCGCAGACGCCTGACATAAAAGAGCTGACTGAAAAATGGTACGGTACGATCTTCCGGATCGGACAGAATATAGATCTCTGGCCGATGATCGGCCGGAATACGGTCGATTTCATCAACGGGATCGTAAAATTCTGATGAATTGTAAAGCAGTTTGCCAGGAACTCGCCGCCGCCGCTCCCAGAAGGCGGATACCTGCTTTACCGAAACCAGACCGGAGGTGATAACGGCTGCCGAGATGTCCCTGCGCCGGTTCATGAGGGCGGCAACAATCTGTCCGCCTGCGGAATGACCCGCAAGGATGAAAGTTGATACCTTATGCCTTTCTCTGATCAGGTCGAGCGCGCGATCCATCAGCGCAATTTCGCGCAGATGGCGACGTTTGTTATGGTCGCCAGAAGAACCATATATGCCCGGGCGGGCAATGAAGATTGCGGGATAGCCGGATTGTAGCGCCCAATCCGCCATTTCTGCTGCTATCGTGGCAGGTGACTGGCGCAGATAGGAATCTGATATGAAACGCACGCCTTTGGAATTGCGCAACATCACGTCGCCACCGAAATAAACCAGGGCCGTCTGGTTTTGGCCATCTACCAGCCCCTGCGGATAATACCGAATGCAATCGCCCTTGCCGTCGACTTCGATCCACAGACCGTGAGGGACGGCGGAGCATGATCTTGCCGATGCGTAAGACCCGTTCAGAGCCTCAAAGGGGCTGAAGCTCTCGTCGTTCTTGAAAATGGTCAGTTCACGCGGCTTTGGGAGTTCGAAAGGACCAAGTCTTGGTGCATCGGCCAGCGCGGATTGCGACGCCCCGGGAATAGCGAGCGCGAGCAAAACCCAACGCGCGATCCACCAGGAAAGCCTGGGCTCTTGCCTGTTCATGGTTTCACTCCGTACGTCATCGCGTTCGTATTATTAGGAACAGTCACCAATGTTAGAGCTCCGCCAGCAATCCTTGCATCATTTTGCCAAAAACATGCCGGTACGTCACCTCCTTGATTACCGCGCACGTCGAGGCGCGATCGACGATCTGGATCGAGACAAGCTACCCTGCTTCATCTTCACGATGCTCACCATCGCGTGATGTCGATCGCGGCCCAGCAAAAGAAATTCCAACCGCACGAAGCGCCGTAAAACGCCATGCCTACTCGACCCAGCTTGGAGCGCGGATTCCGTGGAAGTCGGCGTGTGGATGACATTGATTGCCGACGCCATTTGAGGTTGCGCAGCCTAACGTTCTTCTCGAGGTGGGATAAGCTGTCTATAAATCCGGAGTAATTCAAAGCACCAGCCTCATGCAACGCTCGGGAAGAACAACCTTAAGGCGAATACACATAATATGAAAACTAATCGTTGACGCGACGACTTCTGTCCGTTATACATAAATCATCGATCTTTTGCTTGCCGAGCTTTGTCTACCGCGCGATTGGCACCGCGCTTTAAGCGAACTTCCATTTCAAAAATAGTCGGTTTCCTCGCTGCGCAGCATCAGCTTCGCGGTCCTACACTCTATGCTTTGAAAGGGTTCAAAATGACCACTGGCACAGTAAAATGGTTTAATTCCACTAAAGGCTTCGGCTTCATCCAGCCTGACAATGGCGGCGCTGATGCGTTCGTTCATATCTCCGCTGTCGAGCGCGCCGGAATGCGCGAGCTCGTTGAAGGCCAGAAGATCGGCTTCGAACTCGAGCGCGACAACAAGTCGGGCAAGATGTCTGCTACCAATCTGCAGGCCGCATAAATCAAGATTTGCTTCCCTTTGACCACGGATGTACTGGCACTGTCGGAAGCTGCTTCATTAAGGTCAGGCGTTTTGCCTGGCCTTTTTCGTTTCGGTTTCAAGCCGAACCAATTGAGATTGCAAGAGCAGAAAAACAAAATGGATCCGGCTCGCAGACGACGATCTGCCTCACCGGCATCCAGATGTTATTTTTCTGTCAAAAGCAACCTTGCGGTAGTGTCGGAATACGGCGCCCACGCTCCGTAGACCGAATGGCTGCCAGCGGCACGTCTTGCCAAGAAGGCAGGGCACTGCTCCATCAGTCCGGTCATAAATCGCGCCAAAACGCGATGATCTCTCTTCCACTCATTATCAGGATATCCATGAAGAACGCCCGAAACAATGACGTCGCCGACCGTCGCGCCGCATCTACCGAAGCCAAAGCTGCTCTGCTCAATGCGTACCGCGCGGCAAAGACCGCTTTAGAACCTTCCAGGCTGGCAAGACAGGCAGAACGAGCAGCCATTGCCACAGCTCGAGAAGAGCGACGTCTTCAACGCGAGCGCACGAAGCTTGAAGAACAACAGCGTATCGAGACCGACGCTTTGCAGCGCCAGGCAGCGATTGAGGCGGCCGCAGTCGCAGAAATCGAAGCGCGGGAGAGTGCCGAAAAGGCACGTATAGCCAGAGTCATTGAAGATGAGACAATGCGAAAGGCTGAACGCGACCGGCGCTACGCTAACCGCAAGGCAAGACAAGCCTAACCTTGTCCTTGCACGCCGACCCCGCAACATGACGGCATCATGCTGGTGACACTCTAACGAAAGCAGCCCCATGGCACCGGATAATAACGAGCTCCAGGCAATCAACACGTCGTGGCAAATCGCTATCCAGGAAATCCTGCGCATGGTCATTCGCGACATGTACCATGACGGTGGAGAAGCGAATTTCAAGGCCCATATAAAACGTATTGAAGAAGCTGCGGTCGACAGCATCCACTCCGATCTTCGACTTCGAGGAACCGACGAGTGGACTGAAGTGCTTGTAAAGGAACGGGCGAGCAACTTCGTGACGACATTGCTGACGTCCTTCACTTACGACCGTGCCTGACCCCGGACATCGGTTTCAATGAGGAACCGAGCCGATTTCCAAGGAGAAGTGCGCCACCTCCGAGTACGATTTTCTGATGAGGGTTTGGTTGAGGGATTGGCTTTTTCTCCTTTCTCTGTGCCATGGTGGCCGAGCTGGCCTTAAAGCTGGAACTGACGTGCCCGGTATTCCACATCAGTGGATCGAGCTCTCGGCTCCGTGAGAGCTAATAGTTTATTCAATCACGGTCTGTTCGATCATTTTGCCCATGCGGATCTGAGCGCGACTGGTGGCCGGCCCTCGCAACTCGCCGCACTATCAGCGAGCATTGAGGCAACGCAGCGAGCCACTTTCCTCGACCAGCAGACCAAGTGGAAAGACGTTGGCGTCGATTGACGCGTAAACGACCTGTTCAAGGCTGTCTGGCGGGGCGCGTGGACAAATCGCTGACAGCACACGGACCTACCGGGTGTTTTAAAAGCAATAATTGTCCCACGGTCGCGGCATGACGGTTATCTGCTAACCGCATTAGCCGCTATGCGACTAAGAACGCGGTTACTTCATCGGCCAAGCCAGCGAGAAAAGTGTGTCGATCTGGATGAGGTTCCGGGACATTTGGTGGCAATTCGTCCATGTATGTGAAATGGCCGGCATCGGGATCAACTTGGAGCGCCACAGATGCCTGGGCGGTTAGTACATCCATGAGAAAACGAGACTGGGCCGGGGGCGTGATTGTGTCCTTGGCTCCCACCCAGATTTTCATCGGCATCTTGATACGGTCAAGCGCACCTGGACGGCGGAAGAAGTCCGTTGGCGGAGCCAAGACGGCCAGTCGCTCGAGGCGTGGCGTGGAGCCTCTAATCAGTTGCTGCCCATCAAGGGTTTCGCCCTCGGCACCTTGAAGGGCGAGCATGGCCGTAGCTCCAATGGAATGCCCGATACCCACGATGGGGAGATTGCTGGAGGTGCAATCGTCTATAGATGCTTCGAGCCTGCGGATGCGCATGTCCAACTCGGCCTTGGTCGGGGCGATTGAGGTCAGCATTTCAAAGTGTGGTGCGATGACCGTGCAATTCCCGTTCGCCAAGGTCTGCAGCAAATGACGGTGGCGTGACGGATTACCGCCACGACCGACTGCGAACAAAGCAATCCACTTTGGGTTCTTGGCCTCAACCCGAGTAATGGTAAAAGATTCCAACTCATTGGATACGATGCCGATATTGGATTCAATTTCCATATTTTCTCTCAATCATCAGAATAAGTTTATCATCGTCTTCCGCGATAAACGAAGCCAACGTATCTCATTCATTGAAGTCCTGACCAGTCAGCGATTCAACGTTGCTTTTTGGAGGCCGTTTGAACCAGAGCGACTTCATCGAAACAGATTGGTGCATTCTGATGGGTCTGTGAACGCTGGTGCCCCAGGAGAAAAAAGAGCGGGCGCGGCCCGCTCCCGTCCAAGGATTTAGACCTGGGCTTGGCCACCATCGGCAAACAGTTCGGCGCCGTTTACGAAGCTCGCATCGTCGGAGGCGAGGAAGAGGGTCGCCTTGGCGATTTCGTCGGGCTCACCGACGCGACCGAGCGGAATACGGGAAGCTAGGTAGTCGATCAGACCCTGCTGCTGCTCCTTGTCATCACCAGCAAGCTCCACGAGTCCGGGCGTGCGCGTTGCTCCGGGGGAGACGACGTTGACGCGGATGCCAGTGCCCTTGAGATCGAGAGCCCAGGAGCGGGCGAGGTTGCGGACGGCCGCTTTGGAGGCTGAGTAGACCGAGAATGCGGCCGTGCCTTCTGTGCCGGCGGTCGAACCCGTTAGAACGATCGACGAACCCTGACCCATCAGTGGCAGAGCCTTTTGAACAGTGAAGATGACCGCCTTCACATTGCGAGCGAACGTGTTGTCAACCTGCTCTTCGGTGATTTCGCCGAGGGGAAGCATGCTGCCGCCGCCGGCGTTGACGACCAGGACATCAAGGCGTCCCTGTTGCGACTTCACCTGGGCGAAGACTTCGTCGAGTTCGTCGTTCTTTGCCGAGTCCGCCTGTATGCCGACGGCGCCGTGGCCGATCGTTGCGACGGCCTCGTCCAGAGCGTCCTTGCGGCGACCTGTAATGTAGACCCGGGCTCCTTCGGCTGCGAAAAGCCTGGCGGTCGACAGGCCAATGCCGCTCGTTGCACCGGTCACGATTGCAATCTTATTTGCTAGTCTCTTGGTCATTTTATTCTCCTAAGGCTGGGCGCGCGAAAGGGTCAGTCCGAATTCGCGGCCTGTTGACGGTCTAAAGCTATGCGGGAGGTGGCGCCGGCCTTGGGCCTGTCGTCGCCGTCCGATGTGCAGAACGTAATTCCTCAGCCCTGCAGGGAGAAGCCAGTTCGTATGGAGACATTATCCATCTGTATGGACAGTCTCCGTCGCCGCGCCGCGCCTTGCGTCGACGCCTTCAAACACTTTCGCCGCCCAGTCCGAGAATGCCCGCAGCCGCGGGTTTGAAAATCTGTCAGCGGGATAGACCAGGTGCAGAACATGGTTTTCAGGCTTCCAGTCAGGAAGCAGTTCGATCAGCAAACCCTTGTCGATATTAGGTCTTGCCAGGAAGCCGAAACTTTGGCCGATACCCAACCCGGCTAGCAATGCATTCAAATGCGCCGTGCTTTCGTTGAGGGAAATGCCGCTTGACATCGGCATATACTCGGTCTGCTCGTTGCCGCGCTGGAAGCGCAGCGGGAACCGTTTACCGGACGACGCCGAAAAATAGCTGACGACACGATGCGCCTGAATGTCGTCTGGATGCATCGGCAGTTCTTTTCCGGCGAGATAAACTGGCGCTGCGCAGAGCACATAGTCGAGTTCGCATAGCTTCCTCGCCCTGAGGGATGAATCGCCAAGTGAACCACCACGAATGACGCAATCGATCCCTTCGCCAATAAGGTCGACAGATCGATCACTGACGCCGAGAAGCAGGTCTATCTGCGGATACTGGCGCTGGAAGTCCCAAAGGGACGGGATGAGGATCCGGTTCGCCAGGACAGAACCAATATCAATCCGAAGCCTTCCTTTGGGCGCGCTGCGGGCGCCAGCGACGGTGCCGTCCATGTCGTCCAGATCCGCAAGCAGGCGAAGGGCGCGCTGGTGATAGGCAATACCTTCCGTGGTCATTGTCACCGACCGGGTGGTCCGCTCAACGAGTTTCGTCCCGAGATGTGCTTCAAGATCCTGCACGAGCTTGCTAACTGACGACCGTGGGAGATTCATTGTGTCCGCAGCCTTGGTAAAAGATCCGGCTTCGGCGACGCGAACGAATGTTCGTATGGCGAGTATCTGGTCCATGCAACGCCCTGCAGATTAGGTCTACGATAACCGACTATATCGGAACCGCGACCAAGACCATTTAATTTCTTGCTCTCAGTCGGTCGCGTGCCTCCAACAAGACCTCGAATGCTGATTGTCGCTAAAACACAGTCGACGCCATACATGCCGGAGGTTTGGCTTCTCTGTGCAGAGAGGTCCGGTAAATGGTCCGTTTTCGGTCGGTTTCGTCGCCCCAATCGGTTTGATGGTAAGGCGCGGCATGGCGGCGGCAAGCAAAATGCCATGCCGGAAAGACCGCACGCAGTCGATGACACCTATCCTGCGCACATGCGCTGACTTGGGCGCTACCAAAGTGTGCATTTTATCGACGTAGATCGCTCGTCAGTCATTCACCAATCGAAGCGGGGCGGTTCGATGGCTGGCATACAATTAATACAGTGAAATGAGCCACACCCTCATTCAATTCTGGTGAGGGAGAACGCGACTGTTTTTGTATGTCGGTCACGACAAACGAGCGACGTGGCGCCTAAACGCTTCGCTGCTCACTGGCACTGCCTGCTTAGTCCTTTGCGTCAGAGGGCGAATGCACAAGATTGGTTTCCTCAAAATGCCCTCACTTTGGAATTTGCATCTTTGATTATCTATGAAAACTATAGAAATTAAAGGTAACAGGAGTGAGGCGAACAATGAACGTACTTGGAATAAGCGGCAGCGTTAAACAACCGTCACGCACGGCAAGCATTGTCTCGGACATCCTGAACTCGATCGAGAGACGGGCAAGCGTCTCTGTGGACACGGTCGATCTGGCTGTGGCGGCGCCGATCCTGTTCAGGGCTCTTCGCGCAGATCAACTGGATGAGGCCGGCCGCAGGATTATTGATGCTGTGGAAGCTGCCGACGTACTTGTCGTCGGTTCGCCTGTCTACCGCGCATCCTACACCGGCGCGTTAAAGCATCTCTTCGATCTCGTCGATTTCCGTGCGCTTCAAGGCAAGCGCGTGATCCTTGCGGCAACGGGAGGTACAGCACTGCATGGCCTCATGCTGGAGCATCAGTTCAGGCCGCTGTTCGGCTTCTTTGGCGCGGTTACTGTGCCAACGACGGTCTACGCCGTTGAGGCGGATTTCACCGGATACACGCTCTCGAACCCCGTGGTTGAGGCGCGCGTCGAGCGTGCCGCCGCCGAATTGATCGATCTACTGCCAGCCAGAAACCTTGTCGCCGACGATCACCGTTCAGCCCTTCGCCTCGTTTCACAAGACGCGGTCGCGAACTGACATCAGAAAAGAGGAGATTTCCATGACTGAACACCACGCCGAGCCCGTGAAATTTGCCTATTGGGTGCCGAATGTATCCGGCGGCCTCGTCATCTCGAACATCGAGCAGCGCACCAGCTGGACAATTGACTACAACCGCAAGCTCGCGCAGATCGCCGAAGCGAGCGGCTTCGATTACGCGCTGAGCCAGATCCGCTTCACCGCCGGCTACGGTGCCGAATTCCAACATGAATCCGTGTCGTTCAGTCACGCTCTGCTGGAATCGACGACGACGCTGAAGGTCATCGCCGCCATTCTGCCTGGTCCGTGGAACCCCGCGCTTGCCGCCAAACAGATTGCCACGATCAATCACCTCACCAACGGTCGCGTTGCCGTTAACATCGTCAGCGGCTGGTTCCGCGGCGAGTTTCACGCCATCGGCGAGCCTTGGCTCGATCACGACGAACGCTACCGCCGTTCGGAAGAGTTCATCCGGGCTCTGCGTGGCATCTGGACGGAAGACAATTTCACCTTCCGCGGCGATTTCTACCGCTTCAACAACTACTCCCTCAAGCCGAAGCCGATTGATCCGCAGCCGGAAATCTTCCAGGGCGGTTCGTCGCGTGCGGCTCGCGATATGGCGGCCCGCGTATCCGACTGGTATTTCACCAACGGCAACACGCCGGAGGAAATCGCCAAGCAGGTGAATGACATTCGCGTCAAGGCCAAGGAAAACAACCATGCGGTCAAAGTCGGCGTGAATGCCTTCGCCATCGTGCGCGAGACCGAGGAAGAGGCGAGAGCCGTGCTTGCCGAGATCATCGAAAAGGCCAATCCGGAAGCGGTCAATGCCTTCGGCCATGAGGTAAAAAATGCCGGCAAGTCTTCTCCCGAAGGCGAGGGCAACTGGGCGAAGTCCAGCTTCGAAGATCTTGTTCAGTATAATGACGGCTTCCGCTCAAACCTGATCGGCACGCCGCGGCAGGTTGCCGAACGCGTGGTGAACCTCAAACGCGCCGGGGCTGACCTTATCCTGCTGGGCTTCCTGCATTTTCAGGAAGAAGTCGAGTATTTCGGCAAGCATGTCATCCCGGTCGTGCGCGAACTGGAACAGGCGGAAATCAGCGTAGCAATAGCTGCGGAGTAAGATTGCAAATCAGACGGCAGCGGCCTTTGGCCGCCGCCTGCACCACGGGGGACCGCCTCCGTGATTGGAAACCTGTGCCCATTGGGCGGAGCATGGACTGAACGATGTCAGCATCGAGTTTTCTGGTTGCAAGTCTTGGCGCGGAGGTGGCGATCCCAACGGACATTCGCCAACACATTGCCTTGCCCAGCGAGCATGTCGGGCAAGAACCCCGCGCGGTGGACGCCGCCAAAGAACTTGTGCTGGAGCTTCGCGGTATTGACCTCTCCTTTGGAGGCGTCGTCGCTCTGGAGAATATCGACCTGGCCGCGCAGCAGGGCGAAATCCTGGGTATTATCGGGCCCAACGGCGCCGGCAAGAGTTCGCTGATTAATGTTATCTCAGGCGTCTACCGCCCGGATCGTGGCCATGTAGCGATTAATGGCAAAGCCTATCGTCCAGTGCCGACTGAGAAGCTCGCCAGTCTCGGCGTGGCGCGGACGTTCCAGAACCTCGCCTTGTTCAAGGGTCTCAGTGTTCTCGATAATGTTGCCACGGGGCGGGCTTACGCCGAGCAGGCAAATTTCCTGAGCCAGATAGCCGGTCTGCCGAGTGCTCGCCGCGAGCAGGCCGATGCCCGCGAGCGGGCAGGGCGGATCATCGATTTTCTGCATCTGACGCCCCATGTTGACCGGCTTGCCGGCACGCTGCCCTATGGATTGCAGAAGCGGGTGGAACTCGCGCGTGCGCTTGCCGCCGAGCCACGCATTCTGCTGCTTGACGAGCCCATGGCTGGCATGACGGCGACGGAGAAGAACGAACTTGCCGATTATGTGCGTCTCGCGCGTGACGAATATGCGGTCACCGTCGTTCTGATCGAGCATGACATTGGCGTGGTGATGGGTCTTTCCGACCGCATCGCGGTGCTCGACTACGGGCGCAAGATCGCCGATGGCACGCCTGCGGAAATTGCCAGCGATCAACGTGTCATCGATGCCTATCTCGGCGCTGCGCCGGAAAACGAAGACGGGGAGGGTATCTGATGGCTGCGTTTGATTGGTTGTTCTTTACCGAGGTGCTGGTCGGCGGGTTGCTCTCCGGGGTCATGTATTCCCTCGTCGCCATCGGGTTCGTGCTGATCTACAAGACATCGGGTGTCCTAAACTTTTCGCAGGGCGCACTTCTCCTGTTCGCCGCGCTGACCTTTGTCAGCCTTGTCGAGCGTGGCGTGCCTTTTGTGGCAGCCTTTGCCATTACCTTTGCCATCATGGTCGTCATCGGTGTTGCGATCGAGCGTACGGTGCTTCGCCCGCTCACCAACAAGCCACCGATCACGCTGTTCATGGCGACGCTTGGCCTATCCTACATCATAGAGGGAGCGGCCCAACTCCTCTGGGGTACGCAGGTTCATGGGCTTGATCTCGGTATCGAGGACATTCCCTTTGATGTCGGTGGCGTTTTCATCAGCCAGTTCGACATCTTTGCCGCAGTCGTCGCGGCTGGCATGGTGGCGGCTCTCTCGGCCTTCTTCCGCTACACCCGCATCGGCCTCGGCTTCCGCGCCGTCGCGGATGACCAGTTCGCGGCGCTTGCCGTCGGTCTCAAGCTGCCCTGGATATGGGCGAGCGTTTGGGCGGCGGCAGGCCTCGTTGCCCTGGTCGCCGGGCTGCTCTGGGGTGCGCGGCTCGGGGTGCAGTTCTCGCTGTCGCTGGTAGTGCTGAAGGCTCTGCCGGTGCTCGTTCTCGGCGGCTTCGATTCCATTCTAGGCGCGATCATCGGTGGTCTGATTGTCGGCGCGTCGGAAAAGCTCGCCGAGGTCTATATCGGTGAGTACTTCGGCGGCGGCATCGAGGGGTGGTTTGCCTATGTCGTGGCCCTTGCCTTCCTGCTGATCCGCCCGTCCGGGCTCTTCGGTCAAAAGCTCGTGGAAAGGGTCTAATATGTCCGCCGTTACAGCCGATCTTTCATCGTCGTTCTCCCTGCCGCGCCATGCCGGCACGGTCGCAGTGCTCGCCGTTGCTTATCTCGTCGTGCCGTTCGTCGGCACCAGTTACCTCTTCGAGGCAATCCTGCTGCCGTTTCTTGCGCTCAGCCTTGCCGGGGTTGGTCTCAACCTTTTAACTGGCTATGCGGGTCAGGTCTCGCTTGGCTCGGCCGCATTCATGGCCGTCGGTGCCTTCGCGGCATACAATTTCAATCTGCGTATCGATGCGCTGCCGCTTATTGTTTCGATTGTACTTGCCGGTCTTTCCGCCGCGGCAATCGGCATAGTTTTTGGCCTGCCGAGCCTTCGACTGCGCGGTTTCTACCTCGCCGTTTCGACTCTTGCGGCGCAGTTCTTCGTGCAATGGGCGTTAACGAAATTCAGCTGGTTCTCGAACGAATCCGCATCCGGCGTGATCGATGCGCCAGCGCTATCGCTGGCCGGCATTTCTTTCGAAGGGCCGATCGGGCGTTATCTCTTCGCGCTGACCATTGTCGCCGTCCTCACGTTCCTCGCCTACCGCCTGGTGTCGTCGCAGACCGGTCGCAACTTCATTGCCGTGCGCGACAACGAGACCGCCGCACGCATCATCGGCATTCCGGTGCTTCGCACCAAGCTGCTCGCCTTTGCAATCTCGTCCTTCATCGTCGGGGTTGCCGGGGTCATCTGGGCTTTTGCCTATCTTCGCACGGTGGAGCCGGCCGGTTTTAATCTCGACCGCTCGTTCCAAATACTCTTCATCGTCATAATCGGCGGGCTTGCCTCGATCCGGGGTGCCTTCTTTGGCGCGGCTTTGATCGTCGTCTTTCCGCTCGTCCTCTCACGGCTTGGCTCTTTGCTATTAGGCGATGTCTTTAATTCCGGAGTGCTCGATATGACGCAGCGCATCGTTCTCGGCGCCTTGATCATTCTGTTTCTGATCCTGGAACCTGACGGCCTCGTGTCATTGTGGGATCGCTTGAAGTTACGCATTACGGCTGCCGTCAGGCGGGCGTGAACCCCTCGAAGCCGGCCCTGACAGGCAAAGGCTTCCAACAAGAAAAAGTTTATCAGCAATGAATTCCTGAAACCAACACGGATGGCCGAGCGCCAGCCGACAGACGGAGTGTGTCCAGATATGACCTTCTACACGAAAATCAAAGCAGCAGCCTTTGCTGCCGGCATCAGCCTCGCCGCCATCGCCTCCCCGGCCATGGCCGATGAACAGTACTTCCCCCTGCAGAGCTACCGCGTCGGGCCTTATGCAGCCGGTGGCACGGGCTTTTTCGGCGGATTCATCGATTATCTCAATCTCGTCAACATCAGGGACGGCGGTATCAACGGCGTCAAGCTGACATGGTCCGAAGCCGAAACCCAGTACGAAGTTGAGCGAGGGGTCGAAGCTTATGAACGCCTGAAGAGCAACCCCGGCGTTGCGGCCTGGAACCCGCTGTCGGTCGGCATAGCCTATGCCATGATCGACCGTATCACCCAAGACAAGGTGCCGCTCATTACCATCAACCACGGCCGCACGGATTCGACCGATGGCCGTGTTTTTCCCTATGTTTTCCCGTTGCTGCTCAATCCCTACAGCGAAACCTCCGGCATCGTGAACTACATTGCATCCAAGGAAGGCGGGGTTGGAGGACTGAAGGGCAAGAAGATCGTCGTGCTCTACCACGGCTCTCCCTATGGCAAGGAAACGATCCCGATCTATGACCTGCTGGCCAAGAAGTATGGCTTCGACCTCCAGCAGATCGAAGTCCCGCATCCGGGCAACGAGCAGCAGTCGCAGTGGCTGACGATCCGCCGTGCCAAGCCGGATTATGTCGTGCTGCGCGGCTGGGGCGTCATGAATCCCGTGGCGTTGAAGACGGCGGCCAAAACCGGTTTCCCGGTGGATCACATCATCGGCAATGTCTGGTCCAACTCGGAAGAGGACGTTATTCCCGCCGGCGATGCGGCCAAGGGCTACACCGCCATCACCACCCAGGCATCAGGTGCCGAATATCCGGTGGTCAAGGAAATCGTGAAAACCGTCTATGACGCCGGCAAGGGCAACCTTGATGACAAGAGCCGCATCGGCTCCGTCTATCACAATCTCGGTATCGTCAACGGTATTCTTAATGTCGAGGCGGTGCGGATCGCCCAGGAGAAATTCGGCAAGCGCACCCTGACCGGCGACGAAGTTCGCTGGGGCTTCGAGCATCTGCAGCTTGATCCAGCCCGTGTCGAGGCATTGGGCGCCAAGGATCTCTTCCACTCGATCAATGTCACCTGGGATAACCATGAGGGTAACGGCTACGTGACGTTCCAGCAGTGGGACGGCAAGAAGTGGAACGTGGTTTCCGATTGGATCGCACCGGACTGGGCCCTGCTGCGCCCGATCATCGAGAAGTCGTCCGAGGCCTATGCGGCTGAAAAGGGCATCAAGCTTCGCACGTCGGAAGATGCGAATTCCGTGACGAACTGATGTTTGCGTGGTCGGGCAAGGGTCTCCCGGTGTCCGGCCACAACATCCCGAAAAGCGCCAAGGAGATCGTGATGACCGAGGGGAACAGGCTGCTTGCCGTGGAGGGGCTCCACGCAACCTACAATCATGCCATCACCGCATTGCATGGGGTCACTTTTTCGCTCGGACGGGGGGAGATCCTTGCCGTTCTCGGTGCGAACGGCGCTGGCAAGACGACGACGCTGAAGGCGGTTTCCAACCTCCTTCCGGCCGAACGGGGGCAGGTGCTCGCCGGTCATGTCCTGTTTGACGGTCGTGATGTCACGCGCGAAACCCCAGCAAGCCTTGTCCGTCGCGGTCTCGTGCAGGTGCTCGAAGGTCGCCATTGCTTCAAGACACTGACGGTCGAGGAAAACCTGGTCTCCGGCGGCCTTGGCCGATCCGCCACGCGCACTGAAATCGCGACCGACCTTGAGAAAATTTACACGCATTTCCCAAGACTTAAGGAAAAGCGCCGGGTGCTTTCCGGCCTCACTTCGGGCGGCGAGCAGCAGATGACGGCCATCGGCCGGGCACTGATGTCGCGGCCACGGCTGCTTGTCCTCGACGAACCGTCAATGGGGCTGGCGCCTCTCATCGTGCAGGATATTTTCCGCACGCTGAAGCGCCTTAATCGCGAAGAAGGGCTTTCGATCCTGGTCGCTGAACAAAACTCAGCAGTCGCGCTGACCTATGCCGACCGGGCCATCATTATGGAAAACGGCGTGAGCGTGCTGTCAGGCACGGCCGCCGAACTCAAGGCGCGCGATGACGTGAAAGCCTTCTATCTGGGCCAGAAGCCAACCGCGCTCGTCACGCATATTCACTGAAAATCAAAGGAAAGAGGAGACATGGCATGACCATTTCCAACGTGAAGACGAAAGATGCGGCTCAAGGCGTTCCCGCCGTGCCGCGGCCGAGTGAGCCGGCACACATCATCAAGAGCGATGCCGAAGCAATCGAAGTCGCCAAGAAACTCGCCGCCGAAATTGCCCCCGGCGCAGCCATTCGCGATCGCGATCGTATCTGGCCGGTAAAGGAACTCGATGCCTTCTCGCAAAGCGGGCTCTGGTCGATCAACGTGCCGAAGAAGTTCGGCGGTCCTGAAGTCTCCTATGCGACGCTCGCCAAGGTGATCGAGATCGTCTCCGCGGCCGATTCCTCGATTGGCCAGATCGCGCAGAACCATCTCGGCGTCGTTGCCGCGATCCGCACGGTTTCCGATGAGGCTCAGCAGACGCTGCTTTTCGCAGAAGTGCTGCGCGGCACACGCTTCGGCAATGCCTTCTCCGAATTCGGTTCCAAGCGGGCGGCGGACTTCGAAACGAAGTTCGTCGATGCGGGCGACCATGTGATCGTCAACGGCCAGAAATTCTACTCCTCCGGCGCACTTCTCGCCCATCTCGTGCCCATCGTTGCGCTCGATGATGAAGGCCGCGCCTGGTATGCAATTGCCGAGCGGGATGCACCCGGATTGACCGTCATCGACGACTGGTCATCCTTCGGGCAGCGCACGACGCTCTCAGGCACTGTCATCCTCAATAACGTCAAGGTGCCGAAAACACACCTGGTTCCCGGCTACAAAGGGTATGCGGAACCCACTGCGGATGGTGCGATTTTCCAGATTATCCAGGTCGCGGTGGATACGGGTATAGCGCAGGCGGCAATCGATGAAACCATCTCCTTCGTGCGCACCAAGAGCCGTGCATGGGTGGACAGCGGCGTAGATCATGCCTGGGATGACCCCTACACGATACAGGCTGTCGGCGATCTGACGCTGCGACTGCATGCGGCCCAGGCGCTGCTTGAAAAAGCCGGTTATGCCATCGATCGCGCCATCCGGAACCCGAATGCTGACACGGTCGCCGAAGCACAGATCGTGACGGCCGAGGCGAAAATTCTCTCGACAGAGATTGCCATTGCGGCGACCAACAAGCTGTTCGAACTTGCAGGCACCCGCTCCACGCTTGCAGAGCACCACCTCGATCGCCATTGGCGCAATGCCCGTACCCACACGCTGCACGATCCCGTCCGGTGGAAATATTCCATCCTAGGCAAGTACTTCCTCAATGGCGAGAAGCCGCCACTTCACGCCTGGAGCTGAGTAAACTCTGGAGCCCGGGGCGCGCAAGGCGCCCCGGTTGGCAATTGATCTTGCTACATCCGCCAGCAGTAATGAGATATAGTGACGTGATGAGACGGTGCCCCTCAAGCGCGTTTCCAATCAAGCGCCCCGTAACGAGGAGCTTTGCCGGAAACTTCGGGAACATAGAATAGTGGTGACGATGAGCCTTATGCGCAGGAAGCGGAAAACGCTTTTTAGGGCCTTCCAATCGTGCAGGGCACAGATCTCCTTGGGGAGAACGTAGAGGCAATGAATTCTATTGTTCCCATAGCTTCTGCCCGCCTGACCGTGGCAGTTGTCGGCGGTGGCTTCACCGGCGCGGCAATGGCAATGCATCTGGTAGCGGGTATCGGATACTCGACTGATACATCCATTGTCGTCATCGAACCTCGATCGGAGTTGGGCCGCGGCTTGGCCTATAGCGCAACCGATCCGGCGCATCGGGTCAACGTTCCCGCTGCAAGAATGACGTTGTTTCCGGATATTCCCGATGATTTCGAGCGTTATGTTGGCGGTATTCCTACCCGTGACGATGCCGAGCTCATAGGACACGATGGCTTGCCTTATCCCAAGCGGTCTGTCTTCGGCGAATACGTCTCGGCACGGATTCAACCGTTTTTGGATGACGGCCGTATCAGACACTGGCGGACCAAAGCGATCTCGGTGTCACGAAAAGGAAACCGCTATGAGATTGCGGGGTCTGACGGTACAGCGCTCATTGCGGATATAGTCGTGCTGGCCGTCAGCCATCCACCACCTTCTTTGCCCCGGGTGCTTCAGCCCTTCAAAGATGATCCCAAGCTGATTGCGGATGTCACCGTGACCGATGCGATCGACGCCGTCGAGACTGGAGATCGTGTTCTCATCGTCGGAAATGGCTTGACCTCCGCCGATGTGGTTGCCTCGCTCAAGAGACGGGGCCATGTCGGCCAGATAACGTCGTTCTCTCGCAGGGGCTTGCGGTCTCGCGGCCATGGCCCCGTCGGGCAGGAGCCTTTCGGCGATTTCCTGTCTGAACCGTTCACCTCTGCAAGCAAGTTGCTCCATAAGGTTCGCCAAACGCTGCGAGAAGCAGAGGAACGGGGAATGACATGGCATAGCGTCGTGGATGCGCTGAGGGCGCAGGGGAGGGACATATGGGGAAATCTGCCTGTCATTGAGAGACGGCGCGTTGCCCGACACTTGCGGCCGGTCTGGGATGTGCATCGCTTTCGCATCGCGCCGCAAGTCGAGGCTGCTGTGGAGCAGGCGATCGCGAGCGGCCAAATGGATGTCCGGGCTGCCTCGCTTTCTTCCGTGACACGGATAGACGCCGGCTACAGGGTGACGTTGCGACCCCAGCGCGCCAAGTCTCTCGAAACGCTTGACGTCGATGCGATCGTCGTCACCACGGGCCCGGCGCATGGCGGCATTCTTCAAAGCCAAGCCATGCTTCGAGAACTTGAGCAGGCGGGCCTGTTGCAACCCTGCCCGACCGGGCTTGGCATCTTGGTTGATGCCAAGTCTAATCCCGTATCGGCTTCAGGCGAAAGTACGACTTCACTGTTTATTGCCGGGCCGCTTGCACGCGGCACTTTCGGAGAACTAATGGGGCTGCCGCAGGTTACCGAGCATGCAATCTTCGTCGCGCAGCGTGTTCGCGACCTGATCGATGAATGTGGGATCTCGCATCGCACGGGCCAGGCGGTGGAAGGCTGACGGCCCGCTGTTTCTTGAATACATTTCTTCCACTCTTCGAGAGAGCCTTGGGACGATAATTCCATCAAATTCGCCACGCTTTGCGAGGCCCTCAGGACGGTGTACGGTGAAAGCATACAAACGAGCTCCTGGCTCAGGGGGAGCTCGCCCCCTGCTGCCAGCGCGCTGCCTTACGGGAGATGAGACCATGTTCACGCACATCATGATCGGAAGTAATGATCTGGAGCGGTCAAGAAACTTCTACGACGCCACGTTCGCTGCATTGGGCGGCAGGCCCGGCGAGATGGATTCGAGAGGCAGACTGATTTATGTCCACGAAGGCGGACGACTGATGATCACGAAACCGATCGACGGCAAGGCGGCGACCGTTGCCAATGGCGGGACAATCGGAATCGCCGCCCTGAGCCGCGAGCATGTTCTGGCGTGGCACGACGCCGGTGTTATGCACGGCGGCACATCGATCGAGAGCCCGCCGAATGAGCGACCGAACGGGGCCTTCGTCGCTTATCTTCGTGATCCGGACGGACACAAACTGAGCGCACGGTCTCAGCCGACAAAGTAACGCATCGCCAACAGCTGCTGGCATTCTCACAGCTGTTGTGGGTTGGTCTTTCTGCATAACTTTTGCAGCCGGATCTGCCACCACATTAATCGCAATATTACGCTCAACATCCACGCATCTTGGAACCTACCATCGGTGGATTAAGACGGGCAAAGCCCTCCTGACGATGATAGGGGAAATGCGGATATGGCGGCGTCAAGACGCTCGCATTGTCCAGGAGAGCAATCTGATCATCGGTGAGATGCCATCCGACCGCTCCGAGGTTCTGCCGGAGCTGCTCTTCGTTTCGCGCTCCCATGATAATGGAAGACACCGTGGGCCGGCCTGTAAGCCAGTTGAGCGCCACCTGCGCAACTGTTTTGTCGACCTGTCTTGCAACGTCTTCAAGGGCATCAACGACGCGGTAGAGATGCTCCTCATCGACCGGAGGACCAAAGCTTGCGGTTTCGTGAAGACGACTGTTCTCCGGCAGGGGAGCGCCGCGCCTGATCTTTCCCGTAAGCCGCCCCCAGCCAAGCGGACTCCAGACGAGTGCTCCAAGGCCTTGATCCATACCCAGTGGCATCAGATCCCACTCGTAGTCTCGACCGAGAAGGGAATAGTAAACCTGATTGGCAATGTAGCGAGGCCATCCGTACGCGTCGGCAACCGCCAGCGACTTCATGATTTCCCATCCCGAAAAGTTCGAGATGCCGACATAGCGGACCTTTCCCGCACGAACGAGCATATCAAGGGTCGACAAGACTTCTTCGACGGGTGTCCGGGCGTCGTAGGCATGAAGTTGCAGAATGTCTATGTAGTCCGTCCGAAGCCGGCGAAGTGCGTCTTCGACCGATCTGATCAAGCGAAACCTGGAGGAACCCGCATCGTTCGGCCCATCTCCCATAGGCAGGCTGGTCTTCGTCGATATCAGCACGGTCTCGCGACGACCTTCCAGCGCTGCACCCAGCACCTCCTCCGATGCACCGTTGGAGTAGACATCTGCGGTATCGAATAGATTAACGCCTGCTTCAACGCAGATATCGATAAGTTGCCTTGCCTCGGTGACATCGGTCGTGCCCCATGCACTGAAAAGGGGACCTGCCCCTCCAAACGTGCCTGCGCCAAAGCTCAGGACCGAGACTTTGAGGCCTGATCGGCCAAGAGAACGATATTCCATCTGGTCTTCCTTTCTTGAGAAATGGAAGCGACTTGCGCCACCTGATGGGGAAGAGATAGGAGATCCGGCTTTCGTGATATAGATTGCGGGCGGGAACAACATTTGTGAAATCAGGGACCAGATGGCTCGAGCGGAAGTCAATCGATCCGGAGAAATGGAAGTCTTCGTGCAGGTTGTCGAGCGCGGTGGCTTCTCGTCAGCTGCTCGCAGCGTCGGAATGACGCCGTCGGCGGTGAGCAAACTGGTCGCGAGACTGGAGGCGCGGTTGGGTACCCGTCTCATCAACCGCTCGACGCGCGTGTTCAAGTTGACCTCGGAAGGCTGTGTCTTTTTCGAGCGCGCCACGCGTATCCTGGCAGACATCGAAGATGCCGAGCGGATCGCCAGTGCGGGTGAGGTGCCCAGTGGCCGCCTCCGCCTGAGTACCAGCGCCTCCTATGCCACCCATGTCCTAGCCGGTATACTCCCGGAATTCCTGGAGCGATATCCTGCGATTACCGTCGATATCGTGCAGAGCGACCTTGTCGTCGATCTGCTTGAGGAGCGAATGGACGTTGCGGTTCGCGCAGGCCCGCTTAAAAGCTCGAGCCTCGTCGCGCGCAGGCTTGGCGATACTGCAATGACAATCGTCGCTGCTCCCTCTTATGTCGACCGGCGTGGGCTGCCCCGGACTATCGAGGAGCTTGAAAGGCATGACAGGCTGGGCCTTGGTTACACCCGCTCGATGGATGGCTGGCCGTTAATATCGGAAGGCGCGACGATTTTTGCCCCAGTCGTCGCCCGTGTCCAGGCCAATGACGGCGAGGCGCTGCGACAGTTGGTACTCGCTGGAAATGGAATTGCCCGTCTCGCCAACTTCACGATACGCGGTGATTTGAAGGCCGGCCGGCTGGTGCCGGTGCTCGACGAGTATAATCCTGGAGACGGGGAGGAGTTTCATGCCATTCATATCGGGCAGGGTGGCCCGCTGCCTTCGAGAGTGCGCGCTCTTCTCGATTTCCTGGCCAAACAAGGCAAAGTTACATAGGCGCGAAATTGATGCTTGGGCGCGCTGATCACGGCGTGTCGATCTTTTAAAGATCGGCACAACGCTTTTTCATCCCGAGCGTCCCTATCCAGACGCTTTACTTCGCTGAGATCCTTGGCTTTTCCAGCAAGCTTACCAGGCCGGTGATATTACAGCCGTGGGCCAGCGCCTGACTCACTGCCGGCCGGTAGCGCAGAGGGTCAAGATTTCCACGCGGCGGAGAAATGTGTGTCCGTGGCGGAGGGTTATGATCGGCCCTGTTGGAAGGCTGGACGCCTCTAGGGAGGCGGCCCAGGTTTGTTTGTTGCGATCGGCAATCACAGCCGGCCCTCTTCAAGCAGCTGGCGGGTCCGCTTCAGCGTCGATTCGAGGGCCGACTTGTAGCCTTTGTCGCTGTCGAACTGTGTCTGCTCGGCCTGTTCCTCCGGGCCATCGTGCTCCTTGCCGCGCAGACCGAGGTAGCAGTAGAACTTCAGCTGCAGTGCGCCGGCTTCGTCCTCGAACACCTCATTGATAATGGCGCCTTCACGGGGGCCGGCTGCCTGGAAGAAGGTGACCTTGCTCTGTGGCTCAAGGGTGATGATTTCCCTGATGTCGGAGCCGGCGATTGTGGCCGTGCGCACAAAGTGCGTTGTACTTTCCTCGATGACGTCACAGCGGGTGCAGAGGCCGGGCGGGAGAAAGAGACGCGCATCGCGCGCCTTCAGCTCCAGGCCCTTCCAGACCTGTTCCCGGGTGAGTTTGGTTTCGCCTTCCTGATTCACCGGGACTGTTGCGCTCGAATAGATCATGACGGTTCTCCTTGTTTGAAATTGTGGATGATGGCCTCAAGCCGAGGCAACTGTTTCCAAGGCGAAGTCGCGGTAGGAGCGCAGCGGACGGGCAAGAAGCGTCGTCAGGCGTTCAACATCACTGCCCTCGGGCAGCATGCCATCGGTCAAGAATCGCTCGCCCATCATGCGCATGTCGTAGGCCATCCAAGCCGGCATGAACTGCTTGAGGTTCTGCTCAAAGGCGGCCGTATCACCGCCGCCATAATTAATCTGGCGAGCGAGCACGGCCGACCAGATGGCGGCGATATCCGTTCCTGTCAGTGTGTCGGGGCCAACCAGGTTGATGCGGGTGAGCGGCAAAGGCTGCGCGGCCTGTTCACGACGCAGCAGTTCAAGGGCTGCGATTTCGGCGATATCACGCACGTCGATCATGGCAAGGCCCTTCGTCCCGACGGGCATCGGGTAGATACCGTACCCGGTGATGACCTCCTTGATCGTCAAGTCATTCTGGATGAAATAGGCCGGACGCAGGATAGTGGCGTGAAAGCCCATCTGATTGATCATTCGCTCGACGCCGAATTTACCGGCAAAGTGCGGCACGTTCACATAGACATCAGGGTGAATGACCGACAGGTAGACGATCCGCTCAACGCCAGCGGAGCGGGCGACGTTGAGGGCGATCAAGGCTTGGGTGAACTCGTCTGGTGCGACAGCGTTTAACAGGAACAGCGTCGACACTCCTTCGAACGCGGTACGCAGGGAGTCGACGTCGAGGAAGTCACCTTTCATGACGGCAACGCCTGCCGGGAAATTGGCCTTGGAAGGGTCGCGAACGAGAGCGCGGACATCGGCACCGCGGTCGACGAGATGCTGGATGACTTGGCCGCCGATATTGCCGGTGGCGCCGGTAACGAGAATGGTCATGGGATTTTCTCCGGGTTGGTATTGCTTGACATCCGGAATATGGCTGGCTCACTATTAAACCAATAGACCGTTAAATTAGACAGCTCGTCTCGTAATTGGAACGATTATGGATCTCCTTGCCCTTGCCGATTTCAACCTGGTCGCGCGTCACGGTGGCGTCGGCAAAGCGGCGCGGGCGTCCGGCCGTCCCAAAGCGACATTGTCGCGACGGGTTGCAGAACTTGAGGCTGCCCTCCAGCTTCGGCTGTTTGAACGCGGCGCGCGCAACCTGAAACTTACTGAGGAAGGACGCGCCCTTCATGAACGGACAGCCGCCCTGCTGACCGAGCTCGACGAAACGGCAGCCACTATCGCGGCGGGCGGGGACAAGCCTCGCGGCAGGTTGCGGATCAGCGCGCCGCTGCTGTTTTCGCAGACAGCCATGGGTCGGATCGCGGCGGGCTTTTCACTGAAATATCCAGACGTGCGGTTGGAAGTCACAACAGAGGACCGAGCCGTGGATATGATCGAGGAAGGCTATGATCTGGTCATCCGGGTCAATCCGGACCCAGATGAAAGTCTCGTTGGTCGAGTCTTTCTGCATGATCGTCTGGTCGTCGTGGCAAACCCCAACCTTCCCCGGCCGGTGGCAGACATGACATCGCCGGGCGTCGTGCGCGGGCCCGGCGATCTCCAGACCTGGAGCGTCATGACCGCGAAAGGCTCTTCGAAGATCAAGGTAGAGCCCGTCCTCGCCTTGTCGTCACTCATTATGGTTCGCGACGCGGTGCGAACTGGCGTAGGTGCTGCTTGTATGCCGATTTCGCTGGTGAGTAACGATCTAGCCGATGGCACTTTGCTGAACTGGGGCGATATTGAGGGCTCCGAGATCGCGCTGTGGGCGCTTTACCCGTCCCGGCGTCTGTTGAGTGCGCGCGTATCTGCCTTCCTGGATTTTTTAAGGCAGGCTTTCCCGAACGGAACGCCGGATGAACTGGCGGCCTACATCGGCAGGTGAGGGCACGCCTGTCCCATATGTCCAAACGCATTAGCGTTACCCAGCAGTGTTTTCCCGGGAATAGGCCCCAGGTGGCATTCCCACATGCCGACTGAACGCGACGCTGAAGGCGCTTGCTGAACCATAGCCGACGCGTTGCGCAATTTCGGCCGTGGCAACATCCTGGCGAAGGAATTCCTTCGCCAGCGCCATACGCCAGCAGGTCGCGTACTCCATCGGGGCTACGCCAACTTCTTTTCGGAAACGATCAAAGAATGCAGAACGGGACATGGCAGCATCCCGCGCGAGTGTTTCTACGGTCATGCTCCGACCCGGATCCGCGTGAATCCGGCGCAAGGACGGTGCCAGTAGCGGATCGGCCATGCCGCGCAGGAGACCGGGCGGGGCCGCCGCATTTGCCGTTGATCGCAAAGCTTCGATTAACAACACCTCCAACAACCTTTGAAGCACCATCTCACGCGCGGCACGGTCGGCTCTGGTTTCGTCGTTGATCATCGCGACCAGCATCATCAGCCGTTCTTCGCCCTGCACATGGATGACCTCCGGTAGTAGCGAGACGAGAAGAGCCTTGTCATCAGAACCAAAGGCACAATGGCCAACCATCGCCTTGATTTCGGCGGACGCTTCTGGGTCTCCGAGGCGGAAGACACCCGGGCCGGTCTCCAGACGCCGGGCAAGCGCTCCACGGGGCGGCGGCTCCAGGCTGCTCATCGTGAACGAGAAGATATCCGGAACCAGAACGAAGTCACCGGCCGACAGCAACATCGGCTCACGACCTTTGATAGTCATCCGGCAACGGCCTTCGACCACGGCGCAATAAAAGGGGCTTCCAAGTTCCGTGCGCTCGACGATCCACTGTCCACCGCCGGTTACCAGCTTTGAGATCGATGGGCTTGGCTTGAGCAGGGAAACGACTTCGGCAACAGGATCGGTCATGGTTTCGGACTAATGCTAAAAAATATTGGACGATCAAATATAGCAAGTCCGAGGCGACGGGTCCATCTTCCGGAAAGTTAATCATGAGGAGACAGACCATGCCAAAGATACTCATCACCGGGTGCTCATCCGGTTTCGGTCTCGCTATCGCACAAAAATTTGTAACAGCAGGATGGGAGGTGGTCGCGACCATGCGCACGCCGGGGACCGACCTGCTACCTCATAACGAAAGGCTCAAAATCATGGCGCTGGATGTCACCAGTGCTGGGAGCATCACGAAGGCGGTCGAAGCTGCGGGACCGATTGATGCGCTGGTCAACAATGCCGGCGTCGGCATGCTGAATGTGCTTGAAGGCGTGGAAATGTCGAAGGTCCGTGAATTGTTCGAGACGAACGTGTTCGGCGCGATGGCAATGACAAAAGCCGTTCTTCCACACATGCGTAGCCGCCGGTCAGGAGTCATCGTCAACGTCAGCTCCAGCGTAACCGTCAAGCCGCTGCCAGCACTCTCCGTCTACAGTGCCAGCAAGGCAGCGCTGAACGCTTTCACCGAAAGTCTCGCTCTTGAAGCCGCCCTCTTTGGTGTCCGAGCCAAACTTGTTCTGCCAGGTTCGGCGCCGACGACCGGGTTCGGCAAAAATGCAGTCGCCCGAATGGGAATGGATATCCCCGAACCGTACAGCGCATTCATACACGACTACCTCACAACGCTTCGCTCCGGCACAGAGTTCACGACGGCGGATGACGTTGCAGAGGCCGTCTGGCGCGTGGTGACGGAGCTTGAATCGCCGATGAAAACACCCGCTGGCGCGGATGCGAAAATCTGGTTCCGCGAGGCGGGCCGGACGCTGGCCTGAAGACTCCCGTCCGGAATCAGCGGTTAGAATCCCGACAAGGTGGAGACTGCGTCGGGATTAACATGAGTTTTCTTCTCTACTATTGCCAGCAGTCCGGCGAACCGGTATTGCGTCGAAAACAGATTTTGGGCGGGCAAGGAGCGAAGGGATGGCAAGTTACGACGACGAGCTTATGGCCGCATTTTCGCGCAATGAACGCCGGATCAAACGTTACCTCATCAGCAGAACCCTTTCGCAAGCAGACAGCGACGATCTCGCTCAGGAAGCTTGGATCAAGCTTGCCCGTAATGGCGCGGCTGCGTTAGCCGCGCCCGTTCCCTATCTGATGCGGATCGCACGTACCCTTGCGGTCGATCACGACCGCGGGCAAAAACGCAAACTCACCTCCAACGATATTGACGTTCTCATGTCTGTCGCCGACGAACAGCCGGGACCGGAGAAACAGTTCGAAGACCGGGATCAGGTGCGCTGCCTGATGCAGATCATCGGTGAACTCCCAGAGCGCCAGCGCAAAATGCTGGTTGCTTGCCGCCTCGAGCAGCACCGTCATGCCGATATTGCTGCGGAATTTGGGGTGTCGATCCGCACGGTCGAGCTGGAAGTCCGCAAGGCAGTCGACTATTGCAGGGAGCGGCTCGAGACAATAAATCGGGCCTGAGGCTTCGGCTTTTCATTTTTCAATCGTTGATAGTTTTAGAAACAGGTATACGCAACATCCTGTCACGAACGCGTAGAAGGGAGCGGATGTTGGACGAGAATTTCGAAGCTCTCAGGCGCGAAGCGACAGCCTGGATCGTCCGCATCACATCCGGTACGGCAACCACCGAAGATGCCGAAGCGCTGCTACGCTGGCGCTCGCGCAGCGCCGCTCACGAGCAAGCCTTCCAGCAGTCGGCACGGCTGTGGAAAAATCTCGGATCAGCGCTTGGTGAGACCAAGAATACATCTGCCCCGGCTGTCACGCGGCGATCCTTCCTCGCGGCTGGAAGTCTTGCAGCCGGTGCGGCGGGCGTGGGGATCGTCTTGTCAGAGCTCGGATTTCTGCCGTCCGTTGATGCCGTACTTGCTGATTACGCCACCGGGGTCGGCGAACAGCGAACGGTTGAACTCCTCGATGGATCGACGGCCACGCTCGATGGTGGCACGACCCTTTCCCTCGACTACACCCCATCAACCCGGCACCTGGTGCTAACATCAGGAGCGGCGGTCTTCGATGTGGTCCACGACGCCACGCGGCCCTTTGTGGTGACCGCCGCCAACGGTGACACAACGGCAATTGGGACGTCGTTTTCGGTCAAGCATGGCGAGGAGGATGTCTCTGTGGAGTGTCTTCAGGGACATATCACCGTACAATGTCTGGTCGATAGTCAGCTCACCGGCGGCGAAGGCATCAGCTATTCTCGGGTTGGGCTCGGTGAGAGAGTGGCAACCGATCTTGAGACGGCCGCGGCGTGGCGGCGGGGCCTGCTGATTTTCAAGGACCGGCCGCTCGCAGACGTTGTGTCGGACCTCAATCGCCATCGTCGCGGAAAGGTGCTGATTGCAAGCAGCAATCTCCGCTCACGCCGGATGTCCGGGGTGTTTCATCTCAATCGTCCGGACGAAATCCTCGCGCATCTGGAAGAGACGTTGCGGGTTCGCCCCGTCAGTCTTGTCGGTGGAATTGTGCTGCTGCGGTAGCCGGAAATTTTCTTTAAAAAATCGACGGAAAAATTTCGTGTTTTCAAATTCGGATCGTTCTTCCTGCTAGAGGCCGCGCCAATGGATGGCACGGCGACGACTTGCATGGGGACATCGGGATGGGGCAGTTCAACGTCGGCAAGCACGGCCGTGAGGGCATGGCAATATACAAATGGCGGATTTCCCACATGTCTGCGTCCATTGCATTTGCGGCGCTCGCCATGACCTCGTCCGCGGTCTTCGCACAGCAAAGTGTGACCTATTCTATTCCTGCCGGCTCTCTTGAGCGCGGCCTGACACGGTTCGGTGCCGCGAGCGGCATCCAGATTCTCTACAACACTGCTGTCGCCAACGGACTGAACACCGCGGGCATTAGCGGTCCGCTTTCCCCAGAGGCAGCATTGCAGGGGCTTCTCGCCAATACGGGTCTGACATACCATTTTACCGGTCCAAAGAGTGTAACCGTCGCCAACGCGGCACAGGTTCCGGACGCGGTCACGGATGGAAGCGCGACAATACTACAGACGATTACGGTACAGGGCGCAGAGAGCGCCTACGGGCAGGTCGATGGGATTGTTGCCAGTCGGTCGGCAACAGGTACCAAAACCGACACGCCGTTGATTGAAGTTCCGCAATCGATTTCTGTCATCACCGCCGATGAAGTAAAGGCCCGGGGTGCTGAAACGATCAAGGAAGCGGTGAATTACACTGCAGGCGTCCATGTCGGCGGCAGCAGTGCCTCGACCCGTGCGTTTGACAACATCGAAATACGCGGCTTCGCGCCAACGCCTCTCTATCTCGACGGCACTTATCTGCCCTATATCGGCGATCTCGGCGGCTCACCACAGATTGACCCGTATCTTCTCGAGCGGATTGAAGTCCTGAAGGGACCATCCTCCGTCCTCTACGGTCAGAACTACCCCGGTGGCATGATTAACATGGTCAGCAAACGGCCGACGGACAAGCCATTCAATGAGGTTGTTGCCGGAACCGGTACGGACGGTCGGGCCTATGGTGCATTCGATTTTTCCGGCCCCGTACCTGATAACGATGCGTTCCTCTACCGGCTGACAGGCGTTGCGACCCGCACCGGGACGAACATAGACTACACCGAGGACGAGCGGTTCATGGTCGCGCCCTCATTCACGCTGAAACCGGACGAGGACACGACATTCACGTTCTTGTCGCACTATCAAAAGGACAACGGTGTCCCGGACTACCAGCCCTTGCCTTACATCGGAACGGTGAAGGCCGGGCCTTATGGAAGAATCGACCGTGATCTCTTCACCGGCGAGCCGGCCTACAACGGGTATGACAGGGAGCAGGCCGTACTTGGCTACGAATTCAAGCATCAGTTCAACGATGTATGGTCGATCCGCCACAACGCGAAATATATTTCGGTCGATGATTCCTACCGTACATTCTTCAGTGGTGGCTATGTAGAGACGGGCGGCGTGACGGACTATACGAAGATGAGACGCAACGCGATCGACTATTCTTCGAACAACCAGGTTTTCGCCACCGATACCAATCTCCAGGCCGAGCTCTCGACCGGCGAGGTTGAGCACACAGTCATCGTCGGCACCGACTACAAATGGTTCCGCAATGACTATACCGGCCGTTATGGCTTTGGCAACACGCCGCTGGATGTGTTCAATCCTGACTACGGATCTTACAAGGAGCCAACGGTCGGCGCCCGTTGGGACAACAAGATCAGCCAGCTGGGTCTTTATGCCCAGGATCAGATCAAATGGGACAATTGGATTTTAACGCTTGGCGGACGTTATGATTGGGCCTGGCAGACCGACAACGACATCCTCTCATCGACGGTAGGGAAAAAGACGGACACCGCCTTTACTGGCCGTGCGGGGCTCGTTTACCTCTTCGACAATGGCCTTGCGCCTTATGTCAGCTATGCCACTTCCTTCATGCCCTATTCTGGGTTCGACGGGCAGAACAACCCGTTCAAGCCCACGACCGGCGAACAGTGGGAAGTCGGAATGAAGTATGAGCCGGTCGGTTACGATGCTCTCATTACGCTCTCCGCGTTCGATTTGAAGCAACAGAATGTGCCTACCTATGATGAATTTACCTATCTTCCGGCGCAGACGGGCGAAATTCACGTCCAGGGTATCGAGATCGAAGGCAAGGCAACGGTGTTTGATAGCCTTGATCTGATTGCAGCCGCCTCCTACACGGATTCGGTCTATTCCAAGGCGGATGACGGAACACAGGGGAACAAGGTTCGTTTCATGCCTCCGGTCAACGTATCCCTTTGGGCCAAATACCGGATCGAAGATGGTCCGCTCGAAGGGCTCGGGTTTGGCGCCGGGGTGCGTCACTCAAGCAGCGGATATGGCGATGCAGCCAACAGCTTCAAGTATCCCGCCTACACGGTCGTGGATGCAGCATTGTCCTATGACTTTGGCAAACGGAATCCCAAGCTGGAAGGCCTGGAACTGAACGTAACCGCCCAAAACCTCTTCGACAAAACCTACGTGAGCGGGTGCAGCAATATCAACTCCTGTTTCTATGGAAAATCGCGGGCGGTCTATGCCAACCTGAGCTTCAAATGGTAAGTGAGAACGCTATTGTCCTCACCTCGTAAAATGGCAATCTTGCTGTTGTCAGTGCTGTTGTTCGTCGTCGGGCCTGTCCGGTCCGAGGACGGGTTTCCGCGAACAGTTCAGCATGCCCTTGGGACAACGGCGATACCGAGCGATCCGGAGCGGATCGTGACGTTGGGCTGGAGCGGCGAAGATGCGGTTCTTGCGCTTGGCAAGACGCCGGTGGGCATGCCGCGTTATCGCTTTTTCGAGAGCGGCATCTTTCCCTGGAACGAACAACGGCTGGACGGTATCCGGCCATATCTCTTCGAAGGCGACATCGATTATGAGGCGATCGCAGCGCTACGGCCGGACCTCATCCTCGGCATCTATTCGGGCGTGGATGATCTCGCCTACAAGCGGCTTTCCTCCATCGCGCCGACTGTTGTCTATCGCTCTGCGCCGTGGTCGGCCGACTGGAAGGAACAGACTGAAATGGTCGGGCAGGCACTCGGCAGAAGCGATCAGGCCAAAGCACTCATCGAAAAGACAGCATCCTCTCTCAACGCGATGGGCGACAGCTGGCCTGTCCTGCGTGGCAAGACATTTACCTTCGGGACCTATTTTCCCGGCGGGTCCGGCGTCGTCGTCTATCTGCCGGAGGATCCACGCGTTGCCGCCCTACTGGAACTGGGGCTTAAACCATCTGCGGGTATACTGGCGCTCTCCGCTGCCAATCCCGGCCAGGGCTCTGTCACTGTTGGCATGGAACAGGTCGATAGCCTGGACGCCGACATCCTGATCATGTGGTACGGCGAAGGTGCACGCATTGCGGCCGAGGCGCAGCCGCTGTTTATGCGGCTTCCGGCGGTCATGAGCAGTCGTTATGTGGCCTTGGAAGATCCTGTTTCCGTCTGGTCGACATCAGCCTTGAGCGTGTTGTCAATTCCCTATGGTTTTCCGAGGTTTTTGCCCCGTCTTGCCGAAGCGGCAGAGCGGGCGGGCAAGGAGTAATGATGTCCCACGATAATGATCACGAACCCTACGTGGAAGATTATTTCTTCTGCGAGGTGACTGCTGTTACACAACTGACGCCATCGATGATCCGGGTCGCCCTGCAGGTCGAGGGCGGTGAGCGGTTGATATCGACCGGTCACCCCGACGAATGGGTGCGGCTTGCTTTGCGGCCTGATCCCCACACACCGGTGACGCTGCCGGTCTTGATGAGCAATGGGGAATGGGGCCGGCCGGATGGTTCGCAGCATTGCCCGAACCGACCCTATACAGTCCGCCGCTGGGATGCGGAGCGCAGGGAGATGCTGATCGATCTTGTCGCCCACGCAGGTGGCGTTGCCGCCAGCTGGGCGATGGGCGCCAAGGTGGGCGACGTCGTCGGCATCTGCAATCCGGAAGGCCGTTTCGAGCCGCCGGAAGATACGGACTGGATGCTGCTTGTCACCGACATCACGGGGCTTCCGGCAGTCGGTCGGATTTTGGAGGAACTGGACACGGATGAGCGCGCCATCGTGCATGTCGAGATTCCATCGGCTGCCGACCGCCAGGTGATCAAAAGTGACGGCGACGTTTCGATCAACTGGTACGAGACCCATGGTCCGAGAGCCGACCGTGGCGGCTATACGCAGCTGCCGCAGATCGCCTCGGCGATCGACACCTTGCCGGAGGGACCGGGCTATATCTACATCGCCGGCGAAGCACGGGCAGCCTCCGAATGCCGCAAACATTTTCGCGACCGGCTCGGCTTCGACAAGACGCGGATCGACGCGATCGGCTACTGGATTGAGGGGCAGGCGCGCGTATGACCACGCAAGCTGTGGATCAGACAGGTACCGGTCCAATCGGCAGACCGCCTGCAGTAAACCCGTCAGGCGGGCATGCCTGGCGATTACGGTCGCGGCTGCCCTTACTGTTTGCTCTGTCCACAACCATCCTGATCCTGCTGTGTATCGCGAGCCTCCTGACGGGTCCACGCGCCGTTGCGCCCTCGACCGGCTTCGATGCGCTGTTCGCCTATGACCCGGCATCTGCGGAACACATCATTATCCGCGATTACCGTCTGCCGCGAACGTTGCTTGGCCTCTTGTGTGGTGCGGCGTTCGGCGTCTCCGGGGCGTTGATCCAAGCTGTTACTCGCAATCCGCTCGCCGATCCCGGTATCCTCGGTGTAAATGCGGGCGCTGCCTTCTTCGTGACACTGGCAGTTGGCCTGTTAGGCTTCCACGCGATCTCCAGCTATCTCTGGTTTGCGTTTCTCGGCGCAATTGCCGTGGCGCTAGTGGTCTACGCGGTCGGATCGTGCGGGCGCGATGGGGCGAGCCCGGCGCGGCTCGTTCTGTCCGGTGTTGCGCTCTCCGCCGTGCTCGGTGGCATCGGTTCTGCGATCACGCTGCTTGATCCTCGCGCCTTCGACGGTCTGCGGGTCTGGTCAATCGGCTCGCTTTCCGGACGCAATATGGACGTCGTGCTGACGGTGGCGCCGTTCATCATCTGCGGGCTCGTCCTCTCGCTCTGCGTGGCACCATCCCTCAATGCCGTCGCCTTGGGTGATGATCCCTCCCGCGCTCTTGGGGTCAATCTGGTGCGCACCCGCATCCTCGTGGTAATCGCCGTGACTCTTCTGGCGGGCGCTGCGACGGCAGCCGCAGGGCCGATCGGATTTGTCGGGCTGATGGTTCCGCATGTGGTACGATGGCTCAGCGGACCCGATCAGCGATGGATCATCGCCTTCACCGTCCTTTGTTCGCCTATTCTTCTTTTGACCGCCGATATTGCCGGGCGGCTGGTGCTGTTTCCCGGCGAACTGGAAGCCGGGATCGTCACAGCTTTCGTCGGGGCGCCGGTGCTGATCGCTTTGGCCCGGCGCCAGCGGGCGAGTGGCCTATGAGCGGACATCGCCATAATCCTTCCAAGACCGGTGCTCATCGCATTCCTGTCTCAAGCTCCAGCCAAATCGACTTCGGCCATAGGATCGCCGTGCTCCGGCTGTTTGGGGGGCGGCTTTCGATGCGGCTCGATCCACGCAGCCTTGTTGCTGGTGTGATCCTTCTGTCGATAACAGTGATGATCGGGGCCGCATCGCTAGCAAGCGGAAAATTTCCGGTCCCGCTTGCCGATGTTTTCAGGGCGCTCCTCGGTACCGCTGACGATACGATGAAGATGATCGTGATGGAATGGCGACTACCGCGCCTGCTCCTTGCCTTTCTACTTGGCGCCGCTCTTGGTTTAAGCGGGGCGATCTTCCAGTCGCTGACGCGCAACCCGCTGGGATCGCCGGATATTATCGGGTTCTCCGCCGGCTCCTATACCGGCGCGCTGATTGTCATTTTCGTTGGTTCCGGCGGTTATTACGAGACTGCGGCGGGTGCCCTTGCCGGAGGCATCTTCACGGCAGCCGCTATCTATCTCCTGGCCTATCGGGGCGGTGCCCAGAGTTTCCGGCTGATCGTCATCGGCATCGGGATATCGGCTATGCTCAGTGCGCTGAATGCATGGATGATCCGCCAGGCCGATCTTAAGGTCGCCATGTCGGCGGCGATCTGGGCAGCGGGTTCGCTGAATGGTCTCGGTTTCGAACAGGTCCGGCCGGTCTTGCTGATGCTGGCGGCGATCATACCGCTTGTTCTGGTGATCACGCGGCCGATGCTGCAGCTGGAACTGGGCGACGAGACGGCAACGGCGTCCGGCATTCATGTAAACCGTCTCCGCCTGTTTCTGATAATCTGCGGTGTTGCGCTGACGGCAATCGTCACGGCAGCGGCTGGGCCGATCGCCTTCGTTTCTCTGGCCGCACCCCAGATTGCCCGGCGCCTATCCCGCTCGGCTGGCACCACGCTGATCCCGTCGGCGCTCACAGGTGGATTGCTGCTCATCGCCGCTGACTGGGTTGCCCAACATGCATTCGGTGTGCAGTTGCCGGTCGGCGTCATAACCGTCAGCCTCGGCGGGCTCTATTTTCTCTGGCTGCTGATCCGTGAGGCAAGACAATGACAGATCAGCTGGATACTCGAAGTGGAAGGCTTGAGGTTCACAATGCCACGCTGCGTTATAACCAACGGATCATCGCTGAGGATTTGTCTGTCGTGATTCCGGACGGTTCCTTCACCGTTATCGTTGGACCCAATGGCTGCGGCAAGTCCACGTTACTGCGTGCCCTGTCGCGGCTGCTAACACCTTCAGCTGGCGAGGTTATTCTCGACGGAAAGGCGCTCGCCAGCTACCCCGCCAAACAGCTTGCCCGCGCAGTTGGCCTCCTGCCACAGACCTCGATCGCCCCCGACGGCATCACCGTCGCTGAGCTTGTCGCTCGCGGTCGCTATCCGCATCAATCCCTCTTCCGGCAATGGTCGAGCGAGGATGAAGCGGCGGTCGCGTCGGCAATGGCCGCGACGCAGACGACGCAGCTTTCCAGCCGTCTTGTCGAGGAGCTTTCCGGCGGCCAGCGCCAGAGAGTGTGGATCGCCATGGTGCTGGCACAGGAAACACCGATCTTGCTCCTCGACGAGCCAACCACTTTCTTGGATATCGCCCATCAGGTTGACCTGCTTGATCTTTGTCAGGAGCTTAACGCGGCCGGTCGCACGATCATCGCCGTGCTGCACGATCTCAACCCTGCTTGCCGCTATGCCACCAATATCATCGCCATGAGGGATGGCGCCATCATCGCACATGGCCCTCCGCCCGCCATCATCACCGAACGGTTGGTTGAGGACGTCTTCGGCCTGCCCTGCATGATCATTCCCGATCCGGTTTCAGGCACACCGTTGATCGTCCCGAAAGCCAGGCGGTGACGGTTCGATTCTCTCCAGGCGAAGAAGCTACACCAGCTTCGGGTGTTCAATCGCTTGATAGCCGCCGGAACAAGCAGACGGCCTTGAAGTCGATGCGAAAGCTCCTGAAGGAGCAAATGCGTCACACCGCGTGTCATGATCACCGATAAGCTTAGATCCTACGACGCAGCACTGCTGATCATCGCAAACTGCCAAACCTCGCGATGAACACATGGCGCGAAATCGCCCTGTCAACCGCGGTATAAACCAGCCCCCACCGTGACCATCCCGTGCCCGAACTAAGTTAAGGCGATGCTATCCTGGCATGAAGCGCTCAACGAAGCAGTCCGTCCACGTCGAACTCCTCCCAGCCGCCGAGCTTCGAGGCCGGATCATCGGAAGACGTCGTTGGTCGCTTCGCAACCTTCTTCTTGAGCGACCGCGTCAGCTTCGCCTGATATGCCGCGCGCCGCCTCTTTTCGGCTTTCGCCTCTGCATCCTCCACCCGCCATTCGTCGACAACGCCACGGTCGAGAAGGTCTTCGACCACCTTGGGGTCAAAGACATGGAACGTGATCTGACGGGCGCGGCCATTCAGTCTAACGGTTCGCGTCCCCCCGCTCGGCAAGCGACCGTCGGCAAGCCAACGATGCCGCTCGCTCGTCTTGATAGTCAGGATGTCCTCGATTTCGCGCGGGATTACCGGCAGTGTATCGGCCTCCGTCACCACTTTTGTGACGATGGTCGCCGCTGCATTGAAGGCGGACTTTTCACTGGCCGCCATCGACAGTGTGAGATCTACTCCTTCGAGTGAGATCAACTTCTTTACACTAGCGGGCAGCCTTGCCTGTATTTCTTGAAGCACGCCTTTGGCGCGAACGGCCGACCCCATTGTCACGGTAGCCGGCAGAGTCCATGTCCTGATTAGTTCGATGTGATGTTTTTCATGCTTCGGCATTTGGCACAGATGGTATTTCAACGCGTTCAAGTCAAACAGCTAATTGATAGCACTCGTTCACTCGGCCAACTTGCTACGAGGCATGAAGGATAAGTCTGATGAACATCAGCCGATCTTTCCTCTCCCTTCGTATTGCTGAAATCTTTCATCAAGCTGCGCAGGAATGGTGTAGCAGCAGGGGCGTTCTGCCGGCTTTCTGGCCAGACTGCAGTGAAGTTCGCCCTCTTGGGGCGAAAGATATCGCTGAGCTCTCTCTCCCGTGGCTTATTGGGAGCCCTCGTTGTCGGTTTGTCTCAAGCCCAGGGTGAAGGCTGATCTGCAATAACTGAGTTGAAGTCGCCTATGGCAGCGTAACGCGCGGCTCGCACCTTTCTGAATTTGCTGCTGTCCACCACCAGATGCTTTTGAACCGAGCGTTGCATAACCATCTGCTTGATCGGCACTTCATGAAAATGGGAGCAGGTGACGCCATGCTGTTCGTCCACGCCACCGGCAGACAAAAATGCCTTGTTGATATTGATGCGCTTCAGCACCTCGATACCCTCATCACCCGAAAACGAAGCCGCTTCCGGATGATAGACCCCCCCGAGCATGATCAGGCGGACATCGGTTCTGCTCGCCAGCTCCTCTGCAACATTGAGGGAATAGCAGATGACCGTGACATGGGCGTTTGCCGGAATTTGCCGCGCCAGGTGCGGCATCGTCGTTCCGCAATCGATGAATACAGTGTCATATGGTTCGATTAGAGCTGCCGCCTGCGTGCAGGCGCGCGCCTTGGCAGTTGCATGGCTGTCCTTCTCCTGCTCGAGCACATAGTCGCTGCTGATGGCGCCATCCTGAACCGGAATAATGTAGCCGCCAAGACAGCTAAGCCGCTGACCGTCGGCGGCAATGTCGCGGCGAATGGTAATTTCGGATACGCCAAGCCGGGACGCTGCGTCCCGCAGCCTCAGGACACCCGTTTCCTGAACCAGTCCGGCCAGTGCGTCCAACCTGGCATTGTGTGCACTTATTCTGGTCACCTTATCTCCGCTTTCGGTTTGTCCCAGCGCTTCATATTTCGGTGTTAGTTTCCTTGCAATCGCCCTCTCTACGCTTGACAGAAGAACAACAAACATGAAACGATCGAAACATAATGATCGGATTGTATCATAATAGTTCGCATTATCGGGAGAGGAAGACAACAGGTTTCTGGATCACATCGTGGTCCATCTACCGGGGCGTGGGAAGCCTTTTCCGGGAGATTGAGGAGGCGTCGGACGCGTGAGGAGCGGATACCGGCGTTAGGGATCTACCATTGTCGGGTGCTGCGACTGGAATAGGTCCGGCACAGTGCAGTTTCAAAGGGAGGAGTTATCCGTGAACAAGATTTTCGCAACCATCGCGCTTGCTGCCACGCTTTCGGCGTCGGCTGTCTTTGCGCAGAGCGCCGTCGATACATCGAAGGTCAACAAGGAATTGATCACCGCGGCGAGTGGCAAGAAATACACCATTGCGACCGTCGTGAAGGTGGATGGCATCGCGTGGTTTGACCGCATGCGCGATGGCGTCGAGCAGTTCAAGGGCGATACCGGAAACGATGTCTGGATGGTTGGCCCAAGTCAGGCCGATGCCGCCGCGCAGGTACAGATTGTTGAAAATCTCATCGCGCAGGGCGTTGACGCCATCGCCATCGTGCCGTTCTCGGTGGAAGCGGTGGAACCGGTGCTCAAGAAAGCCCGCGATCGCGGCATTGTCGTCATCAGCCATGAGGCTTCCAATATCCAGAACGTCGATTTCGACATCGAAGCCTTCGACAACAAGGCCTATGGCGCGAACCTGATGAAGGAGCTCGGCAAATCCATGGGCGGCAAGGGCAAATATGTCGCCACCGTTGGCAGTCTGACGTCCAAGTCGCAGATGGAATGGATCGATGGCGCCGTCGAGTACCAGAAGGCCAACTTCCCGGAAATGTCGCAGGCGACCGAGCGGCTGGAAACCTATGACGACGCCAATACCGACTATACCAAACTCAAGGAAGCGATGACCGCCTATCCTGATATCACCGGGATTCTCGGCGCGCCGATGCCGACATCGGCAGGCGCGGGTCGCCTGATCGCCGAAGGCGGTCTGTCGGGCAAGGTCTTCTTCTCGGGCACGGGCCTGGTTTCCGTTGCCGGCGAATACATCAAGAACGATAACATCCAGTACATTCAGTTCTGGGATCCGGCCGTTGCCGGTTATGCCATGAACATGTTGGCTGTCGCGGTTCTCGAGAAGAAGAACGAGCAGATCAAGGCCGGCCTGAATATGGGCCTGCCCGGTTACGAAAGCCTGCTGGTTCCTGACGCCTCCAAGCCACATCTGCTCTATGGCGCAGGTTGGGTCGGCGTGACCAAAGAAAACATGGACAAGTACGACTTCTGATCCGCACCACGGGGGGAGGGGGCAACCCTCTCTCCTTACACCCCGTGTTTTCCAGCCTTGCACGAGGCCATTATGACTGAAAATCTGATCGAGCTGCGCCATATCGGCAAGCGGTTTGGCGGCGTGAAGGCGCTCGACGACGTGTCGCTGAGCATTCGCCCGGGAGAAATCCATTGCCTTGCCGGTGAAAACGGTTCCGGTAAATCCACCGTCATCAAAATCATGTCTGGGGTCTACACGCCCGAGGACGGCGAGATTCTGATCGACGGGAACCCTGTTGGCAAACTCGATCCGGTAAAATCCGTTCACCACGGTATTCAGGTGATCTATCAGGATTTTTCGCTGTTCGGTAACCTGACGGTCGCCGAAAACCTGGCGATCAATACCTTCCTGATGGAAGGCCGCAAAACGGTCGACTGGCGACAGGTTCGTCAGCTGGCTCGAAAGGCGTTGGACCGCCTCGGCGTGAGCATCGATCTTGATGCGGATGTCGAAAGCCTGCCCACGTCGGGCAAGCAGATCGTGGCGATCGCCCGCGCTCTCATGGCCGATGCGCGCCTGATCATCATGGATGAGCCGACGACCGCGCTAACGCGCCACGAGGTCGATGCCCTGTTCAAGATCGTGCGCGATATTCAGGCGCAGGGCATTGCCGTTCTCTTTGTCAGCCACAAGATGCGCGAGATGCTCGAAATCAGCGAGCGCCTGACCGTTTTCCGCAACGGCAAGAAGGTTGCCGAAGGACCGATTGCCGAATTCGACGAGCCGGCAATCACACGCGCGATGACGGGGCAGGAACTGACCGCCCACAGCTACCAGTGGGCTCCTCGGGAGGGCGCCGACATGCCGGTGCTGGAAGTGCGCAATCTCTCGGTTCCGGGTTCGGTGGAAAATGCCGACCTGACGCTTAGGCCTGGCGAAATCGTCGGTATTTCGGGCTTGATCGGTTCGGGTCGTACCGAACTTGCACTGGCGCTGTTTGGCATGCGCCCTGACTTTACAGGTTCAGTGCGCCTTGCAGGCCGCGAGGTTCACCCGAGGACCGTTCAGGAAGGTATTGCCTGCGGTGTCGCCTATGTGCCGGAGGACCGCCTGACCGAGGGCCTGTTCCTGACACAATCGATCGAGCGCAATATCATTGTCACGTCGATTGAGAAATTTGTCCGTGGTCTCTTCATCAATCGTAAAAAGGCCGACGAAACGACCCGCGATATGTTCTCGGCCATGCAGATCGTGGCGCCGGGACCGCACACGCCGGTCAACCATCTGTCCGGCGGCAACGCACAGCGCGTGGTTCTGGCCCGCTGGCTGCTGACGGGCGCCAAAGTGCTGATCCTGAACGGCCCGACCGTCGGTGTCGATGTTGGTTCCAAAGCACAGATTCATAACATCATCCGCAAACTGGCCGAAAAGGAAGGCCTGTCCGTGCTGATGATTTCCGACGATGTCCCGGAACTGGTGCAGAACTGCAATCGCGTGGTGGTTATGCACCGCGGCCGTTTCGTTGACGAATTGTCCGGAGAAGGCATGACCGAAGACGCCGTTAATGACCGGCTCAAGACGCTGAATTGAGGGGCCGCAAAACATGAAATTCTTCAGAAGCACAGAGTTTATTATAGCCGGCGTCTTGCTGGCGGCCATGGTCATTATTGGTACTATCAACCCGGCATTCTGGTCGCTGGACAACATTTTCGGGCTGCTGCGTTCCAATGTCGTGATCGGCATTATGGCGCTCGGCGTCCTGCTGGTAATGATTTCCGGCGGTATCGATGTTTCGTTCACGGCCTTTGCCATTGCAGCGATGTATCTGACTGTGCGCGCCATGGTCTATCTCGGTTATGACGGCGTGCTCGTTCCCTTCGTTGCGGCAACGCTGATTGGCCTGGCTCTTGGTGCGTTCAACGGTTTCATTATCCACCGTTTTAGGATGATCCCGCTGATCGTGACGCTTGGAACCGGATCGATCGTGCGCGGTCTGGTTCTCGGCCTCGTCGGCACCAGCATCGTCAACATCAACAAGATGCCAAAGGAACTGATCGGGTTCGGCAAAACCGACGTCATCTCGCTGACGTCGGCAACGGGATCGACTTTCGGCCTGACCGCGATGTTTGTGGTCTATATGGGTCTGGCATTGGTTATCCATCTCGTCCTCACCTACACCATGATCGGGCGCAGTGTTTATGCCTATGGCGGCTCGCCCGAAGCGGCCAAGCGCGTTGGCTTCAATACGGGCGCGACGATCTTCTTTGTCTATTGCGTTGCCGGTGCGCTGGCAGGTTTCTCAGGGCTGCTGCACTCATCGATGATCTGGCTTGCCAACCCGCGTGACTTTGTCGGTCTCGAACTCGACGTGATAGCGGCCGTGGTTCTGGGCGGGGCATCGATCTTTGGAGGACGCGGCACGGTTCTCGGCACCTTGATGGGCGTGTTCATGCTGGTGATGGTCAAAAACTCACTGATCATCATGAAGGTGGACACCACTTGGCAGCGCGTCGTTGTCGGCCTGATCATCATCGTCGCCACCGCCATCACCGCATGGCGCGATCGCAAAAGCATAGCGTAACGGGAGAGCGCATCATGAAAAATTCGTTCGATATGCGCCGGCTTCTCGGCAACGACAACAACATCCTTCAGCTCCTTGTGATCACCGTCATCGTCTTCGCGCTGATGACCTGGATGAACCCCGGCAAGTTCCTGAATTATTACAACTTCGAGTCCATCAGCTATATCATGCCCGAACTGGGGATCCTCTCCATCGCCATGATGATCGCCATGCTGACCGGCGGCATCGATCTTTCCGTGGTGGGGATTGCCAATCTGGCGGGTATCATCGCCGGCGTCTATTTCCATTCCACCATGGTTCAGGCAGGGCAATCCTCTACGTCGGGCATGGTGTTCTACACCGGTCTTGGCATCCTGCTCGCCATGGCAGTCGGCTTGCTGGCCGGTTTGGTCAACGGCCTGCTGGTCGCTAAACTGCGCATTACGCCAATCCTTGCGACGCTTGGCACAGGCCAGGTCTTGATGGGACTGGCACTGGTGATGACCGGCGGGCCGGCAATCGTCGGTTTTCCCGATGCATGGAACTGGATCGGTAACGGTAAAATCTTCGGCATCGCGACTCCGTTCCTGCTGTTCGTCGCCGTGTGCATAATCGTGGCTATCCTGCTGACGCGCTCGACGCTTGGCATCAACCTGATGCTGATCGGGACCAATCCGCGGGCAGCGGTGTTTGCCGGTATCCGCAAAGATCGCATGATGCTGTATTCCTACATGCTGACCGGCGTTCTGGCGTCACTGGCGGGGATCATTCTGTCCGGCCGAACCAACGCAGCGAAATCCGACTACGGTGCGTCCTATCTGTTGCAGGCGGTGCTGATCGCGGTACTTGGCGGCACCAATCCCGCAGGCGGAAAGGGGCGGGTTCTTGGCATCGCCATCGCGCTGATCGCCCTCATGCTGCTTTCCTCCGGCTTCCAGATGATGCGGTTCTCCAACCACCTTATCGACTTCATCTGGGGGGCATTCCTCATTCTCGTCATCGCCATCAATGCGTGGCGCAACCCCGGCAGGTGATCTCATGCAGGCGACGGAATTTCATCTCCGCAGGCAGGACTTTACAGACGTCCCGCATCTTCTGGCGGCAACGGGCGGGTTGCAGATTACAGCCTTCCGGTATCCTACCGGCATCGAGGCGCTGCAGTTAGACAATCGCCACGGCCGGATCGTTATCTTGCCCTTCATGGGTCAGATGATCTGGAGCGTGGCGTTCAACGGCGTCGACCTGACCATGGGAAGCCGCTTTGCCATGCCACGACCGGCAGGTTCAATCGTCGAGACCTATGGGTGTTTTGCATTCCACAGTGGCATGCTGCGCAATGGTTGCCCGTCGCCGCAGGACAATCACCCCCTGCATGGTGAAATGCCCTGTGCCGCCATGGACAAGGCCGGTTTTGTCGTCGGCCACGACGCGCGCGGCGCCTATGTTCGGGTAACAGGCGAAGTTGAATATGTCATGGGCTTCGGCGCCAATTATCTCGCCCGCCCCAGCGTGACTTTGCACGCTGAAGACACGCTTTTTGACATGGTCATGGATATCCAGAACCTGTCATCAGCGCCCATGGACCTCATGTATATGTGCCATGTGAACTTTGCTTATGCCGAGGGTGCACGCATCGTTCAGCCCGTGCCGTATACGCCGGAGCAGGTGAAGGTGCGCACGGCCGTGCCCGGCCATGTGACGCCAAACCCCGATTATCTTTCCCTGCTGGAGACGCTGGCAAAGCAGCCTTCAGCCATGGAAGTGCTTAACGAGCCGCAACGTTACGACCCCGAACAGGTGTTTTACATTAACGGCCTGCCGACGGACGGCGAGGGGCTTACGCATCTGATGATGCAGCGGCGTGAGGGCGATGGCTTCGCCATCTCCTATCCGCTTGCCGCCTTCCCGAAGACGGTGCGCTGGATCCTGGTCAATGGGGATTCGCAAGTTGCCGCATTTGCCCTGCCGTCGACCTGCGAGCCGGAGGGCTATCTGGCGGAGAAGGCCAAGAACAACGTGCAGAGCCTGGCACCGGGCGAACGCAGGGCGTTTCCGGTACGGCTCGGCTATCTCGATTGCGCTGCCGCCGATCAGTTCGGCGCCAGGATCAGCGCCCTTTGAAACAGGATATCCAGGGAATTTCGGCATGAGCAAGAAAATCGGGGTCGTAGGCTCCAACATGGTCGACCTTATCACCTATGTGAACCGTATGCCCGGACCGGGCGAGACGCTCGAAGCTCCCGCCTTCGAAATGGGTTGCGGCGGCAAGGGCGCCAATCAGGCGGTGGCTGCGGCGCGTCTTGGCGCTGATGTCATGATGGTCACCCGGGTCGGTGACGATGTCTTCGGCGACAATACCATTCGCAATCTCGAGAGCTTCGGCGTGGATACGCGTCACGTGGTGAAGGTTGCCGGCAAGTCCAGTGGCGTCGCGCCGATTTTCGTCGAGCAGTCGGGCGAGAATTCGATCCTCATCGTCAAGGGCGCCAATGCCGATCTTCTGCCGGCAGAGGTCGACAAGGCGGCCGCCGATCTGAAACAGTGCGGTCTGATCCTCATGCAGATGGAAGTGCCGGTTGAGACAGTCTATCACACCATCGAACTTGCGGCCCAAAACGGTATCGAGACGATCCTCAATCCTGCGCCCGCCGCTGCCAATCTCGATCCGGAGCGTATTCGCCAGGTAACGTTCCTCGTTCCGAACGAGAGCGAGCTGGCATTACTGTCCGGCTTGCCGACCGAGACCGACGAAGCAATCATCACTGCCGCCCGTTCCCTGATCGCACGCGGTATCCGTACCGTCATCGTGACGCTGGGCGGACGTGGCGCGCGCGTAATTACGTCAGATGAGATCGTCAATATCGAGCCCGTCAAGGTAACGCCGAAAGACACCACCGGCGCTGGCGACGCCTTTATTGGCTCCTTTGCTCGCTTTTATGCCGAAACGGGAGAGGTCGTGTCCTCACTGAAGAAGGCATCTCTCTATGCGGCGCATTCCATCACCCGTCCCGGAACACAGAAGGCCTACGCCAGCATCGAAGAGTTCGAGGCATTCTGCCGCGAACATGACCATGCCGCAGCCTGACCAGAAGAATGGACAGAAAATGAGCGAAGCATTCCCCAGAAACAACGGCACGGCTCTCAAACCGGAATGGTTTGAAGATGTATCGGTCAATCGCAGTGCCTCTGAACGGCGGGCAGCAACAATCACCACCCGGCGCTCGGTCAAGAAGGAATATCAGGTTGCCTGGCAGATCAAGGCGATTACCTGCATCGATCTGACAACGCTGTCCGGCGACGACACGCCCGGTCGTGTGCGCCGCCTGTGTGCGAAAGCGCGACGCCCGGTTCGGGACGACATTCTCGAGGCACTCGGTCTTGCGGACGCCGGTATCACAACCGGTGCCGTCTGCGTCTATCCGACCATGGTGCCCCATGCCGTCAAGGCACTGGAAGGCACGACTATTCCGGTCGCATCGGTGGCGACGGGCTTTCCCTCCGGCCTAACTCCGCTACCGCAGCGGCTGGCAGAAATCCGCTATGCCGTCGAGCAGGGCGCTAAGGAGATCGATATCGTTATTACTCGCGAGTTCGTTCTGACGCAGAACTGGCCAGCACTTTATGATGAGATCGCCGCGATGCGTGAAGCCTGTGGCGACGCCCATATGAAGGCTATCCTGGCGACGGGTGATCTCAATACGCTGACCAATGTCTATCGCGCCTCGATGGTGGCGATGCAGGCGGGGTCGGACTTCATCAAGACCTCGACCGGCAAAGAGGAGGTCAACGCCACTCTGCCGGTCAGTCTCACCATGGTGCGCGCGCTGCGCGACTACGGCGAACTGACTGGCCAGATGGTCGGCTTCAAGCCTGCAGGCGGGTTGAAGACAGCGAAGGACGCGTTGTCATGGCTGACGCTGATGAAGGAGGAGCTGGGCAATCGCTGGTTGGAACCGGACCTGTTCCGCATCGGCGCCAGCTCGATGCTTGGCGATATCGAGCGCCAGCTCGAACATTTCGTAACCGGTCGCTATTCCAGCGCTCACCATCACGCTGCCGCATAAGGACTGAAAAAATGCGACCCATCAAGGACATTTTGGAAACCATGGAATATGGACCTTCTCCCGAGGCCAATGGTGATGTGAAACAGTGGCTCGACGCGCATGGACGCTCGTTTGGACATTATATCAACGGCCGGTTCGTTTCTCCGGAGGGCCGCGAGACCATTTCCGTGTCAAACCCCGCAAACGGGGATAAGCTGGCGGAAATCATTCGCGGCAATGAGGAAGACGTCGATCAGGCGGTCAAGGCCGCCCGCACGGCCTTCGCAAAATGGTCGAAGCTGTCGGGTCACGAGCGCGCTCGTTACCTCTATGCCATTGCCCGACATGTACAGAAGCGCGAGCGCTTCCTGTCCGTTCTGGAAACGATGGATAACGGCAAGCCGGTTCGCGAAACACGCGATATCGACATCCCACTCGTCGCCCGCCATTTTTACCATCACGCCGGATGGGCCGAAATGGTGGAAGACGAGTTCCGTGGTTTCTCGCCGGTCGGTGTTTGCGGTCAGGTGATCCCGTGGAATTTCCCTCTGCTGATGTTGGCCTGGAAGATTGCGCCGGCGCTTGCTGCCGGCAATACCGTGGTACTTAAGCCTGCAGACCTGACACCGCTGACCGCTGTCGCCTTTGCGGAAATCTGCCACGAGGTCGGCCTTCCCGCCGGTGTCGTCAACATCGTGCAGGGCGATGGCTCGACAGGCGCTGCAATCTGCGGCCATGACGGCGTCGACAAGGTTGCCTTCACCGGCTCCACCAAGGTCGGTCGCGTTATTCGCGAGCAGATTGCCGGTTCGGGCAAAAAGCTGTCGCTGGAACTGGGCGGCAAGTCACCATTCATCGTTTTCGAGGATGCAGATCTCGATGCGGCGGTTGAAGGTGTTGTTGACGCGATCTGGTTCAATCAGGGCGAAGTCTGCTGCGCCGGTTCCCGCCTGCTGGTGCAGGAAGGTATTGCCGATAAATTTTATGCACGGCTGAAAAAGCGGTTGGAAACCCTGCGGGTCGGCGATCCGCTCGACAAGTCGACCGATGTCGGCGCGATTGTTTCGGCCACGCAGGTGAAACGCATTACGGATCTGGTACGCAAGGGCGTGGAAGAGGGCGGTGAACTCTGGCAGAGTTCCAACCCGTTGCCGGCCATCGGCAATTTCGTCGCTCCCGGCTTCTTCACCGAAGTCGATCAGGCATCGACGGTTTGCCAGGTGGAAATCTTTGGCCCGATCGCTGCGGCGACCACTTTCCGCACGCCGGATGAAGCCGTTTCGCTGGCCAACAATACCCGTTACGGCCTCGCCGCCTCCATCTGGTCGGAAAACATCAATGTCGCGCTTGATCTGGCCGCCCGCGTCAAGGCAGGCGTGGTCTGGATCAACTGCACCAACATGCTCGATGCCGGCGCAGGTTTTGGCGGCTACCGCGAAAGTGGCTTCGGTCGCGAAGGTGCGCGCGAGGGGCTTTACGAATATCTGGCGGCAGACTGGGAAAAGAGCCTGCCGGTCACAAAGCCCGCTGAAGCCTTCACGCCATCTGCATTGCCGAACGCTGACAGCAAGATGGCGATCGATGGCCTTGATCGAACCATGAAGAACTATATCGGCGGCAAGCAAGCCCGCCCCGACGGTGGCTACAGTTATTCGGTGACCGGCAAGGGCAACACCGTGATTGGCATGGCCGGAATAGGCAGCCGCAAGGACATCCGCAATGCTGTGGAAGCAGCGTCCAAGGCAGGCAGCTGGAGTTCCGCAACCGCCCATAACCGTGCTCAAGTGCTCTATTATCTTGCAGAGAACCTCGATGCACGGCGTGACGAATTTGTCGCCCGCATCATCGATAGCACCGGTGTCAGCGAAAAGAAGGCGAAGGACGAAGTCGACGCATCTCTGCGCCGCATTTCCTATTATGCCGCCCAGGCAGACAAGTTCGATGGCGCCGTGCACTCCACCAAGTCACGTCACGTCACGCTTGCCATGAACGAGCCCTGGGGCATCGTCGGGATCGTTTGCCCCGATGAGGCACCCCTCCTGTCGTTGGTGTCGCTGGTGCTGCCTGCAATCGCCATGGGCAATCGCGTTGTGGTGGTCCCGTCGTCTCGCCATCCATTGATTGCCGGTGATTTCTACCAGGTGCTGGACACGTCGGATATGCCCGACGGGGTCATCAACATTGTGACCGGCGAAAGCGATCTGCTTGCAAAGACACTGGCCGAGCATGATGACGTTGCGGCTGTCTGGTATTTCGGCTCGACCGAGGGAAGCGCGATGGTCGAGCGGGCTTCTGCGGGCAACCTGAAGGCCACCTGGGTCAATAATGGCCGTCAGCCCGATTGGCTAAATCGCACCGAAGCGCAGGGTCGTGATTATCTGCGCAGAGCGATCCAGGTGAAGAACATTTGGGTGCCATACGGAGCCTGACCGGCATCGTGCACGGGCGACAACTGACAAGATGGCTTACGGAGGCCAACGGTCTCCGTAGGTTTTTTTGAATTATATTAATTGCTGCAACCGCATCTTTGCCCTGTTGGTCAACCTGGAAACGTCATTGACGCAACTTCTTGGTTTCGAGCGAAACGAGCAAGCTAATGACCGGTTGAAAACCGCCGATTAAGTAAGGATAGCTCAGGGCCTTGGCGCCGCTCTGGCGCCACAGCCAATCGCGGCTTGCTACGAAATCTCATTTGAAAGCGTCGCCGACAAAAAATCGAACACAAGGGACGCCTCGTTGTCTCCAATAGGTTAGCCGTTCAGGGCGACTCCCAAGGTGCAACAGGATGGTCTATTTCTTTTGATTGCCAGCGAATGCGGCCGTCAAGCCAAGGCCGATATAGACGAAACCACTCACCCAGCGTTCAGCCTTCAGGTACGCGGGACTGCGCTTCAGCCACTTGCCGGCCGTGCCGGCGGCAAGTGCGTAAGAGCTGTCCGTGAGAACGCCAATCGCTGTGTAAACAAGCCCGAGAAAAGCGATCTGCATAGCCACATGGCCACGGTTGACCTCTACGAACTGCGGCAAGAAAGCCAGAAAGAATAGTGCGGTCTTCGGATTGAGGAGATTAACGATAAAGCCCTCACGAAAGAGGCGCATGCGGCTCCGTGCGGGTAAATCGCCCTCGACGCCGGGAATATCCGAGGGGCCAAAAAGTTTTTTGAGGCCAAGCCAGATCAGATAGGCCGCGCCGGCATACTTTACGACGCTGAAGGCGAGCGCGGATGATGCCAGGAGCGCCGACAACCCTACAGCCGCGGCGGCGACATGCACAAGCGTGGCCGTATGGATGCCAAGGATTGAAACGAGCCCCGCAGAGCGACCCTGCTCGACCGAGCGCGCGAAGATGTAGAGAACTGCCGGTCCCGGCACGAGAAGCAGCACCAGTGTGGCGCTGACGAACAGGCTGAGATTTGTTGCGCTGGGAATTACCAAATCCATGATTGTCTTGCCCCGTTTTATATTGCACGAACGATAGCATTGGGCTTGCTCCAATGCCATATCGTCGTCTGCGGCTTGACACTTTTATAGTTTCACATCGCGCCGGTTCCTGGTTCGGGGCTCACATGAGCCGATATGACCTGAAACACGTCGACGTTGTGCCGCCTTTTTACTGATGCCATTTGACGAGAGGCTGATAGTGATGCGGCTGACGCATGACGACAAGGTCTTTTCGCCGGACGATGTTCGTCGGATATGGCGTGTCGAGATTGGTGGTATCGACAGCCGCAGCGGCAATCCCCTCCTCATCCAGGATCGCCGATTCCTGACGTGGAAAAGCAAAGGAATCCGGCCCGAATACCGCACTCTTGCCCAGATAACCCTTTTCCTGGTCCAGCACATTGGCGAAGGCGAAATAGACGTTGTTTTCGCCGCCGCGAACGCGAAGCGCATGCCAGTGGTAGGGATCGGCGCCCTTTGGGATCGGATAGTTGTGCGGGATTTTCGTACCGCCATGGCTGCCGGTGAAGGTGCCGGCGATCGCCGAAGGGCAGGCAACAAGATCGCATCCCATGAGTGAAAGCGAACGGATGGCTTCCGGATAAAGCGCGTCGTGGCCAATCGCCAGGCCCACCCGGCCAATGGCAAGGTCGTAGATTTTCCATTCGTCGCCGGCCGTTGCCCAACTGTCGGCGACGCCTAGATGCGTCTTGCGATAGCTGCCCACCAGCCCCTCCGGCCCTGCAAGGACCACGCTGTTATAGATCCTGTCTTCGTCCGCTTCGGCAAATCCGGCGACGATATAAAAGCCGAGCTTCATGGCCAGACGAACGAAGGCGGATACGGTTGGACCAGACAGCGGCTCCGCCCGCGTTTGCGGGGCCTCAAGTCCGGTCAGCGACAGTTCCGGGAACACCAGAATGTCCGGCGCCGTTGTTGCCTTAGCCTCGTTTGCGAGCCTTGTTATGTGGGCAATATTGTCTGCAATGACCGGGGTTGGCGCGAACTGGGCAACGGCTGCACGCGATCTGCGTCCGCGCGGGATTGGCTGATAGCCATAGAGGCGGAAATAATCGCCAGGGTTCCAGGTGAAACTGTTGGTCATCATGTTCATGTAGAGCTCGGGGCGGCGCGTCTTGAAGACCGGTTCGCTTAAGACCTCGCGGCGACGGGCACGGGCAAGATCGACCTTGCCATAGGCAATTCCGTCGCCTGTGTCGATGGATGCGGCAACTGTTCCGTCGGGCTCGATCAGGCAACTTCCCCCGGAAAACTGCACGGTTCTTTCCAGACCCCAACGATTACTTTCGATGACATAGCATGCATTTTCGAAGGCGCGGTTGATCCAGTAGGGAGCGGGCGCGCGCTCCTGCAGCCAGTTGGAGATGTGGCATATGATGTCGGCACCGGCCAGAGCCTCCAGCCGCGCCGTCTCGAAGAAGTGCAGATCCATGCACACCAGCATTGAAATACGTCCGATCTCCGTTTCGAAGACCTCGTGCACGATGTCGCCATTTGCGGCCCATTTTGGCTCGGCGATATAGGGATGCGACTTGCGGTGCCGACCAACGATGCCATCCGGACCGATCAGAACTGCCGTATTGTAATAGAGATCGCTCGCCGGATCGACTTCCGGCATGCCCACGACGATATAGCAGCGGTGTTTGCGGGCAATCGCCTGGAAAACATCGGTGGTCGGTCCGGGGATCGCCTCGACGAAGGGCTTCACCTCGGCCCTGTCGAACCAGCAATAGCCTGTCGTCCCCATTTCGGGGGTGACGATCAGGCGGGCGCCGGCCTGCGCCGCTTCCTCGCAAAGGGCGCTCAGCCGGCTGATATTGCGCGCCTTTTCGAACATGGTCGGTTCGAACTGGATAGCGGCGGCGGTGTAGCTTTGTGTCGGTGTCATGATTGTTCCCATTGTCTTATGAAAGGATGCGTTTTTTCAAACAGCCATATGCCTATGAACCAGCGCGTCGGAGAGCGCGTCGATGGCGCCGGCCGCGACCACACCTCCCTTCTCCAGCATGGCGAAGTGGTGAGAGGCATGCCGCGCAAATGCGACGTTCTGCTCGACGAGGATGATCGTCATGCCGATCTCGCGATTGAGCCGGATGATGATCTTTTCAATCTCCTCGACGATCGAGGGCTGGATACCTTCATTGGGTTCATCGAGAAGCAGTACCTTCGGATCCGCGGCCAGTGCGCGGGCGATGGCGAGCTGCTGTTGCTGGCCGCCCGAAAGCACACCGCCGGGCCGATCGAGGTTGGCCATCAGGTATGGAAAAAGCTCCGGCACCAGTGCCGGAATTTCGCGTTTGCGATCGGTGCGCGCAAAGGCGCCCATCAGGATGTTCTCGCGGATGGTGAAATCGGGAATGATCTCCCGGCCCTGGGGGACATAGGCGATCCCGGCCCGTGCCCTCATATGCGTCGAAGATGAGCCTATGTCTTTCCCCTGCAGATGCATCTCGCCCGTCATACGGTCGGTCAGCGCCATCAGGGTTTTCAACAGGGTCGTCTTGCCGGTACCGTTGCGGCCAAGAATGCTGGTTACCTTTCCCGCCGGGATATCAAGCGTGACGCCGTGCAGGATATGGCTGCGGCCGTAGTAGCTGTGTACGTTTTTCAATGCCAGCATCAGGATATTCCTTTCGAACCGAGATAGGCCTCGCGGACCTTCGGATTGCTCTCGATATCCCCGACGCTTCCTTCGGCGAGAACTTCTCCCAGATGCAGAACAGTGATGCGTTCGGCGATTTCACGGACGAACCCCATGTCGTGCTCGACGACGAGGATGGTGTGGCGGCCTTTGAGATTTTTGATGATCTGGGCCGTCTTGCGCGTTTCGGCCTGGGTCATGCCCGCCGTCGGCTCATCCAGCAGAACAACCTTGGGATCCTGGACGATGAGCATGCCCAGTTCCAGCCATTGCGTCTGGCCATGACTGAGATAAGCCGCAGTCACATTCTCCTCCGCTTCGAGGCCGGTGAGGGCGAGTACCTCATCGACGCGTTTGGCTTCGGCGCGCGAAAATCCAAACCGGAGATTGGCAAACACCGATGGATTGCGGCAATTGGCGACCTCCAGATTCTGCCGCACGGTGAGATCGCGAAAAATGCTGGGGATCTGGAATTTTCGACCGATCCCGGCGCGGGCGATCTTGTGTTCCGGCCAGTTGGTGATGTCTGTGTCGTAGACGAAGACCCTGCCTTTTGTGCTGCGGGTCTTGCCGCTGACCAGGTCCATCAAAGTTGTCTTTCCGGCGCCATTTGCGCCGAGCAAAACACGCAACTCGCCATCGCGAACGGTAATGCTGACATTGTTGACGGCTCTGAATCCGCCAAAATCGACGCTGAGACCGTCGATGGTCAATGCGATTGCACTCATATTACAATGCCTCGCTTTGTTGCTGTAACGATGAGGATGCCGGGCCTGGTTTGACACGGCGGATAAACTGCCGCAGCACATCGTGCGCGACGCCGCCAAGGCCCCGCGGCATGAACAGGACGACAAGGACGAAGATGAGGCCGATGATCGCTTTCCAGGCCTCGACCAGCGCTTCGGTCTCGCTGACCTCGGCCTCGATCATGTTGATCAGGATCGCGCCGATGCAGGCGCCGAGCAGGGAGGAACGGCCGCCGACGGCAGCCCAGACGACCATCGTCACCGAGAAAGACAGGTCCATGAAGGTCGGCGAGGCGAACTCCGCGACGACCACATAGAGCATGCCGGCAACGCCGGCGATGCCGGCAGAAATGACAAAGAAGAATACTTGGTAAAGCGAGACGTCGAAGCCAAGATAGCGGGCGCGAAGCTGATCGTCGCGGATCGCCTGTAGGATCATACCCGCACGGGTCTCCACGATGAGACGCGCGCCGATGAGCGTCAGGGACAGGCATGCGGCGCACAGATAATAGGTCGCCCGGCTGTAGGGGTCGAATTCGATGCCGCCGATCGTCAGCCAGCCAAGATCGGTCAGGCCGTTGAAGCCGTTCGTCACCGGTTGCGCATCGACCATGACGAGACGCACAAGCAGAACAAGCGCCAGGGTGATGATCGAGACAAAGACACCGGAAACACGCTTGCGGAAAACCAGCATGCCGAGTGCCCCGGCAATCACGACGGGAAGCACGATGCCAAGCACGAGACCTACGGACTGGCTCTGAAACGGAAGCCAGAGGAAGGAGCCCTTGTTGATACAGCAAAGTTCCGTCGGCGCGCCGGGCTCGGCATTCCACAGCATGAAATCCGGAACCGGCCTGTCGGAGCCCTGTTGCAGACTGGTCAGGCTCGACAGTTTCAGCGACATGGCGAGCATGTAGGCGCCCAGGCCAAAAAACAGCCCCTGGCCGAGATTGAGAATGCCGGCATATCCCCATGTGAGCGCAATGGCGACGCCGAGCATGCCATAGACCAGATATTTCGAAATGCGGTTCAGCCAGAATTCGTCACCGAAAACCGGCGCTGCAAAAATCACCGCGATGAAAAGCACATAGGCGGCGATCTGGAATTTTCGTTCGATGCTCATGTTAGCGCCCCTTGAACGAGAATAGCCCGCTGGGCTTGACGAGAATGACGAGGATGACGACCCCGAAGACGACGGCGCGCGCCAGAATGTCGTTCGTTCCAATCGCCACCAACGCATTGATTTCGCCCAGAAGCCCTGACGACAGGGCCGTACCGAAAAGGCTGCCGACCCCGCCGGTCACCACGACCATGAAACCATCAACGACCATCGTCGTGCCCATGTCGGGGAAAACGGTCTTGAAGCCGGACATCATTACGCCGGCGACGCCCGCAAGGCCGGAACCGAAGGCAAAAGTCAGGGCATTGATGCGTTTCACATCGATGCCGCAAGCGGCAGCCATTTTTGGATTACGGATGATGGCGCGCACCTGCATGCCCGCTGTTGTCCGGTAGAGAATGAACCATGTCGCCAGCGTCAACGCGGCCGTCACGGCGATGATGAAGGTGCGATACGCGTTGATGTCGGCGCCGGCGAACCTGAAGGTGCCCTGGAGATACGAAGGCACGGCGACGTTTTGCAGTCCGGCTCCCAGGCCCTCGATATGAATGCCGAAAAAGCTGAGGCCGAATTCGAGCCTTACGGCCTGCTGCAAAAGGATGGCAATGCCCCAGGTGGCAAGAAGCGTGTCGAGCAGGCGGCCGTAGAGCCTGCGCACCACCACCCGCTCGATCACCAGGCCGAGCAGGGCGGTCACGACAAAAGCCAAGGGAATTGCGAACAGAAGGCCTGTTTTCAGCCAGATGCCCGAGAGGACGGCGACGTAGGCACCGATCATGACCATTTCGCCATGGGCCATGTTGATGACGCCCATGGCGCCGTAGGTGATGGCAAGACCGAGTGCCACCAGAAGAAGGATTGAGCCGAGACTGAGGCCGATAAAGAGAATGTCGAGCATAACGCCACCGTTCGTGAGAAGGGCGGACCAGACTTTGTCCTGCTCCTTGCCTGCCCCAAAATCGGGTTAGCACCGAGCAGAGGAAAAAACGCAGATCCGCCTTGCCGAGACATGGTCCCGCCAGGCATGGCTGGCGGGAGGACGCGGAAAGAGGGGTCAGCCCTTGAGCTTTGCTGCGTCGAGACCGTTGCTGGTGCAGAAAAGATTGCTTTCCGTCTCGCCATAGGCCGAATAGGGCAGCGGCTTGATCGGTGCCGGGTAGGCGTTGACGACCTTGCTTTGTCCATCCGGCTGCCATTGGCCGATACGCGGCGTCAGCCAGCAATGCAGGTTGTCGGGGTCGGTGGTCACCTTGCCGCCGGGCGCGTCATAGGTCTGGCCACGAATGCCGGCCCGGATCGCATCGGCGGACAGATCGCCGGATTTCTCCACTGCCTGCTTCCACAGGAATACCTGGAAATAGGCGGCCTCAAGCGAATGGTATGTCACTGCCTTCGGATCGTTGACGAAGGTCCTGAAGCGTTCGATGAAGCTCTTGTTTTCAGGCGTTTCGATCGACATAAAATATGGAAATGATGTGTAGCTGCCCGCCGCATATTCGGCGCCCATGGCGGCGATCTCGATTTCGGAGGTCACCGTCGCGCAGATCGGGATAACCTCCTGCGAGAGGCCCTGGTTCTTGAACTCGCGGTAGAAGGCGATGATCGAGTCGCCAACCACGTTGGAAAGAACCACGTCGGCGCCCGATTCCTTGATCTTGCTGACCATGACAGCCCATTCGGAGTGTCCAAGTTCCAGATATTCGTCCGCCACCCATTCTGCGCCCGCCGCCTCGATCAGTTTCTTGGAAACCTTGGCCATCTCGCGCGGATAGACATAGTTGGAGCCAACGATGAAGAACTTCTTCTTGCCCAGTTTCTCGACAATCCAGGGAATGTAGTTGGAGAGCTGCTGGTTTGGAACGGCGCCGGAATAGACGACGTTGCGCGAGCACTCAAAGCCCTCATAGTGCGTCTGGTAGAACAGCATCGCGCCGCGCCGTTCGAAGATCGGCAGCACGGCCTTGCGGCTGGCAGAGGTGTGGCAGCCGAAGATGGTGGAAATCTTGTCCTTGAGGATCAGTTTCGATGCTTTTTCGCTGAAGGTCTTCGGATCGGAAGCGCCGTCTTCGACGACGACTTCCACCTGGCGGCCAAGAACGCCGCCGGCTGCGTTGATTTCGGCCACGGCCATCATGACACCGTTGGCGAGAAGCTTCTCGGCAACAGAAAGCCCGCCCGTCTGCGAGTAGAGTGCACCGACCTTGATAGCATCGGCTGCAAAGGCCCGGCCACCCAGCGCCGGCAAGGCGAGTGCGGCTGAAGCGGTGGCTGCGGTTTTCAGAAAGTCACGTCTGTTGAACACCATCTTGGTTCCCCTTTTTTTGATTGGCGCACGCGACGGCACTGCCCGGCTCTACGGCGAGGCTTTCATGCCGAAAAAATACTGGAAGGCCGACGTCACTGTCAGCAGATAACAAAAAACCCGCGAGGCTTTTCACAGCCTGCGGGCACCCTTGCCATCATCGCATCACGGCTGCGCCGCGTGCAACAGCGGCACATGGCTTCGCGAAACGAAGGGATGTGCCGGAGGTGTTCATCTGGAACACATCAAAAACTAATCATGTTTTTGGGAAGGGCGCAAGAGCTGTTCGGCGTTGATAATCGAATTGGCGATTTCATCGATTGGGACGCGCCTGGCCATCGCCTGCTCGCGCATTTCACGATACGCCTCATTCTCGCTCGTGCCGCGATTGGCCATGAGAATGGCCTTAGCCCGGGCGAGCTTCTGGTCTCCCAAGACCTTGCGCTTATATTTACGGGCTTCCTTGACGAGCCTTTGGCGCTCAAGCCACAGACTGCGCGCTATGGCGAGATTTGTCAGCAGGCCGAACGGTTTGATCGGTCTCTCGACAATGGCAAGCGCGCCGCTTTCCAGAACGATCTGCAATGTGGAGGGATTTTCGTAACCGACGATGGCAAGCATGGTCGGAGCGGGATTGGGGAGGCACTTCAGCAGGCGTTCGATTTCCGGTCGCGCCTCGTCTTCCATGGCAAGAAAGACGACATCCGTACCGTGTGGCAACTCGGCAGGGACCGGCCAGAGGCAACTGACCGTACAACCGATACGGCGCAGGTGATCGACGAGAAACTCTCCTTCGGATGTCCGGGGATGAATCACCAGAACCTTGAGATCCCGCAAATCTCTGAGAAGGGCGAAAGACATCGTCGCTCCTTCTCAGACCTGAACACGATGTGGGAACGGCTGCGTCAGGTCCGGGCGATATTCTCGCATGAACGGATCTGGCGCCACGCGCAGTGACGGGTCATGGACGATGTCGTAGCTGCCTTGCGCATTTACTTTTGCAACCCTTGGCCACAGATGGGTGTGGTTCGTCAGCCGGTCTATCTTCACAGCGCCCTGCGGAGCGTCGTACTCGACCTCGTAAAGGGCTGGAAGAAGCTGCTCCAGCCCGTCGCCACCGGCCCGCTGCAAAGCTCCCGCATAGAGATAGACTTGGAAATAGGCCGCTTCGGCCGGCGCGGTCGGCAGCATCTGCTGGCCGTATCGCTGTTGGTAAGCCAAGACGAAGGCACGCGCGCGAGGCGTATCCAGGGAGGCGAAAAACGGGGCCGCGGTGATATGCCCCTCAGCCACTTCCGGTCGCATCCGGATCACGTCGGCCTCGCTTGTCGATTGACTGGCGATTGGCATCGTCGCTGCATCAAAACCCGCCTCCTTGAACGCCGTGTAGAAGGGAATGATACCGTCGCCGACGATTGTCGAATAGATGACATCCGGCCGTGCCGCGCGAATATGCCGGATGATTTTGGCGACATCTTCAGGCTTTAGGTTGAGAGGAACATATATTTCGTCCAGCACTTGACCGCCCAGCTGAAGAAAGAGATCGCTGATCGTCCGGTTGGATTCGTAAGGGTAGACGTAGTTCGAACCCACAAGGAAAACCCGCTTTCCATAATGCTTGGTGAGGAAGTCGACCAGCTGCACGGAGTTTTGGTTGGGTGCGGCCCCGGTGTAGATACAGTGCCGAGAGTATTCAAACCCCTCATACAGTGTCGGATAGAATAGCAGGGCCTCTCGAGCTTCGATGACGGGCAGCACGGCTTTGCGGGTGCTAGACATATGGCAACCGAAAACGACCCGGACCCGATCCTCGTCGCAAAGCTTGACCGCAAGTTCCTTATAGAGATTGGGTGTCGATTTAGGGTCATAGGCGACAGGCTCGATCATCCGGCCGAGGACGCCGCCAGCCGCATTGATTTCGTCAATCGCCAGCAAGGTCGCGAACCTCTGGGTTTTTTCGACGGCTCCGGTCACACCCGTCTCGGAGAACAACACACCGACCCGCCAGCTTTCTGAATGCATCATCGCCCACCAAAAAATAAAAAAAAGCTCCCGCCCGTTTCCGGTCGAGAGCTACCCTGCTCATGGAATATCAGCGGCCCGTTGTAGCCTGCAAAATGATGATGTCAGTTTCCTTGTCCGGTGGCAACATGGAGGAGAGCCGAAAACACTCGCAAATGTAAAATCATGGGATCAAAATTCCTCCACGTTTTCGCCTGAGCATCGAGAATACGCACACACCTTTTTGCTCCAGCGAGCGATGTCTACTTCCCTTCATCCGCCTCTCCGCACCCAACACGAGGCAGTCGACTGGACTTTCGACGACAGGCCGCAATCCTTCCAAAGCAGATGGGCCGCGTTCCGAGGGTTTCGCACCGCAAAGACTTCAAATTGTCAGTAGGTCTTTAGCTTGAAGCGAATTGTCATGTCTTTCGAGAAACTCCACCATGGCAGCCTTGAGCGCCACGCCACTGACGCGGGTCCTCATCATATCCCTGGTCAGCGTCGCAATGATCTCGGCAGCTTCGCAGACCGGCAGACCACCATCCCTGATATTGGAGACACAATTTCGGCTGGAATCCAGGTTTCCCGACTTGGGACCGTAAGTGATATAAGCACCGAGGCTGTCGGCAGCTGAGAGTCCCGGACGTTCGCCGACAAGCACGATCGTCAGTTTTGCACCTAATGCCTCACCGGCAGGATCGCCGAGCGCGACGCGCGCCTGGCTCGCCAGCACAATTGGTGCAGCCGTCAGGTTCAGGATAGCGAGCTTCGGAACAAGCGCCTCGATCAACGGCACGGCATTGAGATCGATTGCGTGGGACGACAGGCCGTCCGCGACGATAATTGCGACATCATAGCCATTGATCGTTCTCTCATGTTTCAGCCGTTTTTCAGATTCCGCCGCAAGCCGCCGGCCAAGATCCGGCCGCCGCACATAGGTGCTGCGGTCACTTGCCAGGCTATCGACATTGACAGCCGGAAGGCCGAGACGATCGAGCCTGTCTGCCAGCGAGGGCCGGTCGACGCTCGTCCAGACCGCTTCGCGTGCCCGCGCGTGGTCGAGAAGGAAGGCAAGTTGAGCGCGTGTCGGAAGACCCGCGCCATGACGGCCGAGCGAAACACGCGCATCGGTCATATCCTTGATAGTGAGGTTTTTTCCGGCAGCAGTGGGTTCTCTCACCTCGTCCATGTCAGGCTCCGATCAATGCGCTGTTGCGGACATAATTGGAAAGCGCGACAGGCTCGCCGACCAGCGCGCCATCTGGATCGGTCAGGCCGATTTCGAAAAGCCATTTCTCGAACTCTGGTGCGGGTGGCCGTTTCAGCGTCTCGCGGCAATAGACGGCATCGTGATGCGATAGCGACTGGTAGTTCAGCATGATATCGTCGGCGCCGGGAACGGTGATGACGAAATTGACATTGGCTGCGCAGAGGAGCGTCAACAGCGTATCCATATCTTCCTGATCAGCATCGGCATGGTTGGTGTAGCAGACGTCGACGCCCATCGGCAGGCCAAGGAGCTTGCCGCAGAAATGATCCTCGATGCCGGCACGGATGATCTGCTTGCCGTTGAACAAGTATTCGGGCCCGATGAAACCGACGACCGTATTGACGAGCAGTGGATCGAACTCGCGCGCCACGGCATAGGCACGTGCCTCCATCGTCTGCTGGTCGACGCCGAAATGCGCATCGGCCGAAAGCGCCGCGCCCTGCCCAGTCTCGAAATACATGACGTTTGCGCCCGGCCCGCCACGACCCAGCGACCGCCCCGCCTCGTGCGCCTCCTTCAGAAGCGCCAGATCGACGCCGAAGCCGCGATTGGCTTTTTCCGATCCCGCCACCGACTGGAAGACGAGATCGACCGGCGCACCCCGTTCGATTGCCTGGATCGCCGTCGTTACATGGCCAAGGCAACATGTCTGCGTCGGGATCGCAAGCTTTTCCCGCAATTCGTCGAGCAAGGAAACAATGCGGATATAGTCATCCGTCGCATCGGTCGCGGGATTGACGCCAATCACGGCATCTCCCGACCCCATCAGCAGCCCGTCGATGGCAGACGCTATGATGCCGCGGCTGTCATCCGTCGGGTGGTTGGGCTGGTTGCGGGTGGAAAGCCGCCCGGCGAGTCCGATCGTGTTGCGGAATCGCGTCACGACACGTCGCTTGGCAGAAACAGCTATCATGTCCTGCAGGCGCATGATCTTCGACACGGCCGCGACCATTTCCGGTGTCAGTCCGAAGGTCACCGCCTCCAGCCGCTCGTGCGTCGTCTCGGGCCTGAGCAGCCATTCGCGCAATTCACCGACAGTAAGCGAGGAAACTGCGGAAAAGGCTGCCGGATCGTGCCGTTGCGCGATCAGTCGGGAAACCTCGTCATCCTCCGACGAAATGAGCTCCTCGCCGAGAAATGCTTTCAAGGGGAGATCGGCCAGCGCCATCTGGGCTGCCAAGCGCTCGACCGGGCCTTGCGCCGCAATACCGGCCAGCTGGTCGCCGGAGCGCTCCGGGGTTGCTTTCGCCAGCAGCATTTTCAGGTCATCAAAGCGGAAGACAGTCTGCTCGATTGTCGTCGTATAGGGCATTTGTTCACGTCACCGGTTGAGGAGGGCCAGGGCTTGGTCATGAAGTCTCGGGGTGGCCGACGCCAGAACCCGTCCGTCGGAATGGATCGAAAGCGCATTTCCCCGCCAGTCCGTAATGCATCCGCCGGCACCCGTCACAACGGGCACGAGAGCCATGTAGTCGTAAGGTTGAAGTCCCGTCTCGAGAGCGATGTCGCAATGGCCGGAAGCGATCAGACCATAGATGTAGCAGTCTCCACCGAAACGCCGCAGCCTGGCTTTGCGGGAGAGACGCTCGAAGCTCTCGGCTTCGCTGTCCACGAACATATCCGGCGAAGTCGTATAAAAACGGGCGCTGGAGAGGTTTTCGCAGCCGCTGGCGTGGGCCGGCTTGCCAGCAAAGAGTGTCTCTCCCGGCCGGCCCTGCCAGCGTTCGCCCGTGGCCGGAATATCGATCAGACCACAGAATGGCTTTTCCTGAAATGTCAGTGAGACAAGCGTACCAAACAGCGGGAAACCGGTGATGAAGCTCTTGGTGCCGTCGATCGGGTCCAGCACCCATGTAAAGGCGTTACCTTCCTTTACGCCGAACTCCTCACCATGGATGCCATGATCGGGAAAACGCGCCGCGATCATCTCGCGGAGATGTTTTTCGATCGCCCGGTCGGCGATTGTCACCGGGCTATCGTCGAGTTTTGAGATCACGTCGAGCGGGGTCCGGAAATAGGAGAGCGCCAGCGGACGCGCGGCGTCGGCAAGTTGCGCGGCGAAGGTGATATAGGTCGCAGCTTCTTGCGGGCTGATATCGGTAGCGGACATCAAAGGGCTTTCAGGAACAGGGGCCAACGGGGATCGTGGATGATCGAGCGGGCGCGCATATGCTTCCAGATTCCGTACTTGTAAAAGTCGAAATCGAGGGTCGATATCCGGTTTTGTACCATCGCCCAGGTGCTCCACTTGATGTCGGCGAGTGCCTTGTGGACAATGAAGCGAGCGTGATGCGCCTTGTCGTAACGACCGAAATACTCCTCGATTATCTCGCAGTCGGTCGCCTCGGAATAAAACATCTCGCCACTCCAGATCGCGAGATCGTAGAGCCTCTCATTGTTCGACGCATATTCGAAATCGATCAGCTTGATCGACTTGTCGTCACCGATCAGGAAATTGCCCGGCATCGGGTCGTTGAAACAGGGCACCAAATCGAGCCCCGATGCCTCAAGCGCGGCGCGCGCCTGTCTGTAGTTGCGCAAGAGCCAGTCGTGGTCGAGCGGCCAGTGGCCGTCAAGCTGGCGCACTTGGTCGAAATGTTCCTCGATCATGTCGAAGACGGTTTTTGTCAGCGGCAGGGCAGGGGCGTCGTGAAACTGCCGGTAGACGCGCACCGCTTCGTTGCGGATCGCCGGGTCTGCAAAATCCCTATGTGTCGAGGCGCGGCGACCATCGATGAACTCGGCGATTTCGATGTCGAGGTGATCGAGATAGTCGAATGTCTTCGGGCCGATTCCGATCACTTCTGCCTGCTTGCTGGCAGCAGCGGCGGCCTTGCGATCGATGAACATCTCGGTGCCGCGGCCGGGAATCTTTAGAAAATACCCACGCTCTTCGCCTTCGACCTCGATGCGGAAATTTGTGTTGCTGATTCCGCCGGAAACCGGACTGTAGCGCAGCCGCCGTCCTTCCCAAGGTGGCACCTGGATGATTGCAGCCTCAACTGCCCGTTCGGCATCGGATCGTGCCATTCCCAGTTCATTCATAGGCTTGTTCCCGTTATTGTTTCTAGCCCGTTGTCGTTATCGTGTGCCTAGAGCGCTCTCAGCCTTGCCTCGAAATCCGGCTGGCCGAGCAGCATTCGGCAACGCAGGAACCGCCAGCCGGCATATTTCAGGAATTCGACACCCCGCGGCGGCGCACGAAGCTCCAGTACGAGGCTGCGCAACGCCCAGTAGAGGTCGTCTGCCGCCGCATAGACACGGCAGCGGTTGAAGGTTCTTTCGCTGAAACCTCCATCGTGCATTTCCAGCAAGGGCCTCATCTGGCTTTCGAACTGGTAGAGTTCGTTCATCTGGACGCCGAGCTGATAGTAGGGGTCGATGTCGGCAGCCATGTCGAAGTCCACGAGCTGCATTTTCCCGTCTGGGCCTAGCATGACATTAGAAGCCTGCGGATCACCATGGGCCGGCTTCAGGTCCACGCCGGCCGCTGAAACTGCCTCGCGGATCGGCGTCATCCAGGAGAGCATCCATTCGACATCGCCGGGCAGGCTGGTGTCACCGGCACTCACGATCGCCCAGAGCTGATTGATGCCGTCGAAGACTGACCATGTTCGGCCGGTGGAAACACCCCCTGCGATCGTCGTCTGCATCTCGATCAGGCGGGCAACAGTTTTCGGCTGCATGAGATCGTCGATCCTTGCTGCTCGCCAGCCGTCGCCAAGTCGGGCAAACAGCATGCTGGCCGTTCCGGCATCGTAACCAATCGGCTCTGGCGAAAGACCAAGGCTGTGAAAACGGTGTGCCGCAGCATTTGCGGTCTCGGCATCCACGAGATCGGTTACCTCATCGGCACCGAGACGCAGGAAATAACGTGCCTCCCCATCTGTCGACGCGACCACGAAACCGCGGGATTCGACGGCATGATAGGATGGCGATGCGACAGCTGCCGTCCCCGGCGCATAGGAAGGAGTGTCGCCAATCACTGCGGAAAAGAATGAAAGCGCCTTCTCCGCGCGCGCTTCCATCGGTGATTGAGGAGAGCCCGATCTCTTCATTCGGCAGCCTCGCTGAGTTCGACAACTTTCAAACCTTCGCAGGCGATCTTGTAAAGCATGTCCGCCACTATCTGCGTGCCAAGGGCCTGGTCTTCAGGCGAGGTATACTCGGTGGGGTGGTGGATAACGCCGTCACGGCTCTGAACCGCCAGTACCACCGCCGGGCAGACATCGGAGACGGCAACGGCATCATGGCCGCCGATCGTATCGAGGTGACGGGCGCTCTGGCCGAGATGCGCCGCCGCACTTTGCGCAAGCGTCACCAGGCCCGGCGCAAACCTTCCCGCCTTGCGGCGGTCGATGGAGCGGACTTCCGAGGTGACGCCGGCTCTCATCGCCGCTTCCTCGATCCTGATCTTCATCTTGCGTTCCGCCTCCGTCAGGACGTCTGGCGATCCCGAGCGCAGCTCGATGAACAGCACGGCTTCGGCCGGCACGACATTGGGTGAATTGGGGAAGACTTCCAGGCGGCCAACCGACGTATGCAGGTCCAGCCCGTGTTCGGTCGATATCTGCTTGAGATCGGCGATCAGATAGGCAGCAGCAAGCAGCGCATCCTTGCGATCTGCCATCGGGGTTGCGCCGGTATGTGCCTGGCGTCCATGGAAGGCGAGGCGATATTTTGTCGCGCCCCAGAACCGCGTGAAGATACCGAACCGCTCCCCGGCGCGGCTGAGCGTCGTGTCACCTTCTATATGCAGCTCGATCAATGCGTCGGGAATTTCCACCTTTTCCTTGCCAGCATAACCGATCTCGTCCAGCGACTGGCGCACCGTAATGCCATCGCCGTCGGCCCGTTCCAGCGCCCATTCCAGGTCAATGGCGCCTGTAAACACGCTGCTGCCGAGCAGGCTCGGCTGGAAACGGGCGCCTTCCTCATTGGTCCAGTTGACGATCTGGAAGTTGCAGGCGGACAACCTGCCTTCCGCCTTGAGACGTTCGCTGACGGACAAAACCGCCTCGCAGGCGGCGATGACGCCAAGCGCTCCGTCGAACCGGCCGCCGTTCGGCTGGCTGTCGATATGGGAACCGACCATGATGACGGGCGCATTTGCGCCCGCCAAGGTCATCTTGCCGAACTGGTTGCCGATCGAGTCCACGGCCTGCTCGAAGCCGTTTTCGGCAAACCAGTGCCCCAGCCAGTCGCGCGCCATTCCGTCTTCCCTGGAAAGCGTCAGGCGGGTCATCGAGCCATCGGGGCCGCCGCCAAAAGTGGAGAGGGTCTCCATCAGCATCTGGAGCCGCTCGGCATTGATCGGGACAGGGGAGGAGGAGACGTCAGGCATGTATGATTTCCACTTTGGATTGATTGAATTGATCTGAAAATTCCCGCGCGATGACGCCGCTGGTCACCACCGCGTCGATTTCGCTGAGGCCGAATGTGTGGATGGAGCCGAGGCGACCAAACTTGGAACTGTCGGCAACAATGATCGAACGTTTTGCCTGGGCCTTGGCGACGCGGCGCAGGATCGCCTCGTCCTCGCCGAAATCCATGAACCCGCGTTCGGCGTGAATGGCGCTGATGGCGATGATGGCGAGATCGAAGAAATGCTCCTTCAGCGCGGCCACGGTCTCATGGCCGTATGTCGCCTGATAATCTGGGCGCATGCGACCGCCAAGAACGCGCACACTTGCCTGCGGCAGATTGAAGAAGTGGGCTGCGACCGCCAGCGAATTGCTGACAACGGTCAAGTCCTTGCGCGTCTCGATATGTTTCAGGCAGGCAATCGTTGTGGTGCCGGTATCGATGAACACCTTCATGCCGTCCTCGACCAGCGACGCTGCGGCCTCGCCGATCTTGGCTTTCTCGCGTGAGCTGACACGCAGTCGGTCGGTAAACGGCTGATCGCTTTCCTGCTGGTCAAGGACCGCGCCGCCATAGACGCGGCGGGCATAACCGCGCATCTCAAGTTCCTTGAGGTCGCGCCGGATCGACTCCTGGCTGACCTGCAGATAATCGGCAAGCTCCCTCACATTGACGCGCTGGGTTTGCTTCAGCATGTCGAGGATAAGCTTGAGGCGATGTTCGGTGAAACTCATGAATGCACCCTGGATTCTAGTGATCGTTGCGGCCCCGTCTGTGGCGCCGCAACCATGGTCAGGCTAAAGCCATTTGACGGGTTGCGTCATCGAGAGCCAATGGCTGGATGAGATGACAGGCGGCGAAATCCTGGCTGCCACGCGCGGTAAGCGCGGGCTGCAGGCTGCCGCATCTCTCCATCGCACGCGGACAGCGCGACTTGAAGCTGCAACCTGGAGGAATATCGATCGGGCTTGGTGGTTCACCTTCCAGAAGGCAGTCTTCCGCTTTGTAGCGGCGTTCTTCAAGTGTCGGCATCGCGCTGAGCAACGCCATTGTGTACGGATGTCCAGGATCGAAGAACAACCGCTCGTTATCAGCCAGTTCGAAGACCTCGCCGAGATACATTACCGCCACCCGGTTGCAGACCTTGCGGACCATCGCAAGGTCGTGCGAGATGAAGATGTAAGTGAGGTCGTATTCCTTCTGCAGCTTCTGGAAAAGATCGAGAAGCTTGAACTGTTCTGTCTGGTCCAGGGCAGAAAGCGTTTCGTCCATGATCAGTATTTCAGGCTCCAGAACCAGCGCACGGGCAACATTGATGCGCTGGCGCTGGCCGGCACTCAGGCCGATCGGCAATTCCTCGTAGAGATCGGCGGAGAGGCCGACTTCGCCCATGACCTTGAGCACCCGCTCACGAATTTGGGCACTGTCCTTCCATCCGTGCGTGCGAAGCGGGCCCTCCAGCATCTTCCCGACCGATGTGCGTGGCGGCAGGGAACCGAACGGATCCTGCAGTACCATTTGCAGCTTCTTGCGGAAGGTCAGAAGGTCTTTGCCACCGAGCATGGCGATATCGTCGGCACCGCACAGAACCTGGCCGGAGCTCGGCAGTTCCAGCCTGCTCAGAAGCCGCATCAGCGTCGACTTGCCACAACCGGATTCACCGACGATCGCGAAACTGTCGCCGCGCCGGACATCGAAGGTGACGTTGCGAACCGCACGCACATGGTTGAAGCCACCGAAGCCGGTCTTCTTCTTTACCCTGTAGACCTGTGAGGCATCGCGCAGGCTCAAGACAACGTCGCGTTTGTCGTTGAGACGCGGCATCTCGGTCTTTTCGATCCAGATCTTCGGCGTCTGTTCTACAAGCTCTTTCGTATAGGCATATGCAGGGGCGGCGATCAGCCTTTCGGTTTCCTGTTCCTCGACGATGCGACCTTTCTCCATCACCAAAATCCGGTTGCAGGCTTCGCGGGCAACGGGAAGCGAGGAGGAGACGAACAGCACAGCGGTATTGAAACCGTCGGTCAGTTCCTTCATCAGACGGATGACCTGGGCTGCGACGGTAACGTCGAGCGGCTGGGTGACATTATCTGCAATCAGCAGCGCCGGGTTCGTCACCAACGCATCAACGATCAGTGCGCGCTGCATCATGCCGCCGGAAAACTGCGAAGGGTAGTCGCTGAAACGGCTGCGGGCCGAGGGAATGCGGACGGCCTCCAGAAGCTCGATCGTGCGCTTTTCCGCCTCTTTCCGCGAGGTTCCTGGAACGACCGCACGCAGCTTCTCGACGATCTGGACGCCGACCGGCAGCGTCGGATCGAGTGCGCCCATCGGGTTGGCGCCGACATAGGCGACCCGGCGGCGCAGGGTACGCATCTCGTTCTCGGAGATGCCGTAAATATCCTTGCCTTCGAAGAGGACGCTGCCGGAACGCACGGAAAGCGGCGGTTCCAGCCAGTTGACGACTGCCTTGGACAGCACTGTCTTGCCGGCTCCGCTGGCCCCGACCACACCGACGATCTCTCGCGGCGCGAGGCTGAAGGAGATATTGTCCAGAATAATCTTCGCCTTGTCCGAGCGACCGGCATTAACGGTGAGGTTTTGCAGCTCAAGAAGCGGCTTGATCATCACTCGGACCCTCCGTGAATGGTGTTGCGGGCCCGTTCCAGCGAAGCGCCTATGAGATTGATGCTGGTTAAAGTGAGGCCTAGGAAAATGCCGGGCATGGTTGCGATCCACCAGGCGTTCAGAAGATACTTTCGGCCATCGGCAATGATATTGCCGAAGGTCGGGGTCGGCGGCTGGACACCCAGGCCGAGGAAGCCGAGTGTCGATTCAAAGATCATCATGCGCGCCACATCAAGCACGGAGGTGAAGATCACCGGCGGCAGGAGCAGCGGTAGAAGCAGGCTGACGATAATGCGGAAATCGGTCGAGCCCCCAAGTTTGGCAGCGCGCACATATTCCCGTTGCCTTTCCGTCATCACAATGCTGCGCATGATGCGCGCATAGACCGGCCAGCTTGAGAGACCAAGCACCAGGACGATGGCCGGAATTGTCGGGCGCGACACCCCAAGAACGGCGATCGCCAGAATGATCATCGGGATAGACAGCTGCGCATCGGTCAGACGCATGATCAGCATGTCGATACGACCGCCGAAGTAACCGGCGATCGTGCCGAGGGCACAGCCGATGATGAGTGTCACTGCAACCGATGCAATCCCGATCAGGAAAGAATAACGCAGGCCGACAAGCGACCTCACCAGCATGTCGCGGCCAATCTGATCGGTGCCAAGCGGGTGGCCCCAGCTCCAGTTGTCGCCGAAGAAAAGTGGCGGCAGAAGGCGGGCCTTCACATCCATCTTGGTCGGGTCGACGCCACTGATTTCCGGATAAAGTGCGGCGGCAATCGCAAGCAGCAGGAAGATCGCAAGGCCAATACGAAAACCTGGCGTCGATGCGGCGCGATCGAATATGCGGCGCGCAATCGAGCGGCTTGCCATTTTAGAAATGATCGGGGTGTCGAGTGCGGATGTGATGGACATCAGTATTCAAGCCTCGGATCGATGGTTGTTGCGACGAGATCGACGACAATGTTGATCAGTACAAAGATGGCGCTCGTGACGATCGCGATACCCTGGATCAACGGAAAGTCGCGCTGCAGCACGGCATTGATGGTCAGAAGGCCGAGCCCGGGATAATCGAAGATATATTCGACGATGATGACCCCGCCGAGTAGGCTGGAGAATTGCACACCGAGCAGGTTGAGAAGCGGCACCGAGGCGTTGCGCAGGGCATGGTTGGAGATGATCCGCGAACGGCTCAGGCCACGTACGCGTCCGACTGCCACATAGGGCTCCATCATCTGGCTGGATACGGAACTGACCAGCGTGCGGATCAGCACCGGAGACAATTCGACCGCCAGCACGATTGCCGGCAGGATTGTGTAGGCAAAACCCTGATAGCCAATGGCAGGAAGCCATCCGAGCTTCACCGAGAAAAGCAATGCCAGAACGATGCCAAGCCAGAAATTTGGCAGCGAGATGAATATCGATGAGATGTAGAAGGCAAGCTTGTCTGGCCATCTGCCGATCGCAAGCCCGCCGGCAATGCCGATGATTGCCGAGAAGATCAGTGCAATCACCAGCGTCACGGCCGCCAGTTGAAGCGTCATTGGAAGTGCATCGAAAATCAGGTCGAAGACCTTTGCTCGTTCGCCTCGAGTTGAGTCGTTGAATGTCGCGCCACCGGTCGAGGCGCCGTTTGCCGGGCGCACGAAGGACTGGCCAAGATCGCCACGAACCACACCGCCCATGTAGCGACCGAATTGCACCAGTATGGGATCGCGAAGGCCCATGTCGGTTGCGATCTTTTCGATCAGTGCTTCGGGCGCCATGCCGCCCGCCATAAGGCGTACCGGGTCACCCGGCACCACCCGCAAGAGGGTAAAGATCAGCAAGGACACAAGGAATATGATGATGGCGCCCTGCATGAGGCGTCGCATCAGGAAGTTCACGGCAAACATTCAGTCACTCCGCTCGAGAAGTCACGGGCAAGTCCACACGCCGCCTGATCGCGGCGTGTGGCTGATCACGGTCAGGCAGCAGGTTTGGCGGCATCGATCGACCCGTCGGGATAGATGTACATGCCCTCAAAGTCCTTCTGCATTGCGTGGATCATCACGGATGTGAACAGCGAGAGTGCCGGCATCTTGGCGGTGATGAGAGGCATGGTCTCTTCCTGAAGGATCTTCTTGCGCTCTTCCAGCGTTGGTGCCCAACGTTCCTTGTCGAGGCTGGCATCGATCTCCTTGTCCTCGATGCCGCAGATGCGGTGCGAAGTGGAATGGAAATGGGTGCGCAGGACCAGATCCGGTTCCGGAGACGCTGTCGACCAGCCGCAATCGACCATATGGCCCGGGCCGCCACCGGGGCGATGATACAGTTGCTCGTTCCAGGCCGCAGGTTCAAGCACGGTCAGGCTGACGTTAAATCCCTGCTCCTGCAGCATGGCGGTCAGCATCTCGCCATATTCCTTGGTCTTCGGATAGAAGCCGACGGACGTGATGTATTCAAGTGGCGGCAGGCCCTTGCCGTTTGGGAAACCGGCTTCGGCGAGCAGAGCCTGGGCCTTCTCGGGGTCGAATTTCGGGTAGTTCGCCAGATCGACATAGCCGAATTTGACCGGCGAGACGAAGTTCGACGAGGCATGGCCGGCCGAGCCCATCAGTTCCATGATCATGTCGCGATCGATCGAATGGCAGGCGGCAAGACGGATACGCGGATCGTCGAAAGGCGGTTTCGAGCAGCGGAACCAAAGATACTTGTTCTCGACGGAAACGACCTTGTTGATGAAAATCGCCGGATTGTCCTTGATCGTGTCAACCTGTTCAGGCTCCAGACGTTCAACGATCGAAGCCTGGCCGTTCATCAGCGACAACATACGGGTGGTGGAATCGCCGGTGAAGGTGAAGTTGATGCCAGGGATGGCCGGCTTGCCCTTGAAGTAGCCGTCATAGGCCTGCATCACGGTGTCGTTGCCGCGCTGTTCGACGAATTTAAAAGGACCGGTGCCGTTGAGCCGCTGGGAGAGCGGGCCGCCGGGGCCGCCGGCGACATCCTTGGCCGACATGATCGGCAGGAACGACGCAAGAAAGATGAAGAGATGGGCCGGATAGCCGCCCTTGGATGTGTCGACGATGACGGTGTAATCGTCCGGTGTTTCGATCGTCAGTGTCTCGGTCGGGCCGGGATACCACTGGGCCGGACGATCTGCCCTGGAGCCGTATTCGAAGGTTGCTTTGACGTCTTCTGCCTTGAACGGCTTGCCGTCATGGAAGACGATACCTTCGCGCAGCTTGATCTGTAGCCGGTGCGGGTCAAGCAGCTTGATGTCGGTGGCCAGTTCGTAGACGACCGCGCCGGGATCATCGAGTTTCATCGGCGTGCGGGTAAGAAAGCCCATGACGAAACCTTCGATATTCTTCTGAGAAAGTGTCGTATGAGCGGTCGGGTCCCAGTTGCCGGTGATGTTTTCGGCCGACAGGAACGTCATGGTCTTGCCGGCCTGTGCGAAGGCCGGCGAGATGAAGAAGTCAGGATTGATCTGCATGTAGCCAGCGACGGCGGCTGCGCCCGCGGATCCTTGCAGGAAGCGACGACGACTGAATTCTGAACCCATCGAGTTCCCCTTTTCTATTTTGAATAAACCGTCAAATCAGTCAAAACGGTCAAATCAGTCACAAGCAAACAGCGTGCCAATCTCGATTTCCTGCAAGAATCGCGCTTTTTGTCCGATGCAATTTGTGGGATTTGACCATTTATTGGTCGAATGAGAAAGATTTAAGCGACCAGCCGGATCGCTAAAATTACGGGGTCATTTCTGCCGTTGAATCGTGGGATGCTGATCCGTTGTCAGGATGTGTCCGAAACGGACAGCGACGATGATTGCAAGCGCCGCCGGATTGAAACTCTCACGAGAGTTCAAATGAATATTTCGTTTGCTCTTTTGATGGCGTGAATCAACAGCGGGCAGTACATCCGCCGATCCATTTCGTGCATGCCCCCCGCATTATCGCTGCGGTCTCATCTCTCTGCCGCCTCAGTTGATCACTTGATCCTTCATAGTGATTAATGCTGTACGATGGGTGATCGCGGTTATAGTGACGTCGCCGGCACGGGCTGTCGGTTCCGTCGTTTCACGCTGGGGCTGGCCTCAGTAAGGAAAATAAGAGCAGGACCAGAAGAAGGTTCTTGCCATGGCAATTTGCCGTCTTTCACCGCCCGAGAGTTTTAGGCCACGCTTGCCGACTTCACTCGTAAGGCCGCTCGGTATGGCAACCGTTCGGTCATAAATCGCAGCCTGCATATTGCGTGTTTACGGCTGATATCAGCCGCTATCCTGCTCTTTCAATATCCCAATGAACTGCTCGTCCTTGAATGCCTGGCGCTTCCCGTCTCTTCAGGGTAACCGACCCTACCAGGATTCAAAGGACGTTTTGCGGCTCCGGTCACAGGCCATCTGCCAAAGGCCAGGCGGATTGCAGCCGTCCAGTTGCCCTGCGCGACGTGATTGAAGGTCCCACCTGAGTGGGTCTAAATCAACCTCAGTCCGGTGCCGGGATCAAACACGTGTAGGTCGGACGATGCCACTTCAACACCAAGCACCTCGCCGATGGCGGGTCTTATGTCTGCAGGAACAGAAATATTGATCTCGTGGCGGTCGTTTTTCAGGCAGATCAGACGTGTCTCACCGTGGAACTCGTTCCGCTCGACGGTGCCGCGAAAGGCTTGAGCATCCTGGTTTATACGAAATGATCCCGGCCGAATTCCAACGGTGACCTCACCCGAGCGTAGGCCTGCCGGAGCTGCAAACCTGACAAGATTGTCGCCGACCCACTCCTGTGTCATCTGCAACTGAAGGAAGTTCATGTTCGGTGTGCCGATGAAGCCGGCAGCAAACACTGTCCGAGGTGCCTGATAAATTTCTTCGGGCGTGCCCATCTGCTCAATACGGCCGTCCTTCATTAGGACAATACGGTCGGCGAGGGTCATGGCTTCGAGTTGGTCGTGAGTGACATATATGCTTGTCGTTTTCAGGTCGCGGTGGAGGCGCGCGATCTCGACCCGTAGGCTGCCGCGCAACTTGGCATCAAGGTTGGAAAGCGGTTCGTCAAACAGGAAGACCTCCGGGGTCTTGATCATGGCTCGGGCGATGGCCACACGCTGCTGCTGTCCGCCCGACAGTTCCGTCGGCTTGCGCGCAAGATAGACGCCAAGACCGAGCGCGTCGACCACAGGCGCCAGGCGCTGATCGATCGCGGCTTTGCCTATTCCCGCCCTCTCGAGACCGAAAGTGATATTGTCCCGCACACTCATATGGGGATAAAGCGCGTAGTTCTGGAACACCATGGCGATGCCCCGGTCACCCGGATCGCGATCGTTCATCCGCTCGCCACCGATGAGCAGATCCCCGCCTGAAATCTCTTCAAGCCCGGCAATCATCCGCAGCATAGTGGATTTTCCGCAGCCTGACGGGCCAAGAAAGACGACGAATTCGTGGTTGTCGATCTTCAGGTCAAAATCCCGCATGACCTCAAGCGAACCATAGACTTTCCTGATCCCCCGGCACTCAACAGTGGCCATCACTTCGTCTCCCCGTCCACGACGATCTGCAGCTTTACGTCCTCTGGCCGGCCTTCGGCCGCCCTTTCGAAGGCCTTGATCGATTGATCAAAGGCATAGGTGCCGGAAACCAATGGCTTCAGATCGACCTTGCCTGCGGCGATCAGCGCCAAGGCACGGTCAAACACATTGGCGTAGCGGAAAACCGTTTCAATACGGCATTCGCGGAAGCAGGCCGCCGCAAGGTCTACCGCGACGGGTTCCGGCGGCAGACCGACGATAACGACTGTCCCGCCCGGGCGCACGACCTTGAAGAGATCACGGACCGCGGCCGGTGCGCCGGAGCATTCAAAGACGATATCGGCTCCCCAGCCTTCTGTCGCCTCGTTGACGGTCTCAATGAGATCGACCTCCTTGAGGTTGATACCAGTGATGCCGCCATAACCTTCGGCCAGTTTAAGTTTTGTTGCGGAAATGTCCGAGATCAGCACTCGCGAGCAGCCGCCGGCAAGGGCAGCCAGTGCCACCATGATGCCGATGGTTCCGCAGCCTGTAACAACCGCCGTATCGCCGGGCGTGATCTTCGCCCGGGCGGCCGCCTGCATGCCCACGGCAAATGGTTCAACCATCGCGCCTTCCGCGAAGGAGACATTGTCAGGCAGCTTGTAGGTGAAACTTGCCGGATGGACTGTCTCCGGGCACAAGACGCCGTGCACCGGCGGCGTTGCCCAGAATGTCACGGCAGGATCAACATTGTAGAGGCCTAGCCGCGACGCACGCGATTTCGGATCGGGGATGCCCGGTTCCATGCAGACGCGGTCACCGGGCTTCAGATGGGTGACGTTAGCGCCGGTCTCGGTGATGGTTCCTGCTGCCTCGTGGCCTAGAACCATGGGCGCGTTAACGACGAAGTCACCGATGCGACCATGGATGTAATAGTGCACGTCGCTGCCGCAGACGCCAACAGTGTGGATACGAATGCGAACGTCATCCGGCCCCAACTCTTGGGGAATTTCGATATCGCGCAGGGAAAGTTCGCCGACATGTTCGAGGACAAGTGCTTTCATGGGTCAGTCAACCTTGGTCAGTTTTCTTGGAAAATGCGGCGTTGAGGCCACCGGCAAGCACTCCGAGCAGGATCAGCGGTGGCAGCGACAACAGGACGACGGCGGCGTTCAGAATTCCCCAGGGCACATTCATGCCGAGCTGTGACATCTCGGACGCGATGATCGGCAGGGTCTTTGCCTTCGAGGTCGTGAGCATCATGGCAAGCAGGAACTCGTTCCAGACAAGGACGAAGGAGAAGGCGATGGCGCCGAAGACCTGGAAACGGGCAATCGGCAGGGCGATGCGGAAGAAGGTCGCATATGGGCCAAGCCCATCCACCCGGGCAGCTTCTTCAACGTGAAGGCTGACACGCTCGAAAGCCGGCACGGAAAGCCAGATGGTGATCGAGGCTGTCACAATGAGATAGGTCACGATCAGCGACAGCCGGGTGTCATAGAGATCAAGACCGAGCCAGATGACCAGCATGGGAATAGCGATCGCGACGGGCGGCAGAAAGCGCAGCGACAGAACGAAGAACTGCGCCTCCGCCGTGATCCTGTTCTTGAACCGGGCAATCACATAGGCCGCCGGTACACCGAGCGCGGCGCCAAGCACGACCGCACTCGAGCAGATGATCAACGAATTGGTAAGTGCGCGCGCCACCGAGCGGCGATTGAGCACATAACTCATATTGTCGAAGACAGGCTGGAAGATAAGCTTTGGCGTTGACACCAGCAGATCGGCATTGGTCTTGAAGGCGTTTAGCAGGGTCCATAGGAGGGGCAGCACGACAAGTGCAGCGGCAAGAACCAACAAAAGCCTGAGCAGAAAGGTGGATATCTTCATCGGTTCAGCCTCTTCCAGGTAAAGGTAAAGGTGACGATGGTCAGGACCATCATGATGACGGCCATGGAGGACGCATAGGAGATTTTGCCGGCTTCTATGAAGCCTTGGGAATAGGCATACATGTCAAGCGTCTCGGTTGAGATGCCGGGACCGCCGCGCGTCATGACGTAAACGAGGTCGAAGGAGCGAAGACTCTCGATCGCCTTGACCAGCAGCAGACTGATCAAGGGTGCTTTCAGCATCGGTAGGGTCACGAAACGATGGATTTCGAAGCGGGTTGCCCGATCTATGCGTGCGGCTTCCAGCGGCTGAGGCGGCAAGGATTCAAGAAGCTTCAAGATGATCACTGAAAAGAACAAGCCCCATTGCCAGACATCGACGAAGGCAACAGCAAGGAGGGCGCCGATCGGCGTCGACAGAATGTCGGGCGTGATGCCGGTGAGCTCCCTGACCGGCCAGGTCAGCGCGCCGTAGAGCGGATGAAAGGCGAACTTCCACACAAAAGCGGCGCACACGCGTGGCAGGAGAACGGGAATGATGAAGAGCACGCAAAGGACGTTGCGCATACGGGGGCTCGCTGCCTCGAACATGGCAATCCCGAGCGCAACCCCCGTCACCATGGTCAACGAGACGCTGATAACCTCCCACTTGAAAGATACCCAGAGCGCGTTCAGGAAACGGGCATCCGAAAACAGCGCCAGATAATTGGCTAACCAGACATAGTCTGCATCGGGTGCCGAAAGGGTCCGGTTCTGCAGGGATATATTGATAGCGTAGATCGTCGGCACGAGCGCCAGAATGATCAGGATACCCAAACTGGGCCCAAGAAAGACGTAAGGCAGCGAGCGGCCTCGGCGCATGGCAGATCCTCGGATTGGGAAAAGGGGGCGCGTCATCAGACGCGCCCGTCAGACGGCTTGGGAGGCGTCAGAGTTTGGCTGCGAAGGCTTCTAGGTCGTTCAGCGTCGCCTTGATGTCAGTGCGGCTACCGGTGATCAGCTCTTCCAGCATGATGCCCCACTGGTTGCCCAATTCCTGCCAGCGCGGATCCTGCCAGAAGGTGACTGTGGTCTTTTGACCGGTCGCCGCCATGGCGTCGGCAAGGTTCTGGCCAAAGGTCTTGGCGTATTCCGGGCTCTGATAGGTGCTTGTGCGCGTCAACTCGCCCGGCTGGCCGGCGGCGAGGCGGCGGGCTTCCTGTTCCTTGGATGTTGCCCAGGCAACAAAGAGACCAGCGCAGGCCTTTTCCTCATCTGTCTTGTTGGCCTTGGACGCGATTGCAAAACCATGGGCGTAACCGGCCCCCGGCAGCGGCGACGGCGGAACGGAGAACGCAACCTTGTCTGCAACCTGGCTCTGTGCCTTGTCGACGGACATGCCGCCAAGGGGTGCGGATTCGATGATGATCGCCACCTTGCCGGAGCGGAAGGCGCCGGTGGATCTCGTCCCAAGAGCCGGTCTGCGTGCCCGGCGCCGAATATTTGAAGAGTTCGAGATAGGTTTCGGTCGCCTTTACCGCGGCATCCGAATTGAAGGCCGGCTTGCCGTCCTTGAACCACTCGCCGCCGTTTGCTTTGAAGAACGGCATCCAGCGCCAGACGTTGGCGCCTGAACCGCGCTGTCCGCGAAGCGCAGTGCCGTAGACGCCGTTGGCCGGATCATGCAGCTTCTGCACGGCTGCGAAATATTCGTCCCAGTTCTTCGGCGGCGCGATGCCTGCCTTTTCCAGGAGGTCGGTACGGTAGACCATCAGGTCGCCGCCACCCTGCACCGGTGCAAACCACTCTTTGCCGTCATAGGTCGCAGCTGCGCGCATACCGGCGTCAAAGTCTTTGTAGTCGTATTCGGATGGATAAAAGCCATCAAGCGGGACGATCCAGCCAGAGGAGGCAAAAAGCGCCAGATTGGCTTCATCAACATAATACACGTTGAAGCTTCCGACCGTCGAGGCGTCGGCCTGCGACTTCGCGCGGCGATCGTTCTCGTTGAGATAACTGATCTCGAAGCCTGCGCCGGAGAGCTCTTCGAACTCATCGACATATTTTTCGAGAAGGGTCAGTCCGTCGCGCGGCTGCGCCAGGACACGCACGTCGCTGGTGCATTGTGCGGCGGCAAAAGCGCTGGATGCGGCAAATATGGCGATAACCGCGCAACCGGCGCGGAGAGCGTTGAGTGTCATGATGTCCTCCCTGAATGGCAACTCCCTTGCCATCGACCAGCCCACATTTACGCAAGCAACGGACGCGTACTAGTTTGCCTCCGTCACAGAACTGGTATTATATTGACATTTGTGCGCTGTAACATGAGCAATTGAATGCCTATTGCATCAGACTTTCCTCAAACAGTCTCTGAGACTTTCACCGCCACGCGCGAGCAGATCGTCTTACCCGGAGGCGCTTCCTATCTGATCCGGAGGGACGACTATCCCAATCCGATCTGCATCTGGAACTATCATCCCGAATGGGAGATTCACTTCATTCCTGACGCTTCAGGATTTGCTTATGTGGGAGACTATATCGGCCCGTTTCGGCCTGGGCATCTGGTGCTCACCGGGACAAATCTGCCGCACAACTGGATCACACCCGGTGCACCGGCTTTGCCAGGCCGAGACATGGTCCTGCAATTCGACGCGGATGCCCTGATCGGTATTCGCGCAGTATGCCCTGAGTTTGAAGTGCTCCACCGGCTGAAGCCTCTGGCCCAACGGGGGATCGAGGTTCTGGGCGCCGACGCGCTCTTGATTGGAGCGAAGATTCTCGAGCTTCACGCGGTGGGACACCGTGGTGGGCGCGGGCTGTTTTTAGAGATACTGGAGGCAATCGAAGCGGCCACCGAAAAGAGGTTGCTCGCCAGCGAACACTTCATAGCGGTCTATAACCAGGTGTCGGACCGCAGGCACCGCCGGATCGACCAGGCAATCCAGATCCTGCAATCGGATCCTGGTGCGCAGATGCATGAAGTGGCTGCGATGGTTGGTTTCGAGCCGTCCGCCTTCTCGCGTGCCTTTCGGCGTCTAACCGGCATGAACTTTTCTGACTACAGCCGATCCGTCCGCGTCTGGCGAGCAAGAACCCTTCTCGCGGAGACCGAAATATCGATCACCGATATCTGTTTCGAGGCGGGCTTCAACAACCTGTCGAACTTCAATCGTTATTTCCGGATGGAGATGGGACTCACGCCCCGGGCCTACCGAAAGGCCGCGCGCATAAGAGCCAAGTCCGTCATTGGAGGAGTGCCGGTTAAGTCCATTTAATGGGTGGTCGCGCCGAGATATTATCGATCCCTGGGGCTGCAATCCGGTTTTTATCGTATCACCGCCGCTTCGATATGTCGGCCTCTTCGCTCACAACAAGACTGGCATCTCCATTTCCCTGAACCAGTCTTGCGAGGGGGGTGGCAGCCGGCCGCTGCATTTGTTGCTTCAGCTCTGTCGCATCGAGCGGCTGTTCGCAATTGTCCTATTCGGGTTCGCCCATATCCAAGCATTTGCTTGCCGGTGAGATAAAGACGATTAAAAAATACTCCTGTTTACGCTCCGGGACAGACCGGCGTTTGAAGCGCTGAAAACCTTACCTGGGTCTGTGGTGTTCCGCGCTCATGAATTCGGTTCTTGCAATGGCCCAAATCGACGACGCGATTCCTGGCGACACCGTTTCGACTTCGACTTCGACGTTCGAGCGGCGGTTGATGTATGTGCTGGGCGGTCTTTACCTCGCTCAGGGGATACCGACGTATCTGCTTTTGGTGGCCCTGCCGCCGATCATGCGCGAGAGTGGGGCATCGCGCACGTCTATCGGGCTGTTTTCGTTGCTGATGCTGCCGCTCATCCTGAAATTTGCGGTCGCACCGTTGGTGGATCGATGGTCTCCGTTACCCAAGCTTGGCCATCGCCGCGGCTGGGTTGTGCCGACCCAGCTTCTCGTCAGCGCCGGTATCGCTTCCATGACGCTGGTGGATCCGAGCGATGCCACGGTCCTTTTTGCAATCTGCATATCGATCACGCTTGCCTCCTCAATCCAGGATATTGCAACCGACGGCTACGCCGTAAGATGCCTGACCGACAAGACGCGCTCGCTGGGGAATGCCGTGCAGGCGGGTGCCGTAGCGCTGGGCGTAATCGTTGGCGGGACGGCGGCACTGGTGGTGTTTCATGTCGCTGGATGGCGCACGATGATACTGCTGGTAGCCGCGCTGTCGTTGCTGCCCCTTCTTGCAGCCCTGGCGATGCAGCCGGAAACGCCCACGGTTGGCAAAGAAAAAAAGCGCGCAAGCCTTGCTGGTTTCTTCCGCCGTCCGAGTGCCTGGCTGATCCTCGGATTTGCGCTGACATACCGGGCGAGCGAAGGTCTCGTGCGCGGGATGGAAGGCACCTATCTGGTTGACAGCAAGGTCCCGGCTGACTGGATCGGTTACCTCTCTGGCGGAGCGGCGGCAACTGCGGGCCTGATCGGCGTGGGTATCGCTGCCTCCATTATCCGCAAGGTTGGCCTGACGACAACGCTCATCCTGCTGGGTGGCCTCAGAAGCTTGTGCTTCCTCGCCTTCACGCTGAATGCGTCCGGCGTCTGGCCCGGCATGTGGGTGGCGATGTCGGCCTCGGCATTCCAGACGCTGATCCGCTACATGGAGCTGGTAGCCATCTATTCATTCTTCATGAAGAACTCTTCGGACGATCAGCCAGGAACGGATTTTACCATTCTCACCTGTGCCGAACTGGTCGTCTACATGGTTGGTGCATCCGCAGCCGGCCTGGTTGCCGACCGGATGGGTTATTCCGCGCTGTTTTCGACGGCAACAGTTCTTTCGCTTGTCGGAATGGGACTTTCCGTCTGGTTCCTTGGAAGGATCGGACGCGGTTCAGGCGTGTCGCTACGGCGATGATGACAAGCGGCCGGAGTGACGCTTTCCGGCGGTGTCACGAGACGGCTTAATTCCTCGCAGGTTTTTTTGCCTCGTCAGGCGCCGTCATGCGGCGAAGGTCTGTAGGGCGTATTCCGTAGCGACTGCGGAAAGTGCGATTGAAATATGACAGGTCGTTGAAACCGACGCTGTAGACGATCTGGCTGATCGGAGTTGCGGTGTTCTCGGCAAGAATCAGGCTCTTGGCGCGCACCAGCCGCCGCTCCAGCACGTAGCGCGAAAAGGTCGTGCCTGTCCGACTGAAAAGTTTCTGGATCGCGCGCGGTGTGATGCCTTCGGTGCGTGCCACATCAGCTATCGAAAACGCACCGTCGGCAAGATTTTCCTCAACCATCGCCTTGATCGCTTCAATGCGGTTTTGCGGAACTGCCGAAGGCGCAACCTCATTCCCATATCGGGCGAGAACGGGAAGCAGGGAGTAGAAGTGCGCAACCATCATGGTGGCATGCTCTTTGTCCTGATGGTCCTGTTGAAGAAGATATCCTGCATAGTGGGTCAACAACTGCAATGGCAGGCATTCTGCTGAAAAGGGCCGCAACAAGATCCGGTCGATCGACTTTCGTGCAAGGGTGAGGGCGGCATGGGGAAGATGGGCGCAGTCGAGGCGCCCGCCTTGCGGCAAAATAATTTCCGATGCCATATCCGTGGGAAGGATGATGACATCACGGGGTTCCAGTTCGAAAGTGTGCTTGCGATGATGGACAATTAAGGTTCCGTCAGTTGCACGCAACATCGCGATATCAGGCCTGCCGATCCCATGAGCTGTCAGCCGCAAGGGTGTTTTGGGCAGGTAAACGGTTGCGAGAGAAAGGTTTTCGTGTTTCCAGACAAGGCCGGTGACACCCGCCAGATCACCGTCTTCAACGGTGATTGTTGCTTCTCCCAACATGTCCAGAAGGATTGTGCGGCAGACCAGTCTGCTTTCTGGATCAGGTAGCGAGAGGGTTCCAAGTTTCAGGGGGCGGACAACTTCCATGAAAAATCAAACCTGTCTTTGCTGTTGATGTTCGCATCTATCCAAATCGGGTTCGTTCCCATCCAAGCCCGGCGGTTTCATAGCGCATAAAACATGATCAAAACAGTCTTGTATTTTCCGGGGACGACTTGGAAGATATTTTTTGCGCATTGGGGGCGACATGATCGGAAAGTGGAATGTCGGCGTTAGTCTTGTGGCTATCGTCGTCGCAATCGGGGGCGGCAACGACGCCGTTCAGGCGCAGGATACGTCTCAGAACGCGCAATCAGACAATGGTTCTATGGTGCTGGAGCCGATCGTTGTAAGTGGCAACCGTATACCCCAGCAAATCTCGCGGACGGCGCGAACGATTTATGTCGTTGATGCACAGGCCATCGAGGCCGAAGCCCGTTCAGGCAAGTCGCTTCAGCAGATTCTTGCTGAGAGAGTTCCAAGTTTCGACCCCGCCAGCGAAGGTGCGCGCACAGCCTATGGCCAGAACCTGCGGGGACGCACGGCCCTCATTCTCATCGATGGTGTTTCGATGAACTCGGCGCGCTCCCTGAGCCGCCAATTCGATTCAATCGATCCTTTCAATGTCGAGCGTGTCGAGGTTCTGTCTGGCGCGACGGCAATCTACGGCGGCAATGCCACAGGTGGTGTCATCAACATCATCACGAAGAAGGGGAAAGATGCGCCGGACGGTTTGCGCGGTGAAGCGACGGCGGGCCTTGGCAGTGGCTTTGGCCGTACCCGTGACCTTGACCGCAACGGTGCAGGTGCCGTGAGCTATAACAGCGAAAACTGGGATGCGCGTTTCTCCATCGCCGGCAACCAGACGGGAGCCTTTTACGATGGCTCCGGCACGATGCTCACCCCCGATATTACCCAGACTTCCACAGCATTCAACAAGCGCATCGATTTCATGGGTACTGTCGGTTTGCAGATCGATGACGACAGGCGCCTTGAGGTGTCCGGCCAGTTTTATGACAGCGCCCAGGATTCGCCGTTCGGGCTTTATCTTGGAGCAGGCCTTGCCGGGATCCGCAATTCCAACCTGGTTGAAACGCGGGACGGATACCGATCGGATTTCGACCCCCGCACGCGCCGTACCATGGTAAACGCGACTTACACAGACAATGATTTCCTGGGGCAGGAACTGCTTCTGCAGGGCAGTTTCCGGCGGGAAGAAATCCGGTTCCACCCGTTTCCCGGTAGTGCGATTTTCTCGCCCTTCGTCTATTTCGGCGGCAGCTCGCAGGATACCGATTACTATAGCCTGAAGGCAGCGATGATCTCGGAGCCGCTGGACGGGCTTAAGGTGACATATGGCATCGACGCCGACCGGGATTCGCTGAGTTCCAAACAGAACGTCTTCGATTTCCTGACAGTCGCGACGACCGGTGCGATGGACTTCAGGACACGCGGCATTACCGGGCTTTATCCCGACATCGATGTCTCGACCCTGGCCGGTTTCATCCAGGGATCTTATGAGGCGACGGACCGGCTGACGGTCAATGGTGGTGTGCGTTATCAATATGTCACCACCGACGTATCGAGCTTCGCCGGCGCGGCACAGCAGGTCGCCGTTCTCAACCGGGCCGGCTCCTCTGTGGATCCCATTCCCGGCGGGGAAGTCAGCTACGATGCGGCTCTGTTTAACGCCGGCGCGACCTATGAGCTGACCGATACGCAGCAAATCTATGCCAATTTCGGCCAGGGTTTCGAGCTTCCTGACCCGGCAAAATATTACGGGATCGGGAGCTATAGGCTTGTCGGAGGCCGTTACGTCCTCCTGGACAGCGTCAATGTTGCCGACTCCGCACTCCAGGCGATCAAGACCAACTCTTTTGAAGTCGGTTATCGTTTCAATGACGATAGCTTCAGCTTCCAGACCGCGGCATATTACTCGCTCTCCAACCGATCCATCGAGTTGAACCGCACGACCCTGGCTGTTGATGTCGTTGATCGTGAGCGACGTGTCTATGGTCTGGAGGCCAGCGCCAGCACGACACTGGATTACGGGTTTGATGTTGGCGCATCCGGTCACTGGGTGAAGTCGGAAATCAAGTCTGACGGTAACTGGGAGAAGGAAAGCATCGGTACCGCCAGTGTTTCCAAGCTCGGCAGTTATGTTGGCTGGACGAAAGATAACTTCAACATCAAGCTGGCCGGTCAGCATGCCTTCAATCTCAGCGACGACGACAGCCGGAAGATTGATGGTTACACCCTGTTCGATCTAACCGGTGCCTATCGCTTCGAAGCGCAGGACACAACGCTTCGCTTCGGTGTGATGAACCTGTTCGACAAGGATTACACAACCATATGGGGCGCGCGCGCCAACGCGCTTTATGGGGCTTTGGCCAATGAAGCCGTGTTCGACTACAAGGGACGCGGACGCACATTCGCCGTTTCATTGACGAAAGTTTTCTGATGGATCATCAGGGCAGCATGTGGCGGGGATATTTACTCCCGCCACGTGCCGCCAGGTCAGCGCAATGACCGATCCGACCGGCTATGGTGCCTTCAATCTCCATGGCTGCGAAACAGTCGGGCTTATTGGGAGGGCGCGCGGATTCTGGGCGCGGGCGCTGAAGGATAAGCGGCAGTTTCGATATTTCTAAGGCTCACAGTGGTTGAAAGATCGAGGTTGGTGACATGTCGGCAATGCGTCAGGCATCGAGTGTCTGGAAGCCGCCTCCCGCGCTTCGATTTCTGAGGCTGTCAGACAATGGCCGGGCAGGGCTTAAAGACGAATTTGCGGCCCAACGGCTCTGCGCGCAGCGATATCTAGCTTTACCGCATCTGCAATGTGGACCGATAGGATGGGGCAGACACCCGTTCTCCGGGACGGCGAGGTTATTGGTGCTGTTCGCCATTTCAACGAGGACAACAGCAAACAACTTTGTATCGAGTTGCTGGGCGATGAAGCGGTCAAGACTTCAGAAGTTGAGGGGGGAATTTATGGACCGCGTGAGTGTCCAGTCATCATTGCGCCGGAGTTTCGGTAGGTAACGGTTATATCTCTGCTGACTTGCCGGTAAAAAGCTACCGAATGTCATCTTTTTCGCAGCACTATTTGCGCGGAGGTTGTTGGCGCAATCTCAAAGGCTCACGGAAACTGAAAATCGGAAACAATCTAGTCGAAAGACGATCCAGGAACGCTGGCGCAAGCGGTAGATAGCGCTTGAAATATGACTCTGGAAAAACCATTTGACCGGCGATTTATGTGCAATGGAGGTATCAATGACGACCGTACAAGAGCGCCAGCCCGAGCAACACGTATTCGAAGCCGATGTCAGCCGACTTCTGCACATGATGGTGCATTCGGTCTACTCGGACAAAGATGTATTCCTGCGCGAATTGATCTCGAACGCGGCGGATGCCTGCGAAAAGCTGCGGTATGAGTCGATTTCCAAGCCGCAACTCTCGGCCGATGGGATCCAGCCAGGAATTCTCGTGACGCTCAATGAAGAGGCGCAGACACTCGTTGTCGAAGACAGCGGCATTGGCATGGACCGCGACGAGATGATCGACGCGCTCGGTACGATCGCGCGCTCGGGGACAAAAGCATTCATGGATCGGCTTGAGGCGGCCAAAGCTGGAGAGAAAGCGCAACTGATCGGCCAGTTCGGCGTCGGCTTCTATTCATCGTTCATGGTCGCTCACCGGGTCGAAGTAATCTCGCGCCGCGCCGGCAAGGACGAGGCCTGGAAATGGTCATCCGACGGCAAAGGAAGCTATGACATTGTTGCGGTCGACCCGGGACAAGCACCGACACGCGGTACTCGCGTCGTGTTACATCTTTTGGAAGATGCAAAGAAATATACGAGCAAATGGACGGTGGAGGAGATCATTCGAAACCAGTCCGGCCACGTCCCCGTACCTATCCGTCTGGTCGAGAAGGAGGGTGCCGAGCCCTCACAGGTATCCGATGGTGCAGCGCTCTGGATCAAGCAGAAGAACGAAATATCCAAGCAGGATTATGTCGATTTCTATCGGAGCGTTTCAGGCCAGTACGACGAGCCGCTGAGTAACGTCCATTTCCGCGCTGAGGGCCGACACGAATATACGACTCTTGCCTTTATACCCGGTTCTGAGCCATTCGATGTGTTTGATCCGGACCGACATGGTCGGATGAAGCTCTATGTAAAGCGCGTCTTCATAACCGATGATGCAGAACTGCTACCGCGCTATCTGCGCTTCGTCCGTGGCATCGTTGATACTTCGGATCTGCCGCTCAACATCTCCCGCGAGATGATCCAGGAAAGTCCGGTCCTCGCGGCCATCAAAAAGGGCGTGACGAGCCGGATCCTATCCGCGCTGGAGAAGATGGCCGAGCACGACGGCGAGACCTTTGCCAAGTTCTGGGATATGTTCGGGGCTATTCTCAAGGAAGGCATCTACGAGGACTTCGAACGGCGCACACAGTTGCTGAAGCTGGCACGCTTCCGCAGCACCGCATCGGGCGAGGCGACACGCAGCCTGGCTGACTACCTGGCCACGATGAGGGAAGGACAATCGGCGATCTATTATATTAGCGGCTCCACTTTGGATCAGCTGAAATCGTCGCCGCACCTTGAGGGTTTCCGGGCCAAAGGGATCGAAGTCCTCCTGCTTACAGATGGTGTCGATAACTTTTGGCCGACCAATGTGCCTGATTTTGAAGGCAAGCCATTTAAATCTGTCACCCAAGGTCTTGCCGATCTGAACACTGTTGCCGCGGAGGGGGGCGCTGATGAGGCTGGTCGGCAAGCTTCTCCCGAGGTTGGAGCCTTCATCGATTTCGCGCGAAGCGCCCTTGGTGAAGAGGTCGCTGACGTGCGTATTTCTGATCGGTTGACCGAAAGTGCGGTCTGCCTTGTGGCGTCGGATTATGGCCCCGACCGCCAACTCGAAAAACTCCTGAAAGGCGCCGGGCGGTTGCAAACAACGTCGAAGCCGATCCTGGAGATCAATGGGCAGAGCGAACTTGTGAAAAACATTGCTTCAATGGACGATCAGGCGTTTCGCGAGGATGCTGCGTGGCTTTTGCTTGACGAAGCCCGCATCCTTGACGGGGACAAACCAGCCAACCCGCGCGCGTTCGCCGATCGGCAGGCTAGGTTATTTGCCCTTGCGATGAGATCCGGTAAGTGACAAGCCTTGGCAAGGCGGCCTTTGGCTGCCTTGCCAACACTCGGCCGAAGAGGACGATCGGTGGTTGCCGATGGTGCGCAGGTTATCAATGAGTGTGGCTGCGTTTTCTCAGATGATGCATCATGACAGCGCCAATTGCGCCCGGCACAGCCCCTTCAGTGCCGCTTTACCCTCTGGAAGATGCAACTGCACTGCAGAGCCCACCATAAGTCATCATTGGAACTGTAAACTGCCAGGGGCCCGTTATAGAACCCCTGCAGATTTCATAAACCGCTGATGCCAGGTCTTGCTGCTATCTCAAAGGTTCGTAGTGGCTGGCGGCTCGCCCTGACGTCGGCCACTGAGCACCGCGAAACGCCATGCTTTGAAGCTGCAGTCCACCTCGGAAAATCCCGTATCGTGCATCCATTGCAAATGGTTCTCGATAGGGGAGCAACGATCGTGGGACATCCGCTCGAGCGCTTTGGTGATTTCCTCTTCGGGTACGCCCAGCCTCCTGACCTGTTGCAGCCAGATACGGGCGTAACGGGCCTCTACCTCGCAATCATGGCCGAGGACCTGCTCGGCGTTGACGAACAGGCCACCCTCCGACAAGGCGCTCCGAATTTCACCGAAGAGATGCTTTTTCGCGGCGTCTTCCAGATGATGGATCGCCAGCGCTGAGATGATGAGATCCCACGGACCGCCGAGTTCGGTATCTGACATGTCGGCCACGGCATAGGTAATGGCCGGATTGCCATCGAAACGTTGCCGGGCCTGCTCGAGCATCTTTTCGGAGGCATCGACGAGGTGGATCTGGGCATCGGGGTGGCGGGCCAGCAGCATTGCCGTGAAAAGGCCAGTGCCAGCGCCAAGATCGAGTACACGCAGTTTCTCGGCGTCCCGCCAGTCGTCGATCAAGTCGAGCGCTGTCCCGTAAAACGTATCGAAACAGGGAATAAGGCCGCGCCGAAGGGCGTCGTAGCCGGATGCATCCCGATTGAAGACGGGTAAGGACGAAACATTCATCGGTGCCATGGTGTGTCTGAACCTTTCGGGATTGTAATCTACTTCGCCGTGGCGGCGGGGATCAGGCTCGGGTTCAATGAATATGTCGCTGTCGCCTTGCCGCTTGCAAGGATGTGGCCAGCCATGGCTTTTTCCACGTCTTCGCCAGTGAACGGCCCGGCAAGGCCCAGTGTCGCAACGTCGAGCGCGACCACTTCAAGGATGTAGTGATGAACGCGCTGATCGTTTATGGGCGGGCAGGGGCCGTCGTAACCACCATAGGTGCCTGCCATGCCATCAGTTTTGGCCAGAAAACTCGTATAGACATTGGCGCCGCGCAGTCCGTGTGGTGTCAATCCGACCGGCTTGCCGCCCAGCACGAGACCATCGCTTTCCGTACCTTCGCCGATGGATATGATGCCGGCGGGAATATCGGCCAAAACCCAGTGGAAAACGTTGATCCGCGGCGCGTCGTCTGGAATCGTGGTGCCAGGTTTATTGATGAGGCTAAAATCGAGTGGTACGTCCGGATCGGTCATCAGTAACACATAAGATCTGGTGCCCTCTGGGCCTGCCGACCATGAGACCCCCGGGCTCACGTCCTTCGCCCCTTTTCCGGGCGGGCAGAAGGCGGTGGAATCTGAAAACCGGCCAGAACCGTCAAGCCCTTCGATCTTCACGGACAGCGTGGATTCCGCGGCCATGGGCGCTGTCGCCGAAAATGCGGCGGCCACAATGGCGGCGCATATGCTTCTTTTATTCCTGTTCATCTCGTCTCGCCTGTTTGATTTCAGTCGAGCATAGGGAACGATGCCAGTGCGGGTGGGCCCGATCTGATCAGCAATGAGCCTGAAGCGGTCAGGCTAATGGTTTTTTACGTGCCTTGCGAACGGTCGAAGGAGCCTGTCCGAAGGCATCCTGGAAGTGCCGCGAGAAGTGTGAACGCGATGCGTAGCCGGTAGCGGCTATTGCGTCGGCGACATCGGCATCCCGATCCGAGAGTATGAGGTAAGCGGCATGCATTCTTTCGGTGAGCAGCAGCGCGCGTAGTGAGTGGTTTTCGTCCCGTAGTCGCCGCCGCAGGGTGACCTCTGACATCGACAGGGACGCGGCGACCGCGGCGGTTGACCACGCGTGATCGAGCCGGTGGCGGATCAGGAGGCGCACTGCTTCTGTGACTGAGCGGTCGACATATTTGGGCATCAATGGCAGCGCACCCTGTTCGGCCAGGATAAGCAGAACCTCGAGAACACGGTGATCTACGACGCGCCGGGAAAGGTCGAGCGTACCCGCCAGCGCCTCGCCACTATGGATGATTGCCGAGCAGAGCGTCGGACTGATCGTGATGGGCGAGCCGAGGGGTATGTCGCGCTTGGTGAGTTGCGGCCAAAGGCGTGCCGCCTCAATGACCAGGGTGCGAGAGAAGCGGACGAAGAGGGCGCGATAGACGCCAGTGTCGGCATCTGGTTCATTCACAACATCAACCTCCGCACCGGCCGGCAGCACGAAGGCGTCGCCGGCGTGGTAGATATTGCGTTCCGCGCCCCACAGCACTTCTTTGCGGCCTTCGATGACAATGACGAGGCCGGCGGCGGGCATGCTGAGCTCGGAAATGGTTTCCCGGTGACGGGCGACGAAGGCCGAGATGAACGGTGGATCTTCGTTTTCGAGCATCAAGCGCGTGTCGCGCTCGGCCAGCGGGCGAAGGGCATCAACGAGACGCCGCCGTAGTGTTTTGTCGCTGTCACGCATTGAACAAGCTATCTCGAAATTGGATCAGGCGTCATTGCTATGTTGAAATCAAGTCGCTGTCGATACGCCGCCGAAGGGCGCTGAAAACGGAAAGGTACTGTCTGCCATTGGCGATCTTTTGGAGGGCTACAACGTCTGAGATGGTCGGATATTGCAAGCCGGCAAAGCGCCGTTATCTTGGTCTTAGAGGTTCTCATCACGCGCCTGAACGGTTGGAATGCACCCGGCTACACACAGTGTCAAAGCTGGTTAGAGGCGCGACTTCGCCAGCTGTTTAGAAACGCGACACAGGCACCGACGGTCAGCCCCCGATCCGACCGGCTGGGCCGGGTTGCAAGGGAGGAGCGGGGGCGGGTGAGGGAATGCCTATTCGGCTTTAGCTTCCTCAGCAGGGTGCATAATCTGCCTTGGCAATCAACAGGCATTCCGGGTATGAGATCAAACCCTAAGTGCAGGATAATCCCACGATGACTGCAAACGGCGACGGGCCTCTTTTACAAGGTCAAGGTAGTCTGCCCTGAAGGGTGCAACCAGCTGCTTTTCGAGACCGGCAAGCAGTCCGTGCAGCACAGCGCATTCGGCAGGGCTCTCGAAACAGGACGCGCTTGGCGTGGGAGCGCTGCTCTCTTTGCACCAACGAGAAAGAAGCTCAAAAAGAACCAGAGCTTCGTCTGGAGCAAGGTGGATTTGTGTATGATCGGAAGAAGTTTGTTGTTCGTCTTTCATAACGCGAAACTCGCATGCGCCGCTGACGTCTGCAATAGACCGCTGGCATTCAACGTCGCCAGTTCATTCCGCCGCTTCCATCCGCGCCAGCGCCTTCTGCCTTTTGGCAATCACCTCCTGGTCGTTCATGAAGTCCGTCCGCCGGCCGGGCTTGCGGCCGCGCTTCTTATAACCGTTGCTCTGGCTGCCATCGCGAATGCCGAACATATGATCCGTCTGGCCGGTGCGGCGAGGGCCGCTCTTGCTGCGCTGCTGTTCCCGCCCGGCCTGCATCTCGGCCACGATCAACAGCATGTCGTCCAGCCGCTTGTTCTCGACCACTGCGGATCGGTGCACTGATCGCAACTTATCAAAGGTTCTGTAGGGTAGGGTGAAGCTCTCGTGCATGATCTCGAGGCGACCGTCCGGATAGTCGCAGACGACGACCTTCATTCCCGCCAGCGCATTGGCCTGTCCTGTTGAATCGAGGATAAATAACACCTTGTCGTAGCGCAACGTCAGTGCCTGCGACAGCGTGCGCACTTCCTTGCGGCACATGGCGCCGTCAAGGTTCTCATGGGCGGCGAGGGGACGATGCATGTCTTTCTGATTTCGTGGTGGCTTGCCGAAACGAGTGTCGAAATCAGCAATGAATTCCGGAACGTAGTGGTTAGCAGCTTCTATCGTGTCGATACCGCGAAGCCTCAATTCTTTGACCAATCGATCCTGCAGGGTCTGGTTCGCACGTTCAACTCGACCCTTGGCCTGCGGGGTATCGGCGCAGATGATATCGATGTTCAGCTCATAAAGCGCGCGTCCGAACTGTGTCAGGCCACCGGTTCGATCTTTCTGCGAGGCGTGCGTAGAGCGAAACACGCCATGCTTGTCGCTGTAAAATGCCAGCGGCTTACCCCATTGCTGCAAATAGGCTTTTGTCGCATGCAGATAATCGAATGTGTTCTCAGATCCGGCAAAACGCAGATGCAGCAGCTTGCCGGTGGCGTCATCGATGTAGACGAGCAGGGCGCATTTGGGCCGCGGTTCTCGAACCACCAGTGATGCGAGCCATCGATCTGCACCAGTTCGCCAAAGCAATCGCGCCGGCCGCGTGGTTGGAAAACCCGCTTCTTGCGTTCGCGACGCGAGACCCAGATGCCAGCCTCGGTCATACATTGCCGCAGCGTCTCCTTGGCGACAGAGATCCGGTGCAACTCGATCAGCTTCTCCCGCGCCAGCGTCGGGCCGAAATCCAGATAGCGTTCGCGGATCAGATCCAGCGCCGCATTGCGAAACTCCTCGCTGTGGCGCCGATTGCTTGGCCGCGCTCGCTTCTTCGAAACCAGACCGGCCGCACCAGAGTGGTCATAGGCCTGCAGCAGCCTGTACACCTGACTTCGGCTGAGGCCAAGCAGTTCAACGGCCTGGACGACGCACAGGCGCTGATCACGGATCTTCTGAATAACTTCGAGGCGATGCAATTCTTTCTGCGACATGGTGATCAAACGGGACATGACGACTCCGACCGCACATAGTCTCGACCAGGTTGAAGGTCGTCATCCTTGCTCCCAACGTTGGCATTGACCAGAACATCGAGAGGCGAGATTGTCGCATCTCTAACTGGCCCAACTGTCGTATTACTAAATAGCCGCTACATACGATGTGGCAGCAAGGTTGGAATGTCGCGGATCGTGCAAAGTTAAAATGTCATCTGTCGCTCTGCCAGCCAGTTAGAAATGCGACACTGGCGCCGACGGCCAGCCGCCGACCGGACCGGCTGGGCCGGGTTGCAAGGGCAGGGAGGGGCGGGTGATGGAACCCCCCTCTTCGGCTTTAGCTTCCTCAGTTGTGGCGACTGCTTTGCGCCAATAGGGGTCATTTTGTAGGGGGTAGTTCAAGGCCCTTCGGCAGAGAAATCCAGAGAACGGTCTGCGCCTCTGGCGAGTGGCGCGAGAGGTGTCCCTTGCCATGCGTATCCGCGACAAGCACGAAGCTGCCCGTCGAAACGTAACGCACCTCACCATCGCTAGTCTCGTACTCCACAGAGCCATCAAGCCTTACCGTCAGCACAGGCTCAGGCACTCCATGCCACGATACTTCCCGCATTCCTGCGGGAATATGCGCAATGCGTACCCGAGAGGCTGGGTAGTTTGCTGTAACATCGAAGGGTACGGTGTTAGGGTGAACGGGCCGGGCGGTCGTTGGCAAATCAATCTCATCGAAATGAGACTCTCCATCCGCTGAGGCGTAGATGCGCAGGCACTTCATCGAAGGTTCCCCGGTGATAGAAGAATGGGCGTGGCAACGGATGCCGAATACGATGCAGACCATGAAGGTTCTATGACAGCGAATGACGGCTTAGGGCCAAAAGCTACCTTCATTCAGCCGCCTCCATTCGAGCAAGCGCTCGTTGCCTTTTTGCAATCACCTCCGGATCATTCACGAAATCCGTGCGCGGACCGGGTTTGCGGCCTCTCGGCTTGTAGCCGATCTTCTCACTGTTGGTCTTTGGCGCAAGTGCATGTTCTCGATCTTGCTGCTCTTTGATGTAGGCCAGCACTTCGCCGAGACGCTTGTTCTCGACCACAGCCGCATGGGTCACGCGCTGGTCCTTGTCGAAGATCTTGTAAGGCAACGAGTGACCTTTCCATCGAATATCCAGTCGACCATCAACGTAAGCGAATGTCTCGACATACTTTCCAACCAGGCCGCGCGTGACGTCGTTCTCCTCAAGCATGATGCGTTTGCGCTCATAGGAGAATGAAAGCTGTGCGCCGACGTGTCTTTGCTCGCGTTTGCAAAGCACGTCATTCAGCCTGCTTGGCGCCAGATTGACAGGCCGATGGAGGTTGTCGGGGCGGGTAGGGGTCACCGCAAAGCGGTCATTGTATCGCTCGATGAAGGCTGGCAGAAACGCATTGCCGGTCTCCATGTCACTGATATTGGCAAGCCTCAATTCCTTGACCAGCCGATCCTGCAATGTCCTGTTCATACGCTCGACGCGTCCCTTGGCCTGGCTGGAATTGGCGCAAAGAATCTCGATGTGCAGCTCCGATAGCGCGCGACCAAACTGCGTCATGCCTTGCCCGCCCTTGGCGTCTTTCCGGGCGACACGAAAAACGGAATGTTTGTCGGAGTAAAAGGCGATAGGTGCGCCATGCTCTTCAAGGTAAAGCGAAAGCGCCTCGAAATAGGTAAAAGCGCTCTCCGATCGAACAAACCGCAGCTGCATCAGCTTTCCGGTCGCATCGTCGACGAAGACCAGCAGAGAGCACGCAGGGCCACGGTCCTCAAACCAGCGGTGCTCGGAGCCGTCGATCTGCACCAGTTCACCATAAGCCTCGCGCCGCAACCGCGGCTGATGAAACGCCCGCCGCTGTTTTCTCGAAAGCCATATGCCAGCATCCTGCATCCACTTACGCAGCGTCTCACGCGAGACTGTGACGCCATGCTCTTCCTGAAGCTTCTCGGCCGCCAGCGTTGGCCCGAAATCAAGGTAGCGTTCGCGCACCAGAATCAAAACGTAATCGCGGACGCCGGTGGCGATTTTATTGTTCGACGGGCGACCAATTGCCTTGTGTCTGATCGAGGCAGCGCCGGTAGCCTCAATACGACCAATCAGTCTCTGAACATGCCGGTCGCTGATTGCCAGCACATGCGCCGCTGCGACGATAGTCATGCGGCCATCAACGACTTTCGACAAAACCTCGATCCGCTGCAAATCGCGCTCGCTCATCGTGATCAATCCCATCCGCAATCTCCCCGGTATCATTCAGATCCGGGGAGTGTGACATTCCAACTTTGCAGAAACAGGACACTTTAACTTTGCGGCTACATACGATAATCGCATAACATATATTATGGAACTGAATTTGTCGAAAAGGCGACACTCTCTCAATCCTGACTTGACCATAACGATACGCGCAGGTGCAAACGGAGACTGGTTCTATAGGTCGTCAACAAATATTGCTCGCCTTTACCTTAGGCATCCTTCCGATCCTGATCACAAGACCACTGAAGCGATTTTATAAGACGAGCAGCTAGGAAAGGTTCTCTCCGTAAAAAAGCAGGGTTGCAGTGAAGACGACAACACCAAAGCCTGCCAGGCCGAAAGCGCGAAAAGAGGAAGCTCGGCCTTTCTGAAGCAGCGCTGCCACAAAAGCGCAGACTGACCAGAGTGCTGTGAAAATTACCAACAACCAGGAATACACAAACGGACCAAGATCGTAGCCTCCCCCGCCAATTGATGGTGCAGAACCTGTATCGACTTGAGCTGCTATCAGAACCGACACAGGGACAGCTAGCATCAGCAGCCAAATATAGAGCGACTTGTTTTCCATAGGGTCTGAAATCGTCTTATTTTGGAGGTCGATCCGCCCGCTCTGGCGAATGTGTTGACCCGGTGTGGCTCGTCAATATCGTGATAGTTGCTCTACTAGACTGCGCGACAAACGCCAAGAGAGCTCTCGATCCCCGGCAGGCAACAACCGAATGTCGAATCGTAACAAGGGTCTCTACGTTGGATTACCCGGCCCATGATTCATTTGGACTGGGTTTTCCAATGACTAGATTTGAAGCCGTTGCAATGGACCAGCGGCATGGCATGAGAGGCCGGACGGAGCGAATGTGATGACTGGTGCTGCGCCAAATACGGAAGTCAGGGCAGAGCGAACATATTTCGTTCCGTATCCCTGCCGCTTCGGTTCAACGACCGCCGGTCCACCTGTTTCTATCCAATCCAGGGAAAAGACCGGCGATGCTTCCTCCGACATGGACCACATAACATCGACACTGCCATCCTTTTGAGACAGCGCACCATATTTGATGGCATTGGTCGTCAACTCGTGAAGGCAAAGTGCAATCGTCGTGGCGGAGGTGCGGTTGACGCAGACATCAGGACCGCTAGCCTTGATCCGGCTCAACCCGTCGCCGTTATACGGTGCGACGACCATGGCAATCACTGAGGACAGGGAAACCTCTTCTCCGCCCGCCTCAAACACTGCCGTATGGACGTTGGACAAAGCCTGAAGGCGTCCGGTGAAGTCGGCTGCAAGCTCTTCGACCGTTGACGCGCCACGCCGGGTCATCTTGAAAATCGAGGTGACGCTCGCAAGAATGTTTTTGATGCGATGGTTGAGTTCCAGCCGGAGCTCGACCTCTCGCTCAATGGCATCACGCACCTGTTTCTGGCGCAACCGCACGAGAAGATTTGTCTGGATGCTGTTGACCAGCTCCAATCGCGCGATCGGGCGCGTGTGGAGTATGAGGCGAGCGCTTGGCCAAGACCGTTCAAGCTGGCTGTAGATTCGCGCCAGAGGGGCAGCCTTCTCAAGCAGGACAAGGATCGGGACTTCTGACCAATCCGGCTGGGATGCAAGATAATCGCCGATCGTTGCGATAACGGGCGGGTTCAATGCTTCATGGGCGATGATGACGACGCCGGGGGAAAGCGATAAACTATCGGCCAGCTCATTGTCGGCCCTACTATGCCTGACAGCCACGTTCTGCTCCTGCAAAAACGCCGCGATATAGTCGGCGTCCTTGCGAAACGGGGCCAGGATGAGCACCCAGTCAAGCTCACTTTCGCTTTCGCTCGGTATTTCGTTCATTTCGGATCAGGAAGAGGGTTGTAGGAAACGACGCTGACGCTGCCACTTTCGATCAGCAATTCCTGGATATTGAGGTCATGCGGCCCGTGGCGCTTCTTAACAACGGTGATGTTGCGGCGCAGCCTGCCCTCGTGCTCCATAATACGCAGCAAAAGGACGGTGTCTCCGAGAAAGCTTACGTCGACGTCAATGCCGACATTTTGACCGATCAGGCCATGTTGGGCGACGATCAGCATCGTCAGTACACCGGAGCGGGCAAGAAATTTCAGCAGCGACTGAATATCACGAACCGCCTTTTCCCGATGCGGCAGCGAGTTCAGATATCCGGTGAGACTATCGATCACAACAACGCGGGCCTTGTTTTGCGTGACGGCACCCTGGACAATTTGGCCAAATTCGCCGGGCGAGATTTCGTTCGGATTGAAATCCCGCAGGATAAGCTTGCCATCCTTGTGGAACTGCCTGAGCTGCATGCCCAAGCCTTCGGAGCGGCGGAAGAATGTCTCAAGCCGCTCCTCGAAGAGGAATAGCGCAACTGTCTCCCCGCGTTCGAGTGCTGCGGTGGCATAAAGCGATGACATGGTTGATTTGCCGGTGCCCGATTGTCCGATGACCAGCGTCGTGGTTCCTGCCTCTTGCCCACCACCAAACATATCGTCAAGCGCTGCAACACCCGATTTGATCAATTCCGGTTTGGTCGCCTCAGATGCTGTACTGGGCATGATGCGGGGAAAGACAACGACGCCCTCGCCTTCCCGGATCGCCATATCATGGTAGCCATCTGCTACCGGAACACCACGCATCTTCGAGATTTCAACACGGCGGCGCACACCCCCGTATTCCTCCAGCGCCTTGTCGAGACGTATGACCCCGTGGGCCAATCCCTCCACTTCTTCTCCGCTTCGGTCGTAGCCGGGCGTCTGGGTATCGAGAAGAAGAGCGACCACATTTCGCTTGGCCAGGAAGGATTTAAAACCGATCAGCTCCCGACGAAACCTTGGGGAGTCGCCGGTAATCAGTCGAATTTCTAGGAGCGAATCGTAAACCAGTCGTCGTGGCCTATGCTCTTCGATGGCGGCCTCGATCGCCTTTCGCGTCTCGTCGAGCCGAAGGTCGGCGGTCAGGAATATGCTCTGGTCATCGGCTTCGCTGACCAAGCCGGAGGTGGAGAGCTCCTCAACACGGATGCCATCTAGTGTCCAACCGTGTGAAACAGCGATCGCTTCGAGTTCTGCCGCCGTCTGCGAAAGCGTGACGTAGATACAACTTTCTCCCGCCTCCACCCCGGCGCGAAGAAATTGCAGCGCTGCCGTCGTTTTGCCGGATCCGGGTGCGCCTTGCAGCATGTAAAGATTCGATGCTGGCAGGCCGCCACGCAGGATTTCGTTCAGTCCCGTAATGCCAGTGCTGACAACTGCTGGGGATTTTCGTTTCGGCATATCTCATCTTCCAAATTTGTTAGCGTGTTCCGCGGCGGAATGCGCGCATCATCATCGGCGAAAGATGCCTCCCTGTTATATTTGGGATTTTCGAAACATCAATAACGGGCTGTGGGTAGCGCCGCGTGAATTGCCACTGGAAACACCTTAACCCGGTGTCCATGAAACCGGCAGCAGATCATTCTACGCCTGCCGCTTTAATACTCGTACACGGCTTCCGCAGGCGTTGACTCTGCCACATCATTTCGTCGGTTGAGACCTTACCGTGAGTTTATTTCCATCCGGATCGCGAAGATATGCAACGAACGCCCCATTCTGACGTTCTGCAGGTGGGGTCTGGATGCTATGCAAGATACTGGCGGCATGCCACGCCAGAACATGTTCGGGACTCGCGGCGGCGATACCGATCGTCCCACCGTTGGCTGCTGTTGCCGGCTCGCCATCGATCGGCTTTGTGATCATCAGGCGGTTGCCCTCATCGGCGTAGATCAGCGACCTCTCGCATCCATTTCACCGGAATTGCCTCCCAATGCAGCAAGGTGGTGTCGTAGAAGTTTCTCGCCCGCCACAGGTCGGTTGCTTCCGATCATGACGTGCGTGAACAACCATCATCTCCTGCGGGGCGTTCTTTAAAGGTATTTCCTGAGGTTCAACGCTCGAAGCTCCTTAACATGACGCCAGTACCAAGACGATGTCTGCTTTGAGGCAGGCGCGATGGCGCCTCTCACATAACGGCGATTCCTGCAGCAAGATTCGCGGCCTCATCGCCAAAACACCCGGCCTCCACTCACGCCATCTCAGGTTGGGTGGGTTCCACTCCCGGTGCGATAAGCGGCGCAGACAACTCCGAATGCGGGTGGGAAGCGTTAAGTCGCCGAGCCACAATGTCATGGTTGAGCCACAGAACTGGACCGGAAGGTTCGGACGATTCACCAAAGATTAGCTGCCCTGTTGCCGTCACCACGAGACTGCTCAGCAGATCGCTGATCATCACCTTGCTATCCCGATGCATCTGGGTGATCTCGTTGGACGTGCCGATGGTCAGATCGGCCTGCGCCTGGCTGTTTGCCATGGGCCATGCCGAAAAGTCATAGAACGGACGCATGACCTCGCTGGCCTGCATGGCGGCGATCTTGCCGAAGACGTCTTCCATCGTTAAGCCATCTACCAGCAGCTGCTGGCAGGCCTGCCACTGTTCATCTGCCCATTGGCCGCCGTTTTCTTTCTTCAACGCAAGCAACAGCGGTATCAGGGGCAGCTCGATACCGGTGAACACGTCGGACGAATTGGTCCGGATTTCGGGGCAATTATAAACCGTTGCCCTGATCCCTTTAGCCCAGGCTTCCTCAGCAATGCCTTCGAGCCGCATCTTCGCGTAACCCTGCGTGTAGTTGGTGTAGGTCTGCCAACGATAGCTTCCGTCAATGAGGACCGCCGATCCGTGATAACCATAGGCCGTATATCGCACTTGACCGCCCGAAGCTTCAACGCGCTCGCGGATCGCCGCACTGAAATCAATGAGATGGCGAAAGGTGTTTGCGGAGACGTCGTCAAAATTCTGCAGGATGAGTTTTCCCATGTCACTGTCGAGCAGGGTTTGCGACGACATGTGGCGGGTTCCGGTTCCCTTGTAGATCCGATTGGCGACGACCAGGAACACCTTCGCCTTCGGAATGCCGCCTGCCATTGTGTGGGCAAAGAAAACATTGCGGCCATCGGCGATCATACCATCGAGAACGGTCATGACTTTCGAAAGCGATTCCGTAAAACGCGCATTGGCAATGTCGCGGCATTGCCTGACATAGTCCCAGTCGAGCTTGTCGTGCTCCCAGCTCTCAAGCGTCATTTTTGCCAGGAGATCGGTGGGAGTCGGCCCGTCTGCGGGCGCATCGCGATCGAAACCCGCCATAAGAGGTATGTTGATAATCCTGCCGCCCAGCTGGGCCTCCGCCGAAGACAGTTCATTGGCGTCGAGCGGCCGCAGCGTGTTGTTCTCGTCACGCCGCCCGACGGTGATCCCCACAATCTCCATTCCAGCCCGTCTCGCTTCGTCGAGCAAGCCGGTGGCGTATCCGCGGCCGAACAGTTCGCCGAAGAGTACGAAAACGTCGCCCTTACGGAAGACCGTGTTTTCGGAAAGACGATTCAATGCAACCGGATTTTCCATGCTGTCAGCTCTTTGATAAGTGTGTCGTCGAACAATGGCTCGTACGAGTTTTGCAAAGACATGACCGCATTGGCACCGAATGTGAACTCATTTTCGGTGACCGTTCATTTCAAAACGTGAAGTCGGGCCCTGTTCGTCGCAAGCTTGCGAGAACACCGGTATCGACAAAGTATGAACCAACGACCACATTCACGACAAAGACAGGCATCCTCATTATCAATTGTCGCTGGTCGAACGCTCTCGGATCAGATCGATGAAGGCACGCAGTTTGGCTGGCATGTGTCGCCGTTGCGAAAAATAAAGACTAAGTCCCGGGTACTCGGGAGACCAGTCTTCCAAAACAGGAATGAGATCGCCTGAGGCAATATGGGGCGCGAGTGCATGTTCACCTAGATAGGCGAGCCCGAATCCGGCAAGAGCGGCCTCCAGGATCAGGTCAGACCCATCAAATGTGAGATGACCGCTGACATCGATCAAGTCTGTTTCCCCGTGCTTCTCAAACTCCCAGCGATAAAGTCTCCCGCTCGTCATGCGCATCTGGATACAGACGTGCCGGGCGAGATCGGCTGGGACGACGGGCTTTGAACGGCCGTCGAAATAGCGCGGCGAGCCAACGACGAAAGACCGCATTTTCGGAATGATCGCTACGGCCACCATGTCGGGCGAGATAACCTCGGTGAGACGAATGCCCGCATCGAAACCTTTGCCGATCACATCCACGAGCGCATTTTCGGTCACGATCTCGATGTCGACATCCGGGTATCGGCGGCTGTACTCGAGGATGAGCGGCTGCAGCAGAATGCGCGCCGCGCCCGGCGCCATATTCAGCCGGAGTCTTCCGGAGGGTCGATCTGAATGTTCACCGACATTTTCGATCGCCTTCTCGAGCGTCTGCAGGGCAGGTGCGATTTCAGATAGGAATTGCTCACCGGCTGCAGACAAGGACACGCTACGCGTGGTGCGGTTGAAAAGCCTGACGGCAAGGCGCTCCTCAAGTGCGGCGATCGCATGGCTCAAAGCCGATGACGACATACCGAGTTCGCGCGCGGCAGCCCGGAATCCACCGTGACGCGCGACGCCCGCAACCGCTTCAAGCTCGATCAGGCTTGCCCTCATTGCGCAATCCAGTTCATCAGGCTGTCCGATTTTGTCCTACTACACGCAACACTTACCGCATGCCATTTTTGCTGTGAAGCCATCACAGGAGAAGAAACATGCACATCATCGATCGGATCTATATCAACGGGGCGTTTGTCACGCCGCAAGGCGATCAATGGGCGCCGCTTTTCAATCCGGCAACCGAGGACCAGATCGGCAGCGTGCGGCTCGCAGATGAGCGGGACGCCGACCGCGCAGTTGCTGCCGCCAAACGCGCTTTCCCAGCCTTTTCGAATACGACCAGAAAAGAGCGGATCGACATGCTGAACCGGCTGCATGCCGCGGTGTCCGCCCGAACCGACGATCTGGCGTCCGCCATGCGTGAAGAATACGGTGCGCCATCGGGCTTCATCGGCTTTTCAGCGTCACGCGCAGGTAGCGTCTTTCTCGACATGGCAAGAACGCTGAAGGACTACGAGTTCCAACGCCGCATGGGCAGCGCCGATGTCGAGATGCGACCGTCGGGTGTTGCCGTGGCGATCACGCCCTGGAACAGCAATTACAGTTTTATCTGCGGCAAGCTCTCCGCCGCCATTGCAGCTGGAGCAACGATGGTGATCAAACCTTCGGAGATGAGCGCCCTGCAGACGCAGGTGATCACTGAATGTCTGCACGCGGCCGGTCTTTCCGATGGCATTTTCAATATCGTCACCGGGTATGGAGGCGTCGTTGGTGCGGCACTGACGGCTCACCGCGACGTGTCCAAGATCACCTTCACCGGTTCCACTGCCACAGGTCGCGGCATTGTTCAGGCGGCCGCGGCCACTATGAAGCGCGTCACAATGGAACTTGGCGGCAAAAGCCCCAGCATCATTCTGGACGATGCCGATCTTGAGGTCGCCATCCCGCAGGTGCTGGTGGCAGGGTTCCGCAACAGCGGTCAGGCCTGCATTGCCGGAACCCGCATTCTTGCTCCAGAAAGCAGGTTCGGTGAAATCGAGGAACGGCTAAGCCACACCATCAAAGACTTCAGGTCGGGAGAACCGGCCGACGAACAGGTTCAGGTTGGTCCGATGGTCAGCCAGAAGCAGTGGGATCGCGTGCAAAGCTATATTCGCCTGGGACAGGAGGAAGGCGCCAGACTGCTGGCAGGCGGCGAAGGTCGTCCGGAAGGGCTGCAGCGCGGCTGGTTCGTCAAGCCCACCATCTTTACCGGCGTCCGCAACGACATGCGCATCGCGCGCGAGGAGATATTCGGCCCCGTGCTATCGCTGATCTCCTACCGCGACGAGGAAGACGCCATCACGATCGCGAACGACACCGATTACGGCCTGCAGGCGCACGTCTTTTCTTCCGACGTCGCGCGGGCAAAACGCGTCGCAAACCAGATCGAGGCAGGCCGCGTGTTCATCAACGATGCGCCGCATGACCCAATGGCACCATTCGGCGGATTCAAGCAATCCGGCTTCGGGCGGGAATTCGGCGTCTTTGGGCTCGAGGCCTTTCTCGAACCCCGTGCCGTACTGTCGTGACATTTAAAGGCCACGCAACTTCTTGGCTGTGTGGCCTGATGCCACGATACCGTCGAGCGAGCCCTGTTGGGTGGCCATTGTTGCACCTGGTGTAATGATGAAGTGTGAAGCACGATCGTTCTCATCACCACGTAATAATAGCAATCTGCAGGTGCGGATCGGGAATTGACCCGAACGATACTCGCAGGAGCGCACAATGAAACTCTATCATCATCCTTTGTCGGGCCACTCGCATCGGGCCCGTCTGTTCCTTTCACTGATCAACCTGCCGCATGAGCTGGTTGAGGTGGACCTCATGTCCGGCGCGCACAAGACGCCCGATTTCCTCAAGATGAACCCGTTTGGCCAGGTTCCGGTTCTCGACGACGACGGCGAATACGTATCGGATTCCAACGCGATCCTGGTCTACCTTGCCAAGAAAACCGGACGGACGGACTGGCTGCCCGATGACCTGAAGAGCGCCGCAGCGGTCCAACGCTGGCTGTCGGTAGCTGCCGGAGAGATCGCTTATGGTCCGGCGGCGGCCCGCCTGGTCACCGTCTTTGGTGCCAAGTTCAATCCGGAAGAAGTCATTGGTCGCGCCCATGCGGTCCTTGGAAAACTCGAAACTCAGCTTTCCGACCGAGAATGGCTGGTAGGCGAACGCCCGACGATCGCCGACGTCGCAATCTACAGCTACGTGGCCCGCGCCCCTGAAGGCAACGTGGATCTCTCCACTTATCCTGCGGTCAACAGGCTGCTTCGTCGTATCGAAGCGCTTCCGGGCTTCGTGGACTTTATCGGGACTCCGGTTGGCCTTGCCGCCTGATCCGCATTCGGGTGCGCGCCGAAGCGTGCCCGATCCCTTCTTAGGAGAGCTGACATGACCGACACTTTGACAAAACTGCCGACATGGCACGAAGGCGAGAAGTTCATCCAGGAAAAAGTCGGTGTCGCCGAGCGTATGGAGGTCGTCGGCCAGCGGGTCGTTCGCGATTTCATGCCGGATCAGCATCGGGACTTCTATGCCCAGCTCCCGTTCATCGTCCTTGGCAGTGTGGATGGCCACGATGACGCCTGGGCCACCTTTGTCGAGGGCCGACCCGGCTTCATGTCCTCTCCTACGCCGACCACGCTCGATATCCGCTCTACCTTGGAGCCAAGCGACCCCGCCAGCGAAGGAATGGCAGACGGTAAACCGATCGGCCTGCTCGGCATCGAGATGCACACGCGTCGCCGCAATCGCATGAACGGCTTTGTCTCCACCGCAGCGAACGGTTATCGGATCGATGTGGATCAGAGCTTCGGCAACTGCCCGCGCTACATACAATTGCGGGATTTCCAATTCGAGAGGGCACCCGGCCAACCAAGCCAGAACCAGCGTGAAGACCTGTCCGAGCTTGACGACCTTGCTCGCTCCACGATCAAGACTGCGGACGCGTTCTTCGTTGCCTCCTATGTCGACCGCGAAGACAGGCGCCAGGTTGACGTTTCGCATCGCGGCGGGAATGCCGGCTTCGTCCGCGTTGGCGATGATGACGTTCTCACAATTCCCGATTTCGACGGAAACCTTTTCTTCTCGACACTGGGGAATATTCTGCTGAACAAGAAAGCAGGTCTGCTCTTCGTAGACTTCGCGACGGGCGATGTGCTGCAGATGACAGGCGAAGCCGACGTCATACTGGAATCACCCGAGATTGCGGCCTTCCAGGGCGCGGAACGGCTCTGGACGTTCAGGCCAACCCGGATCGTCCGGAGACCGAATGCACTCGCACTCCGCTGGGCATTCCAGAAGGATGGATGGTCGCCGAATTCTCTGATGACCGGGAACTGGGCGCAGGCAGCAGACCGGATGCGTGCCACCGGACTTTCAGACACATGGCGGTCGATGACGGTCACCAGGATCGTCGAGGAAAGCACGACGATCCGCTCGATCCATCTCCAGCCAAGCGACGGCGCGGGGTTGCTGCCGCATGCTGCCGGGCAGCACCTCCCGATCCGGCTGGTGCTGCCGGGAAGCGAGCGGCCTGTTATCAGGACCTACACCCTGTCTGTCGCACCGTCCGATGGCATCTACCGCATCAGTGTCAAACGCGATGGGCTCGTGTCGCAGTTTCTGCACGACAGCATCTCCGTTGGCGACGTGATTGAGGCGCGGCCCCCCGCAGGGGGTTCGGCGTTGACGCCCGTGCCACACGCCCTGCAGTGCTCCTTGCCGGTGGTGTCGGCATCACGCCGCTGCTCGCCATGCTCCGTCATGTCGTCTACGAGGGAATTCGCAAACAGCGCATCCGGCCGATCACGTTGTTCCACGCTGCCCGCACGAAGGCCGAGCGACCTTTCGACAAGGAGATCGCCGAACTCGTGGCTGCGGCCAAGGGCGTGGTCCGGTTAGTGCGAGTTCTCAGCGACATCGGCGATGCTACAGAGGGCTCCGACTACGATACTGCAGGCCGTATCGACATGGCTATGCTCACCAAGCATCTGCCGTTCAACGACTACGACTTCTATCTGTGTGGTCCGCCGCAGTTTACGCAGGCGCTCTATGACGGTTTACGCGGCTACAACATCGCAGACGATCGTATCCACGCGGAAGCGTTCGGACCCTCGTCGCTGGTTCGGTCTGTAGAGGCCAAAGATGCCAGGGCCGCCCCTTTGCGTGCGCTGCCATCCGACAAGCCGGTGCCTGTCATATTCACGAACTCGCTGAAGGAGGCCCGCTGGGCACCCGGCTCCGGAACGCTGCTGGAACTTGCAGAAGCACGCGGTCTTCAGCCCGAGTTCAGTTGCCGCGAAGGCAATTGCGGTACGTGCAAAACAAAACTCGTCAAAGGCGCTGTGACGTACCTGAAGGAGCCGACAGCGAAGGTTGACGATGACGAGATCCTCCTTTGCTGTGCCATTCCAGCGAGCCAGGAAGGCGGCATCCAGATCGCCGTCTAAACCAACATTACTACGCCTGACGCAACAGTCCCTTCCTGCTTTTCGACGTTCAACAACAACCGGTTACCAATCATCTTGAGGATCAGAGAGCGACGTCTCTCAAAACCATTAAAGGAGAATACCATGTCACGCATTCCTACCCCCGCCACGATTGAGGAGGCGCCCGAAGCCTCACGGCCGATCCTGGAGACCATCCAGAAGCAGATCGGCTCCGTGCCGAATATCTTCCGCCTCGTCTCCAACAGCCCAGCCGCCCTCAACGGCCTCGCCTCGTTGCAGGGTGCGCTCGGCAAGGGCAAGCTTGCACCCGCCACTCGGGAAAGGATCGCCCTGGCTATGGCCGAAGCCAACGGTTGTGACTACTGCCTTTCGGCGCACACCTTCACCGGAGCGAAGTTCGCCAAGCTCGATGAAGCGGAGATCGCTTCGAACCGCCGCGGAACATCGAACGACGCCAAGGCTGCGGCAGCCGTCGAATTCGCCCGCGCCCTGACGACCGCGCGTGGCTCGGTGGCACCTGGGGAAATCGTAAAAGTTCGGGACGCCGGCTACAGCGACGCGGAAATCGTCGAGATCATTGCACATGTCGCGCTCAATACCTTTACAAACTACGTCAACGAAGCCCTCGATACCGAGATCGATTTCCCGCGTATCGATCGTCTTGCGGCATGACATTCAGGACGGGGTGACGCGAGAGCCGTCATCCTTCCCTCCCCCTTACGAAACCTGGAGCCATCACAATGTCCCGTCCCCCCGCTTCCCCCTTTCACTGAAGAGAGCGCCATCGAAAAGGTCCGCCTTGCGGAAGATGGCTGGAACAGCCGCGATCCTGCCAGGGTAGCGCTCGCCTACACGGTGGATACTCGCTGGCGCAACCGTGCCGAATTCGTAACGAGCCGCGCTGAAGCCGAGGCCTTTCTGGGCCGCAAGTGGAACAGGGAACTCGACTACCGCCTGATCAAGGAACTCTGGGCATTCACGGGCAACAGGATCGCGGTGCGCTACGCCTACGAATATCATGATGACAGCGGCCAGTGGTTCCGGGCCTACGGGAACGAGAATTGGGAGTTTGCCGAAGACGGCCTGATGCGGGCGCGTCACGCCAGCATCAACGAACACCCGATCGCTGAGGCCGACCGCAGGTTTCACTGGCCGCTCGGCCGAAGGCCTGACGACCATCCCGGTCTCAGCGACTTCGGCTTTTGAGCCGGGCGTCGGTCCGTTGGCCTCGTCAATGCCGCCGTTCAAACTCAACGAGCGAGTTCGAGTGTCCGTTGAACTCGCTCTTACCGCATCGAGCGGCGACCTGTCGTGGAAGCGCAAGCAGGAAGACGATAGCCGTGCGCTTGGGCTGACGGGTGCGGAAATCGATCTGGCACGCCGTGGCCTGAGCTTCGATCTGAAAATAGCGAGGGCCATAGCGTTTGCACTCGCGGTCAATGAGCACACGCGTGCACGTGCAAGCGCCGCTGGCCTTTGTGAGCGAAGCTGCGTCGAAATCGAGCACCTTGCTGCTGCCAACCGACAGGTCACTGGCAGCTAATCCATGCCGCGGACGGCTTGCGGTCTTGTCGTCCAGGATTCTACTATGGTCACCGTATCGAGGGCATGGGGGACCGGATGGATCGTTGGCAGGCAATGCGGATTTTCGTGAAAGTAGCGGAAACCGAAAGTTTCGCAGATACCGCCCGCCAGATGCACATGAGTGCTCCTGCCGTCACACGGTCTGTTGCAGCCCTGGAAGATATCATCGGAGCACGCCTGTTCGTGCGAACGACCCGTTCGGTAAAAATGACTGAGGCGGGTGCCCAGTATTTCGAGGACTGCCGCAAGATTTTGTCAGACATTGCTGAAGCAGAGGCGGCAGCGGGAGGCTCCTACGCTACACCGACAGGCACGCTGTCCGTAACTGCTTCGGTCATGTTCGGGCAGATGTATGTGCTGCCCGTCGTGACGGGCTTTCTGGACGCATTTCCGACCATGAAGGCGCGAACCCTGTTTATCGACCGGCCTGTCAATATTGTCGATGAAGGCATCGATGTCGCTGTCCGCATAGGTCACCTCCCCGACTCCGGCCTCTCCGCCATAAAGGTCGGGAGCGTCAGGCGTGTCGTGTGTGGTTCACCGGCATACTTTGACCGACATGGCATTCCGACAACGCCATCCGACCTCAGGGATCATCGCATCGCGGCGTCCACCAGCGCCTGGGCCTCCCCTGAATGGCGCTTTTCCGACGATTTCCGCGTGACGATAGACGCTGCTCTTCAGTGCAACACCAACGAAGCGGCCATAACCTCCGCACGCGAGGGCTGGGGACTGACGCGCGTGCTGAACTACCAGATAGGCCCTGACCTTATGGCCGGCGACCTTCAGATCGTGCTCAGCGAGTTTGAAGAGCCGCCCCTGCCTATCCACATCATGCATCCCGAGGGTCGGAATGCACCCGCAAAAGTGCGGGCTTTCGTTGACATGGCAGTTGCCCGCCTGCGTGAGAACCGTCTCCTGAACTGATCCGGGCGCAGCGGGCAGATCAAAAACCAATCAGAATCTTGCCAATGGCCTTGCCGCTTTCCTGCAGTTCATGGGCCTCGGCAATCTGATCAAGCCCGAGCGTTACGGCGATCTTGGGAACGTAGGCTCCCGAAGCCGCGCAGGCCGAGACTTCCTCGGCAGCATCGCGCATCGCTGTTTCCGGCATCGTATAGACGTAGACGAAACGGAAAGAAAAGCCACCAACGAGCGCCGGAAAGAACGGGATCGAGAGCCTGGCTTGCGGCGATCCCGTGGAGTAAGCCGACACGCCCCCGTCACGCGCAAGGCAGGCGATTGCCGTGTCGATGTTGTCGGAGATGTCCACGTCGACAATACGGTCGACGCCGTGACCATCGGTCGCCGACCTTATTTTCACAGCAACATCACCGGCATGCCTGTTGACGACGAGATCGGCTCCGGCTGCGCGGGCAACGTCTGCCTGTTCGTCGCGGCTCACCGTTGCCGCCACCCACGCCCCTGCCCACTTTGCAAGAAGAATGGCGGCGTTGCCGACCGCACCGGCGCCACCCTGCACGAGAACCCGCTTACCTCGCAGGTCTGTATCGGCAAACAGGCATCGATGCGCCGTCATCGCGGGGACGCCGAACGACGCACCGACCCCGAAGGGCACGTTGTCGGCCAGCCTGACTGCCTGCCTCGACGGCACCACGACGAATTCCGCAGCCGTCCCGAACGCCCTCCCCGTCTGGGCCATGTAAACCCACACCCGCTCGCCTATACGTTCCTGCGACACGCCGGGGCCGACACTGTCGATGACGCCCGACCCGTCCTGATGCGGAACGATTCTGGGAAATGGCATGGCCTTACCGCCGAAGCCGACACGCGTCTTGATGTCCGAAGGATTGATGCCCGAGACCACGATCCTGACCCGGACTTCCCCCGCCCCGGGCTGGGGATCGGGAAGCTCGCCAACGGTCAATACTTCTCTCGCAGTTCCTTGCCGTTCGTAGAACGCAGCTCGCATAACACACCTCTCCTAAATGTGGCTTCCATCTGGGCGTGACACAGGCAAACTTGCAAGTAGGCAACAGTTTTGCCTATAGGAATAAAAAGTACACTAATGGAGAACTGAATGGCTGTTGGCCCAAAATGCCCGGTAGAAGTTACCGTCGATGTCACGGGCGGCAAGTGGAAGCCGATGATCATCTATCGTCTACTCGACGGTCCGTACCGGTTTGGAGAGCTGCGCCGCCTGGTCGGCGATCCAAGCCAGCGCTCGCTCACGATGCAGCTCCGCGAACTCGAGGCCGACGGGATCGTGAGCCGCGAGGTCTTTGCCGAGGTCCCTCCGCGCGTCGAATATTCCCTCACCGAATTCGGAAAAACGCTGGCCCCCGTGCTGATGGCGATGCGCGACTGGGGAGTTTCCTTCCAGGGTCGCTGTCAATCCACGAAGGCATGACCGGTCGTCCTCGTCAGGGACCGGGCTTCGCCGCGAAGCGCTGCACGAAGAAGTCGATTAGCACTCTGACCTTCCGGGACACGTGCGATCCTGGCGGACGCACGATGTAAACGCCGATCTCCGGCAGGCCGTAGTCCGACATAATCGGCACAAGCGTCCCTGCGGCAACATAGCTTTCCGCGATCACAACCGGCAGTGCAGCGATGCCCAGTCCGGCTGCCGTCCCTTCGGCAATGCCAAGGGCACTATCCGCCTTGAACCTTCCCTGCGCATTGATGACGATGGTTCGGCTGCCATCGGACACCTTCCAGCTCTCGGTGCCCTGCAGGATCGCCTGATGTTCAAGCAGATCGGAAGGCTTTCGCGGGACGCCATGGTTCCGGAGGTATTCGGGGTTGGCAAACAATCCAGCCGCGAATGCACCGATCTTCCTCGCCGTCAGGTTCGAGTCCTGCAGATAACCGACACGTATCCCGCAATCAAAGCCTTCCGCCACCAGATCGACGTAACGGTCGCTGTAGTGCGCATGGAGCTGCAAGAGCGGATGCTGGCGGGCCAGTTCGGCGAGCGCTGGCGCAAAATGCCGCGGACCAAGGATGACGGAACGGCGACGCGCAGCCGTCCCCGAAGCTCCCCGGTTGGCGCCATCTCCTCGCGCGCAACCTCCATTTCCAGGCACATGCGCGCGGCATGCTCGCGAAACGACGCTCCAGCCTCCGTCAGCGACGCACCTCGTGTGGTCCGGGCGAGGAGCTGGACGCCCAGCTCGCTCTCGAGACGAACGAGGCGACGGCTGACGATGGATTTCGGCAATCCGAGACGTCGCGCCGCAACCGTGATCCCGCCGCCATCGGCAACCTCAACGAAAGTCTGCATATCTTCGAAGCTGACCATTATTGCGTTCCATTTTCCGTTCCACAGAGTGGCTCATCCTAGAGCTACCGTGCCGTCTATCGCAACGCTAAATTCCACTCATCGAGCGGACCTAAATCCAACCCGACAGCCGCCGACAACGCAAAAAGGAATACGACAATGCATAAGGACGTCTTTACTCCCGAGAATTCCGCCATGCTGCTGATCGACCATCAGATCGGCACGATGGCCTGGACCCACTCACACGACATCAACCTGGTCAAGCAGAACGCACTCAAGCTTGCCCGGATCGCCAAAGCCGCCAACATCCCGACCATCCTGACGTCCAGCATGGAAGAACAAATCCAGGGGCCGCTGATTCCGGAACTCAAGGAAATCCTGCCCGAGGCGTTCGAAGCCCGCATCAAGCGCCCGGGTATCGTCAACGCCATGCACCACGACGGCTTCAACCAGGCCGTCAAGGCGATCGGCCGCAAGAAGCTGTTCGTCGCAGGCGTGACCACGGAAATCTGCGTCACCTTTCCGGTCCTCCAGATGCTTGACGAAGGTTACGAGGTGCAGGTCTCGGCGGACGCATCCGCTTCTTACACCAAATACGGCGACGATATCGCCCTGAGGCGCATGGAAAAGGCAGGCGCAATTATCACCACTGTCGACCAGATCATCTCGGAACTCGCCGTCGACTGGACGAGCCCGCTCGGCCAGAAGCTCGTCGGCATCCTGAACTACCACTGACAACGCAAGTCGCTGCGTTCGGCGCGGGCGATTGTCGCCCGCGCCCGAGATCGAAGGAAACAGTCCAATGACCATCACCAAAATCCCTGCAGGACTCATGCGCGGCAATATCGGCCAGGGCTTCGGCGTCGAGATCATGTATCCGGGGCTGTCACTGACAACCGACGACAGCGGGATCGGTCCCATCGGCAGGATTGACCGCGCCCAGGTTCAGCCGGGTCATCTCATAGGCATGCATCCGCACAAGGACGACGAAATACTGACCTACATGCGCGGCGGCGAGATGCTGCACCGAGACACCGTCGGAAACGAGGAAAAGCTCGACAAGACACGTTTCATGATGATGAACGCCGGCCATCACTTCCAGCATGAAGAGCTTATGCTTGGGGAAACACCCGTCCGGGCCCTACAGATTTTCCTGCGTCCTAACGCTCAAAATCTTGAGCCAATGGTGCAGTTTCATGATTTCGTCGATGAATTCAGTGACGATAGCTGGAGACTGATTGCAGGGCCACGAAAAGCGCCATTGACGGTAAGATCCGATGTCTGGGTCTTTGACGTGCGCCTCAGAGCAGGCACGACGCTGAGATTGCCAACCGCTGATAACTCCGGGTTGGCTTGCCTGCTCTTTGTCTTCAAGGGGAAAATTCGATTTGGAGACGAGACGGTCTGCGACGGAGAGAGCGTGTTCGTGACCTCGTTCGAACAACATCCAACGGCATTGACCGAGACCGATATCGTCTTGTTCTCGTTCGATACCGACGTCCAGGTATTTCGCGGCGGCATGTTCAGCGGCAACCAGAAACGGGGCCGCTGAAGTCGTTGCTCGAGCGGCGCAAACGTGAACCAGGGGCTTTCTCGCGCCAAGTCTCTTCCAACGTTTCGGTGTCTCCCACCGATGGTGTTTTTATGCATAGCAAAGGGCACCACTAGATCGGTATCATCGCCAGCGCCTTCGTGGCCATCCTCGATGAACGGAAGAGCAGTTCTGGCTAATCGTCGCTACCCTCCCAATCTTCATAGCGATCGCTGATGCGGATCACGAAGACCGTAGCGTCCTCGTCTGCTGCCCTATAGAAGCATGGCCCACTCCAGCGTACCGTCGTCGGATAGACCTGGCAGTGGGTTCGAGCTCTAAACCGTTTGCGGCTTCCGTTCCAGCTGGCCTGAAAGCCGAACCGCTGGTAAAAGGATTATGAGATAGTTCATCGCCGCCAGCGTCAGCGACGAGGTGTTGAACGTCACGGACCGTATGGTGCTGGCCGAATATAGAAGGTCGTGAACACCAACAATCGAGGCTAGCGAAGTCGCTTTCACAACCTCGATCGTATTGGATGCAAGATCCGGCAGCACGTTGCGCAATGCTTGCGGCAGCACGACATAACGAAGGGAATCTGTGTATCCAAGGCCGGTGGAGCGGGCAGCTTCCATTTGCCCCCGCGACACCGAACCGAGGCCCGCTCGAATGATCTCGCAATAATAAGCCGTGTTGTTGAGCAACAGCGCAATGATCGCGCACAAGATCGCAGGCAGCCTGACGCCTAGAAACGGCAGGGCGGAGAAGGTGACGATGATGAGCACCAGCGGCGGCATGGTGCGAAAGACGTTAACCCATGTCCTGACAACCCAGCGCAGCACCGGCGAGCGCGCTTCAGACATCAGCGCTAACCCAAGGCCGATACCGAAACCGACGGGTGCCAGCACGGCCGTGAGCACGAGGGTGATCATCAGGCCGGAGATGAGATAGGGTAGCGCCTGGCTCATGATGTCGAGATTGAAGAATTGTTCGATCAGATCGGTCATGTCCGCGTCCCCCAGGCCATACGTTTTTCAAGGCCGCCTGCCAAAGCCATCAGCGGCATGAAGATGATCAGGTAAAGGATCGCCGCCATGATCAGTGGCGTGGCATTTCCGGAGAAGGACAGCGCGGTCTGCGCTTCGTTCAAAAGCTCTGGCATGCCGATTGCTGTTCCAAGCGCCGTATTCTTGGAAATGGCCAGTGCACGGTTGGTCAGCGGCGGGATGCAAAGCCGCATGGCCTGCGGCAATACCACATAGCGCAGGGTCTGTGCATTGGTCATGCCGGTCGAGCGAGAGGCTTCCCATTGCCCCGGGCCGACGGCTGAGATCCCCGCCCAGAAAATCTCCTCGGCGAAGGACGCAAGTATGAGAGAAAGCGTCAGCCAGAGTACCCAAGATGCAGAAAGGCTGATACCGACACTTGGCAAGCCGAAATAAAGCAGCAGCACGATCGAGAGCGGCGGAACAGCTCTAAAACAGTCGACGAAAAGGCGCAGGACCCACACGACAGCCTTGTTCGACACAAGACGGATCAGCGCCAACGCAAGTCCGGACAGGAGCCCGGCGATTACGATCGCCAGCGACAGATAGATCGTAATCCAAGCGCCACGCAGCAGATCGGGCAGATATGTTTGCGCGACCGCCCCGTTGAAGAAGAGATCGACGAGACCGGTGATATCCATCGCTCAGTGTCCGTGCGAGAGAAATTGGAAAGCGCGGCTTTCCGCGCCACGCGCCAGAATTTCGGCGGGCGTTCCGATCTCGACGATCTGCCCCGCCTCCATGAAGGCGACCCGGTCCGCAGCCTCGCGGGCAAAGCGCATCTCGTGACTGACCACCAGCATGGTCATGCCTTCTTTTTTCATATCCATCATCGCCTGCAGAATTTCGGCGACGAGTTGCGGATCAAGCGCCGAGGTTGGCTCGTCGAGAAGCATGACCTTCGGCCCAAGCGCAAGCGCCCTCGCGATGGCGACGCGCTGCTGTTGGCCGCCGGAAAGCTGCGATGGGTAATGCGTCAGGCGGGCGCCGAGACCCACACGGGTCAATTCACGGTGCGCGATTTCCCGCGCCTCGTTCGTGGATTTCTTCTGCACCCTCTGCAATGCCAGCATCACATTCTGTTCGGCTGTCATGTGCGGGTAAAGATTGAACTGCTGGAACACCATGCCGATGCGCTGGCGCATGTTGTTGATGTCTGTCGCCACGGCGGTGATATTGATTCCGTCGACAATGATCGCGCCGTCCGTCGGCTCTTCCAGCCTGTTGCAGCACCGTAGAAGAGTGGATTTTCCAGACCCCGAGGGTCCGATCAAGAACACCAGCTCACCCGGCATGACGCGCAGGTTGATGTTGTTGAGAACATTCACGCCGTTGAAGGACTTATACAGAGCATGAATGTCGAGCATGGGCTGCGCGATCGATTGCGACATGGTTCTAGGCCTTAATCAGTCAGTCTGTTTCAGTTGCACGACAATTCGTGCGGCGTCGCATCGTAATTGCCGAGGCCGACCGGGCCGAAACCGGCTTGCGGGGTCACTTCGAGCGATCCGGCCTCAGGCTTCACGCCAAGCCATTTTTCATAAAGCGATGCCGCCGTGCCATCCGACTTGATGCACTCAATGACGGTTTCGATCTGCTTACGCAGTTCTGGCGAGGACTTGGGGATCGTGTAAGCGAAGTAGCGTCCGGTGGTTTCCTTCAGGTCGGCAGCCTTCAGTGCCGGATTGCGCTTGGCGAAGGTCAACGCAGTCGGCACGTTCATGATCGCCGCATCCGCGCGCCCTGCCTGAACGGCCTGCGCGGCATCGCTGAGCGATGCATAGGACTCGATCGTCCAGCCGATTTCGCCGGCCTTCTCGCGCGCCCACTTCTCGTCGGCGTTGCCCTTGTTGGCGGCAATGACCTTGCCCTTCAGCTGGTCATAGCTCTTCAGCGCCGGCGCATCCTTTTTGGTCACGAAGGCGAGATCGGCAGACCAGATACCTTCCGTCAGCAGAAAGATGTCGGAGCGTTCCTTCGTTACCGTCATCGGAACCGACAGCATGTCGTAGGTGCCCGCCTGCAGGGCCGGAATCAGCGCCGAAAATGCCATGGCGTCTATTGTAATCTTGCGGCCGAGGCGCTTGGAAATCTCGTTCGTCATGTCGACGGTCATACCTTCGATGGAACCGTCCATCTTCGGTTGGGCGAAGGGTGGTGCATTGCCGTCGAGTGCACTCTTCAACGGTTCCTGGGCACAGGCGGGCCCAGCCGCAACGGCGAGCAGGGCAATGATGGCGTAGATTTTTTTCATGGTCGTTCCCCTTTATATTTAGTCAGGCTACAGAATTCGAATGAACATTTCAAATGGATGTTTCATTCATTTTTATTATTTTTAGACTTCCAGATCGCGGCGAGGTCCAACCAGCGGCTCGAAGGTTTTATCCGTGACGCGCGGGATCATGCGTCCCACTTCAAGCGCCTTGCCGAACGTGATCGCGGCCGCGGCCAGTTCATCGCCGGTCGGGGCCGTCTCGCCGCAACCTCTCCACAGCACCTGAACGGCAAGGCCCAAATCCTTGGTATCCTGAGACATGCGACTTACCCTTCTGCCCTGGTGGCGATTGAAAGAACATGCTGTGGCTCTGCCCGCATCGGGTTGGGGGTCAGAACCTGTTCGAGCGCCCACGCCGCGCGCATCAGCAGCGCTTCGTTCCTGAACCCGGCCGCCAGCTGTACGGACAGCGGCAGGCCCTCCGGCGAAAACCCAGCAGGCAGCGCCAGCGCCGGATGGCCGGACAGCGAGAACGGACTACCGGCAGAACCTGCCGTATAGGAAATGACCGCCGGATTGTCGTGAATGGGCGGCGCCACCCGATAGGTCATCGGTAGCAAAAGCACATCGACCTTCGCGAAAATCTCATCAGTGCGGGCAACAAGCGCACGCCTCTGGCGCAGGGCGGCAAGGTAGTCGGCAGCCCTCAGATACATGCCCATTTCGAGCTTTTCGCGCAGCGAACGGCCCATAAGATGCCGATGCTCGAGATAGTCGCGCTCATGAATGGAAAAGCTCTCCGCCCGGTTGATCGGCATGGCGATCGAGCGATATTCGGATGGCGCAATCGGCAGGTCGATTTCGACCACCTCAGCGCCCAGTGCGGCAAACATCGCCGCGCTTTTGGCAAGAGCATCGAGAATAGCCGGCTCCGGCGCTACGCCACCCGGATCGAGATTGCGGACGAACCCGATCTTCAGATCTTTTACGCCGTCCTTCAGACCCGGCAGTGTCGGCTCAACCGGCACGGAAAGGCTGACGGGATCGGCTTCGTCAAAACCGGCAATCACATCATAGATGAGTGCCGTGTCCTCGGTGCTGAGCGCCAGTGGACCTGGCGTGTCGAAACTCCAGCAATTCGGCATGACGCCATGACGGCTGATGCGACCGAAGGTGGCCTTCAGCCCGACGAGACCGCAGGCTGCGGCTGGCAGGCGCACCGAACCGCCCGTATCGGTACCGATTGAAAACAGTGCGGTGCCCGCCGCGACAGCCGCAGCCGAGCCTGTCGAGGATCCACCGGTAAAATGCGCGGTATTCCAGGGGTTACGGCTTGGCGGCGCATCAAGATCGAAATGTACGGCACCGGTCCCTGTGCCGTATTCCCAGGTATTCAGCTTTCCCACGAGAATGGCGCCAGCCGCTTTCAGCCGCGTTACCAGCGTGGCTGTCATGTCGGGATCGTGGCTCTGCGGCACACGTGAGCCGCCGGTCGTTTCCATGCCCGCGGTGTAGATGTTATCCTTAACTGCGAAGGGAATGCCGTCAAGCGGGCCGAGCAGCGTCCCGCTTGCGGCCCGCTCGTCCGATGCGACGGCGTTCTCGCGCGCAGCGTCTCGATCCATGCGCAGATAGGAATAGATCACGCCGTCGACCGCATCGATGCGGGCAAATACGGCTTCCAACAAAGCCGATGGCGTGATCTCGCCGCTCCCGATTTGCCGCCCTGCCTCTGCCACCGACAGGCCGGCAAGTCCGATGCCTGCCTTTGCCGTTGCTTCTGTTTTTTCTGTAGCCTTCATGAGCGTCAGCTCCTTGCACTGTATGCTTTGTGGCGGCTTACGTCAGCGCCATCGGCATGTTGTAATCCGAGGAAAAAAATGCCGGACAAAGCGGTTAATCCGGCAACGACGAAAATGGAGGCCGAGATGGCATCCGCCGGTATTGTCACGCCCATTGCCTGGATCTGCGCCACCAGTACCGCCGCAACGGAGATGCCCAATCCCATCGACAATTGCTGGCCGACACCGCCAAGCGAGGTACTCGCACTTTGCCTCGTCCTGGGAATATCGGCGAAGAGAAGCGCGTTGGTCGTGTTGAACTGAAGAGAGCGCATGACGCCAAACAGGAAGACGACGCAGACCGTGATCGCGAGTGGTGTGTCCGGTCCGATCAAGCCGATCAGCGCAATGGTCACCGCACCCAGCATGGCGTTACCAAACAGCGTTACCTTGAAACCGAATTTCGCCAGCACGCGCCGCATCATGGGTTTGAGTGCAATCGCGCTTGCGGCAACGATGAAGACAACCCAGCCGGCATCCGCCGCGCTCCAGCCAAAACCGATCTGCAATTGCAGCTGGAAAAGGAAAGGTAAGGCATTGAAGCCAAGGCGCGAAAGTCCCCCGCCGAAGAAGCCCACCCGGAACAGACGCAGCTTCAATAACGTGAGGTCAAGCGCTGGCGCTTCACGCCTCGCCATATGGCGGGCGTAGAACAAAACGCAGACCGGCAGGATTGCAATCATGACAAGGATCGCGGAGATCGGCAGGAAGACATGAACCAGCTGGTCGAGCAACAGCTGTACCTCGCCGAGAAACACGGCACAGGCCACGAAACCCCAGAGGTCGAAATTATAGCGTTCCCCGGGCTCGTCGCGTGGCAGCAAACGCGCTGCGAAAATCATGCCGAGAATGCCGAAGGGCATCTTCACAAAAAAGATCCACTGCCAGGAGAGGTAGGTTACCACATAGCCACCGATCAGCGGCCCGAGCACCGGACCGACAAGTGCCGGCGTCGACATCCAGGCAATGGCCGAGGCCAGTTGATCCTTCGGTGCCGCTCGAATGAGAAGCAACCTGCCAATGGGCGTCATTAGCGCCCCGGCCACCGCCTGCAAGGCGCGCATCGCGACAAGCGTCGCAAGGTCCTGCGCCAGCGCCGCGCCCACCGACATCAGCATGAATCCGCCCATCGCCCACAGGAAGATACGTTTCGCACCAAAACGATCAGCCAGCCATGCGCTTGCCGGGATCACGGCCGCCAGCGTCACGAGATAGATCGAGAGCGCCAGATTGACGCGCAGAGGCTCAATGCCGAAGTCGGCCGCAATCGCCGGGATTGCCGATACCATGATCGTGCTGTCGAGCCCTTCGATCAGAAAGGCGGCCGAGATCGAAAGGGAAAGCAGCATGAGGCTGCGCTCCCCTGAAAGGCGAGGTGTTGAAACCATCTGGGTCTATCCGGTGCGTGAGGTAACGCTCAGGCGCTAAAGCCCAATGCTTGCCTCGATTATTTCGGGAACGGTGACGCTCTTGGCACCCTCGATCGCGAAAATCTGGTCGAGTATCCGCTCGAAAGCGGCAATCCTGTAGGGCTGCCCCATGATCCAGGGCGAAAGGTTGATCGTAAGCAGACGGCCGTGCCCGCTTTCCTTTGCTTCGTTAGTCAGACGCCTGGCGGCCGCTATGAAGCTGCGTTCCACATCCTGCAGAGGCTGCTTTCGAACAGCGAGCATTTCGCGGTCGGAAAGCTCCATCGTCGAGGGCAGCGCAATGATCTCGCCGGCACCGGTGTCGAAACGATAAGGCACCTCGTCATTGACCCAGTCTGCCATCGCCGTCACGCCGGCTTCGACCAAGAGGCGCGGCGTGCGCGTCGATTGCGACCAGGATGGTGAATGCCATGCAACAGGTGTTACGCCGAAACCATCGAAGATGGTGAGCGTTTCGGCAATCATCGCGGCTTCCGTCTTTTCATCCAGCCCTTCGTGGTGGATCGAACCGGCATCAAGGCTCGCCGCTACGATTTCCCACCCCTCACCGAGAATTTCCCGCATCAGGATCGGGTAACGCTGTGCGACACGGGCATTGAGGAAGGCGCTTGCTGTCAGTCCCCTTGCCTTCACTGCATCCATCATCCGGAAGATACCGACCCGGTGACCGTAATCGCGCTGGGTGTAGGTCTGCGTGTCCGGCCATGCCCGGTTCGGCGCACCGACCGGCAGAAAAGGCTTGCCGGAGATGTTGAGTGGAAACCACTCGACGGCAATCTGGATCCAGACGCCGAGCGTGGTGTCGCCAGACCATTGAAGCCTGCGCTCGCTCCAGGTGTCGCGCCAGGCGTAGAAGTCGTGATCCATCTGACGGTGGCGGCGCAGCGGCGTTTCGAGATAGGCGGGCCCGGTTGGTCGGATCATCATTGCTCTCCCTCAAGCCCGGACAGCCACGCGGACATCTGGTCGTAGTGGTGCTCGTAATACCAGTCGGCGATTTCGCGCGCCGTCGGATACCAGACCTGATCATGCGATTTGACGTAGTCGAGGAATTCGGCAAAGGCATCGATGCGATGCGGATGCCCGAGCACCAGTGGGTGGATCGCAAAGCACATTACGCGGGCGCTGTCGGCACCTTCGATATAAAGCCGGTCGAACTGCGCCTTCAGTGACGCGAACATTTCGTCCACCGAGTTATTGTTCCAGGCCGCCATCGGAATGTCGTTCATCTCGATGGAATAGGGCACCGAAATAAGCTTGCCGCTTTTCAAGTTGAGCGGCATCGGCTGGTCGTCATGGAAGTAGTCGAGGGTATAGCGAATACCTTCCTGCGCCAGAATTTCCTGGGTCTCGAGGCTTGGCGTAATGGCCGGCGTCAGCCAGCCGTCCAGCCGCTGACCGACCTTCGCCAGTGTCTCGCGTGAATCGATGACGACCTGGCGCTGCTCGTCAGGCGTCATGCCGTAGAAGTAGCGGCTGTTGTAGACCCCATGGCTGAAAAGTTCCCAGCCCAGATCGTTGCAGCGCTTGATGATATCAGGATAATGGTCGCATACGGCCACCGAAAGCGAAACCGATCCGCGAATGTCGCGCTTGGCCATCTCGTCCGCAATACGGCGGAAGCCGATGCGATTACCATAATCGCGCGATGAATAGTACAGGACGTCCGGCAGGGTACGGAACGGAAAGCGATTGGGATTGACCGGTGGCTGCCATTCGTAGTGCTCGATGTTCGGCGCCAGCCAGAAGGCGAGGCGCGCACCGTCCGGCAGGGCAATCTTGGGCCTGCCCCGCATCGGCGCATACCGATACTGTCCCGTATCGACGTTTGCTTGCATCATGTCGTTCCCGTCACGTTCCCAGCTTCATTCACGATATGTCTTTGTCAAACATATCATTGAAACATTTGTTTTGAACATTATATTCAAACATCTGCTGGTGCAAGTCTGTTTTTTTCGGTAGAGCATCGTAACTAAAGAAAACAGGCAAGACAGGGATGGAGACCTCCATGGAAGAGGAAGACGCAACAACGCGCCGGAGTGAAACACGCGATGCGATCCTGAGTGCTGCCAAGGAGCTCGTTGCGCGCAAAGGCCCCAAGGGCACGACCGTGCGCGATATTACCGAGGCGTCTGGTGCCAATACGGCAGCGGTCAATTATTACTTTCAGTCGAAGGATGCACTTGTCCGTCTCGCAACGCAGGAGATCACCGGCGACGTAAACCAGCAGCGCCTATCGCGCCTCACCGAAATGGAACAGGCGGCAGGCGAAGCGGCTCTTACGCCCCGCCAGATCCTCGAGGCTCTGATCGAGCCCATCCTGACCGCTTCCCGGTCCAGCGACGGCGGAAGCCTTTACGTCCGGAACGTTTTCCAGATGCGCGTCGATGCCCGCGCCGGATACAACAATTTCAACATCAACAGCCATGCGGCGCATCGCTTTATCAAAGCGATGCAGAAAACCTTTCCCGAGCTCGATCTGGAAGATGTCATCTGGAATTACGAGTTCGCACGCGGCACGTCGGTCCATCTTTTGGCAAACCTTGATCCTGTCTCGCGTCGGTTTGAGCAGCTGATGACACCCCCCGGTGAAACCCTGCCGCAAACGCCCAGATTTGAGCTTGGTAAAAGCGCAGTTGAGCGAGTGATTGCAGTTATTCTGCGTGGGTTCGGCAAGCCTCTCTGAGATTCCAAAATATAAGCGGGCAGTGTCGGCGACTACATTACAAACAAGCTTCGCGCCCACTCGCTTCCCAACGGCATGCTTATCGATCGGTCCAATCTTCGCACCACAACGGCGATGCCCGAACGTCTTGCGAGTGAACACAAAGCGCGTGCCATTGAAAACACGCAACTGAGGAGGGTTTGCTTCGGTGCTTAAGGTTGATCCAGTCTTCGGAAGAAGAGCCTTCTTCCCCGGGGACGCAATCGAGATCATGCTGTTTGTGACCTGACCTCGGCAAATTACTCCCGAAAGAGCCACGCGCACACGGCGAAGTCAGCTTCAGGCCTCTACAAATTACGGTGCCAACCGTCGCCAAACGCTGCGCGCTGCGGCGCTGCGGCGGGCGCCATTGGCAGTCCGGGCTCAGACACTCCCGCGCCTACGCGCTTGATTCTCCTGAGGTCGCGCCCTAGATGTTTTAGAAAGTCCGGAGGAAACATGCATCAGGTTTTAAGTCAAAAAGCAGAAACTGGCGTCAAGGGACTGGATGATGTTCTTTCCGGTGGCTTTACGCGCAGGCATGTCTTTTTACTTGAGGGCTCTCCAGGGACTGGCAAAACAACGATTGCTTTGCAGTTCCTTATTGAAGGAGAAATACGCGGCGAGCGATGCCTTTACATCAGCCTGTCGGAAACGGACGAAGAATTGCGCGATTGCGCCAGATCGCATGGCATGGAGATTGGTAGCGGGATCGAGATATTTGAACTCGTCCCCCCGGAAAGCCTTCTCGACGCCGAGCAACAGCAAAGCCTGCTCTACTCCTCAGATCTCGAGTTGGGTGAAACGACAAAACTGATTTTCCAAGCCTTTGAGCGGATCAAACCCCAGCGCGTCGTAATTGATAGCCTCTCTGAAATTCGCCTTCTAGCGCAGAGTTCGTTGCGATACCGCAGACAAATCCTCGCATTGAAACACTTCTTCGCTCGCTCCGATGCAACGGTGCTGCTGCTTGATGACATGACGTCGGAAAATTTTGACAAGACGGTCCATAGCGTAGTCCACGGTGTCATTCATCTCGAACAGCTTGCTCCCGATTACGGCTCCGAGCGGCGTCGCTTGAGAGTGATCAAGTATCGCGGTCAGGCGTTTCGCGGCGGCTATCATGATTTCACTATCAAGACTGGCGGCGTTGCGGTTTTTCCGCGCCTGCGCGCGATTGAGCACAGAACCGAATTCGAACGAACGACCCTCTCGAGCGGTCTTTCCGAATTCGACGGCCTTCTCGGTGGGGGCGTGGAGCGTGGATCAAGCACTCTCCTCATCGGCCCTGCTGGAACCGGAAAGAGCTTGTTTGCTCTGCAGTTCGTCAACGCCGCAGTCGAGCGTGGGGAAAAGGCTGCGGTCTTCATTTTCGATGAGGAACTTGGTCTCCTTTACGCACGCACCAGATCAATGGGTATCGACTTGGAGAAGCTGCAGGCGGATGGGCACGTCCACATCGAGCAACTCGATGCCGCCGAACTATCACCGGGGGAATTTGCACAGCGTGTGCGCGACCGGGTATCAACTTTCGATGCCAAGACAGTGGTGATCGACAGCATCAATGGCTACCAGGCTTCTATGCCGGAAGAGAATGCTCTCATCTTGCACATGCACGAACTGCTACAGTACCTCAACAGGCAGGGAGCCAATACATTCCTGACGGTCGCCCAGCATGGCCTCGTCGGGGACATGAAATCGCCCGTCGATGTCACTTATCTGGCAGATAGCGTCATCCTTCTGAGATATTTCGAGGCGCTCGGAAAAGTGCGTCGCGCCGTATCAGTGATCAAGAAGCGCACAGGCCCTCACGAAGACACGATCCGTGAGTTCAGAATATCCGGCAACGGACTGACCCTCGGAGAACCACTTTCCGACTTCCAGGGCATCCTTCGCGGCGTTCCAAACTTTGTCGGCGATCAACACCCGCTTCTTCCTCTCAACGGGGAGGGTAGCAAGAATTCCTAACGGCGACACACGCGCACTTGTCTATGCTCCGATCGGCCGCGATGCGCAAATTGCAGCGTCACTCCTGAAGGAAGCTGGTGTATCTTCCACCACCGTGGCTGATATTGCGTCGTTTGTCGCCGATCTGGGGGACAACATCGCCTTCGCTGTGGTGACCGAGGAGGCATTTCGTTCAGCGGACCTGAAAGGGATTTTTGCTTGGATCGCAGCGCAGCCCAGTTGGTCTGACCTGCCATTCATTATCCTAACAAACCGCGGCGGAGGACCTGAACGCAACCCGACTGCGGCGAGGCTCTCTGAGGTTCTGGGAAATGTGAGCTTTGTCGAGCGACCTTTTCATGCGACGACTTTCATAAGCGTTGCCCGGTCGGCCATGCGCGGTCGCCGGCGGCAGTTCGATGCCCGGGCCAGAATGGAAGCACTCGATGAAGGCGAGCGTCGCCTCCAGACGGCCCTTGCCGCCGGCCGACTTGGCGCGTGGGAGCTCGATCTTGCAACCAATGAACTGACCACTTCGGCAACATGTCGTTTAATTTTTGGCGGCGGTCCCGACGAAGAGTTTTCCTATGCGGACCTCTTAGCATCGGTCCATCCTGATGACTTCGAGCGCATGCAGTTGGCTGTTCGTGCAACGATCGAAACGGGCGCCGACTACGCGATAGAATACCGAACGGTCTGGAATGACGGGTCTACCCACTGGGTGGAGATCCGTGCCCAGCTCTACAGGGACCGCACTGGCAAGGCCATCAAGCTTGTTGGCGTATCGGCCGACATAACCTCACGTCTGAAAGCGGAAGAGCATCAACGGCAGTTGAATGAGGTTCTGGAAGAGCGCGTCGCGGAGCGAACGCGTGAACTGGAAGAAGCATATGCTACTGTCATGGAAGAGGTAAGCCAACGAGAACGAGCTGAGCAACAGTTGCGCCAGTCCCAGAAGATGGAAGCGATCGGCCAACTCACCGGCGGCGTGGCGCACGATTTCAACAACCTCCTGATGGCCGTCCTTGGCAATCTTGAGTTACTGCGAAAATACGTTGGCAATGACGCAAGGGCAGTCCGTCTCATCGAGGGTGCCCAACAGGGCGCAAAACGTGGCGCTTCCCTCACCCAGCGGCTTCTCGCTTTCTCGCGCCGGCAGGACCTACGCATTGACCCGGTCGATATGCGAGCGCTGGTCACCGGAATGGAAGACCTTCTGAAAAGATCCGTCGGCTCAACAGTGGTGATCAAAACTGACGTGCCAGATCACCTTCCTCTGGTCTCGGCCGACGCCAACCAGGTCGAGCTCGCGCTCCTCAATCTCGTTGTCAATGCCCGTGATGCCATGCCTGACGGAGGCGAGATCGTTATCGGGCTGCACGATGTCCATCAGAACGTCCAGGCCGGTGAGCTTGCGGCAGGCAATTACGTCGTCCTCTCGGTCGTCGACCAGGGCCACGGAATGGATCGTGACACGCTGCTAAAGGCTATCGAGCCGTTTTTTTCGACCAAGGAACTTGGGAAAGGCACCGGTCTTGGTCTTTCCATGATCCATGGCCTGGCGTCCCAGTTGAAAGGCGACCTCAAGCTGACAAGCGAACTGGGTAAGGGCACAAGGGCGGAACTGTGGATCCCAATCTCGACATCCGAAATCACAAATGACTCCGCAACGATTGAGGTCTCGGCTGGCCCGACCGCGAGCGCCTCAGGACCGAAACGAATACTGCTGGTGGATGACGACCCTCTCATAGCGATGAGCTCAGCCGATATGCTGATGGACCTCGGTCACCATGTCGTTGAAGCGCATTCGGGGAAAGAGGCACTGGAACATCTGGGAGACGGAACCGGCTTTGACATCCTGATCACCGACTATTCAATGCCCGGCATGACCGGCGGAGATCTGGCGATTGCAGTGCGCCATATTGTCCCAAAGCTTCCGATACTCATCGCCTCGGGCTATGCAGAACTGCCGCCTGGAGTTGATCTTGACGTTGCACGGCTTGGCAAGCCTTATACGCAGGATCAGCTGGAGCGGGAGCTTCATAAGCTGTTCAACGATCCGACGTAAACGCCGCCGTCTGGTCTCTTACCCCAGACAACTCTTATTCCGAAATGAAATACCCGGTCTCGGATATAATCGGGATATCCGTTTCACGCGCGCGGAGCCTGGCAAAATATTGCCGCTTGCGTCCTCCCCATTTGATAATTTATGTTGGCAATGTTCTCAGGGCGGGGTGCAATTCCCCACCGGCGGTATCGGGATTTCCCCGGAGCCCGCGAGCGCTTCCGGTCTCCAAAGCCGGAAGGTCAGCAGATCCGGTGAGAGGCCGGAGCCGACGGTATAGTCCGGATGGAAGAGGACAAGGCAAAAGACGCCCGCATGCAGCGGGCTTCGCATTGCATTGTTCGCCCAAGGGATATTTGGCGCTTCTTGAAGCGCGAAAATGCCGCAAAACGGCATAACCCTTGAAAGGCTTGAAAGAAAATGACCATTGCTAAAATTGAAGACGCAATCGAAGCCATATCCCGTGGCGAGATGGTAATTGTCGTTGACGACGAAGACCGCGAAAACGAAGGCGATATCATCGCCGCGTCCGACAGCATAACTCCGCAGCAGATCGCATTCATGATGAACCATGCGCGCGGGCTGATCTGCGTCGCCATGCCGGGAGAGCGCCTCGACGCGCTCGACATTCCGCTGATGGTGTCGCGCAATACCGAATCCCTCAAGACAGCCTTCACCGTCTCCGTGGACTATATTCCCGGCACCACGACAGGCATTTCCGCTGCCGACCGGGCAAAGACCGTGCGTGCGCTGGTGTCCGAAGGCTCGCGTCCCGAAGACTTCGCCCGCCCCGGCCATATCTTCCCGCTACGCGCCAACCCTGAAGGCGTGCTCGGCCGCACCGGCCACACGGAAGCCGCCGTCGATCTGTGCCGCCTGGCGGGCAAGTACCCCTGCGGCACCATCTGCGAAGTCGCCAATGACGACGGCACCATGGCCCGCCTGCCCCAGCTCGAAATCTTCGCCGAACGCCACGGTCTGCTCGTCGTGACGATCAAGGACCTCGTTGCCTATCTGAAGGGCGAGGTTGTCGAGGAAGTGGCGCAGAAGCAGGTTGCCTAGTCTTCACGCGCCTGTGCGGTGAATAAAAAAACGCCCGGCGAAAGCCGGGCGTGAAATCAAAAGGCAGACCACCTTGCCTCTTGCACGTGGTCATCAATTCGGGCAGCGCTGCCGCGCAAACCCTACCAGCAGCAGAACCCGCCATCTACCAAAAGGTCCACGCCCGTCACGAAGCTCGCCGCATCTGACAGCAGGAAGATCGCCGGGCCGACCATTTCATCGACGCCCGCCATGCGCTGCATCGGGGTCTGCTCTTCGAACAGTTTCGTCTGGTGCACCATTTCCGGCCGCGTGTTCATCGGCGTCGCGGTGTAACCCGGCGAGATGGTGTTGACGCGGATGCCGCGCCCCACCCATTCCATCGCCATGGATTTGGACATGTGGATGACGCCAGCCTTCGATGCGTTGTAGTGGCACTGCATAAGCCCGCGATTGACGATGACGCCGGACATGGAGGCGATGTTGACGATTGCGCCGCGACCGTTCTTCAGCATGGCATTGGCTTGCGCCTGGCAGGAAAGGAACACACCCTTCAGGTTGATGTCCATCATCGTCTGGAACTGGCTTTCCTCCATTTCCTCCGCCGGATTGGCGTTGGCGATGCCGGCGGCATTGACGGCAAGCGAAAGCGCGCCGAGTTCGGTCTGCGTGCGTGCTACCGCGTCGCTCAGTGCCTGCTTGCTGGTCACATCAGCGGCGATCTGGATCGACTTGCGGCCAGCTCTGGCAATGAAATCGGCCGTCTGCGCCAGCCCGTCATCGGTGCGGCGGTCGAGCAGCGCGACATCGGCCCCGGACTGGGCAAGCCCCATGGCGATCCGCTGGCCGATGCCGGAACCGGCACCGGTGACGAACGCCACCTGGCCGGAGAGATCGAAGAGTTTCGGCGCGTTGAGCGTGATGGTGGACATCTCTATTTCCTTCTTCAGATGGTTGCCAGTTCCATGACCGAGACGTCGTTGGCCTCGTCGCGATTGAGGATTCCGGCCTGTTTTCCCTGTGCAAGAACGAGGATACGGTTTGAAACGCCCAGCACCTCTTCGAGATCGGAACTGACGACGATGACGGCAACGCCGCTTTTGGCCAGACCGACGATAATATCGTAAATGCCAGCCCGCGCGCCGACATCGATGCCGCGCGTCGGCTCGTCCAGCACAACCACACGCGGGTTGCGGGCAAGCCATTTGGCGATGACGACCTTCTGCTGGTTGCCGCCGGAGAGATCCGAGGCAGGCTGTTCGCTGCGGCCCTTTACGCCGAATTTGGCAATTGCCTCCTTCGTAAAAGCACGCTTGATGCTAGGCGTTATCCAGCCGGTGCCGACACGGTCAAGATTAGCGTAGATCAGGTTTTCACCGATCTCATGCTCGACAACCAGCCCCTGAAGCTTGCGGTCTTCCGGCACCATGACGATGCCCTTCGCAATCGCATCCGCCGGGCTTTTCAGCGTCAGTACCTGTCCATCGAGCAAAACCTCGCCCGCACTGGTCGGATCAGCTCCGGAAATGGCACGCACCAGCTCGGTACGCCCCGCGCCGATCAAACCGGCAATTCCAAGAATTTCGCCGGCGCGGACGCCGAAGCTGATGTCGCGGAAAGAATTGTCCATGCCAGTCAGCCCCTTGACCTCCAGCACCATCTTGTCTTGCGGTTCGGGCAGCGCCGGGAACAGGCGTTCCAGCGACCGGCCGACCATGCTTTCGACGATGGTGCGCACCGGTGTCGCGCTGTCTTCAAATTCATGCACCCGCTCACCGTCGCGCAGCACGACGATGCGGTCGGTGATCTGCTTGATCTCTTCCATGCGGTGGGAAATATAGATGATGCCCACGCCCTCGGCGCGCAGCTTGCGAACCTGCTCGAACAGGGCCTGGGTTTCCGCACCGCCAAGGGCCGCCGTCGGCTCGTCTAGGATCAGGAGCTTCGCATCGAGCGCCAGTGCCTTGGCGATTTCGATCAGTTGCTGGTTCGCGGTCGAAAGGCCCGCCACCCTGCGGGTTGCGGGAATATGCAGATTGAGCCGCGCCAGCTGCTGCTGCGCCCTTCGCACCATTTCGGCGCGGTCAACAATGCCGTTTTTCATCGGCCAGCGGCCGATAAAGACGTTTTCGGCAATGGAAAGCTCCGGCAGAAGCTTCAGCTCCTGATGGATGAGTACAATACCCTTGTCGATCGCCTCACGCGGCGAAGCGGGCGTATAGGGCTGGCCAAGCCAGGTCATCTTTCCTTCCGACGGCTCGCGGGAACCGGCGATGATGCCTGAGAGGGTGGACTTGCCGGCGCCGTTTTCACCCAGCAACGCCACGACTTCACCCGGATAGACGTCGAGATCGACGTTTTTCAGAACCTCGAGCGGGCCGTAACGTTTGCTGATGCCACGGAGCGAAAGAACCGGCTCGCGCATGACGGGACCTCCTGGGAAACATGCGTGGCAGCGATGCGCCACAGCTTTGCGTCCGAATTGCCTGAAAACGAACAGATGACGCCCCCGCGCATCCGGCTGGAGTGCGCGGGGGCGGATGCATCAGGGATGGTTGGCAATGAAGCCGTCGACGTTTTCCTTCGTCGTCAGCGTCGCCTCGGAGAGCTGCACGGCCGGAACCTTCTCACCGCCGACGATCTTGACGGCCATCTCCACAGCCGTGCGGCCCATCTTCTGGGTCTGCTGCGTCGCTGTCACGTCAAAGACGCCGTTCTTCAGCGCCTCAAGCGCTGCCGTGTCGCCATCGAAGCCGCCAACGACGATCTTCTGCGAGGGGTTGGCGACCTTGATCGCCTGTGCCGCGCCGAGCGCCAGACCGTCTGCCTGGGCAAAGACGATGGAAACGTCCGGATTGGCCTGCAGCATGTTCTGCATGATCTGGAAGCCTTCATCCTGGCTCCACATGTTGGACCACTGTTCGGCAACGATCTTCACGCCGGAATTGGCCTTGACCGATTCCATGCAGCCCTTGGTGCGGTCGACTTCCGGTGTCGTGCCCTTCTGGCCATGAATGATGACCATCTTGCCCGAGCCGCCTGCCTGCTTGATGATGTAGTCGCAGACCGACTTGGCGGAAGCGACGGAATCGGTGGCGAGGAAGGTATCGCCCGGTGCGCCGTCGGCATTGCGGTCGATGTTGATGACGGGCACACCGGCCGCCTTGGCAAGCTTGACGGGAACGGTCGCCGCAGCGGCACCAGCCGGAATATAGATCAGCGCGTCGATGTTCTGCGTCAGGAGATCCTGGATCTGGTTGACCTGCGTCGGACCGTCGCCCTTGGCATCGACGGTGACAACGGTGATGCCGCGCGTCTTGGCTTCGGCTTCGACGGCCTGCTTGATCTGGTTGAAGAAGTTCGCCTGAAGATTGGCAACGGCAAGGCCGATCTTCTTGACTTCGGCGGCGTTGGCCGAACCGAGCGACAGGGCCAGAAGGGCGGCGGATGTCAGCAGAATGCGTGAAAATTTCATGATTATTCCTCCATTTGTTGATTTTTGACCTTCGGGCAGATCAAACCTCCTCCCCTTCGGCCGCTTTTCACGCCTCCCATACCGGGAGGGTCGTCTATTGCGCGGACGGCTCATCGCCCTCCGCAGGCAAATTCAGCTTCTGCGCCGGCGCAATGTTTCAGCGCCCACGGCCAGCACGATAACCACACCGATGATGACCTGTTGCAGAAAGGGAGAAACATTGAGCAGGTTGAGGCCGTTGCGCAGCACACCGATGATGAGCACGCCGATCAGCGTTCCGCCGATGCCGCCGGCACCGCCCGAAAGCGAGGTCCCGCCGATGACGACAGCCGCAATCGTATCCAGCTCGTAGCCAAAACCGCTGGAGGGCTGCACCGAGTCGAGACGGGCTGCAAGAACGATACCCGCCAGACCGGCAAGAACCGCACAGGCAACATAGACGCAGATCGTCACCAGGGCGACGTTGATGCCGGCAAGTCGCGCCACTTCCGGGTTGCCGCCAACCGCATAGACGGTGCGGCCTTCGGAGCGGAAGCGCAGGAAAAGAAACGACACCAGAACAACGACCAGCATCAGCAGCACGGTCGCCGTCAGTACGCCGAAATGGCGGTCGATGGCCAGCATCATGAACCAGTCAGGGAAACCGACGATCTGCTGACCGTCCGTGATCATATTGGCAAGGCCGCGCGCCACCGACATCATGGCAAGCGTCGCGATGAAGGCCGGAACCCGGAAGGCGGTTACGAGAACGCCGACGACAAGGCCGCAGGCTGCGGATGCGATGAGCGCCAGCATGATGGCCATGCCCATGGGCATGCCCGCGACATTGGCTGTCCAGCCCATGATCATCATCGAAAGCGCCAGCACCGAACCGACGGACAGATCGATGCCGCCGAGCAGAATGACGAAGGTCATGCCAACGGCCATGATGCCGAGCACGGTGATCTGGTCGAGGATGTTGAGACCGTTTCGAAGCGACAGAAAATTTTCGCTGGTGAAGGTCAGGAAGACACACAGCAGCAGCAGGCCCAAAAGAGGTCCGGTCGCACCGCTTAGCCAGGCAAGCGGGCTTCTGGTGTGCGTAACCCCCTCATTGCGTTCAAGCACGGACATGGCTCCTCCAAGTGGCTATCTTGCATTTTTTAAACCGATTAGAATAATTATTCATGCTCGGTGAAACATGCATAAGCCAGTTGAGAGAAACTTGTCAATAGGCTTGGAGGGCGGGACGGGCCTTGCGGGTGATGGGATGGCTTCACACCTGCGCCTCTCATCCCGTTCCGGTGCGCATCTCGGGAATCCAGCGCAAGCGCGCCTGCGTGGCAAGGAGAGCCCTTTCAGCCAAAGGACTTAGGCTGAGCAGGTTCCTTTTACGGACCGAGGAATGAGGCGGGGAGGTGCGCTTCATCATTGGTGAAAATGAAGTGGCAGAAATAATCGGCACGGATTGAAACAGGACAATTCACAATTCCGGCTTGACAGAAACGCCACGTCTGCAATTATATAAACAGCTGTATAAATATTCACACGCATGTTTTGAAGAGGATCCCATGCAGCCCACAGAGCTAGAGCGCATTGCGCGCCAGATTCGCCTTCGCGACGTCCAGGCTGTTTTCGAAGCGGGTGCCGGCCATATCGGCGGAGAAATGTCGGCGATCGACATCATGACCGCCCTTTATTTCCGCGTATTACGCATCTGGCCGGAAGAACCGAAGAACCCTGCCCGCGACCGTTTCGTGCTGTCGAAAGGCCACACCGCCTGCGCGCTTTATGTGACGCTCGCCAAACGTGGCTTTATCCCGGAAGAGGAAATCTCGACCTTCCTGCAACCCAATTCCCGCCTCAATGGCCACCCCAACTGCAACAAGGTGCCGGGGGTCGAGACCAATACCGGCCCGCTTGGCCACGGGCTTCCAGTTGCCGTCGGAATGGCCAAGGCGGCCAAGCTTTCGGGAGCGGATTACCATACCTATGTCATGACCGGTGATGGCGAGATGCAGGAGGGCTCCAACTGGGAAGCCATCATGTCCGCCGCGCAGTTCGAGCTTAACAATCTGACGCTTATCATCGACCATAACCGTTTCCAGCAGGGTGCTGCGATCTCGGAAACCAACGACGTCGCGCCGCTTCGCCCGAAGCTTGAAGCATTCGGCTGGGAGGTGAGCGAAATCAACGGCAACGCGATGGAAGAGATCGTCCCGGCGCTCGAACATCGAGGCAAGCGCCCGCATTGCATCGTTGCGCACACCAATAAGGGTCACGGCATTTCGTTCATGCAGGACCGCGTCGACTGGCACCACAAGGTTCCAAGCAAGGAACAATACGAAATTGCCGTCAAAGAACTTTCGGAGGCATTGTAATGAACGCGCCCGTAACCGCCGCCAAACTCTATGATTGCCGCGACGCCTTCGCCGAAACGCTGGAAGCGCTGGCCGCTGCAAACGACAGAGTCGTGGCCGTCTGCAACGATTCGGTCGGCTCCTCGAAGCTCGGCGGCTTCAAGTCGAAATTCCCCGAGCGCCTCGTCAATGTCGGCATTGCCGAACAGAACATGGTGGGCGTCGGCGCCGGCCTTGCCAATGGCGGCCAGCTTCCCTTCGTCTGCGGCGCATCCTGTTTTCTGACCGGTCGCGCGCTGGAACAGATCAAGGCAGACCTCGCCTATTCCAACGCCAATGTGAAGCTCATCGGCATCTCCTCGGGCATGGCCTATGGCGAACTGGGTCCGACGCATCACTCGATCGAAGATTTCGCTTGGACCCGCGTTCTGCCGAACCTGCCGGTGATTGCCCCCTGCGACCGCATCGAAACGGCCGCCGCCGTCAAATGGGCTGCGGACTATGCCGGCCCCTGCTTCCTTCGTCTGTCGCGCGTCGGCGTGCCCGACCTTCTGCCTGATGGCCACGTCTTCGAACTCGGCCGCGCCAACCTGCTGAGCGAAGGTTCCGACATAACGTTGATCGCCAATGGCACGCTGACACACCGCATCGTCAAGGCCGCCGATATTCTGGCCGGTCGTGGCATCAAGGCGCGTGTGCTTAACATGGCAACCGTGCGCCCGATCGACGAGGCGGCCATCATTGCCGCAGCGAAGGAAACCGGCGCAATCCTGACGGCTGAAGAACATTCGATCTTCGGCGGTCTCGGCTCTGCCATCGCCGAAGTTGTCGTCGATCATGCCCCCGTGCCGATGAAGCGCCTCGGCGTTCCGGGCGTCTTTGCCCATACCGGCTCGGCAGAATGGCTGCTCGATGAGTTTGGCATGGCACCCGCGGCCATCGCGGAGGCTGCAGCAGCGCTGCTCAAGAGAAAGTAAGTCTCCTCCCAGGGTCGTCGCGTGTCTTCGGATGCGCGGCGACACCCTTTGCAATATCGTCGTTTAATCACCGCAAGGCTGAAACGAAAAAACTGCCGACGAAAGAACTCAAGTGATGCGCGCCATTCTGTCCATCGATCAGGGCACCACCAATTCCAAGGCCATTCTCGTTTCTGAAACAGGAGAATTGCTGGCGCGCGGTTCATCGCCGGTCGGCATCACCTATCCGCAGCCCGGCTGGGTGGAGCAGGATCCGAACCGTATCTGGGCCTCGGTGCGCGAAGCGATTTCCGCCTGCCTGACTTCGGCACCCTCTGCCGTCAACATTGAAGCCATCGCCATTTCCAACCAGCGCGAATCGGTGACGATCTGGGACGGCGAAACAGGCGAGCCGCTTGGCCCGGTCTTGAGCTGGCAATGCCGTCGCACCGCGCAGGAATGCACCGATCTCATCAGCAAGGGCCATTCCGAACGTGTCATGGCGCTGACCGGCCTGCCTATTGACCCGATGTTTCCCGGCGCCAAGATGCGCTGGCTGTTGGAGCGTGCGCCGAAGGGCCGCAGCCTTCGCCTCGGCACCATCGATAGTTGGCTGATCCACTGCCTGACCGGCGGCAGGGTGCATGCCTGCGACGCCTCCAACGCGGCCCGAAGCCAGGTGCTCGATCTCAACCGGCAGGTGTGGAGCGAAGAGCTTTGTGACCTTTTTGGCATCGACATCAACGCCCTGCCCGACCCGCGCGACAGCAGCGGCGACTTCGGCGTGACATCAGGTGTTCCCGGCATCAAGGACGGCACGCCTATTCTGGCTGCCGTCGGCGACAGCCACGCCGCCCTCTTCGGCCACGGCGCCTTCAACCCCGGTGACGGCAAGGTGACGTTCGGCACCGGCTCATCGGTGATGACGACGCTGCCGCATTTCATCGCGCCAGAGCGCGGCATCACCACGACTGTTGCCTGGAGGCTTCACGGCAAGCCGACTTTCGCCTTCGAGGGCAATATTCTTGTGTCTGCCGCCTCCCTGCCGTGGATGACGGACATTCTCGGCCTGCCAGATGTCGCATCTCTTGTGGAGCTTGCCGCGACCGCTGAACCAGATGGCCCCGGTTTCGTCCCGGCCTTTGTCGGCCTCGGCGCGCCCTATTGGGATTCCAATTGCCGCGCGCTATTTTCGCAGATCAATTTCAGCACAAGTCGCGCGCAGATGGCCCGCGCCGTTACCGATTCCATCGCCTTTCAGGTTTATGACGTCTTCTCGACCATGCGCGCGCAGTCGCCCTCCGGCTTCGGACAGCTGTTCGTGGATGGCGGGCCGAGCCAGAACCGTTTCCTCATGCAATGCGTCGCCGACATGCTGGAGCATCCCGTCATCCAGCGTGACGCGCCGGAAGCCTCCGCGCTTGGCGCGGCCTATCTTGCCGGCCTCGCACTCGGTCTATGGAGCGATCTCGACGCCATCGCCGCGCTCAACAGTCACGGCAACGCCATCGCGCCTTCGTCGGGTGACGGCAGGCAACGGCTTGCCGTCTGGCGCGACGCGATTGCGCGCTCGACGTTACCTGTGACGTCGGGTAAGGGTGAATAAAAATTCACCCTGGAGGGCTTATGGGCAGGATCAACGAACTTCGGATGATATCCCGCGTGGCGCAGATGTATTTCAGCGAGCACAGGCGGCAGGCGGAGATTGCCGAACATCTCAATCTTTCGCAGGCCACCGTCTCGCGCATGCTGAAGCGTGCCGAAACGGAAGGTATCGTGCGCACCAGCATCATTCCGCCGCCCGGTACCTATAGCGATCTTGAAGCACAGCTTCGCGAACGCTTCGATCTGCCGGAAGCCATTGTCGTCGATTGCAGCGAGGATCGCGACGGCGCGATCATGGCCCGCATCGGCGAGGCTGCCGCGCATTTTCTCGAGGTGACGCTGTCGCAAAACGAGATCATCGGCGTTTCCAGCTGGAGCCAGACGATCTTCAAGATGGTGGAAAACATCCATCCGCTGAAGGGCGCCAAAGCGCGTTACATCGTCCAGACGCTGGGCGGCATGGGCGATCCTTCCGTGCAAACGCACGCGACCCAGATCACCACCCGGCTAGCGCGGCTGACGGAGGCCGAACCGAAATTGCTGCCGGTCCCAGGCGTCGCCACCTCTCGCGAGGCCAAGCTTTTGATGCTGGCCGATCCCTTCGTGCGCGAAACCATCGATCTTTTCGGTTCGATCACGCTCGCAATCGTCGGTGTCGGCGCCGTCGAGCCATCGGAGCTTCTTGCACGTTCCGGCAATATTTTTTCCGCCAAGGAGCTTGCCGATCTCGCACAGGCGGGCGCCGTGGGCGATATTTCGCTCAGGTTTTTCGACAAGGACGGTAAGCCCGTCAAGACACCGCTCGATGACCGGGTCATAGGCCTTCCGCTGGAGAACCTCTCCAATGTCGACCGCGTTATTGCACTCGCCGGCGGCTCGAAAAAAACCGAGGCGATCGCCGGTGCGCTCAGAACCGGCGTGATCGATGTCCTTGTCACCGACAAATTCACCGCCGAACGACTGGTCGGCACAGAAACATAGCCGTTATCCCATAAGGAGGAGACATGAGGCGCTTTGAAGGTCAATCCGTATTCGTGACTGGAGGCAACAAGGGCATCGGTTACGGCATCGCCCGCCGTTTTGCCGAGGAAGGCGCGAAAGTCGCCATCGCCTCTGTCGACAAGGACACCAATGACGCCGCCAAAAAGCTGGCGGACGAAACCGGCTCAGTCACCCATGGCGTGATCCTCGATGTGCGGGATGCGGCGGCGGTGCGCGAGGCCTATGGCGCAGCCGAAGAGGCAATCGGTCCGCTTTCCATCTCGGTCCAGAACGCCGGCGTCATCACCATCTCCAAGATCGAGGAGCTGACGCAGGAACAGTGGGATTTCAACCTCGATGTCAACACCAAGGGCGCGTTCCTGTGCTGCCAGGAAGCGATCCGCCGCTTCCGCGCAAGTGGCACCAAGGGCCGCCTGGTTAACACCGCCTCCGGCCAGGCCCGCCAGGGTTTTATCTATACCCCCCACTACGCCGCTTCAAAATTCGGCGTCGTCGGCCTCACGCAAAGTCTGGCCAAGGAACTGGCGCCCGAAGGCATCACCGTCAACGCCATTTGCCCCGGCATCATCCACACCGAAATGTGGGATTATAACGACCGAGTCTGGGGCCAGATGCTCGGTGACTACAAGCCCGGCGAACTCATGGCCGAATGGGTGCGCAACATTCCAATGCGCCGCGCAGGAACACCAGCCGAAGTGGCAGCCTTGGTGGCGTTTCTCGCCTCCGAGGATGCGGCCTACATCACCGGCCAGACAATTAATGTCGATGGCGGGCTGATCATGTCGTAGCACTCAACCAATCGATGACGGCATCTGCGTTCTTCTCTGGCGGATGGACCGGGTAAAAGACATGCTTGATAACGCCCGTTTCGATAATCATCGTGAGCCTCTTGAGCAGTGTCAGGCCTCCAGCCTGGAAAGTTGGAAGGCGGAGGGCTGACACCAGAAGGAGTGAATGATCGGAAAGCAGAGGAAACGGCAGGTGAAGCCGCTCTGCTGCCTCTCGCTGATACTCCGTGGTCTGCGTAGAAAGGCCAAACAGACGCGTTGCTCCCAATGCCTTCAGTTCAGCGAAATGATCACGAAAGGCACAGGACTGTGGTGTACATCCCCTCGCGCCGGGTATTGCGTCCCATCCGTCAATCGCCTTTCCTCCGGGCGGGCTTGTCCGGGGGAAGCATAGACCACGGTTAACCCCGGCTCACGCAGATCGACGGTCGTGCCATCCGTCGCAGCCAAACCAATGCCAGGCAACTCCATCCCGGGTAAATGCCTGGCTGCTCCGTCGTCACGTAGGGTAACTAATTGCTCATCCCCGCCGGGTTCAATCATTGCCACCTCGTTGCTCTTCCTGTCTGTCGACGTTGCGAAGTTAGCCGATTTTCATACTACCGCAATGTCTAGTGCGCAGGTGCAAAGATGCCGTAGCGATTCGCGCCTTCAGCCTTGATGGAATACGAACGCCACGCCTTCATTCAATTTGACAAAGTCACCGATTGCCAAATCTCTGGCCAATAGAGATGGCGGCAGCCGATAAAACGGAAACTAATTTTCCCGCTGAACCTTGCCTGCGTCGATACCGAATCCGCACTCTCGCAATGCCTGAACGCCTTGAACAGAAAATCGAACCGCTGATCGTACTACTGTAGAGCTATCGCCCTCAAAGCTATCATTTACGCCAGCAGGGTGCCTGCCAGTCGAACGACGAATATAATCGCCCACCGGAGGTTCAGATCGACCACGCTGACATGGCCGAAAGGGCAATGTGTGGCAAAGCACATGCTGAGCTTGCAATCGCACGGATGATGCCGGTCAGGATGAGAGATCTCCGTGCGACTGGGAGGACACAGGCCAACTGCCAATCAATAAATGCTTTGGGCGGTGCTATGCAAATTGCAGCAGCGTGGTCATGTTGCGATCGAAATACAGGAGAGGAGAGCGACCCTTGTTGCTCTTCGCGAAATGAACGTTACACACAAAAATCGTGTGCGTTCCCGATTCAAGCACCTCGTGAACTGAACAGCTGAAATGCGCGCATGCGCCTTCGAGCATGGGCTGCCCCAGTTCGTCCAATGTCCATTCTCCCAGTTCGAAGCGCTTCTCTGGCGGCACTCTTCCACCAAACGCCGCAGCGATTTCACTATGCTCGTTCGAGAGGAGGTTCAGGCTTAGCCGCCCGTTATCTAGAATGGCCGCGTGCGCCGATGCCTTTGTATTCACGCAGACCAGCAGCCTTGGCGGCTCCTGGCAGACTGAGCAAGCTGCGGTGACGGTCAGTCCCGCACGTCCTGCTCTGCCGTCTGTTGCCACAAGCTGCACCGAAGCTGCCATCATCGCCATGGCATCTTTGAAACTCAGTGCATCCGCCCGCGCTAGAGTATTTACCAGCATTATTTCCATCCATCGATTAGGGACAAACGAGAACCCGGACAAAGCGGGTCAGTGATGCCTTACTCGGCAGCGTCGAGGGACTGCCCGTTAAATGCGCTCCGATAGGAAGCGCCAGGATGATTCTCAGGGAGAAGCGATCCCCGCCCGAAAAGCTTGTCGCGGAGCGTTCCTTCCGCATATTCGCTTTGTGCAAGCCCGCGTTGTTGAAGAACCGGCGTGACGTGATCGATAAAATCAACAAACGTATCAGGGTGAAGTTGGCATATCATGTTAATGCCATCGACACCTGCATCCTGCCACTGCTCCAGTTCATCCGCGATGGATTCGGGAGTTCCCACGATACGGCAATTGTATGAGAGTGCATTTGCCAGATCCTTGACAGTTGCCTTCTCGCCCTTGAGCTTGCCCATCTCGATCATACGGGCATAACCCTGCAATCCATCCAGGCCCGACTCGTCGATCGGCTTGTCAGGATCCATATTTGAAAGATCGACTCCCATGTCGCGGCTGACATGCGCGGCCAGACCCTCATAGCTGACCCACTCGTCGATTTCCTTCGCCTTGCGTTCTGCTTCCTCCATCGTGCTGCCGACGACGAAGGACAGTCCCTGGATGAACTTTAGATCGTCAGGGCCCCGCCCTGCCTGGCTGGCCACTTGCTTGGTGCCCGCGATGCCGATACGGGCTCCGTTCACATTTGGATAGAGCACGAATGTTCCTTCGGCATGCTGCGCCGCAAACTGGCTTCCGCGCTTCGACGCGCCGGCCTGATATAACATCGGCGTGCGCTGTGGCGAGGGGCTGACGAGATGCGGCCCCTGAACCCTGTAGCGCTCGCCCTGATGGTTGATGCGGTGCACCTTGGTATGGTCGCTGAAGACGCCGCTTTCCCGGTCCGCAATCATTGCACCTGCATCCCAGGACCCCTCCCAGAGCTTATAAAGCACATCCATGTATTCATCCGCCCAGTCATAGCGCTGATCGTGGGGGACGATCTTGTCGAAGCCGAAATTCCGTGCAGCGTTGTCGGTCACGCTCGTGACGATGTTCCAGCCGATGCGGCCGCCGCTGATGTGATCGAGGGTCGATGCCTTCTTGGCAAACGCGAATGGGTGTTCGGAAAGAAGCGAACTCGTAAAGACAAGCCCCAGATCCTTCGTCACGCCTGCCAGAGCAGCGCAGAGCGTGAAGGTGTCGTTGCAAGGCATGTGAAGGCCTTGCTGGAAGTATGTATCCCACTTCCCGTCATAGGCGGGATCGATACCCAGGATATCGGCAAAGAAGATCGCGTCGAATTTGCCCTGCTCCAGCTTCTTGACGAGGTTGGCCCATGTTGCGAAATCGTTGAAGTTGGCCAGTTCATTTTTCGGATGCCGCCACGTCCCGTGGTAGATGTGCGAAGGGACGTTCATGGTAAAGCAATTGAATATCAGACGCTTGCGCATAGCTTCTCCTGTTTGTTGTCTTTGTTCCCGGAAACAAGCCTATGCCGCAACGCAACATGCGTCTTGGCTCACAGTGAACAGTTTCTGTGCGCAAAGTGACACTGGCCATAAAGGCATTCATTATCTTCATGCCCGAAGACTGCGGAATGACCCCGGTTCGGGTCGATCGTGCCAGCAGACGAAGATTGCTTGGCATGTTTTTTGCGTCATCATTGCGACAATGGTCGCTGACGGAGGCGCTGGAAATGACTGTCTGGAACGCAACCGAATTGCCGCAGAAGGACCGTTTCCCTTTCTGGAAAGAGGTGCTCTGCCAGGAATACGTCGCTTTGAACTCGACAACAGAAGGCCATGCCCCGTTTTTCGGCCACGTTCGTGCCAAGCTGCTAAACTCGATCAACGTCACGACAATTTCGTCGAGCAGGCAAAAAATTCATCGCCGCAGGCAGGAAATCAGCCGAATGCCCGAACAGGTGTACTTCCTCAATCTACAAGTGGAAGGTCACTGCCGGATGATGCAGAACGGCAGGGAAGCGCTCTTGCAGCACGGTGATTTCTCGATCGTCGATCCGACCGAGCCATATATCAACGATTACTGCAGCGACAGTTGGACCCAGCATTCGTTCCGCATTCCCAAGGCAATTCTGCAGCCTCTTCTGAAGCAACCCGACAGACTGATGGCCACTAAAATAAGCAGCAGTGATCCACTCGCGGGTCTTGCGACCGACTATCTGTCATCGATTGCGATGAATGCCGAGCATCTCGACGCCGCCGCGTCCTTATCCATCACCAACCATCTGGTGGAACTGGTTGCGCTGGTTCTCGGCGTATCCGATCGCGAGGGAGACCGAGCGAGGGGGACATTGCGCAATCAGCTCGCTTTTTCCCTGATCAACTACATCACTTCGCATGCGGCAGATCCGGCGTTGACACCGGCGAAGGCAGCCGAACATTTCCGCATTTCGGTTCGCTATGTTCACCGACTGCTGGAAGACAGCGGCGAGACATTCAGCCAGTTTTTGCTTCGGCAAAGGTTGCAAAAATGCGCGGACGATCTGCGTACCAAACGTGGCAGCTCTATTGGAGAGATCGCTTTCCGATGGGGATTCAATGACCTCTCGCATTTCAGCCGATCGTTTCGGAACCAGTTCGGTGTCGCGCCACGCGAATATCGAGTGCAGTAGCACAAAGCAAGCAGCACCCGTTTGACGTAGACGGGTTCGTGGTCGGTGGATAGCGACGGACTTACATGGCAAGCGAGTTGTCTTGCGCCTTGAAAGGATGGAAACCATCACATCCTCAGTTGAGGTGGTAATAAATGTGTAAATTTTCTAATCTGGGGACGACCTGCTCTTCGGAATTGCCGGCTTGAACAGGCCGTCTTGGCAGCTTTGCGCCAAGAGGCGGACATCCGTCGAAGCCGTCAGAATGATCCGCGTCGTGACCTTATAGCCATTCGTAAGTCTCCCAGCGTTTGTCGCGATGGGCGCGGTGGCGGCGAACGGCTGCCATCCGCAGGTTCAGACTATCAAAAAACTAAACAGTCAGCTCTCTTCGGACGATCTCAGCTCCTGCGCTCAAGGAATTCAGCTTGTCTCTTGCCGCACGACGAGACAGGGGGGCCATGCCGCAATTGGTGCAGGGGCAAAGTTTATCTGCGTCGACAAACTTAAGCGCCTTGCGCAGCGTTGCAGCGACTTCCTCCGGGGTTTCGATGGTATCGCTTGCCACATCGATGGCCCCAACCATCACTTTCTTACCTCGAACAAGTTCCAGAAGATCCATTGGGACATGAGAATTGTGGCATTCGAGGGAGATCATACCGATGCCGGATTTCTGCAGCTTGGGGAGAGTTTCCTCATACTGCCTCCATTCTGACCCGAGTGTCTTTTTCCAATCTGTATTGGCCTTTATGCCGTAACCATAGCAGATATGGACGGCGGTCTCGCACTTCAGCCCTTCAATTGCCCTGTCCAAAGTGGCGACACCCCAGTCATTCACATCGTCAAAGAAAACGTTGAAGGCAGGTTCGTCGAACTGGATGATATCGACGCCGGCAGCCTCCAATTCCTTTGCTTCCTCGTTGAGTATACCGGCAAATTCCCAGGCAAGCTTTTCACGGCTCTTATAATGGCCGTCAAAGAGAGTATCGATCATCGTCATCGGACCCGGCAACGCCCATTTGATGGGTTGTTTGGTCTGCTGGCGCAAAAACTTGGCGTCTTCGACGAACACGGACTTCTGGCGAGACACGGCGCCGACGACTGTCGGGACACTCGCATCGTAGCGATCGCGAATTCTGACTGTCTCGCGTTTTGCAAAATCGACCCCGTCGAGGTGCTCGATGAAAGTCGTGACGAAATGTTGGCGTGTTTGCTCGCCATCACTGACGATGTCGATGCCGGCCTGTTGCTGATCGTCGAGTGAAAGGCGCAGGGCATCTCTCTTGCCTTCCAGTAATTCCTCGCCCTCCAGCTTCCAGGGCGACCACAGTTTTTCGGGCTGCGCAAGCCAGGAGGGTTTCGGCAGACTGCCAGCGGTCGATGTGGGGAGAAGTTTCTTCACGATGGGACCTCTTCTAAGTGATGCTCAGGCGGGGCGGTGAGCAAACAATTGCTCAAGGACGGCGCGGTATGGCTTGATGAAGTGTTTTTCGGTGAACTTACCCTGATCCACCGCCAAGCGATTTCGTTCGTCGCGATCGTAAATGACCCGGGTCAGCGAATAGTCCTGGTGCTTCAGGTTGGGCTGGTAAAATGTCCCGGCTGCTGCGTTCGCATTGTAGATTTCGGGGCGATAAATTCTCTGAAACGTTTCCATCGTGCTGATGACGCCGATTAGCTCAATATTGGAGTAGTCGCCCAGCAAGTCCCCAACAAAGTAGAAGGCCAACGGCGCAACGCTGCCTGCAGGCATGAAGTAGCGAACCTGCAATCCCATTTTCCCGAAATACTGGTCGGTGGACGAGAACCCATTCTGCCGGTATTCGACGCCCATCACGGGGTGATGATTTTCGGTCCGGTAATAGGTCTTGCTGGTCGAGGCGCTGATGCAAATGACCGGCGGCTTGCGAAAGTACGAGCGGTAGGCATCCGACCGCAGAAAAGACTTGAACAGGTTTCCATGCAGGTCGCCGAAGTCGGCCGGAATGCTGAAGGCAGGAACGCTCTTGTTATGCTCCGGCAGCACAATGCTGAAGTCGTAGTCTCGCACATAGGAGGAGAAGTTATTCCCCACAATGCCGTCGATACGTTCACTGGTTTTGTGATCGATGATCGTCGTCTTCAGTATCTCGATGAGGGGAAATTTTTCACCTGCGACATCGAAGCTCATGTCGACCGAAATGATCTCCAACTCGACAGAGTATCGGTCCGATTTGGGATTATCCCAGTGCGCGAGGGCGTTGAAGCGGCTGTCGATCATGCGCATGACATTGCGCAGGTTTTCCTGCCGCTTTTCGCCCCTGGCCAGATTGGCGAAATTGGTGGTGATGCGCGTATTTTCTGAAGGACGATAGTCCTCATCGAAGGGTACGCTCGTGATCGTAAAAATGCAGGTCTGAGACATGTTGTGCCCCTATAAAGTTGGGGGCATGGGTCTGCGGACGCATAGCAAGACGGGCCGCGACAATGCAGCCTTTGCTACGGCACACTGGGACACCCCGCCCGTGGACGTTATTTCACCAAAGGCAGGTCTCCTGGCTCACGGATCATCACTTCCGTCCGTCTTCCCGGGGTAAACCAGTGACATATTGGACTTCAGCTCGCCGCTTACAGTTGCGGGGGCAGCGTCGGCTTTTCCGCATGACACGGAGCACCGACTTCCCTCTTAGCCCCGGCACGTTGCGTGCAACGACTGGGGAACCTTAGGCGTGACGACCATATTGTAAGCCACGTCATCGGTCAACATCATATAACGATATCTTTATGTCCTTAAGTCTACGTTTCCATTGTCGGTTCCGACCGAGTAGGTTGCATTCGGCGTTGTCAGGCGATTCTCACATACGCGGACCTAGCCGTGGCAAACTAAAGATGAATCGTCGACTGTCGGTTCGATCCTGACAAGCGCAGGTAAGCATGCGTGATGACAGCTTCCGGGAAATAGTAGACGTCTCGCGCCACGCAGTTGAAAGGATCAGACCACACCACGAACAGTTCCTGGCGCGGGAGCAGCCTGGTGAAACCGGAGGCGCGCATGATTTCGGCTGCCACAGGCGTTTCAACGAAGCGGCGCCGCTGGAGGTTGGGATGCTATTCGGACATGCCCTACTGTGCCGGCGCAGCGCTATTTAAGGGATCGGCGTTTGAATTAAATAGCGAATGAGCGAAGGCAAGCACCCTTAAATAGCGGGCCGATAACATCACGGACGCGTATCCGCGACAGCATCGCCGATCTGTGCTCGGTCCTTCGGACCACCGCATGTAGTTGAAGGTGCACAGGAAGTTCCGATCCGCACCGGGCATCTGACAGGTCTGGCAGTGGGCGGTATTCGGCTTCGTTGATCGTACCGTTAGGCTTTAACCACTGGAACTGCCAGTCGGCAGTCAACGTTGCGGTTTTACGCTTTTCGCCGCTTTCAGCAGCGTCATGCGTCCCAGTTTTCAATCTCCGGCGCAACGGCCTGGAGCAATATCCTTCTGCTGCCGCCGAGACGGACGATTATCCCTCACAAAGACGAATACAACCGCTTTTTCTAAGAAAAGGGTTCCAGCCTTTCGCTGCAAGGATTGCCCAGGCAGTGGCCCCGACATGCGGCAACCTGAAATATTTGAAGTCGGCAAATGTCGAGGTCGGCCCGATCATCAGCCCGGTCGTCAGTTCGTCCCCGAGTGTCGCGTAGATCAGGTTATCGGGAGATATTTGTGCGGCGATGGTGGCAAGCAGCGCCTCGGCCCGCTCGGCATCGCCGACCTGCTGAAATGCCAGCGCGGCCTGGGCCGTACCTTCCAGCCACACACCATCCCGATCGTCGTTAAAATCAAAACCTCCCGCAACCGCATAATGCCGATCAACCCAATGCAGAACACGCCCACTGCGGCCCCGAAACTCCGGCACGGCGAGAATGGGCCAGAGCTCGGAATCTATTCCGGACTGGCTCGAGTTGGGTGTGTCGCTTCCGGGTTGGCTGCCGACGTAAAACCGTCCCTGCTGCTCATTCCACATCGCATCAAGAAATTTGCGTGTTTTGTCCCGCATCGCCTGCCAGGCGCGCGCTCCCTCAATTTCGGCGAGCCAACCCGCAACGGCATACACATCGAGATTATGTTCCGTCGATTTCCACTCGAGTTTGGCCGGTGCAGGCTCATGACCGAATGTGCCACCTGTGTAGCCGATATCGCGGGCGCCCGCCGTATGCGCATCGATCCAGCGCATGAGTTTGGTCGCTGCCTGCACATAGGACGGATTGCTTAATCGTTCACTGGCAGTGAGAAGCGCAAGTGCCGCCCAGGCCAGGTTGCCCGTTGCGCTGCCGACCTGATAGTCATCCTCGACCCACGTCTTGCTGGCCTCACTCCAGAAACCGGGCAAAAGCATAGCATCATTTTCGTTCGCAACGGGGCCGGAACGGTAGGCGTTGCGCAGGCGGCCATCGCTGTAATAGCGATCGTTGTTGACGGCGAGCAGCAGCGCATCGGCAACCCTTTTTGCTTCGGTATCGTTGCCACAGGAAAAAAGGGCAATCGTCGCCAGGGCATTGTCATAGGTGAAACCCGCATTTGAAAGAGCGGGATCAAGCGCTTTGCCGCCCGGTGCAGGCTCAAAGCTCCGAAATACGAAGGGGGTGGTGGATTTGTCCATCTTCCCAACGAGACCCGCACACAAGCTCACAGCAAGGCGGTCGCGAACTGATCCGGAACCGGTGCGCCCATCGCCAGCAGCGACCACTCCTGTTGTGAAGCAGGTCATGAGAACTGTCGCGACGATCGATTTGACAGACATGAGTTTTCCGTTTGGTAGGCGCTTTTCCAAACAAGCCCGCCTCTAGCTTGCGGTTTACGTCGAGCACGGTCCCGGGTTTGGCGCGAATTGTCTTAGCTGAAGGCCCTTGCGAGTAACATCTGCATGGACTTCAAGAGGTCGCCCTGTTCCGCGACATTTTCGGGCGCATTGCGGAAAAGCAGCCTCAAGATTGCACGATGCTGGTCGGCAGTCGGGGTGAGAGTGAATTTGCCGGGCGTTTGCGACACCTTCGTTGCATCGATCTGCACCCAGCCCACATCGGGCACGTACAGGGACTCTGCCTCGGCGTAAGACCGGTTGAAATCCGCCAGGGTCGCGGTTTCGGTCGAAAGCGCCACGATCCGTACCGCCTTCACCTCGCTTGCGCACTGCAAACGGCCTTCGAGATCCACGCCGATCGGCTCTTCCTTGTCGACACGTGGTAATTCGATGCAGCAGATGAGGCTGGTGAAGGCAATCACCATGGCGACCGCCGACCAGATGAGGTTGAGACAATCTCGCGCCGAAAATTCTACAGGGGCGTCCCATGCGTAAACGGCGAGTAGAACTGAAACCGCGGAGGTGACGGTGACGATTGCGAAAAATAGCGCTGTAGGCCCATGAATGCGCACCTGTGACCGGTCACCACCTTTCTCCGTGACTTTAAAGGGACGTCCGAAGGGTTTGCGCATAGCCTGAAACAAGGTGATGGTGATGGGAACAGCGGTCAGCGCATGCGTCACTTCGGTGAACAGCGGTAGGGTGCGTTTTCCCGATATCCAGGTGGAGTAGGCCCAAAACAAAGCCAGTGACGACAGTCCAAATTTCATGAACATCAGCTCGTCGGCCTGAAGGGCGGAAACGCCTGTCAGCCAGTAGATCGATGGTGCCAGCAACAGGCAGAGAATGAAAGGCTTCGACAGCCAGCAAAACAGCCCGTGCAGATAATGCAGCCTTTGTGTCAGCGTGAACTTGCCACGCCACAATGGTCCCGTCCGCAGAAGGCCGATCTGAATGGTGCCCAGGCACCACCGCGTGCGTTGCGTGATATATTCTGGCAGGCCCTCAGCCGATAGACCGACACTGCGTTTTTCGTTGAGCCAGCGTGTGACGTAACCTCGCTCCATCAGGCGGTAGGTCAGCAGCATATCTTCGGAAAGTGCATCATGCGGAAACCCGCCGAGCTCGTTGACCGCCGCACGCCGCACGACAAAACTCGTCCCGACGCAGAAAGCGCAACCGACCGCGTCCTTGGCCGGCTGGAATACATCAAAGAATACACGTTGATCATCGACGAAGGAATTGCGGATGCCGAGGTTGTGCTGGATTGGGTCGCAATTAAAGTAAAATTGCGGTGTCTGCACAACTGCCACCTTGGGATCGGCGAAAAGACCGGTTACGCGACGAAGGAAGTTGGCCTGTGGCGCGAAGTCCGCATCCAGAACCATGATGAAATCGGAAACCTGTGGCAGCGCATTGGTGTGTTCAAGTGCATTGTTCAGATTTCCCGCCTTGGCATGTCTATTGTCCGGGCGCGTCACATAATTGACGCCGACCGTCTCGCAATAGTCCCGCACTTCCGGCCTGCGCGTGTCGTCGCAGACAAAAACACGCAGCTGCGGATATTGCATGGCCTGGGCCGCGATAACCGACTTCTCAAGGACGTTCAAAGGTTCGTTGTAGGTGCAGATAAAGACGTCAACGAGTGGCGCATCGGGATTAGTTGCAATCGCGGCTTCCCCTCTATCAGCCAGAAAAGACCAGTCCGTCCGCCTCGTCAGGATCAGGATCGAGCCGATGGCGTAAAAAACGGAGATCAGCTCGAAGGTGAAATAAATGTAGTTCCAGGCAGTCTCCAGAGAAAGCTCGAAGGGTGGCAGCGTATCGGTGGCGCGCCAAAATATGTAAAGGCCAAGAGACAGCAGCATAATCGCACTGAAGGCCAACCGGTCCAGGACCCTGCGCGGGTCGGCCAGTATGGTAAACAGGATCGCGCAAAGGGCGATGACAAGATTGACGTAGAGTACCGACTGAACATCGCCATCAGGGCTGAAATACATCGACTTATCCTCATGGTTGGTCAGGCGCGCGGCACGCCGCGCGTGAATGAGGTTGCTTCGAGTGTCTTAAACAGGTGGTGGGTCGCCCTGCGGGTTTGCATCGCACTCCCGCAGGGGCCCGTCCAATCCATGCGGGTGTCAGGATTGGGTGCGCGGCGCCTTTCCGGTGGCATCCGTATTGCCGAGAGGGTGCTGGGTGATGATATCGGGCTGATGTGCCCGGCCAGGCACGTCCGGCCGCTGTTGGGGCCACTCGATACCAGTGTGTGCGGATAGCGTATCACGCGACGTTTCGATCAGTGCCCATGCGGCCTGCCTGACATCCGGCAATTCGCTGACGGAGGTCTTTGCAAACTGGAACAGGCTGGCTGATGCTTCATGCACATAATTCCGGGTTTTGCCGAGCCACTCGCGCGGCAGGCTCACACTCACCCACGTGCCGACCGAACAGGCGCCGTTCTCGGTCAATTTTTCCTGTGCCCTGCTGTCCATGCGAATATAGGCGTAGAGCTCTCGCCGCTCTGTTGGTGGAAAGGGCACGGCGTAATCGAGGTCGACACGTTCGGTAGTACGTGGCACCAGGCGCTCCACCACCCCATCGGATTCTTCCGCCCAGGCATCGGAACTCACCTTCACCCGAGAACCGACGGAAAGCGCCTGTGCCTGACGCTCTGAAAAAATCGCCACGACGAAAGCGTTGCGGCAGTCAAGCGCCTCCGCCAGCGTGTCGCCTGCAACCACTTCACGGCCGGTCGCAGCCACGGGCTTGTAGAGCGTCGTACCCGGTGGAATGGAAAGATCGGCGCGGGTCAGTCTTTCAATACGTGCGCTCTCCGCCGATGCCAGCGTTTCGAGCTCGCTTTTGCGCGTCTGCATGGTGGTCATCTGCATCCGGATCTGCAGCAGATCTGCGGACCGTGTGCGAATTTCCTGCTGAAGATTTTGCAGCGATTGCAAATCGGAGCCGATATAGATGCCTTGGCGCGCGAAGTTCATTTCCTTGGTGAGTTTGTCAACGGCGACTTTGGCAGCTTGCAGCTTTGTATCTTCAAGTTGTATTGTGTCCGCTATATCCTCTCCGATTCCAGAATACATCCCCTTCGCCATCAGCTTCTGTTTTCGCGTGGCTTCCGCTTTTGCAATTCGGGTCGAATAGGTCACCATCTGCAAGGCTGCATTGGCTGCCTGTAGGTCAGATTCGGTTCTTTGCAGTAACGCCGCCTGCTGACTGGCAAGATCCCTGTTTAAATCGTCGACGCGGCTTGCATAGTCGCCAATAATTCCGTTCTTCTGGCGAAGTTCATTATCGAGTGCTGCCAATTGCACCTTCAGGCCGATGAGCGTGGTATTGTCGACCTTGTCGTTTTCAATAGCAGCCTTACCGTTCTTGTCGGATATCTTTACCACACCGCTGATCGGTGTCGTCAGCGGAATGACCGGTGCATTGATGAGGGCGCGGTTCGTCTGGGATGTGAAGACCGGCGGAAACACAGAAGATGAAAACACCGTGGCGACAACGCCAAGGACAGTATAGGAGGCCAGCTTCACCGACGCACTTTGGCGCACTTCTTTGTCTCTATTGCGGAACAGCATGATATCAACTCCTGTTTTGTTGAACAGCCTTTCCTCCCGCAGTATTAAAATAGTTCACTAAGTTTTTTTGCGACGCAACATCGTTAAGATTGCATTAATAAATTTTTCGATATCGCCTAAATCATAGGCATCTGCCAGCGTTGAAATCGCAAAAACTCGTCCACGAAAAACTACAGAGCTAAATTTCAATCGTTTCGTATCAGCTGTGCCTTTTAAATGGCATCTGGTTATTATGCGGGCTCTCACCCGGCCGCCCAGGTTGCAACCTATAGAAGCATCCGCTTGCCCAAGGCAGCGGCACGAGTCTGGTTTCCCATATCCAACTTTCGATAGGCCGGCGTCCACAGATCAGTATTCGCGGTAGCCAAAAAGGGGTCGGAACAAGATCTGGTCCTGGCAACACGCCAAGCTGTGACATTCGGCATGGCGTCGGTTCCGCCTTCGCCGGGTACGGAGAAGGCTCTGCGAAGAGCAGATTGCTGCTGGGCATCACAAGCATCAATGGCGAGCCGATCAAATCGGCTGCAATACGCAAGCGCTTGGCGGCGTAAAAACTTGATTGCAAATTTCATCTTATCTTGATTTGATCCCGAGCCAATGGTAGCAGCGTTTTCATGGAAAGCGCAAAACACCCTGAAATCCTCGAGACCTTTATGGGCGTACGCTCTCGTCTGATGCGCGTCATCTACCGTCGGGTCCATTGCCCGGCGACAACTGCCGATCTCCTTCAGGATACTTTTCTTCGCTTTTGGGAACGGCCGGGCCTGTTACGTGATGTTGTCGACCTGGCAGCCTATTTCATGATTACCGGCCGCAATCTTGCGCTTGATCACGAACGCCGCCGCAAGATTGCCCCCTTTGTGGACGGGATCGAAGGCCTTGAATCCATTCGTGATCCCGCACCATCTGCGGAAGCAGCTACCATCAGCCGTCAGGAACTGCTTCGCGTTCAGGCCGCACTGGAACACATGCCTGCCCGCGCCCAGCAGGTTTTTATACTCGCTCGTATCGACGGCCTGACATATGTCGAGATTGGCGAACGACTGGGAATATCGCCCAAAACGGTCTTTGGTCACATGGTCGTGGCGCTTGAGCGGTTGCGTGCAGAGGTCAACTACGAGCGCTAAAAGTCGCATGGCGGCTAAGAATGAGGCGGCGGATGCAGGATTTTTCCCTTCAGGAGCACTGTCCTGACAATGATCCAGAGATATCACGCCGTGCGGCCGAATGGTTCGCGCTGCTTCTCGATGACAGCGCGACACCACTCGACCGTGCCAATTTCAGGGTTTGGCTCGAACAAAGCCCGGCCCATGCGAGAGCCTATGCCGAACTGGAACGTTTGTGGCTTGGAGCCTCGGCCCTGCCAGAGGTATCAAGCCCTGCATCTGTCAGACGGCGAAAAATCCTGAAATCCGGCGGTGCACTTGCTATCCTGACCGCCGCCGGGCTTGGGACGCACGCATATTTAAGGCAGCAAACAGATTACCGGACAGGCGTCGGAGAGACCGCGCGCTTTTCCTTGCCAGACGGATCGGTTGCCGAACTGTCGACGGCGAGCGCCATATCGTTAAATTTCACGGCGGGCCAGCGACACGTCATTTTACAACAAGGCGAAGCGTTTTTCACCGTCGCGCGGGACGCTGCTCGACCGTTCTCTGTTGATTGTAAGGACCTCAGAGCTTTAGCGCTTGGCACTCAGTTTTCCGTTGGGATGCATGAGGAAGGTATCGTCGTCGCGGTTGCAGAACACACGGTAAAGGTCTCATCGTTGAGCCAAGAGCGGATCGTCCAGGAGGGGCAGTCCGTGCTTTTCGCCAATGACAAACTGTCGGTGCCATCACAGACGGATATTGAGACGAGACTCTCGTGGCGAAGCGGAAGGCTCGTTTTCATCTCGGCTCCGTTCGAGGATGTCGTTGCTGCCCTGTCAAAATGGCGCTACGGCAAGATGATTGTCATGGACAGAGCCCTGGCCCGCCGGCCGATCAGCATCATCGTGGACGTGCGCAGGGCCGGTCGGATACTGGAAAGTCTGGAGCACGGCCTGCCTATCCGTATTGCGAGCTACTCGCCTTTGCTGACGTTGATCTATCCGCAATAAAAAATCAGAAAATCGACCGAGGTTTTTTCCAAGCTGAAACGTCCCCTGTTCAGAAGCCCGAAAATGCTCGGGTATTGGTCCGTTTGCAGGGGGCAAAACGAGTGACACATAAAAACCAAGCCGGCGGCTTTCGCATGAGACTGTACCGTATAATGTTGTTGGCGGCCTGCGCCAGTTTTACGACCGTCGTCTTGTCAACAGGAGCAGTTGCTCAGACCGCCAAGAGCTACGAATTTGCGATCTCCGGTCAGCCCCTGTCGGCTGCGCTGGTGCGCTTCTCATCGGTGACCGGTATCGATGTCGCTTTTGACGGTCCTCTGCCGGCAAACCTGCGCAGCGTCGGTACAGCCGGAAATCTCTCGGCTGAGGGCGCGCTCAGACGTCTTCTCGCGGGCACAGGCCTGACCTTCCGATTTACGACCGCAAATACGGTCCTTTTGATCAACCCGCAAAACTCCTCGTCAAGCGCCAGTGCGGTTGGCGCGACAATCCTTGAGCCCATCGTTGTGCAGGGAGAGAACGCTCGTGGGCCTGTAGAGGGGTTTGTCGCCACACAGAGCGCCACAGCGACGAAGACGGGCACCTCACTCAAAGACACTCCACAGGCCGTCAATGTTGTAACGAAAGACCAGATTGCTGCTCAAGGTTCGACCACGCTGACCCAGGCTCTTCGCTATACGCCAGGCGTCATCAGCCAATATGGCGACGATTCCCGATATGACTGGTTTACGATACGTGGATTTCGACCAAGTCGATATCTGGATGGCCTGCGCCTACCGTTTGGATCGCGCGGCTATGCCCAGCCACGTGTCGAACCGTTCAGCCTCGAGCGCGCCGAAGTCCTGAAGGGTCCAGCATCGGTCCTCTATGGCCAGGGCGATCCCGGCGGTCTGATCAACATGGTATCAAAACGGCCGAGCGCAACTGCTCTTAATGAAGTGGAGATGCAGTTCGGCACCGATAAGCGTATACAGACAGCGTTCGATCTCGGCGGTGGCGCTGGTGACGATGACAGTTTCCTCTACCGCATCGTCGGCGTCGGCCGGTTGACCGATACCCAGTATGACTATGTGCGCGAGAAGAAGGGATATATTGCGCCTTCATTCACTTTCAAGGCGGATGAGGGAACATCACTGACGGTTTACGGTAGCTATCAGCACATCGACTCTCCCGGCGGCGGCGGAGCGCCGGCGCTTCCCGCGAACGGCACACTCTATACCCGCATGTATCCGGAATTGCCCCGCAGTGCATTCCCAGGCGAACCTGGTTACGACCGCTACAAGAGCGACCAGGCATCTGTCGGTTACGAGTTCGAACACGAAGTCGATGACACCTGGACCATCAGACAGAACCTTCGCTACTCCTATATCGGAACGGACACTCAGCGCGTTCAGCCCTATTGCCCGGCAGCCTGCAATCCCACGGCCTTTTACCGATATGCCTGGGCGTTTCCCGAAAGTGCCCGCGCCGTCACCGTCGACAATCAAGCGATCGGAAATTTCCAAACGGGGGACGTCGCTCATACCGCATTGTTCGGCCTCGACTATTCCTACGAAAGCAGCCGCTACGAAGAGTCCGCGCTTTCCCCGATTTTCACTCCCTTCAATGGACTTGACCCCATCTACGGCGCAACGGCGATCACGCGCCCGCCGATCGCAACACGGATCGATCAGGACCGCAGCCAGACCGGGCTCTACGCTCAGGATCAGATGGAGTGGAACAATTTCGTGTTCTCGCTCGGTGGCCGCTACGACTGGGGCAAATACAGATACGAGGACCCGGACGAGCGTCGCTGACAATCAGGTCGATCAGAGAGACGGCAAGTTTACCTGGAGGGCCGGCCTCGTATATAATTTTGACAACGGTTTGTCGCCATACGCCGGCTACTCAACCTCCTTCAATCCGGCCAGCGGCACCGACCGTTTGGGTAACGCCTTCGAGCCTACTACCGGTGAACAGTTCGAGGTTGGGGTCAAGTACCAGCCCAACGGTAGCAACAGCTTCGTCACCCTTTCTGCCTATCACCTCACGCAGGACAATGTCCTGTCGCCAGATACGACCCCCGGATTCACGAACTACAGTGTGCAGACGGGCCAAGTCAGGATGCGCGGTGTCGAACTTGAGGGCAAGGCGGAAATCACAGACGCATTCTCTGTCTTGGCATCTTATGCATATACCGACAGCGAGATCACCAAAGCCAATCCGAATGCTACGGGTATCAGCAACGAGGGCAATCGGTTTGCCTTTGTCCCACGCCAGCAGGCATCGCTTTGGCTGGACTACACACTGCAGACATCGACCATCTGGGATGGTCTGAGCTTTGGCGGTGGCGCCCGTTACACCGGTCAGACTTTTGGAGAAAATGCCAACAAATTCGACATCCCCTCATACACCGTATTTGATGCTGCCGTTCGCTACGATTTCGGCAAGGCGGACCCGAAGCTGGAAGGTTTGAAGGCGTCGCTGAATGTCAGCAACATATTCGACCGCAAGTATGTCTCGACCTGCATTGCTGCAACGGGATGCTATTGGGGCGAGGGTCGCACCGTCTACGCTACTCTCAAGTATAGCTGGTAGGATTGTGTCTGACGCTCGTTACCCACGTCGTGATTACAGGCTGACGCGGCGGCAATTCACCGCCGGGTTGGCTTCCGTTTTCCTGCCAGCAGTGGCAACAGCAAGCACGGAAACGCATCGGCTCGCCGTGTTGGACTGGGGCTGGGCAGAAAGCCTTCTCGCTCTGGACTACAAGCCATTTGCTGTTGCCGAAGCCCCTCTTTACCGTGACCGCGTTGTAACACCTGCACTTTCGACAGACACGATCGACCTTGGCCTGAGATCATGGCCGAACGTTGAACTGCTAAGAGCCCTGAAACCCGAGCTGATCGTGTCTCAAGCCGGGTATGGTATCTCTGCTGAACGTCTCGGCGCGATTGCTCCCACCCTTGCGCTGCCGCTTTACGGCCCCGCCCGGCAACCATTGATTGCCGCAGAACACGCCCTCAAGGAGATTGCACGTCGCATTGGCAGGGAAGAGCGTGCGACAGACTATTTGGAAATGTCCTACGCGAGACTGAACGCGATAGCTCACAACGCAAAAGACTACGACGGGCGCGCCCTTTTGATCATCAAGTTTACGGATGACAGGCTTATCGATATCTACGGCGCAGGTGGCTTGTTCGATGATGTCCTGAAACGGATCGGTATTGCCAACGCATGGGATGGCAAGACCAATAACTGGGGCTTCGCAACGGCGGGATTGGAGGCGATCGCGCGCTATCCTGAAGCAAGACTGGTCATCATCGAGCCGGGTCCACCGGGCCTTTTTTGGCAAAGCGCACTATGGAACGCCTTGCCAGCCGTACGGAATGGTCGTGTATCGATGATTCCACCCACGTGGGTATTTGGCGCGTTTCCATCAGCGATGCGGTTTGCCGAAGTCCTACGGCAGAGTCTCGGCATCGCATGAGAAACCGTTTCATCACCCCACCGCGCCTCGCCTTTACCATCACACTGGCAGCGATCGCACTCCACGCCTTTGCCGTTGGTCACTATGTGGCGATCTCCGACATTCCAGCGGCCTTATGGCAGCCGGATCCAGCTTCGTTCGGCCAGATCTATGTCTATTTCTCGATTGTCCCACGGTTCCTCGTCGCTCTGCTGGCTGGTGGTGCGCTTGCTTTCACGGGTGTAATATTCCAGCAGCTCCTAAAAAACCCTCTGGCAGAACCCTCGACGCTCGGGATACTTTCTGGCGCTCAGTTGGCGATCACCCTTCTTTCCCTTTCTACAGTTGCAGTTACGGCAGGCGAGCGCGAGATAGCCGGGCTTGTAGGCGGCCTCGTCGCCGTAACACTCGTTGCGGGACTGGGAAAAGCTTCAAACTTCGCACCGATGACACTCCTTCTCTGTGGGATGGTGATCAGCTTTTCCGCCGGCTCGGCCTCCGTCATACTAGCCTTGTTTCACCACGAATATCTGCGAGGGGTGTTCATCTGGGGAAGTGGTTCACTCATCCAGAATGACTATTCCAACGCGACCGCATTGGCCTTGCGCATGATCGTGCTGATACCGCTGCTGTTGCTGTTCTTTCGACCGCTTTCAGTTATCGGTCTTGATGAAAGCCATGCCCGCAGCCTCGGACTGTCTCCGGGCGGGTTGCGCGCGGTGGTACTGTTTATCGCAACCGTACTGTCGGCTGTTGTTGTAGCCCGCGTCGGCGTCATCGCGTTCGTCGGCCTTGCAGCCACCAACCTCGCCCGAATAGTTGGCGCTCGAACGCTCCGCCAACGACTGCTGTGGGGAGGACTGCTTGGTGCCGGCCTCCTGCTGCTCGCTGACAGTCTCGTGCTTGCTGGAGCGCCCGTCGTCGGTGAGGTGCCAACGGGTACCGCCACCGCAATCATCGGCGCCATAGTGATGTTGGTGCTCATCAAACATGTGCCCCACTCCGTTGACCAGCTTAACAGCAATGCCCTGAACCAAAGAGAGAACCCTCTGGCAGGCTGCTTTTTGCTGCCAGGTTCTCTTGCCATTGCTGCCGTTATCGCATTGTTCTCGCTGACCGAGAGCTTCATAGCTGGCGGGGTCGAAACATCCGTGTTGTTTGCCGGTCGATGGCCAAGGGTCCTGACCTCGGCAAGTGCCGGCGCAATGCTGGCCATTGCGGGTTCCCTCACACAAACGATCACGCGTAATCCCATAGCGAGCCCGGAAGGGCTCGGTATCAGTGCCGGAGCCGGACTGGGGATCATCGCAGCTTTCTTCGCCGGAGGAATGGCGTCGCCTATTTTGCCGCTTGCCGGCGGCATAACCGGTGCAATCGCTGCGTTTGCGATCATTCTGCTTGTGGCAAAAGGGAAAAGCTATGCGCCTGGACCTGTTCTTCTGTCTGGCATAGCCATCAGTGCGCTCGCGACTGCGATAATTTCGCTCATTGTCGCCAGTGGCGATCCGCGCGCAAGTTACATTCTGGCGTGGACCATGGGCCCTACCTTTCGTGCAACCAGCTTCGTCGCGAGCATCGCTGCAGCGTTGGTTTTGATCGGGCTGGCCATCTCGCCACTCTTGCGCCGCCCGCTAGAGGTCTTGGCGCTTGGGGACAGCACTGCACGCTCTCTTGGACTCAATCCGGCGCGATCCCGCCTCGTGCTTTTGCTGTTCATTGCCGTCCTGACGGGAGCTGCGACCGTAATTGTTGGCCCGTTGAGCTTCGTCGGCATGATGGCACCGCACATCGCCCGAGCGGCCGGGGCACGCGGCCAAATCCTGAGGCTTCTCACGGCGAGCGCGGTCGGCGCAACGCTGATGATCTCAGCCGACTGGTTGGGACGGGCTGCCGACTTTCCCTATGAGATTCCCGCAGGCGTTATCGCCGCCTTTATCGGGGGGCCATACTTTCTGTGGGTGATCCGCTCGCGGGGCAGACAAAGCCCCAGGTTCTAAAATGAGGTAACAGCCTTGGTTCAGATATCCAAAGACAGCAGAACGAGAACCATCTCGAGGATACCCCTTTTTGAGTTGGAGCGGGCCAGTTTCTCTGTCGGAACTCGGGTTTTGCTCGAACCACTGACAATAAGTTTGCCAGCACGGCGAATTATCGGCCTGATCGGGCACAATGGCTCTGGCAAGTCGACATTGATCAAGCTCCTGGCCCGCCAAAATCCACTCAGTGCTGGCAAGATTTCCTTTGATGGAACAGACTTGCATGAATGGGGCAGCAGGCCGTTCGCTCGTAAGGTGGCCTATTTGCCCCAGCAGGCGCCCGATACTGCAGGTATGCTTGTCAGCGAGCTAGTCGCGCTCGGACGATATCCATGGCACGGCGCTCTTGGCCGGTTTGGCCCCGAGGACAAGACGAGGGTGGAGGAAGCGATGAGGCTGACAGACGTTGCGCGTTATCGCGCCCGCTTCATCGACACGCTTTCAGGTGGGGAGCGGCAGCGCGTCTGGCTCGCGATGCTCGTTGCGCAAAACCCCGATTGTCTCCTCCTTGATGAGCCGACCTCGGCCCTTGATATCGCCCACCAGATCGACATTCTCACGCTTGTTCGCCGGCTCGTTGACGAGCGTGGACTTGGGGCCATCGTCGTGCTCCACGACGTGAACATGGCGGCTCGCTTTTGTGACGAAATCCTGGCACTTCATTGTGGAAAACTCATTGCACGTGGAGGACCAGATGACATCGTGGCCCCGGATCAACTGCAAGCAATCTACGAGACGCGAATGGGCGTTATGCGCCATCCTGATAGCGGTCTGCCGCTGGCATATCCACGCAGTTGAAAGGATCCGAACCGGCGACGCCGTTATTAAGGCAGATGCGTGGAGACAACAGCGCCTGCATTTACTGCCCTTGCGTTCCGTCCTATGTCATTACCTCCAGCTCGTGGCTTGGATGAACACCAAACTGCCCATCTATACTGTCGGAAAAATAATACGAGCCTGCCTCCCGGTTTCCTGAAGAAGGCAGAGAAGTCCGCCGCAATATACCAACTCGAAAGGCTTGTCGGATGGGAAATGAGCAGATTTCCGTTTTCCAACGACAGGTCGCCCCTTCGACATGATGGACATGCGGCGAGACAGCCACCATAGTGCCGAAAAAGAGCGGCGCGCCAGACAGACGCTTAACAGCGGAGCGAGCCAACGGACGGGGCTGAAATACCGGTGAAGGCCGAAGCTTTGCAGCAGTGAAGGAAGAGTTCTAAAAGTGGCCGTGCCGTGGTCGATAAAGGTTCGGCCTGCCTGCTGGCTCAGTTGAATGCCCTGCTACATTAACGAGTTGTACGTCGCTGGAGGATTTGGCTGATGAAAATGAAATTTCTCGGTGAGGCATTTTTCGCCTTGATGTTTTCCACCGCAGTCGCCTCGGCGCAGCAGGCGTCCGACACGGTGGCGCCCGAAAAAGCGACCGATATTGCGACTGCCAAACGCATCGAGGCAAAAAGCTTCATGGTAGCGGCGGCCAATCCGCTGGCGACTGAGGCAGGGCGTGATGTGATTGCCAGGGGCGGTAACGCCATCGATGCAATGGTGGCGGTGCAGGCCATGCTCGGCCTCGTTGAACCGCAGAGTTCCGGTCTCGGTGGGGGTGCCTTCCTGGTCTATTACGACGCAAAAAGCGGCAAGTTGACCACGTTTGACGGCCGCGAGACGGCGCCGATGGAAGCCACACCGAAGCTATTCCTGGATGACAAGGGTCAACCGCTAAAATTCATGGACGGAGTGGTCGGCGGCCGCTCTGTTGGCACGCCGGGAACGGTGCGACTTCTGGAGGAAGCCCACAAACGCTATGGAAAGGCCGAATGGGCAAGCCTGCTGAAGCCGGCGGAAACGCTGGCTACCGAGGGCTTTAAGGTGTCGCCGCGTCTTGCCTCCCTGATCGCGTCCGAGGGAGACCGGTTGAAGAAATATACAGAACCCCGGTCCTATTTCTTTGACACCTCCGGGGCCGCCCTGCGGGCCGGCGTTCCTTTGAAGAACCCGGCCTATGCCGAGACGCTTGCGGCGCTCGCCAAAGGCGGCGCCGATGCCTTTTACAAAGGGCGAATTGCCGAGGCGATCGTCAAGACTGTGCGCGAGGCGGCCGACAATCCCGGCGTGCTGTCGCTGGCCGATCTTTCCAACTATCGGGTCGTCGAGCGCGAGCCGGTCTGCTTTGCCTATCGTGCTCTTGACGTTTGCGGCATGGGGCCGCCGTCGTCGGGCGGAATCGCCATCGGCCAGACGCTTGGTCTGGTGGAGAATTTTGATCTCAAGGCGCTTGGGCCAAAAAATGTCGACAGTTGGCGCATTATCGGCGACGCCCAGCGTCTCGCCTTCGCCGACCGCGAGCGTTACGTCGCTGACACCGATTTCGTGCCGCTGCCGATCAAGGGCCTGTTGGACAAGACCTATTTGGGCGGGAGGGCAAAGCTGCTCGACGGCGATAAGGCGTTGACCAACGATGCCGTCAAGGCCGGCGAGCCGGAATGGGACCACGCGCTGCTTTTCGGCCGGGATGCGGCGATCGAGTTGCCCTCCACAAGCCATTTTGTCATCGTCGACAAGGACGGCAACGTGGTCTCGATGACGACAACGATCGAAAGCGGCTTCGGCTCGCGTCTGATGACGAACGGCTTCCTGCTCAATAATGAGTTGACGGACTTTTCCTTCAAGACCCATGATGGCGGTCTGCCGATCGCCAACCGCGTTGAGCCAGGCAAACGACCGCGCTCCTCCATGGCCCCGACGATCGTGATGAAGGATGGCAAACCGCTGCTCGCCATCGGTTCGCCGGGCGGCAGCCAGATCATCGGCTATGTAGCGCAGGCGCTGATCGCCTATATCGATTGGGGCATGCCTGTAGAGGCGATCGTCTCCCAGCCGCATCTCATCAACCGCTTCGGCACCTACGACATCGAGGCCGGTACAAGCGCGGAAGGTCTGGCAGGGCCACTGAAGGCGCTGGGTTACGAGGTGAAACCGGGCGAGATGAATTCCGGTTTGCATGCAATCGAGATAACCGCCGAGGGTTTGATCGGCAGCGCGGATCCACGACGCGAGGGAGTGGCGGCAGGGGAGTGAAACGCTCCGCCAGCGGAAAGGGCATGAGAATAGGTCAACACGAAGGGTGTGTATCTCGCCAAGGGGCGCTAACACCTTGACAAGAACCTGCGGCCTCCTGATGCAATTGTGGACAACGGTGCACGATCTCTTCCAGATTGCGCGGGGAGGCTGACGGTTTATCGGCAGCGATTACGTTCTTCCGGCTAACCACTACACGTGGGTTGCGACCACCGCTGTGTTTGACATACAGCCTGCAAACAGAAACTGACAGGCTGCGCTGTTCGAGCGCACGACACAAGAGGATATATGACCATGGCAACACCCCGACGACCGTCCAATCCGAAAGACGCAGCAGAGGCGCTGTTCAAACCGGCAAAGAAGGTCGCAGCGCCAGCCGTTGAACGGCCTGCAATTCCTAACACCAAAGAGCTTGTATCATTGAAAATCGACAGCGATGTGCTCGCGCATTTTCAAGCCGACGGTCCGGGCTGGCAAGAGCGCATCAACGATACCTTGCGAGCCGCAATGAATGCGTCCAATTAAAGCTCTTGAAACGTACCGACCCCATGCCCCGTCAATAGCTGCCGCTTCTCGGCCTCGCGGCTCGTTGGGCAAGCGTGGCGCAATCATGCGCCATTCACAGTCAGCCCGGACCTCTGTCGAATCGAGAAGGCCTCCTCCGCGTTGAAGGCGCTCGTACCAGGTGTGGCCCAGTGAACTATCCCGTGACTGTGGGATAGCATCGAAAGGCCGGTTGATCTGGTCGAGCCACAAAAGCCTGGTCATATCGCAGGGCCTTTTCGACCACTCCGCGATTGAGGAGGCGTTACTTTGGCCAGTACTTGTTCACATACATCTGTGTCTCACGAAGCATGAAACGGGCACTGTCTTCGGCTCGGTCCTCCCAAGCGAAAACGCAATTTGAAAGGACACCGTCGAATTTCATGTCGGCAAGAGTTGAGAAGAATACTTCCCAGTTGATCTCACCTTGGCCGAAGTCGGTGTGTTGATGGACGCGCACCTTCGCTCCAGGCGGATTTACAATGTAGCGCAGTTGCGAAGACTTGTTATGATCATAGGTGTCTGCGAGGCGCACATGTGCAAGAAGCCCCTCGGTCACTCGCAGGTTAGCAACCATGTCGGGACCGTAGAAGAAGGTATGGGGCGCGATGAACGATGCCTTTACAGCCTTTGAATTGATCGTCTTGATGATATCGATGGCAGGGGCGATTTCCTCAATCCAGTCCTCTGGATGCGCTTCGAGCGAGAGGATCAGCCCTTCGCGCTCCAGAATTGGCACGAGGATATCCATCGCACGGAAAAACTGCCCCTCACACGTCTCCGGACGATGCAAGCCGCTGCGGTCATTCAGGCTTCGATCCGGGGATCCCCCTCGCCCGAACTCCGAGACCAACATCGGGCATTCCATCTCTGCCGCAATTTCGATGGCACGCTTCCAGTTCTCTATCGCCGTTTCCCACTCGTCTTGGTATGGGCTGGCCCAGCGGTACATTGGCTGCAGCGTTGCCAGGCCCACCCCATGGTCCTTGAGGGCCTTCTTGAAGCTCTTTACCCTCTCGGGATAAACCTTCGGACGCGTCCACCAGGAGAGAAAGTCCGGACGGGGTGAGAGCTCAACATAGTCGTATCCCAGCTCGGCGGTCTTTCGGCAAATTTCCTCCAGAGATAAATGACGGATCATGTGCGGATCGAGTGCGTGTTTCATCAAAACCTCCTGATAATATAAATTCGCCCCTTCACAGGAGCGTCGATGCGGACAAGCATCGCTTGCTGGACCACGTCGCGTGGGTGGCAATCATTTATGGGGCTGCGCCAATGGTGCTGCTCTCTCCATCGCGCTACCGATAATCGACCCAGACCCCGCCGAGATCGGCAGAACGAACGCAGTTCTCAACCCAGCGAACGCCCTCGACCCCTGCCGCAATCCCCGGAAACCGAAGGCTCCCAAGGCGTTCGCCATCGTTTTCGTTGCGCGCCTCCATAGCGATTGCAAAGCGGTCGTAGAGGTTAGCCCAGGCCTCGAAGAGACCCTCGGGATGGCCTGCACCGATACGATCGTCGGCAAGTGCCTTTGCGTGCAGGTAGCCCATGCCACGCTCAAGAATGCGTACCGGCTCGCCCTGAACCTCAAATCGTAGCTGGTTTGGCTGCTCGTCCCACCATTCGATCGAAGCCTTTGATCCGACGACGCGCACCTTTTGTCCATGCATGGAACCCGCATTGATGGCGCTCGACCAGACGGTGCCAAACGCGCCATTGTCATATTCCATCAGGGTCATGGCGTTGTCTTCGAGCGGTGCACGCGTCTTGACGAAGCTCTGCCGGGTGCACAGAAGCCGGTTGATACGGAGGTCGGGCAGGATGACCTCGGAAATATAAAGCGGATGTGTACCGATATCGCCGAGCACATAACTTGGGCCTGCGAATTTCGGATCGACGCGCCAGCGGGTCGCCGGGTTTTGAAGCTCGACAGCCTCGTTGTGAAACCCGTGGGCGAATTGCAGGTTGACCAGACGAATTTCCCCGAGCTCGCCGGCAGCAACGAGCTCGCGGGCATGCTCGATGACTTGGTGGCCGCTATAGCCGTAGGTCACTCCAACAATACGGCCGCGCTCTGCGGCGATACGCTGAAGATCCTCGGCCTCGGCCACCGTGAAGCACAGCGGCTTTTCACACACAACGTGCAGCCCGCTTTCCAGTGCAGCCTTGGTGATCTCGTAGTGGGTATTGTTGGGCGTTGCGATCGATACTGCCTCGATCCCATCCGGACGCTTTGCCTCCTCTGCGAAAAGCGCACGCCAGTCGGCGTAGCATCGCGAAGGCTCGAGCCCCAGTTCAACACCGAAGGCGCGGCCGCGCTCGGCATCGAGGTCGAAGGCTCCAGCGACCAGATCGAAGTAGCGGTCACGCAGGGCGGCGCTGCGGTGAATATAGCCGATCTGACTGCCGCGACCACCACCCACCATAGCCCAGCGAAGAGGTCGTTTTGTCTGACGCGTTCCGTAAATCATGAGGTTTCTGTCCCGGATTGTTAGAAGCCAGCCGACTTGAGATAGTCACGGCTGAGTTTTACGTCGGCGAGGCTACCGCCCGCGTTGCGCGGATCACGCTCCTGCTCAACGGTGATAAAGCCTTCATAACCAAGCTCATCAAGAAGGGCGCGAATGGCGGGATAATCGATACAGCCCTTGCCAATGGGACACATGACCCCCTGCGCGCAGGCTTCAAAGAAGCGAATGTGCTCACCCATCACGCGGCCGAAAACGGCCCTGTCGATGTCCTTGAAGTGGATGTAGTCGAGACGGTCGGCGTATTTGCGCAGGGTTTGGACAGGGTCCATGCCGGCATACCAGGTATGGCCAGTGTCGAGGCAGAAACCGGCAACCTCCTGGGGTATGTCAATGGCGAGACGGGCAATCTCGTCCTCGAATTCGATGTAACCGCCGGCATGCGGATGAATGGTGGCGCGAACGCCATATTTCTCGCGGGCAAGAGCGGATATCGCCCTGATATTATCCATCATGCCGTTCCATGCCGCGTCATCGAGCCGGGGTGCCCTGTCGGAATGACCCGCCACATAATCGCGTTCGTCGTGTCCCCAATCCATGACGGTCAGATAAGGTGCGGGAAATCGCTGGCCCGACGCCTTCGGCGGCCTCGGCAGACGGGTGATCAGAGCGCAAATCTCGTCCGTCTGGCGCAGCAGGCTATCGCGGTTTTCCTCAGCGACAAGATCATTGAAGATCGTTCCGGCGACGATATAGAGCCCTCGACTTGTCAGAGCCTGAGAGACCATGTCGATGTTCAGCGGAACATAACCATAGGGGCCAAGCTCCACTCCCCCATATCCGGCCGCCTTGACTTCGTCGAATACCATTTCCCACGGCGGTAGGTTTGGATTGCGCACGTCATCGACGCCCCAGCAGCACGGTGCTGTGGTGACTGTTATACCCATAATATTCTGGTCCTTCCCTGGTGTCGCTCACTTGGTGGGCGACCCTCCCTGACGCAGAGATTTAGCTGGAGATCTCCGATTTACAAAGTTTGAATTTGATGGGATTCAATCAGAAAACCGGGCGGAGAGGTAAATGACTGCACGCAAGATAAGCATTTCGGATGTTGCAAAGGCAGCCGGAGTCTCGACCGCGACGGTGGATCGGGTTCTCAACAACCGTGGCGGCGTGCGTACCGACAAAGAAGACCGCGTTTTGGCCGCTGCCCGGGCGCTCGGTATTGACCGGGCCCTAGATCGTACCCCTTCACGCGCGCTACGCGTCGCGGTCCTTATCCAACCGCCAGTCAACCCGTTTCACGCGTCTTTGCGCGAGGGTATCGATCTTGCATCGCGAATGTACGCAACACTGAACGTGCAATTCTTCGTCCATCACATCGATCCACGAAAGCCGGCGGCGATCGCCGCAGCCGTCCGCGATTGTCGCTCCTATGATGGCCTCGTCATCACCAGCCCTGACGATATCAGGGTTCGAGAAGCCGTAGCATTCCTGTCGCGCAATGTCCCGGTGGTTACTCTGGCGACCGACCTCACAGATTGCGGGCGTGCCGCCTATGTGGGGCCGAACGACAGGCAGGCCGGTCGGGTGGCTGGCGACCTGATGGGCCTTTTCCTCGGACGGCAAGGCGGCCGCGTCGTCGTGGTTGCCGGCTCACGCGATATCACTGGCCATCGCGAACGGGAAGCCGGGTTTCGCGACATCATGACCGAGCGTTAGCCTGAATGCAGTCTGGCCGTGGTTCTGGAGACCGGAGAAAATCAGGACGAAGCAGGCCGTGTCGTAGAGATTGCATTTCGGGATGACCCGGGATTGCGAGGCATATATCATCTGTCCGCGGGTGCTTTGCCGATTGTCGGTGCTCTGCAACGCCTTGGCCGAATCGACAATACGGTGGTCATCACCCACGAACTCACGCCCAATCGACGGATGCTGCTAAAATCCAGAAAGATCAACGCGGTTATCGACCAGAGACCCCTTTTGGAAGCACGCCTGGCAGTTGAGACCATCGCAAAGCTCCTCGGTAGAATGCCTGGAGAAGCGGTCTCTATCTCAACGGACATCCAGATCTTTCTCGCAGAAAATGCCTAGCGTGCGTGTATCAGTCATCCATGATGTCGCGTTCGTTCAATGCGTCGTATTTCCGTATTTCGCCTCGCATTTTACTGCTTCAGCGGCCGGCAAACGCGATCGTGTCAGCTACCTGCAAATGAGCGCTGAGCGCAGCCTGATCGACCCAACGTTCCGAGATCAGGAATCGCCCTGATTGTGGATCGTCCACGGCAGCATCATAGGTGATGCTGTCCTACGCTTTCGTGTCGTGGATGCCACCGCATTCAGTTCTGTCATGAATCGCGACAGAGCGACGTGCATGTAGTCTATTATAATCAGCACGGGATAATCCCTGGATCAGCGCACCGACCGACTGTTCGCGGCGACCGGGGCCTTGACTGGTCAAGTGGTGATCAGGCGGCAACCAGCACGATCTTGCCCTGGATGCTACTTTCTGAAGCACGACGATGCGCTGTCGATGCCTCGGCCAGCGGATAGGTGCTGTCAATCACCACCCGTAAGGAGCGATCATCGAGCAGACGACCGGCCTCTGCCAATTGCGCACCGTTCGAACGCACCTGTGTCGTTGAGACGGTGATCTTTCGCCGGGCGGCTTCGTCATGGCCTAGAAAACCCAGCGGGTTGACGAGAAACAGGGCGCCGTCCGGCTTAATGCTGGGGAGAAAGCGTTCCATATTCGCGCCGCCGACGGCGTCAAGCACCAGATCAGCATCCTTCACCACTGCTTCGGCAGCCGCCTTCGTATAGTCGATGAAAATATCGGCACCGAGATCATAGAGAAGCGCCTCGTTTTTGCCGGAAGCAACGGCAATCACCTTCGCGCCTTGCCACTTCGCGATCTGGACTGCAAGATGGCCAACGCCGCCGCCGGCGCCGTTCACCAGTACGATCTTGCCGTCGAGCGGAACCGGTGCATGCCGGAAGGGCTGGAATGGGTTCGGCAAATCATGTCCCAAATCGACCAGAAATTGCCAAGCGGTCAAAAGCGACATGGGCGCACCGGCAGCCTGGATATGGTCGATCCCGGCGGGCTTCAGCGCCAACTCCGATACCGGAACGCGAACATATTCGGCATAGGCGCTGCTTCCCGTCATGAGGTTTTGCGGGAAGCGGACCATCGCATAGACCTCGTCGTTGACCTTGAACTGCGACACGTTTTCACCAACGGCCACAACCGTGCCGGAAACGTCCGTGCCAAGGATCAGCGGAAAGCTTGGGCTGGGCTGCCATTGCCGCGGGAGAGCCCGATAACCATCGCGCAGATAGAGATCCGGCGGGTTGAGGCTGGCGGCATGGACGCGAACAAGCACGTCGTCCGCCGAGATTTCCGGCCGGGGCGCATCTTCATAACGAAGAACATCTGGCCCACCGAATTCGTGCAATCGCACAGCTTTCATCATATCAGTCATCACGGCCTCGCTTGAATATTCGTTTTGATGACTGAAGATACGATCATCTCCTTCGCTTGATAATCATCAGATAATTCGCTTTAATAGTGCCATGAAGGAACAAATCGGAATTGATAGACTGACTGGGTTGATCGCATTCGCTCGGGCCGGCTCGCTCGGAAGCTACACCGCCACCGCCCGCTCCTTGTCCATCTCACCCTCGGCGGTCAGCAAGAGCATCCAGCGGCTGGAAAAGCAGCTCGGCGTTTCGCTTTTTGCGCGGACGACACGTTCCCTGGCCCTGACGACCGAGGGGCGCGATCTTCATGAGCGTGCGCTCAGGCTGCTGCACGACGCAGAAGATATAGAGCAGGCGGCAAAAGCAGCGCGCACCGAGCCCGCTGGCACTTTACGGATTGCAGCATCGTTGCCTATCGGCCTGCACGTAATAGCGCCGATGCTTCCGCAGTTTCGCAGGCTCCACTCGAGGGTCAATATAGATCTACGTTTGAGCGATCACATGGTTGATCTTATCGAAGGCGGCTACGATGTAGCGGTCCGCATTGGTGATGTGGCAGATTCGCGCCTGCTTTCGCGCCGCCTTCTGCCACATCGGCTATGCTGTTATGCCTCGCCCGAATATCTGGCCGGGCGCAGCCCGCCGACCAGTCCAGACCAATTGGAAGAGCACGAGACTGTCAGCCTGCGCTACCAGAGTAGCGGCCAGCTGTTCCGCTGGCCTTTCCACGTAGGGGACAGGGAGGTGGAGATTGTGCCCACCTCTAGCATTATCGTTGACGCGAGCGAAGCCGTGCTGGCAACGATCGCAGCAGGTGCCGGAATCGGAATGGCAACCAATTTCATGGCCAGCACTTGGGTGAGGCGTGGAGCGCTTATTCCGGTCCTGGCCGATTATGCGGTGGAAAGGCACAACATCACGGCGCTGTGGCCCGAGAGCCGGCGGTCAAACCCGGCCGTCCGAGCTTTCCTCGACACCTTAGTGAAGTTGTCCTGACAATGGCAGCGAATGTCTGCTTCTGGGGCGACGCTGACTAGGCAGCATTTGCCAAAAGCGGCCGTGAGGACAGATGACAACCCGTCGACAAATTCCCCAGATTTCTACATGCGGCATTAAGCAGCCACGTTATCTAGCTCCAACAGTGCCTCCGTGGGGAGCTCTATCCTGGCCGCGGCGAGGTTTTCTCGCAGATGTCCCCGTGACGATGTGCCAGGGATCAGGAGAATGTTCGGCGATCGCTGGAGAAGCCAGGCAAGCGCAACCTGAATCGGCGTGGCGTTGAGCCGGGCGGCCACGTCAGACAGGGTAGCGGATTGCAGCGGCGAGAAGCCGCCAAGAGGAAAGAACGGCACATAGGCAACCCCTCGGGACGCGAGTGTGTCGATTAAGGTTTCGTCCTGCCGATGCGCAAGATTGTACTGGTTCTGCACGCATGCGATGTCGGTGATCTTTCCGGCGTCCTCGATTTGCTTCGCCGTGACGTTAGACAGTCCGATGTGCCGGATCAGTCCCTGTTGCTTTAAACCCGCCAGAACTTCAAGAGGCTCGTCCAATGAGCCTTCCGCGGGGCCGTGCACGTCGAACATAGCGCGCAGGTTGACCACATCGAGCACATCCACTCCGAGATTGCGGCGGTTGTCATGAACGGCCTGTGTCAGCTCCGCGCGCGAGAACGCCGGATACCACGAAGCGTCCGCGCCCCTGCCTGCGCCGACCTTGGTGACGATCACAAGGTCGTTGTCATAGGGATGCAAAGCTTCGCGGATTATCTCGTTTGTAACATGCGGGCCATAGAAATCGCTGGTGTCGATGTGGTTGACGCCGCTTTCCACCGCCTCGCGCAGGACGGCTATGGCCTCCGGACGATCGCTCGGAGGCCCGAAAACGCCCTTGCCTGCAAGCTGCATCGCGCCATAGCCCAGCCGGCGCACCGTATGATCGCCAAGCGTGAAGGTTCCTGAAGTTGCAATAGTGCTCATGGTCCATCTCCTTGTGTTCCTCCAAAATAGACAGGTGGCATATACGCTACAAGAAGCTATAATCCGGACAGGTTGTCCGTGAAAGCGGACAATTGTTTTTACGTTTGGAGAGCAGGGTGTCGGATTTAACGGATCTGAATGCATTTTTACTGGTGGCTAGATCCAAAGGTTTTCGGCAGGCCGCGCGCGAAAGTGGCGTCAGCTCCTCGGCGTTGAGCGATGCGGTGAAGCGTCTCGAAGAAGACCTTGGGGTACGACTATTCAATCGCACAACCCGCAGCGTGCTCCTGACGGATGCAGGACGTCTCTTGCTAGAGCGCACCGGCCCCGCATTCGCAGAGGTGGCATCGGCACTCGATGAGGTGAAAAGCAGCCGCGGCCGCACCTCGGGGGATCTCAGACTCAATGTTCCAATGAGTGCGGCAAGGCTGGTCCTGCCTCCGATCGTGCCGCCGTTCCTAAAGGCCTATCCGGAAATCAGGCTGGAAATCGTGACCGATGAGAGTTTCGTCGACATCATAAAGAGCGGCTGCGACGCAGGCATCCGTTATGACGAACGGCTCGAGCAGGATATGGTGGCTTTGCCGATCGGACCACGCCAGCAGCGCTACGCCCTTGCCGCGTCGCCTGTTTACCTTGCAAGAAGAGGCAAACCGCAACATCCACAAGACCTGCTTTCGCATGATTGTATTTTAGGCCGGTTTTCGGGGCGCGCGCTTCCCTCCTGGGAATTCGAACGCGATGGGGAAGAAATCGCCATAAATCCTAAAGGTAGCCTCGTTGTTCAGTTCGGCGGCGGCACTGATCTTGGTATCGACGCAGCCATTGCCGGTTCTGGCATCATTTATATTTTTGAAGACTGGCTGAGGCCACACTTCGATAGAGGAGATCTGGTACCGGTGATGGAAGAGTGGTGGCTGCGGTTTTCCGGCCCGTTCCTCTATTATTCCGGACGGCGGCTTGTGCCCGCGCCTTTGCGCGCATTTATCGATTTCGTGAGACAATCGCACAAAGATGCAGCGAAATCCTTGCAGCCCGGCCCGTGAATTCAAAGTCCTTAGCTCTGTTTCTTGCCGCCGGCATTGGTCGATCCATCGTGCATATCGCCATAACACGCATCATGCATTGGACTAGAGCGACTATTCAGACATGGGCACGTCTTGCAGTAATCCAGTCCGTTAATCAGATAGCGGATGCAACAGATGCGGCGGAGACGCTTTGGCTTGCCCTCGTATTGACGGTAGAGGATGGGTCTGAAAAGCGGATTACGTGAGCCATCTGCCATGTGAGGCGATTCAAGCAGTTCCAGCGCATCGGCCACGCCCGCATCGAGGCAATGATTTTCCATGGCGTAACTGCGCGCGATGGCTTCGAACATGTTGCCCGCGTTTGACCAAAGGACATTGCGAGACAGTCCGCTCACATCCGAAACAGTTCGGATAACTCCCTCGATATTGCCACTGAACAAAAAGTCGAAACGGTCTTGTGCTGATTTCGCTTGAACCGGGCGACCAAAACCAGACAGGCCAAGCGAGACGATCTCCCCTTCTTCGCTGATGTCAATGCTCAAGTCTGCCGGTGTAAGAGGCATGCGCCAATCCAGCAGCATCGCAGCTGTAGCAAACGGTCTCATTACCTTGGCGAAGTACCGCTTCGACCACTCGCCAGCAACGGCGGCAAGGGGCGCGCTCGGCCCATGTCGGCGACCGTAATTGCCGAGTATCACCAAGAGATTATCGTGCTCCAGCAATTCAATGAAGGTCAGGTCGGTGCGTCGCCTGCGCCGGAAGAAATCTCTCCACTGCGAGTGTGCCGGTTGCCGCAGCAATTCGCCAAGAACCTCTGACCTTCGCATACGCTCCCGCACGCCTAAACGAACCGGGAGACGATCTGGCGAGCCAGATGCTGCAACGAGGCGGTGGAACCGAACGGCCAGGAGGGTGCGCCAGTCAAACGGACATTTCCTTGCGCAACGACCGGCAGCATAGGCCAGAGCGAAGCGTGGAGAAGATCAGCCGGAACGGACTCGCCAAGGATGAACAAGGTGCTGTCACTATCGAGAGACGCAAGTCCTTCCAGATCGATTGTCGTAAAGCCGAAGGATTGCGCTGGCATTTCAATGCCATCGGCAAAACCGATTTTCCTGAGAAGGGTCGAAATTGCGGCGTTGGGTGCAAAGACCCGTAACCGCGGAACGCCAGGTAATGGTTGCGCGACAACCAGCTTGCGGCCTGCCTGCCCGGCATCGCGCAATTTCAGGTTTTCGATGTCATCATCGAAACGTGCGAGGAGCCTTTCGACATCATCCGATCGGGAAAGTGCTGCGCCCGCCTGACGGGCGCTCTGATAGACGCTTACCAACATGTCACCGTCGTTTTCCTGATCGTCGATCAGGTGAACCGGAGCGATCTTACCGAGCGCACGGGCGATGGACGCGTGCCGGTAGCGAGACGTCAAGATGAGGTCAGGTTGCAATTTGCGGATCGCTTCCAGGCTTGGCTGCTGTCGTCGTCCAACGTCAACGGCGTCCGAAAGGCCTTCATTTGCGACATTGACCCATGTTCTGTAGCCGGAGATTTCCGTGCACCCAACGGGCGATATTCCAAGGCAAAGGGCAATCTCGGTGGCAGTCCAATCGAGCGTGACCAGGCGTGAAGATCCTGAGGCGGCGAGTGCCACTGGCGCAGCCATTAAAGCCACCGCGCCGCTCAAGAACGATCGTCTGCGAATACCAGCTACCACTTCACGCTCACCGTTCCGACAACGGTCAAACCCTGCCCGTAATAGCACTGCGTGGGGGTGTTGCAACCGGCGACGTAGGTCTTGTCGCCGAGATTGTACCCGTTAAGCTGGAACGAGTAGCGATCATGTTCGTAACGGGCAAATGCATCCACCAGCGTATAACCAGGAACGAAGAATGAGTTCGCCGTATCCCCGGCAGTCCTGCCGATGCGACGGACACCTGCACCAAGCGTCAATTTGCCGTTCCAGCTATCTGGCATCGGCAGATCATAGCTCACGAACAGCGATTGCTGCTGCTTGGGAACGGTATACGGCATCTTCCCGATCTGGGCTGGCGTCTGGCTCTCGGTTACCACAGGATCCTGCCAACTCGCCGCCGCAGTAAGGTTGAGGCTGTCCCAAAGCGTGGCGTTGGCCTCCAGTTCGATCCCACGAACGCGCACTTCGTCAGTCTGGTAATAAACGCTTGCAACACGATTGACGACATTCTGTTGCGTTGCCTCGAACCCGGACAGGGTCAGGCTGAAATCGTCCCCCTGTGGCGCGAATTTCACACCGACTTCCTTCAACTCGCCTTTGGTTGGCTTCAGCGGCGTTGGCGTCAATGTCAGCACCGGGGAGAAGGACGTTGAATATAGCGCGTAGGGTACAAGGCCGTTATCGAAGACATAAGCGGCACCGACCCTGCCCGTGAAAGCTGAATCGTCCTGCCGGTATCGGGTGGTAAGACCGCTGGCGAGAGCGGTGCTGTCGGAGTCGTTACTGACATAGTCTTGGCGACCGCCAACGGTCAGACGAAGGCCGCCGAGTTCCATTTGATCCTGCAGATAAAAACCAACCTGACGCTGTGTCTGATCAAGGTGTGTCGTCAGTGCTGCCGGCTGTACGCCAATCCCGTAACCCGGGTTGAACAGGTCGAGAGTGGGGCCACTGCGTGATCCTGTCCTGTTGACGAGGTTTTGCCACTGCACATCGATACCGCCGAGAAGCGTATGGCTGATTGGCCCACTGTCGAACCTGTACTCAAGATTGGTGTCCAACGCCACGGCGTTGAGCGTTGGCTGCGCATTGTAGACGAGGCGTGAAAGCGTGCGCTGGTTAGCGGAAAGACCGTTGCCGAAAAGGTTTTGATAATTGACGTCCAGGTACGAGTACCGGAAATTCTGGCGCAGAACGAGATCGTCGTTAAATGCGTGTTCCAGCCGATATCCGGTATAGGCCGTTTCCTTGTCGTAGATCGCCAGCGAGGGATCTCCGTCCGAAAAGCTGCGCGGTATCGTTAAACCGAGACGATTGGGATAGATGCTCCCGACGGCAGGAATAAGCGAGGGCACCTGGCCAGCGTCATCCTTCATGTAAGCGCCATATACCGTGAGACTGGTATCTTCATCCGGCGACCACCTGACCGTCGGGCTTATGGCGAAACGGTCGTTTTTTCCGAAATCGTTCATTGTTTCGCTGTCGCGGATAATGCCTTCCAAGCGATAGGTGAGATCGGAATCCGCACCGAGAGGGCCGGTTACGTCAAACCCCGCTTCCTTCTGTTTGTAACTTCCGAAACGGGTGTAGACTTCTCCGCCAGCTGTCTCTGATGGATCCTTGCTGATCATGTCGACAACGCCGCCGACATTCGTTTGGCCGAAAAGCGCGGAACTTGGTCCGCGCAGCACTTCCACCCGATTAAGGAAGTAAGGCTCCACGCGAAAGCCAGCATAGCCGCCTGTCTGGTTTGCAATCTGTGGCACGCGCAAGCCGTCGAGATAAAGATCGGCGCCAAAGCCGCGAATGCTGAAGTAATCGGAACGGGGATCGTTGCCGTAGCGTTGGCCGTTGACATTCGCGCTATAGAGCAAGCTGTCCGCCACCGTCTGTACGGCTCGATCGGTCATGGCGCCGCGGGTCACGACGGAGACAGATTGCGGTGTCTCGGATATCGCCGTCGTGATCTTGGTGGCTGAAGCCGACTGCGTTGCTACGTAGCCACGTTGTTCGACACGGGCCCCTTTTGTCGCCGCTGTCCCCTGGACAACGATCGGCTGAAGCACGGTCGAAGCATTTGTCTCTTGTGCCTCAGCCGTATCCTTCTGGAGGACGAGCGCGCTCAACGCAACGCCCGACACGAAAAACAGGAGCCGCTGTCTGGTGACGTGGCAGGTTGATGTGCGAAGGCGAAGGACGGTGTTCTGCATTCGAGGACCTGTGATAGGAATACTGCGCGAAGGGTACCCCGGACTGTCCGCAGTGTTTGCCAAATCCCGCACGCTTGGCCGCTTAACTAGACTTTTTTTATCAGCATTGTCAGGTCAAAATCGAGCTTTTCCGGGCCATTTAGTGGCCTTATCTGGCTGAATCGTAGTTTTCTGTTTTGTCGGGCCAATCTTTCCTTTTGAAATATAGACGCTGCGCGATTATGGCTCTCTGCGTTGGATGCGGTCGTGAGACTGCTATGAGAAATCCCATCGCCTGGAACCATGATGAAACAGCCGCAAAGGGCAGCCGACCTTCAAAATGTGCCGCGGCCCGTCGCTGCCATGGCACGGACCTACGAGCAAAGCGTCGATTTTGGCTGGCACAGCCATCGCCGAGGCCAATTGTTACAGATCATCGACGGATTCATGACCGCCCGTACCCCCGACACCTCATTTATCATCCCCTGTGGTTACGGTTTGCTGATTACCCCGGAGATACCACACGCCGTTCATTCACACGGGCGGGTCTCCATGCAGTCGGTCTACATCGAACCGGATCCAGGCGTCGCCATGCCATGGGAGCCGACGCGTGTCATCTCAACCTCCACACTCCTTTCGGCAACGGTTGGGGCGTTTTTGAACGAACCGACCCTTTATGACGAAAATGGCCGCGGCGGACATCTCGCGGCACTGATGCTCGAGGAGATCGCAAATGCGGAGGAAGGCCCGTTTGCGCTTCCAATGCCAAGTGACAAGCGATTGCAACGGCTGTGTCGGGATCTTTCTGAAACACCGTCGCTCGATCTCGATATAGATCGCTGGGCAGACAATCTCGGCATGAGCAGGCGCACCATGACCCGGAAATTCCGAATTCAGACCGGCATGAGTTTCGCCGAATGGCGGCGTCGCTTGCGCATGGCGCATGTCATGCGCCGCCAGGCCGAGGGAGCGCGCCTGGAGGAGGCAGCGGCGGACGTCGGTTATCGCAGCTTGTCCTCTCTTCGGAAGGCCATGCGTGAGGTGGCAGGATGAACAGGCCGCCGAGCAAACAGAGGACGCAGGCCATCGCGGCTCAGGCGTTTGGTCTCAGCGTCGTCTATGATCAGGCTCAAGCGCTCCGAAAGGTCGATGCCGTTGCGCTTGAAGGCCGGATTACCGTCATATGCGGCGCGAACGGCTCCGGTAAAAGCACGCTTCTCAAATGCCTCGCCGGACTCGAATACCCGACGGAAGGCGAAATCCGCTTGTCCGGGCAGCCGCTCAACGCGTTGTCACGACGCACCGTCGCCCGCCAGGTTGCCGTCCTGAGCCAGACACCAGAGGTTCCCACCGGCCTGAGCGTCGAAGAACTCGTTGAACAAGGCCGTTATCCTCACCGTCCCTGGCTTGGTCGACTGTCGACACGGGACCGCAGGATTATCGAAAGCGCCATTTTTCGCGTCGGCCTTCAAAATTTGCGTGCGAGGCAACTCACGACCCTGTCCGGCGGTGAAAGGCAGCGAGCTTGGTTGGCGATGGCTTTGGCGCAGGAGCCGCGCATCCTTTTTCTTGATGAGCCCACGAGCTTTCTCGACATCAGACACCAGGCCGAATTGCTGACCCTCCTGCGCAAACTCAACACAGAGGAAGGTCTTACGATCATCGCGGTGCTTCATGACCTCAATCAAGTCATGGATATCTCCAATGACGTCGTCCTGATGCAAAAGGGTCAGGTTCTTGCGGCTGGGCCGACGCATCAGGTGCTGCGGACTGACCTGTTGCAGCAAGCCTTTGAGTGCCACGTCGATCTCGTGCCAAATCCAGATGGAAGCGGGCGAACCTACTGCATGGTCGACTGGATCGGCGCCGGCAATCGGCAAAGCCGTCAGGCCTTGGCTCAAATATGAATTTGTCTTGCCTCCCCCTTCGTCGATTTGCTCCAGCCCTTGTCTGGTCCGTCGGCGTGGTCCTTCTGCTGGTCCTGGCAGCGCTGGAATTGAGAGTGGGAAGCAGGCTGGTCGGCTGGAGGGATGTGTTTCTTTTTCCGACAGGCCCTGAGACGATAGCGCAGGCAATTTTGGAAACAACTCGGGCGCCCCGTCTGGTCGCAGCGATATCAACTGGCGCCGCGCTTGCACTAGCAGGTTCGGTTCTTCAGACCGTCTTGAGGAACCCTTTGGCGGCTCCGGATATACTGTCCGTAACCAGTGGCGCGCAGCTGTTCCTCGTCGTATCGACCTTGCTGCTTCCCTTGTCTCTGCCGCCCATCGTAGTGACGAGCGCGGGCGGCCTTGCTGGCGCGGCCGCGTGCCTTGCACTGGCTGGCGGCTTTCAAGCCCCGCCGGGCCGGCTGGCTCTTTCCGGTGTCGCCGTGTCGCTTTGTTTTTCCGCGGTGTCATCGGCAATCGTGCTTATTGCTGACGAACGGGCGTCCGGTCTGTTACTCTGGTCGTCCGGCATTCTGGACCAGACCGGATGGTCCAGAACCGCAACAGCAACACCGTTGGTGCTCCTGTCCTTCGTGGCGCTCATCGTGATGGCGCGCGCCCTCGACTTGCTGGGACTGGGCGACAAGGCTTCGGCAAGTCTGGGGGTAACACGGGCCGTCACGCTTTTCGGTCTGCTCATCGGCGTTCTTCTATGCGGCTGCGCCGTAACCCTTGCAGGGCCCATCGGCTTCGTCGGCCTTGCAGTCCCGAACGTATTGCGCGCATTGGGTATAAGCCGGCATCACCGCCACCTGCCGCTTTCAGCGGTTTGGGGAGCAAACAGCCTCCTCCTTGCAGATGTCGTCACGCAATCTCTGGCGCGCAATGGCACGACCATACCTACAGGCGTTGCGATTGCCTGCCTCGGTGCACCGGTCATGCTATTCCTGCTGCGCAGGGCAAAGATCGGGGGGAGCGCCGCATAGGTTTGCCCATAGGCATCGCGCCCCCACCTTTCCTCCTCGCCGTTGGAGCCCTTGTCGCTTTGGGCCTGTTGACGATGGCGGCAAGTCTCGCGACAGGCGACGGAATATCATTGACACTTGCCGAGGTGACAGGAAACCTCGACCTGCGCGCGCCTCGCCTTCTTGTCGCACTCGGCTGTGGCGCGTTGCTCGCTGCTGCTGGCACGGTCCTTCAGGCGGTGACGCGCAACCCGCTATGCGGGCCAGAGACGCTGGGTCTTACACAGGGAGCAGCGTTGTTTAGCCTCGTCGCACTTCTGCTGGGACTTTCACCAGCAACGCCAACTTTCCAGGTCGTCGCTTTGTTGGGGGCCATCACCGTGCTTTTGCTGCTCCGGTTGCTGGCGCCGAAGAATTCTCCGGAAAAATTGGTTCTGGCTGGTGTCGCAATCGCCGCAAGCCTAGGCGCGGCCGCAACAATCATTGTCTTGGAGGCGCGCTTGCAAACGGCTCAGGCACTTTCTTGGCTCGTCGGCTCGACGCACGCCCGCGGCTACGCCGACGCCTTCATGCTGATGCCGTGGGTTTTTGCATTGTCGGCTATAGGCCTGTTGTTCAGTCGCCATCTCGACGCCTTTTTGCTTGGGGACGAAAAGGCCCGCTCACTGGGCCTGGCGACGGGAACCGCGAGCAAATACGCGATGGTCTATGCCGCCAGTGCGGTGGCGATCGCCGTTTCTTCCATCGGGGCCGTCAGTTTCGTTGCCTTGCTCGCACCGCACGCGGCTCGACTTCTTACCGGAGCACGCCACGCAAAAAATCTCCCTATCGCAATGATTCTGGGCGCTGTGATGCTGGCTTTTGCCGACACCGTCGGTCGCAGCATTATCGCGCCGCTCGAACTTCCGGCAGGCATCATCACCGCTATTATCGGCGCACCCGCCTTCATGATCCTGCTGCGTTCCGGATTGAGGTCACGGTTGTCTTGATCGCACCGAAGTAGCGCAGAACTCCGATACGATTGTTTGCAGGTGTTCGCTCTTATGAGACCAACGGATCACGCAGCGTCGGGCCAACCGACCCAGCGATAATGCTGATCATTTCTTCGGCAAGGGGTGGGCGCGATCGATGTCTTCACGCTGTGAAAAATGAGACGAGCTCACGCGCCAGTTCAACAGGGGCCTCTTCTGCCATGTGATGTCCGCTCTCTATTCCCCGGCCCGAAACGGGAAGGCTCGACCAGGGCTGCCATACCGCCGGCACATCTCCATACAACATTTCCAGATCGTCCTGCAGTGACCACAGGACATGAAGCGGGCATGTCAGTCTTTTTCCGGAATTTCGATCATCAAGATCGTGGAGATGGTCTATGTGAACACCCGCGCGATAGTCACCCAGCATTCCCCGGACAGTCGCGGGGTCTTCAACAGCCGAGCGGAAGTCCGCGAAGTTTCCCTTTCCCATGGAAGCCTCGCTGCCGCCATACCAGGCCAAGGGATCAGAAAGAATGGCCCGCTCGGGTTTGTCGTGTTGAGCAAAGAAGAACCAATGCCACCAATGCGTGGCAAAGCTAACATTGCATCGCTCCAGCGCTTCCAGGATCGGAACCCCATCAAGGATTGCGAGCTTCTCAACCCTTTCAGGGTGGTCCATCGCAGTACGAAATGCGGTGTAACTGCCGCGGTCGTGGCCCGCCAGAAAGAACCGGTTGAAGCCGAGATGTTCCATGAGAGCGACACAGTCACGAGCCTTGGCCCGCTTTGACGACGCTTCATGATCATACGGGTTAGCCGGTTTGCCAGACTTCCCGAAACCTCGCAGATCGGGGCAAACAACCGTGAACTTCTCGGCCAGGATGGGGGCCACCTTGTACCAGGTTGTGTGTGTTCTCGGATGTCCGTGCAGCAGAAGAAGCGGTGGACCACTTCCGCCATGGCGAACCCGGAGCGTTGTTTCCGGAACCGTGATCATTTCCAGCTTGAAATTTTCAAACATCGCGCTTCCCCTGAAATCGTTGAGTGAACGGTCTCTGCGACGACCGGTTCCGCCTCAGCCTGCCGTGAGACCCTGCGCTTCGGCATTGCCTTAGAACTCGGCTTTGGTAGCGATCAGGGTGTGATGGCGGAGGGCAATGGGAGAGGAGGTGCCGCTTGGTCCCGCTTTTGCTCAATCGAAACGGTCGCCGTCCTTCCCGCGACCAGCCGAACCGTCGCCGGAGCCTCATCGATCTCGATCCGCACCGGGATCTCGCTGGGCAAGTCGAACCCATGAGAATGTCGGCGTCACGCTTGCCAGCGAACCCGCACTATCGCTTCGTTCCCGATCCTCGATCCCCGCAGCAATTCCCGCGACATGCCCGGTGACCGATTGGGCTTCACCCATGATATTGATCGTAACTGGATCACCGATATGGATTCTCGGTAGCTTTGTCTCTTCAAAATACCCTGCAAGATAGATGGATTCTTTTTCCACCAGGACGCCCACCGCAGTTCCAGCCAGGACATAGTTACCCCGGCGCAGGGAAAAGTTCGTAATTGCCCCGGACGCCGGCGCTCTCACGATTGTCCGCTCAAGGTTCAGCTTTGCCAGATCCCGCGCGACCAGTGCAGATCGATAGGCGGCCTCTGCCTGATACATCCGGCTTTCCGCTTGCTGTCGCTCCTTCAGGCTGGCTGCTTCCTTTGAGGCAAGCAATTGATACCGCTCGAAATCGGTTTTCGCCATCTCCGCAGCCGCCCTGCTACCCGTTACCTTCGCTTCTGCCTCGCGCAGCGCGAGGCAGAAGCGATCCGTTTCAATGCGAAACAGCGGCGTTCCTTTTTCCACCTGCGCATTGTCTGATATCAGAACCTCGGCGACAGGCCCGGAAACATCTGGTGCCAATCGGATGATATCAGCGCGGACATGGGCGTCACGGGTCCATGGCGCCTCCATGTAGAAAGACCACAAGTGCCAGCCCAGAATCGCAGCACATGCCGTCATCGACAGGGTTAGAAGCACTTGACCCGTGGTGAGCGTCAGATTTTTCATGTCATTGAAACCAGTTGATAGCGGCAGAAAATCCGCCGACAAGGGTAATGTACAGCGCAAGGTTAAACAGTGAGCGGTGCCAAACCATACGGTAGAATGCGATCTTGCCGAGAAGCGATGTGAGAAGGCGCAGGCCTGCATACGCAAACAATGCGTGCGCCGCGAGCGAGGGCAGAAAGACGCCATAGAGTTCGACCTGCTCCGTCACGCGGGCTTCCTCCCCGCCCCGGCTGTTGGGTAAACGGGAGCGTAAGCGTCCGGAGCAATGCAGAGGCGAAGTGCAACGGCGCGCATCAGAAGCTCGGTATCCATCGCGGTGGCGGCCGCGGGGGAAAGGATCATACCATCCAGCGCCTGCACCGCCTTTTCCACGGAGCCCTCACCTTTAGCGGCACGGGCACCGTACAGGGCTGCGACCGCCTGAAAGGCCGGTTTGGCGGCGAGCCGGACACCGTTCGAAGCCTTGGGCACAAGCTCCTGCATTGCAAGCAGATGCAGCCCTGCCCGGACCTCCCTCAAGAGGTCGCAGTCGCCAATTTCCAAGACCGCTGGTCGTTTTGCCATTCGTAAGGCTAACAGGCCGGCAACGTCGATCATGCGATGGTGGGTGACCAGGACGTCGGATTGTTTGCCAACCGCGATGCTTACGACATGTTTCCGGATAACAGAAAAAAGCCTTCTGTCATTTGTCTCGCTTCGCACGGATCGAAGGAGGCTGCAAACCGTGATCGTCCAGACCATTGCGAGTATGGTCGCCGCTGCGGCATTGACGAAGCTGATGAAGTCTGTCGCTGGATAGGCCTGAAGGGTAAGAAGCAGCGGAAAATTTATGCAAAGACCCATGCCGACGAGGGCAAGCGAAGGCACTGCGAGACATAGGCCCGCCGGTATCAGAAACAGTCCCAAAACAGCGGCGAGCGACGCAAAACCGTCGACTGCCGGAAGGATCGCAAAGCCGTAGATGAATGCCGCAATCGCCGCACCGATCGTCACATTGACAAACTTGCGCATGGCAGGGACCGGATCATCCATGGTGGCGAGGAGGCAACAAAGGACGCCCGATATCTGGGCGAAGGTAACCCCGTCGGACCAGCCCGTTGCGATCCAGAAGAAGAGGGAGGTGACAAGGCATGCTGCAACCGTCAGCGATGACAGCAAAGCCATTCCGATATCCCGATGCGGTGCAGGCATTCTGTCAGACGCGCCAGCCGCTCTACGTCCGCCCTCATCTTCAATGGATTTTCGAAGAGTGAGGCACTCGTCAGAGAGCCGAACAACAGCCCGCAGATCTCGGGCAAATTTGACGAGAAGAAGTTTTTCCCATGTCGGCGGCGAGGTGGAGAAGGCGAGCGCATCGATCGTGGAGGAGGAGCCTCTCGGTCTCGAATCCATCTCGGCAATTATCGTCAAAGCCTTTTCCCGGCCAGCCGGGTCAAACCTGCCCAGTGATCGTCGCAAATCCTCCAGTTCGCTCAGTAGCGGCAGAAAGGAAAGCATCCGGTGCTGCAGCGACCATACCAGTGCCACTCTGCTTTGGTATCTGGATCCGTCATATTGAAGATGAACCGCGAACGACCGCAGATCGGCAGCCTCTGCCGCCAGGGCGTGGCGTTCCATCCGGCTTTGGTTTCCGTCCTTCTTTCCGGTTGCTGTGGCTTCGAAAAGCTCCTGCGTCCTGGCCATCCATCCATCGATCCGGTTGAGAAGGGTCGTCCCCACGTGAACCGGAAAAACAACGTGACTGACAATCGACGCGCAGATGATTGCGAGGCCGATCTCCTCGGTGCGGGAAACGACAATATCGAAGGTGTTTACCGGAGCGTTGACGAGCGGCAGTCCTGCAAGAAGCACGGTATAGCCCGCCAACAGGCAAATATAACTACGCGGTGTGCGATCTAGGAGACTGACGAAGGTACACCCGGAGACCCACAGGATGATCGCGCCGGAAAGAAGTATAGGTTCGTTCACAAGATTCGGGACCATGAGGATCGTTGCACCACCGCCGATGATTGTGCCCAGCAGCCGATATGCCGATTTTGACGAGATCGCGCCGGACAGGGGATGAGCGACGATGTAGACGGTTGCAACCGCCCAGGACGGCCGGTTGAGATCGAAGCAGATGGCTGCAAGATATGCCGCCATGGCCGCAAGAAATGTTTTCAGCGAAAAGATGACGTTTCCGCTGGTGACAACTGGCCGGGAACTCACACCTCATCCCCCGGCAGTGTGGCCTTGCGCTCGATGCCTTTTTCATCGGTGGTAACGTTGTCTGCGAGGCCGTAGGTCGCTGGCGACACGTAGAAAAAGAATGGTGCAGCGAGGCAGGCGTGCAGATAGGCTTCGGCAGGGTCAGCGCGCACAACGGTCGACATGGCCGGAGGCTGGCGGGCAAGCAACGCTCGGGCTTTCGAAAAAAGAATGCCTGTAATCCTTTTCAGAACAGCGGCACGATCCGGCCTTGTCCCCATCAGGCATGGGGGCAGGATGCAGAGCCTGCGAGGTCCTTTCGAGGTCAGACGAATTTCGGTCCGGACGATATCCGACCACCAGCGGTCGTTGTGTTTTTGAAGTGCCATGATCACCCTCCAGCTTCTTGCGGGATGACCCTATCGACAAACCGATCGGACGAATTTAGATATTCCCTCTAATGATCACTAAATACCCCCAGCCACCACTATCCCTGTCCGGTGCCCTCGCCGACCATGATGTCGAAAGCTCTTCATCGCGCGTTCGCGCTGTGAGGATCGACGTGTCTCAGAATGAACGCGAGGCTCCCGAACACCAGCACCGTAAGGGCCAGCTTGTCATGCCGCTGCTGGGAGGCGTGACTTGTCGCGTCCCAAGCGGCATGTGGATGGTTCCGCCTCATTGTGGCGTCTGGGTTCCAGGGGGCATGCTTCACAGCAATTTGGCCACCGCCAACGCACGTTTGTTTTTCCTGTTCATCGAGCCGGGGGCTGCCGATCTGCCGAACCGGTGCTGCACGCTTTCCCTGTCTCCGCTCGTCAGGGAACTGATCATCGAGATGGCCGACCAATCGGCTGCCGCGACTGCTGACTTAGAGCTCATGGAAACGCTGCTTCTGTCGGCATTGTCGCGGATGCCGGTCGAGCATCTTCACCTCCCGCTGACGGACGAGCCCCGGCTTGCACGCATCGCATCCGAGCTGGCAGACGATCCATCCAATCGCAGTACGATGGCGCAATGGGCAAAACGAGTGGCGATGAGTGAGAATTCGCTCGCCCGTCTCGTTCAAAGCGAAACGGGCCTTACCTTCGGCCGCTGGCGACAACAATTGCAGGTGATTGTCGCAATCCGAAGCCTTGCAGCGGGGGCAACGGTGCAGCAGGTTTCGGGGGATCTTGGATATCAATCCGTCTCTGCATTCATAACCATGTTCAAGAAAGCGCTTGGCACATCGCCTGCCCGATATCTGGGAAACTTCGACCGCTGAACGTTAGAAGGTACAGCGACACCTGAAAGGAAATCGGCCGGCTGGCGAAGCTTCCTCCCAATGGACACTCTCCTACCGCAATGGTTTTTACGACCCGCCTCCCACGTGCCGCCATGCGCGCATTTCTCGATTACATGAGAAGCTATAACGGTCAAACGAAGGGCGCGCTAGAACGCCTCGACATTGTCGATCAGCTGATAGACCAGCGACTGGACCGCTGCGCTTCTTACCCACGCCACATGCGGCGTGAGGATGAAGTTCGGCAAATCAAGCAGACGCATGAGTGGATGATAGTATGCGGCAGCTCCGTGATGACAACGTCGAAGCCAGGCCCGCACAATCGCCACATTATCGGCGCTGGTTTTTCGAATGACGACCTCTCCAGACGATCACCGCAAAAGTTGCTGGGCCAACACCTGCGTTCGGGACATTTTGCATTTTTTCAATATCCACCCGCTCAATAACCTCCGGTGAGAAAAATCGTTTCGCCCGTCATGAAACTACATGCCTCCGACGCCAGAAAGACAGCTGCCCCCACCATCTCTTCCGGTCGCCCGGCCCGCCCCATCCAGTTCAATGAGCTTACATATTCATTCCAGCCATCCGGGTCGTCGACGCGGCGATGAGCGTTGCGGTCCGTATCGATGAGGCCGGGAGCGAGAGTATTGAGCAACACGTTGTCGCGGGCATAATCTCTAGCCTGACTTTGAATTAAATTGTGCTGTGCGGCCTTCGTCGCCGAATAGGCGGTAACGACGCTTTTGGGCCTTAGCTGATTGACTGATCCTATGGAGACGATCCTGCCCCATTTCCGAGCCGACATTCGCGGCAGTGCCGTCTGCAGCATGTCGACCGTCGAGACCAGATTGACCGCCAGTTGAAACGCCAGATCACCTGGCGTCAGCGCCGATAGAGGGGCGTTGATCTGGGCACTGGCGTTGATAACAAGGATATCGAGTGGTGCGATGGCCTCTGCTCGCTCGATAAGATCCCGACCAGCCCCGACTTCGGAGAGATCGCCTGCCAGATGATCCGCCGTTCCCCCGTGCGTAACAATCCGCTCATGTACAGCCGCTGTGGCGCCCGGCTTGACGCCATGCAGGATGACATGGGCACCTGCCCCAGCCAGCCCTTCGGCAATCGCCGCTCCTATCCCACGGCTTGAACCGGTAACGAGCGCCACGCGGCCCTTCAGGCCAAAGATGTTTTCAAGGTTCATCCTTTATCCTTCGAACAATGAGACGTGCGCACCGGAAACTCCCGGGCGGCAGGAAAACAGTCCACCTGACAGAGGCGCGTCGGCGAGTGTCGAGGCCGGCAGGCGGGTGCGGGCGCTGGTGATGAACAGCGTCGACAGATCCGGGCCACCAAAGGCGATGCTGGTGGGACGGGGCACCGGCATCTCAATTACCTGGTCGAGCTTCCCGTTTGGAAGATAACGGCGCACGGACCAGCCATCCCAGATCGCACACCAGACCCCTCCTTCCGCGTCCACCGCAAGACCGTCCGGCCGGCCGTCAGCGACGGGAATGCGTGCGAATTCGCGGCATCCCGACAGCGTTCCGGTCGCGGGATCGCAATCATAGGCGTGGATGAGGCCAGGTACCGTGTCAACAAAGTAGAAGGTTTTCCCATCCGCGCTCCAGCCGAGGCCGTTGGAGACAATGATGCCGCCTTCCTTGCGTTCGAATGCGCCATCGGTGCTGATACGATAAAGCGCACCCGTGGGCTTGGAGGCGTCAATCCTCATCGATCCCACCCATATCGCGCCGTCAGGCCCGCATTTGGCATCATTCAAGCGGTTGTCGACGATGCCTGCCTCCGGGCTGACGAAGGGTGTGAGGCGACCTGATGCAAAATCCAGCCATTCGATCCCATCCTGAGACGCCACCAGCAGACGCTCACCGCGAACCGGAATGACCGCGCTGACCAACTTCCCGGTCTCGCAGGTTTCGTTCCGGCCACTTGCTGGATCAAACCGGTGGACAGCGGGATGAAGAATATCGACCCAGTAGAGCGTATTTTCGCCATCGTGCCACACTGGACTCTCGCCAAGCTGTGCGCCCCATGGCAAGACGCAACTCAGCTCGGCACTCGGACGGCCGGTGACAGACCGGGGTCTGGGCCTGGAACTAATGGCGACAGCCCCAGCCGCACCCGTGATACGGCGGGCGGCAGCAATCAATTCGCGCCCGGCTGGATGGATATTGGAGGAACTGAGCCGCGATGATGGGCCAAGCGCAACAAGCACGCCGATCGGCGTATTGTCGCGACCCATGACAGGCGCGGCTGCCGAATTTACACCTGGCAAGTGCTCCTCATACGAAATCGAATAGCCACGTGCCCGGGTCAACGTCAGGTCGGCCTGGAGCGCATCGAGCGTGGTGATGGTTTTCGGGGTCTGCACATCCAGCGTCAGACGGTCCAAGAGGGCACGGCCGACGGCGGGGTCCTGAAAGGCGAGCAGTGCCTTGCCGGGTGCTGTGCAATGCAGGGGGACGCGGCGCCCCACCTCGACGCGCACAGAAAGGCCATTCGGCGAACGTTCGGCCAGATATTGCGTCATCGTGCCGTCAAGCCGGCACAGCGCAACCGTTTCCCCCAGTTCGGCCGCCAGCCGCTCGAGTTCCGGGGTTGCCGCCGAGACGAGATCGAAACTCTCCCAGACCCTATGGGACATTTCCAGAAAACGCTGGCCCAAAACATAAGTGCCCCGGGCCGCATCCTGACGGACGAGACCATAGGCGATAAGGGTGCGCAGGATGCGTGCAAAGGTCGGCTTCGGCAGGCCGGAGGCGCGCAACAACTCGGCAAAACGTAGCGGTTCCTGCGCGTCGGCAACCATATCGAGCAGGGTTAGCCCCTTGGCCAGCGCCGCCGTGCCGCCCGGGGTCTCGGGCTTCATCGCCTCTGCTCCTTCGCGAGTCGCTCCAGTCTTGCGGCCGCCGCTTCGTCCAGCATCCGGTCCATCGTCCATTCTGCTTCAAACCCCAAAGTGTTTCTGATCCGCTCGTTGGACGTATGGTAATAAACGCCGTCGCCGGGAAAATCGACTGTCACGATGGGAAGGCCGGTCAGCGCCGCAATCTTCGGCAGAAGCACGGCGAAATCGGCGGGTTCATCCGCGCCGAGATTAAAGATGCCGCCCGCCGCGTCGGGGTGATCGAGGGCAAGCAGAATTCCTGCCACCATATCTCGTGTCTCGGTTATATGCATGCGGAACGGCCGGCCGTTTTCGTTGCGCGCCAGAATGTGCGACGGCTCACCGATATCGCGGGACTGGAGCAATTCGGCGACGACGGTGTTTCCGAAATTCTGCTGCTGGCGGATGCGCGGCCGCAGGAAAAACCGGGGACCGGAAAAGAAACTCTCTTCGTCCAGCAGTTCCGCCGCATCCTGCGTATGCGAAAACCGCAGGATCACCGTTTCCATGGTGCCGCTTCGCTGGTGAAAGCGCACCAGCTCTTCGCCCAAAAGCTTGGTCAGGCCATAGGGCGAATTGGGGCAAAGCGGATGATCCTCGGTGACCGGCAGGAATTCCGGTCGGTTTTCCGGATAGACCTCGCCTGAGGAAGCGAACACGAAACGCCGCAGGCCAGATGCTGAAGCGGCATCCAGAAGCCGGCGCGTACCCTCGACATTGACAGCGAACATACGATCGCGATCTGCCGGAGCCCAGGACATGAACGCTCCCAGATGCAGGACAGCGCTTACGCCTTTCATCGCTTCGGACAGTGACTGCGCATCCTCCAGCGACCCGACGACTTCCTCGCCGCCGGTTCCCGATGGCCTGAGATCAAAACCGCGAACGGTGCGGCCCTGTGCGCGCAAGGCGGCGACAGCGGCACGACCGACACGGCCCGCCGATCCGGTGACGAGGATCATAGCCGTTCTCCGGTCTTTGCATCGAAGAGATAAAGCTTGGCCGGATCGAAACCGAGCCGGAGTGTCTCGTTGCCAGGAAGATTGCCGGTATGCGAGACGCGCGCGATCAGACCCTTGGACTTGCCCTCCTCGCCATCGGCCACCCTTGCGCCATCCGCGTCGAAATAGACGTATTTTTCCGATCCGAGGCTTTCCACCAGCGTCGGGTGAACATCGAAGGTGACCGGCGCATCGCCGAGAACGAGATGTTCCGGCCGCAGACCGACGATCACGCTGCCTTGGCGATCAGCCGCGCCCGGCACGGAAACATGTTGCCCAAACAGGGTAACAGTGCCGTCACGCAGTTGCGCATTGAGGAAGTTCATGCCCGGCGAGCCGATGAAACCGGCAACGAAAAGATTGGCCGGGTTGTTGAACAGTTCGTCCGGTGCGGCAATCTGCTGGATGATGCCGCCCTGCATGATCACGACCCGGTCCGCCATGGTCATGGCTTCGACCTGATCATGCGTCACGTAGACGGTGGTGACTCCGATGCGTTTGTGCAAAGCGCCGATTTCGGCACGCATATGGACACGCAGCTTGGCATCGAGGTTGGACAGCGGCTCGTCCATGAGGAAGGCTTGCGGCTGGCGCACGATCGCTCGTCCCAGAGCCACGCGCTGCCGCTGACCGCCTGACAGATCCTTGGGCTTGCGATCCAGATAGGGCGTCACTTCCAGAATGCGCGCCGCATCGTCGACCCGGCGGTCAATCTCATGCCTGTCCGTGCCGCGCATCTTCAGCCCGAAGCCGATGTTCTGGCGAACCGTCAGATGCGGATAGAGCGCATAATTCTGAAACACCATGGCTATGTCGCGGTCCCCGGGCGCCAGGTCCGTGACTTCATTGTCGCCGATGAAGATCTGCCCTTCGCTTGCCGGTTCGAGACCAGCAAGGATTTTCAACATCGTCGACTTGCCGCAACCGGAAGGTCCGACCAGCACCACGAACTCGCCGTTCTCGATCTCAAGCGAAAAGGGCCTGAGCACGTTGAGCGCGCCATAGGACTTGCTGACGTTGCGAATCGAAATATTGGCCATGCTTATTTCTCCGCGCCAGCGGTCAAACCGCCGACCAAATAACGTTCAAGGAACAGATAGATTGCGATGATCGGCAGCGCGATGAACACCGATGCGGCGGAGATGTCGTTCCAATAGGTGACATATTCGCCCTGCATCGTGGTGATGCCGAGATTGGCGGTCCAGTTGTCCGGCGAGTTGACCAGAAAGGTGCGCGCATAGGCGTAATCGGCCCAACTGAGCACAAAGGCGTAAAGCGCGGTGGCAGCAAGCCCCGGTGTTGCGATGGGAAGCACGACACGCACCATGGCGCCGATCGGCGAGCAGCCGTCGACCATGGCAGCCTGTTCCAGTTCCTTGGGGATCGTGTCGAAATAACCCTTCAGCATCCAGGTCGCGAAGGGAATGATCATGGTCGAATGTGCAAGCACAAGCGTCCATAGGCTGCCGATCAGACCGAAGCTCGAAAAGATCGAAAACAGCGGGATGACGAGTAGCGTGGCGGGCAGCATCTTGGCTGCTAGAACGAACATTCCCATGGTAGCGCCGCCCCGCATCGAATAGCGGGACAGGGCGTAACCGGCGCTGACCGAAACCAGCATCGACAGCGCAACCGAGCCGACTGCGGCAAGCATCGAATTCCACAGCCACAGAAGGATCGGTTTTGCCGCCCAGACACGGGCAAAAATGTCCCATTGCGGATCGTCCGGCCAGAAAGTCGGTGGCAGGCGGTAGAGTTCGTCGGTGGTGGAAAGGGCGGTAACCAGCAGCCAGTAGACCGGGAACAGGATCATCACCAGCGTAAAGATCACCGTCGCGTAGAGGGCAAGGCTCTGGGCAAAGCTACGTTTCATCAAAGCCTCCTCAGTAGATTGATTTCGAGCGCCGGCCGAGCATCAGCAGGCTGGCAATGATGCAGATCACCAGCGTCAGCACGCCGACGGCGGCGGCGCGACCGAAGTTGTGATACTGGAAGGCCTGGTCATAGGTCATGATCGACAGCGTCTGGGTTGAACGCAGCGGGCCGCCGCCGGTCAGAACCTTGATGATGGAAAAGTCGCGGAACACCCAAAGCAGGGTCAGCACCAGCGTGACCCCGAGAACCGGCATCAGCAACGGCATGGTGATCCAGCGGAACCGCTGCCAGACACTGGCGCCATCCACCTTGGCAGCGGCGTAATAATCGGTGGGAATGGACTGCAGACCGGCCAGACACATGATCGACACGAAAGGAAAGCCCTTCCACACCATGGTGATGGCAACGGCCCAGAAGGCGGCCGTGGAACTGCTGACCCAGGGGATCATCTGGTCGGTGAAACCGAGCTTGATCGCCAGCCAACCGAACAGGCCGAAGGAGGTGTCGAACATCCATGCAAAGATGACGACCGCGATGATTTCCGGCACCGCCCAGGGCAGCGCCATTCCCAGCCGCGCGACGGTGCGGCCCTTGAAGCGATTATTGGCCAGAAGCGCCGTGCTGAGGCCGACGGCGACGCTGCCGGCGGTTACGACGATAACCAGCTTCAGCGTCACCCAGCAGGCCAGCCAGAATTCCGGCGAGGAGAACAACCATGTGTAATTGCTCAGCGAGAACGGCCGGCTGGCACCGCCAAGCCGTGGTATCTTGACCTGCTGGAACGACAGGTCGATGGCCAAAACGAGCGGCCAGACGATGATGGCGGCAACCATCAGGACTGCGGGCGCGATCAGAATATAGCCGAGGAGATGTTGCCGGCTGGGGCGCGCAAGATCGAAGAACTTGCGACGCCCAGCCCGAACGGGTTCGGTCATGGATGGTCCTCCTGCCGGATGCGGATGATGGCCATGGCCCTTTCCGGGCCATGGCAAGACAACGGGATCAACCCTTGATGGCTTCGGCCTTTGCCTGCATGGTTTTCGCCACCGCCGCCGGATCGAGATCCTGAATGATCATCCGCTGGCTTTCTTCCATCACCATCTTGCTGAACTCGTTGTAGAAGAGCTCAAGTCCGGTCGGAATGCGGTCGATCCCCGCCTCGGACGCGGCCTTCATCGTCTCGATCAGCACCGGAAAATGCGGGATGGTCTTTTCGACACCCGAGACGTCGGCGGTCGGGCTCGGTGGCGTGTTTCCGCCAAGGGTGGCATAGCTGCGCTGGAATTCCGGTGACATCGTCAGCTTGATGAAATCCCAGACCAATGCCTTCTGGTCGTCGGGAATATCGGCCGGCATGGCGAGTACATTGGACGAACCGCCAAGCGGCGGATGAAGCGGCGGTGCGGCGTAAATGATGTCAGTCTTGGCCGAACCTTTTTCGGTGGTGCCGTAAAGCCAGGGGCCGTCCAGCCGCATGGCCATCTTGCCATCGGCAAACAGCTTGCGCACGTCGCTGGCGCTCATGTCGACCGGGCTAATCCCGCTCTTCATCACGGTTTTCCAGCGTGAAAGACCCTCCACCATCTGCGGCGTATCGATGGTGATATTGCCGTCCTTGTCGGTCCAGTAGGCGCCAGCGTCGAGGATGTAGTTCAGCATCTCCGTCAGATATTGACCCGGACCGCCTTTCGTTTCATGGCCTGTGCCGAACTGGTCGATAATGCCGTCGCCGTTCAGATCCTTTGTTGTCGCTTTTGCCGCGGCCAGAAACTCGTCATAGGTCTTCGGAACCGTGACGCCCGCTTCTTCGAGAAGCTTCTTGTTGTAGGCCATCACGAAACCGAAATAGTTGGTCATGATGCAGACGGTTTCGCCATTCCATTCGCATTTCTGCTGGCCGGCCCAGCCGGTCATGTCGATGCCGTCCTTCTTCAGCCACGGGTCGAGCGGCTCGAGCCAGCCGCTATCGGCAAACATCTGAAATTCGAACGACGCCAGATGCACGATCTGCGGCGGCTGGTTGGCCGCAAAAAGCGTCGTCATCGTGTCGGCATACGAGCTGCGCTCGGCCTTGGTGAATTCGATTTTCACGCCCGGATGCTGTTTTTCGAAGGCGGCAATGGCCGAATGCCACCATTCGCCTGTGCCGGCATCGTCCGTCTGCCAAGAAATGAATTTCAGAACGGTATCGGCCCTGGCCGGGGCAAGGCTGCCCATTGTCATCAAAACGGCGGTCGCGGTGCCGAGCGCCAATCGGCTTATTGTCTTGTTCATGGCTTCCTCCTCCAAAAAACCAGTTCAGATACGTTCAATCAGACCGAGTGCCGCCTCCGACGGCCTTACCCCAAGTCCGGGTCCGGACGGCAGGTTATACCTGCCCTCCCGGCAATCCATGTCGCCTTCCAGCAGGTGACGGTTCGGCTCGAAGATCGAATGCTGGAATTCGTGACCTTTGAGCGTTGGCAATGTCGACGACGCCTGGAGGCTGGCGGCAAGAAATATGCCGGCGCCAACGGTGGCGTGCGGGATGACATCGATGCCGTGCTCGGAAGCAAGAGCACCGATACGGATGAAATTGGTGATACCCTTATGGCCCATTTCCGGCTGCACGATCGCAATGCGGCAGCGCTCGACGCGGGCGCGCATATCCCAATGGGTGCGCCATTCCTCACCAACTGCAATCGGCACTTCGGTATTCTTCGAAACCTTCTCCAGACCGGCAATGTCCTCCGTCCAGACCGGAGCCTCGGCGAACCACGGGTCGAAGGGCTGCATTTCGGCAATCAGTTCCAGCGCCCGTTCCGGCGTCTGGTTCCAGTGCATGTCGGCGGCGATCTTCGCATCGGGTCCAAGCACCTTCCGGAGATTCGCCATTTCGGCCGCCGGGCCATCGTCTGCCACCGGCGTTGCGAACTTGAAGGCGTTGAAACCGCGGTCCTGCCAGTATTTCGCCAGTTCCCCGCGGGCCTTGAGCGTCTTTTCAGGCAGGCCTGAAACATAGGCCGGAAACGTATCCACGCCGCCGCCGAGCAGGTCGCGAACGGACTTGCCGGCTTCCTGTCCGGCAATATCCCATAGCGCAATATCGAGCGCGGCGAGCGCATCCACGTAGAAGCCGCCGGTATAACCGCGCACCCGCATCATGTCGTAAAGGTCGTCATAGATCGCCGAAGGGTTCGAAGCATCGCGGCCGATCACGAAACCGGCGAGAAGATCGTTGATGAGAGCGGCGACCGCACCGGGGGCGACGATACCATAGGTCTCACCCCAACCAACAACACCGGCCTCGGTCGTCATGCGCACCAGCACGCTGCGGTCGAAGGTCGGGTAGACCGTGCGATTTCCCTTGCGTACGATATAGCCGTTGGGATTGACCAACTCACCTTCACGCAAGGCGCCGAGATAAGGCACTTTGCGCGGCTGCGTCAGGGTGAAGACTTCGACGCTTGCGATGGGGCTGTTCATGCGGCCTCCACGGCAACAAGGCCTAGTTCGACCAGATTGGCGTCGATATCGGCAATGGCCGCCGCATCAAGCTCGGGTGTCGGCGCACGCACACCGACGCCTTCGATCACGCCGCGGCGGGCCAGCACATATTTGGTCAGCCGCATGCGATAGACCGCCTGCAGCACCAAAAGAGGCAGGGTGCGGACATAAATCCGACGAGCCTCCTCCTGCCGCCCGGCAACAAGCGCCCGATCGATGGCAACATGTTCCTCGGCGATCTCCAGCGCCGGCATTGCCGCCGTAGCACCTCGGGCATATTCGTCGAGAATGTAACGCGCGCCGCCCCCGCCGATGACGCCCTTCAGTGTCGAAGGCGCATGGGCGACGATGTGGCTGATAGCCGGGCCGGCAGGAAGCGTCTCTTCCTTGACATAGGTCACCTGCGGCAACGCCCGCACGATTTCCACGATCGCCTGCGGCGAAAGGTCGGAGCCGCGCGGCGCGGGCGCGTTCTGCAGGATGATTTCAACTTCGGGCAGCGCCTCGAGGATCCTGCCGAGGAATTCGATCAGCGCCGGCGCATCCGTGCCGACCGACTTGGGCACCTGCACCATCAGGTAGCGGATGCCAAGCGCCGATGCCGCCCGCCCGTGCTCAACCACATCACGCCAGTCGGCCGCACTTGCCCCGGCCACGACCGGCACCCGCCCGGCCACCACATCGACGACAATTTTCAGCAACGCCGCACGCTCGGCGGCGTTCAAAGTCTCCACCTCGCTGGCGAAACCGGGAAACACGACACCATCGACGCCCTTGTCGAGCGCAAAGACCACCAGTCGCTTCATACCCGCTTCGTCAATGCCGCCATCAGCCAGAAACGGCGTAGGCAGAACAGGCAAAATCCCTTTAAGGCCAGCCACCATCTTTCTCCTCCCGATTAAGTATCATATTTTGATACCTTGAATTCACTAATTGACACTATATAGACTTGCGACCTATGACAAGCCCCAAGATGAAATGAACGAGGAGGTTCAAGACATGGCAGCACCGGCGACATCGATCATCGTTGATTGGGGAACGACATCATTGAGGGCGGCGCTCGTTGATGAAGGCGGCGAAGAACTCGATCATCTTGAAACCGCCGACGGTATTTCGAGCCTTGGCAAGGGTGAGCACGAGGCGGCGCTGATGGATGCACTCGCACCCTGGTTTTCACGCCATGGGGCCTTGCCCGTCGCCGCACTCGGCATGATCACCAGCCGAAATGGCTGGGTCGAGGTCGCTTATGTGCCATGCCCGGCAGGCCCGACGGAACTTGCCGCCGGCACGGTGCGCAGGTCGCTGCCGAACGGGTCCGATCTCGTCTTCCTGCCCGGTCTGACCGATCCCGCCCGCCAGCCCTTCCCGGACGTGATGCGTGGTGAAGAAACCCAGATCGTCGGCCACGGCCTAGGCGAAGACGCCACCCTCATCATCCCTGGAACACACAGCAAATGGGCGCGGGTGACGGCGGGAAGGATCGATGGCTTCCAGACATTCGTCACCGGTGAAATCTTCAACCTGCTTATCAATCACTCCTTCATCGCGCGCGGTTCCACGCAGCCGCCGGTCGATGATCAGGAGGCCTATCGCTGGGGTCTGACAGAGGCAAAACGATCCGCCGCCATGCTGTCGCTGCTGTTTTCGGCGCGAACCGGCGGGCTTGCGGGCCGGCTTTCGCCGGATCAGTTGCGATCCTATGTGCGAGGACTGGTCATCGGGCAGGAGTTTCGGCAAGCCCGCGAGGCCGGATGGTATGCGGAAGGAGACGAGGCAGCTATCGTCGGCAATGACGGGCTGAACGATCTCTATCTGGTTGCCGCCGATGTGTTCGGGCTCAAGACATCCATGGGTGCGGATGACGCCCTCACAAAAGGCGCTCTGACTGTCCTGCGGCAAGCGCTTTTATAACCCTTGCCGATCGCCGGTTGCCGAAATGGCGGCATCCGGCTTTCAAGACAATCTTTAGGACCAATCATGTACGACTTCCCAGCCAATATCGGCACCAGCCGTCACGAAAACGATATCATTGCCGTTCTGGCCCGCATTCAGCGCATCGGCCTTCCAGACAATCCGATCGCCTTTTATGGCTCATCCTCGTTTCGAATCTGGAGCTCCGTCACCGAGGATCTCGGCTCGCTGGATATCGTCAATCTGGGATTTGGCGGTGGCACTTACCTCTCTGCCAGCCACTACCTCGACCGGCTCCTGGTTCCCTTGAAGCCAGGTAGAGTGGTGCTTTATTTCGGCGAAAACGATATTGCCAGCGACGGCCTCAAGGCGCAGACGACGCTTGCGCACCTGCAGGATTTGCGCGATCGCATCTCTCGAGCGCTACCGCAGGCGGACGTCTTTGTTCTGGCGATCAAGCACAGTCCGGCGCGCTGGATATACCGCCACGAATTCGATCTCTTCAACCAGACGGCGCGCGACTGGTGCAACGGCCGCGAACACACGACATGGCTTGATCCGAACGCCGGTCTCATTGGTGAAAATGGCCTGCCGATGTTCCGTTATTATTTACCCGATCTGGTTCACCTGAATGCGGCAGGCTACGCGGTCTGGTCGGAAGCGCTTAGAAAAAGTTGGGTCTGTTGAATTGAGACAAGGGGTATCTTTGTCTTTGGCTCTTGAAAGGAGTCGAACTGTCCCCAGCAGTGTTCACAGGCTGATTTCCATTGGGTTTATAGAGCACGTCCGTTGAACGCGGAATCGCGTTTAGGCCTCCTTACTGGCGGAATTCTGATTCCAGCGATCCGATTGGTGATTTGGTCGCAAGCAACATGGCCCGAGCTTTCAGCAATGATCTGCATAGCCGCGTTCTAGCTGCGTCACGGGGATGGCATATCGGCGCGGTCAGCAGCGTCCAGATTTGCGATTGGTGTTTTGACGGCCATCGCGTGGATTGCGAGCGCGCAGGAAAGCCGGCTGACCCCGGCGAAACAGGGACGACTCCGTCCGCCGGGGCGGCCTCTATCCAGCACTGAAGGATCTTAGTTGAGCCTACCCGCCCTAGGCGACAGCCAACAATGTGTGCACAGGCTGAAGGACGCAGTCTCGACCACCGATGAGGAAACGGTAAATACCGACTGCGATCCCAGAACCGCCGCCAGGATTTTTCGGGCCATCGTCGAGGCTTATTTGCGCTTCCGCCGCAACTCGTCGCCAGGGATGCCAAAGTGCTGGATGATCATATCGACATTACGGCGGTGCGATTTGAAATAAATATCAAACAGATCACCGAAGACAGGAACACTGCCCACAAGAGCATCCATGGCGATGTTGCCAACCATTCGCGCAAGCTTTTCCTGCGGCACACCAAGGCGGCGCGCTTCATTGACGATATAGAGGCCGACAATCGCGCCCGCACCATCACCAATCAGTGGCAGCAAACCCATGATGGAATCTGCACCAAAACGGATTCCCGTGCCAGGAATGCGGATCGCTGTGTCCATCATACGAGCGATGCCCGACAGCCGCCGCAGGCGGCGGAGCCGCTCAGCACTATCCACGAAGTCGTCCGATGTGCCGTGGGCGTTCCACGTTCTCGCTGTCATACAATCGTGCTCCATAAAAGAGATATGCCTCAGCCTAATATGAATGGGGATGTGGAGAGTTGCGTTCAAGAGCGTTGCGCAAGCTATCTGCATCCATTGAAACCGAACCAGTTACGCTCAATCGCCTCGATCCTGCCTATGTGACAGCACCAATCGCCCGGCATCGCTCAGGCCCTACACCCCTTTTTCGATTCCGATAGGCCACAGTAATTTTTAAGCAATATTCTCCCTTGCATTGGCGCTACTACAGGACTGCTAGGTCGAGAGAAAGATGTAAGGCACGCCCTTGCATCTTTAACGTCTTTCGCGAGTTAAAGCTGATCTTCATAAAGCAGATGCGGACATGGCACATATTTTTTGAGTTCATCGGTGCATCTAAAGGCGGACTGCTGATGGACACTGGCGCTTTAACAACAAACGACATCGGAAAACTTATGGCCGTTTCTCATCAAGGTCCGCTGGCTAACACCAGGCTTTCTGGACGAACGATTCTCATTCTGATTGGCGTCGCGGTCATCCTGCACGTGGGTCAGGAAATCTTCGTGCCATTAGCCTTGGCTCTCCTCCTGACATTCACTCTGGCACCTATTGTCTCTTTTCTCCGAAAACACTCAGTGCCCAAGATTGCCGCCGTTATTTTGGCGGTCGCCTCAGCCTTCATGGCAATTGCGCTGTTCAGTTTCGTCGTCGCCACGCAGGTGACAAATCTTGCCGAAAACATCCCGACATATCAGCGCAATATCGTCACCAAGGTTCAGGCGCTCAGCCAAGCCGGATCAGGCAATGGTGTGCTCGAACATCTGAGCAAGGTTGTCGAGCGTGTCGGCGCCGAGTTGCAGACACGCGCCGTCGAAAGTCAGGACGAGCAGTCGACCGCACCAACCATGCGAGAGCCGATGCCCGTTGAAATCGTCACACGATCCCATCCGGTCGAGACACTTGGCAATTTCATTCTTCCGCTTATCAGCCCGTTTGCAACGGCAGGTTTGGTCATCGTTCTTGTGATTTTCATGTTGATCGAGCGCGAGGACCTTCGCGACAGGTTCATCAGGCTGGTTGGACTTGGTGACCTGCATCGCACGACGGCAGCGCTGCAGGACGCTGGAAAACGGGTTGGGAAATACCTTCTGATGCAATTGGTGGTAAATGCCCTTTACGCCTTTCCCATCACCATTGGGCTTTGGGTGCTTGGCATTCCGAACGCGATCCTGTGGGGTCTGCTGACGCTGGTTCTGCGTTTCGTGCCCTATATTGGTCCCGTTATCGGAATGGTATTGCCGCTGTTCCTCGCCCTTGCAATCTCTCCCGGCTGGTCGTTGGTCGCGTGGGTCGCGGCACTTTTCATTATCACCGAACTGATCAGCAATAATGTGGTTGAACCTTGGCTTTATGGTAGCCACACCGGCTTGTCTCCGATGGCGATCATCGTCTCCGCAATCTTCTGGTCCTGGCTCTGGGGACCGCTGGGGTTAATGCTGTCGACACCTCTCACGGTGTGTCTGGTCGTTCTTGGCAGATATGTCCCCGAGTTCAGTTTTCTGGACGTTCTGCTCGGAAATGAACCAGTCCTCCAACCGCAGGAAAAGCTTTACCAGCGGCTGCTCTCCGGCGACCCCAACGAAGCGACTGACAACGCCGAAGAGTTTCTCGAAGAGGAATATCTCATCGACTACTACGAAAAAGTTGGTCTTCCTGCCTTGATCCTGGGCGAAGCGGACCGCCAGCGCGGCGTGATGACAGAGGCTCAGATCGCGCTTCTTGCCTCCAGCGCCCATGCCCTCATTGAAAATCTTGCAGAGATTGCGAGCGAAGAGGAAAACGAGGGACTGTCGGAAGACGAACAGACTTCAGCGCCAGAGACCAAAGAGACAATCGCGCTACCGGAGGGTAAGGGAAGATCAATTCTATCCCTGGGAGGCCGAGGGGCCATGGACGATGCAGCGTCTGCGATGTTATCGCAAGTTCTCTTGGTTCAGGGTGCGCAGATCAGACAAGCAGACTATACGGTGATTGAAGGACGAGATCTAAAGGCTCTGGTGGCTGACGATATCGACACCGTTGTCGTTACGTTTCTCAATGAGAACTCGAAATCGCACGCGCGACAGATCGTGCGTCGTTTAAAGCGTGTAAGACCTTCTCTTCGTGTCGGCATTTTGTTGCCGATGGGAGAAAGCGGGCGCGAAGCGCCAATCGACCCACAAGACATAAGCGCCGACTTCGTTGCCGCTTCGCTGACGCAGGCCGTCTTGTCGGCCCTGAGCGACACAGGCCCTGTGGCCTTGAAAAGCCCCGTGAGAAAAGTGGCACGCCAGCGCCGGGTGCCGCCGGTGGCTGCCTGAACGCAGCCACGAGAAGTCTGTTGATACTACCAATGTGCACGCATCTCGTCTCCTGGATCATAACGCATAGGACCACCCGAAAGCTTCAGCCCCTGGACTTGCGCACGCTCATCACCGCCCAAACCCGTACTCTGCAAAAAGCACGATGCATCGATACAAAGATTGATAACGTCACGCGTCCCGAGGTATCTACGGCGAACTAAGAGCAGTCAGGTCTGAAGCTTGACAGTTGCGACATCAAAAGCGGCCTGCGGTTGTGAGACCTTTCAGCTTGGAGTCTCCCCTTGCTGAAACTTGGATTGGAGCCACTGATGTATGGATGACGTTCCCGCCAACAGTGAACCGCCGTCCTTTACAACACCGCCGCTAAGCGAGGTAACAAGCGCTCCGGCTTCCTGGGCAATAATCTTTCCAGCCGCGTAGTCGTAATGGCTAAGGCCGTCTTCGAAATAGCCATTTAGCCTGCCCGCGCCAACATATGCGAGATCGAGTGCGGCCGAGCCGAGTCGGCGGATGCCTGCCGTCTCGTTGGTGATGGTATCAAGGGCCCGGAAGAAACTACTGCGGTCCATCGACTTCAACTGTCCGTGGATCGGCATAGATAGAGATATGATGGATTCTTCCGGCTTTTTCTCTTCCAACCGTGTCAGTTCCTTACCGTTCATCCGGGCACCCTGCCCTCGAACTGCCGTGAACATCTCGTCCCGCAATGGGTCAAGGACGACGCCCAGTATTTCGCCATCGTCGTCGCAAAGAGCGATGCTGACAGCAAAATAGGGAATGCCCCAAATGAAGTTGCTGGTTCCGTCGAGCGGGTCTACCACCCAGCGGCGTCGTGCGTCTGGTTTGCGCGTACCGGTTTCTTCACCCACGAAACCGTAGAGATCACCTGCTCTTGCCAGAACTGCGGCAATAGCCTCCTCGGCAGCAAGATCGGCCTTGGACGCATAATCACCCAAAGCTTTTCGTTGAACACTATCGCGGGACATGGCGCCGAAATGCGTCTTCAGTTCAGCGCCTCCGGCAAGTGCGGCGGACAATGCAAGCTGCATCAGTTCGTCAAGCGACAAGTCCGCCATCTCATACTCCCGAGGGTAGAAAAGTTATCGTCTCGAAATCCACACCGACGCGAGAGTCGAGATCGAGTGCGTGTCGTGTTTCCACCGAGATGGTCGCACCGTTCTCAAGTCGAAGGCTCTGCGTCCAGGCCTTGCCCATGAAGCGGCGATCTTTCACCGTTGCATTGACGAGAGCTCTGCCGTTTTCGCGGGTCATTACCTGTTCGGGACGCACGACAAGTGTGCCTTTACCGCGGTGGCCGCTTCCTGTGATAGGAAGTCTCGATCCGTCAGCCATCTGGAAGCCGGTCTCATCAAATTCGCCCTCCAGAAAGTTTGCGCTGCCGACGAACTCGGCAACGAAGCGGTTCGCCGGTCGCGAATAAATTGTTTCGGGATCTGCAAGCTGCTGCACAATTCCATTCTGCATCACGGCGATCCGGTCCGACATTTCGAGGGCTTCTTCCTGATCATGCGTCACATAGATTGCTGTGAGACCGAGTCTCTTCTGCAGACTGCGCAGTTCATGGCGAAGAGCCACGCGAAGACGCGCATCAAGGTTGGACATGGGCTCGTCCATGAGAAGCAGCGGCGGGTTGATGACGAGTGCACGCGCCAGCGCGATGCGCTGCTGCATACCCCCACTCATTTCTGCGGGATAGCGCTTCTCGACGCCGTGAAGCTCGACCTGGGCCAGTGCGGCCCGAACCCTTTCAGCAACTTCGCTCTTCGGAACCTTACGCAGTTTGAGCCCGTAAGCGACATTGTCGAACACGGTCTGGTTTGGCCACAGCGCATAGTTCTGGAAGACGAAGCCGATATTTCTGTCCCAGGCGGCGAACGAGGTCACGTTCTGCCCGTTGAACAGGATTTTTCCGCCATCGATTGGGTGGAAACCTGCAATGGCGCGCAAAAGTGTCGTCTTGCCGCAACCGGACGGCCCTAGCAGCGTGAAAAATTCGCCCGGCCTGATCGTGAGGCTGATGTCTTTCAGAACTGCATGATTGCCAAAGGTCTTGGAGACGGCGTCGATGACGACCTCGCAGCCTTGGGTTGGAGTTTTGGAAGATGAGGTTTCAACCACCGGAATTTCCTCGAATTTGGCCGTAGCGGACAATGAAATAGAGAGGGATGTAAATGATCAGCATCAGCAGGATGGTCTGTGCTGCGGAGACACCGAAATCGGCATCGACAAGCGTGTTCTCGAAGATCACGGCTGTCATCGGCTTCCACGGCGGACGATAGAGAACGATGGTAGACGACAGCTCCGTGACGATGTGAAGGAAGGTGAGCGTTGCACCGGTTACCGCCCCCGCCAGAACAAGAGGTGCCGTTATGGTGAAGAACACCCTGAATGGACGCGCTCCAAGACTGATTGCGGCCTCTTCGAGAGCCGGGTGAACGCGCCTCAGGGCCGCCTCTGACGCCTTCACCGTAAAAGGCAGGTTTCGAATGAGATAGGCAAGGAGAAGGATGAACCAGGTGCCGGTCAGTTGCAGCGGCGCCTTGTTGAACATCATGATGAGACCGATACCGAGCACCGTGCCGGGAATGACGTAGGGCATCATGACAGTGAGGCTGAGAACGGGGGCGATGATCCGGTAGCGCTTGCGTATAATCACATATGCAATCCCCAACCCGATTGCTGTTGCCGCCAGCGTTCCGGCAATACCAAGCGACAAGGTCACCCAAGCCGGCCCCATGCCGGTGCGCCACATAGTGGCGTAGTTTTCCAGCGTAAAGTTCGCCCTGGGCAGGCCGACCCGCCATTCCATGAAGCTGGAAACCAGCACCGTCAGGTGGGGCGTGAATGCCATGAGAAGGGCAATGATGACCGCGCCAAGCACTGTGACATGAGCAAGAGGCGATAGCGGCTTGCGTTCCAGCGCCCGCGACGACACCACGGCAAAACCGCGTCGCGCCAAATAGATTTGCTGCGCCATGAGGAACAGGCTCGAGATGGTGATGAGCACAATCGATCCTGTGGCCGCAAGCGCCGGATTGCGTCCTGCCTCACTCAGGAAGGACGTATAGATCAGAACCGGCAGTGCGTTGACATCGAGGCCAATGATGCGCGGCGTTCCGAAGTCAGACAGGGCTGCCATCGTTGCCAGATAGAGACCGGTGATGATGCCGGGGAGTGCCAGCGGAATTTCGACCGTCATGCGCACACGAGGCGGCTTGGCACCAAGGCTTTCCGCTGCCTCGATATGGCCAGCGTCCAAACTCTGAAACGAGCTGTGACTGAGCAGAAAGATGATTGGAAAGACCAGCCAGGTGATGACCCAAATGACGCCATGCAAGCCGACAATCGAGACATCGAGGCCGAGATAGTTGGTCAGAACGCCGTTTCGTCCCAGAAGCAAGCGCCAGGCGTATGCCCCCAGAAATGGTGGAGACACGGACGCCATAGTGACAAGAAAGACGATAGCAGTGCTGCCCGCGACCCGGTAACGTGCGATAAGATAAGCCAGCGATACGCCGATCAAAGCGGCAAGTCCGGTGGATGTCAACGCGATCAGCAGGCTGTTTACCGTGGCGGAAAGGGTTTCCGAGCGTGTAAAGAAATCGGTATAGTGGACAGCAGAGAGCGACAGCGATTTGTTTTCGAAGGTGATGTAGGCGTTCGCGGCATGTGAGAGCAGGACGGCGTTGAGCGACTGCGCGTTGATGTCTAAAGGCGCTGGTGCAGTTGTCGCGAATAGCCCCCGGGGCGCCTGCTGCGAAAGCGTGAACCGAGCCGAGCCCAGATCGAGTTCAAGTAAACCTGCCTCATCCTTACCAACCGAAATCGGCTCTTGCGAAGAGAGGCGCAGCGTTCGGTCATCCTGGACGTCTACAGTCAGACTGTCAGTCGAACTCAACGTTATCGCAACGCCGTCAGAAAGTTTAGCAACGCTGTATCGGGCGGTCATCTCCGGGACGAATTGCAAGCCGTCTTTATTATGCAGAAGAGTAAAACGGCCGCCCTCCTCCAGGAGGGAGGCGGCCATGAGGCGAACCTGCGGGACAACAATCGTCAGGCCGCAGAGCACGAGCGCGACGATTGAAAATATCAGCCAATTGTCGCGCAGCACCTTCATTTTCCGCGAAGCTCCTGAAAGCGAGCCACGACCACAGGGCGCGGATCGACAGCGGATACGATCGTGAGCGTAGCCATGTCAGGCAGAGCGGCGGGAGGCGTTACATCCTTGCGTGCCGAGCGTCGAACGGTGGCGTCGCGAACGATTTCATGCGCCGTCTTGCTGCCGAGGAAATCGATGAAGCTCTTGGCGTCTTCGATGTGCTGTGCGCCCTTGACGATGGCTTGCGCATCGATCTGGCCGGTAACCGCATCGGCCGGATAGACGATTTCGATCGGCAGGCCTTGAGCCTTCCACTTGGCACCCAGATCCTCGTTAATCCAGCCAACTGCTGCTTCACCGTCGCGTACGGCGTTGAAGGCGTCATCGGAACCGGGAGCAATGCGCGCACCCTTGGCCATTTGACCGACGAAATCCCAACCGAAATTGCCAGCAAGAGCGGAAAGAATGACATAGCCGGTGCCGGATTTTGCAGGGTCTGGAATAATCAGGCCACCGTTCTTTGCGAAGTCCTGTGAGACGAGATCTTTCTGCGTGCTTGGTATGGAGCCGGCCTCGACGCGTTTGGTGCTGACGACCAGCGGCTGCAGCAGCACCGTGAACGGATGCCAGATGTGATTGGGATCGTTAGTCACCATGTCGGCGTCGGACTTGCTTTCGAACGATTGGAAGAGCGCTGCATTTTCTTCGAAGGTCTGCGTCGGTCCGCCCCACATGACGTCTGCCGAGGAATTGCCACCTTCTGCACGCAGACGCTCGATCAGCTCGCCAGTACCGCCGCGCACGACGGTCACCTTCACATCCGGATTTTCCTTAGCAAAAGCGTCGAGGATGGGAGCAGATGTCGCCTCCCCATGAGCGGTGTAGACCACCAGTTCTCCGGCATTCGCAACACTGATGATCGACGCCGACGCCAACGCGCCCGCTATGATACGCCGCAAGGTCCATTTCAGCATGACTATGTTCCCTTTTTAAAGTCACTGAGAAGAAGGCGACCCTATTAATCCATTTACCAGATTAAAAATCAAGCCGCCTTTTCTTCGGAATTACGGTCCTTGCGTTACAGTATTATGACTGAAGGCTAAGATCATCTGCATTGCGAACTGCTTGACGCCCATAGGCTGGGCTGATAAATTCCATTTAATTTATTAAATAGGAATTGGCCCCGATGAGCTTGATGGGCAGCAATCACACATATTCCGGCCGCTACAACCGTCGCCTCGTTTTCGATCTTATCCGATCTGGCAATGGCACAAGCCGGCGTGACCTTGTCGATGTGACAGGCTTGAAGCCGCAAACCATGTCCAATATCTGCAAGGACCTGATAGACCGTTCAGTGGTTGTGGAAACCATCCAACAAGAGGGCGCGCGCGGTGCGCCGCAAAAGAAGATGTGGGTCAGGGCCGAGGCCGGTTGCTGCCTGGGTATTCACGTAGATCGCGACGGGCTTCTGGGCATCGTCTGCGATCTGGCGGGGCGGGAGTTGGGTCGCGAAACCGCATCCGCATCGCTCGAAGATCCATCCGACACCATCCGTGCCATCGCCGATATGACACAGCGTCTGCGGTCGGTTACCGTGGATCGTCCCGCCTGGGGCATCGGCATCGCGATGCCCACATTGCAGGAGGCGGAATTCGAACATCCCGTCGGCCCGCCGGGTTGGGATGCGTGGAGCCGTATGCCGGTAGCGGAAGCCATCGAAGATGCATGTGGCCTCCCCACCATCGTCGAGAATGACGCCACAGCCGCAGCAGTTGCCGAACTGAGGGTGGGAAGTGCGGGAGGACTGAGCCACTACGTCCATATTTTCGTCGGGCACGGACTTGGGGCAGGCATTATCAATGACAGCATGCCGCTTCAGGGATTTTGGAACAATGCCGGAGAAATCGGTCTCCTGACATGGCCGGCGGAACTTGCCAATCCAGATGCGGGGAAACAAACACCGTTTTCGATCGACGAACTTGCAGCGATGCTGTCGTGCGAAAGCAAGGAGATTGCGCGGCCTGGGGCATTGGAGAAACTTTACGCTCAACGCGACAGTGTTCTGATGCGATGGCTCGACCTCAATTCAAAGCGCCTGCGGTTGCTGGTGTCGCTGCTTGAAAACATCATGGACCCGCAGACCATCGTGGTTGGAGGGCACTTTCCACCAGCGCTCATCAATTCCCTGATCGACCGGGCCTATCCCCTTTTGCCGTCAGTCAGCGCCCGAAGCCACCGCGAAATTCCCCGGCTGTGTGCTGGCGCTCTAGGGCCGGAGGCCGCCGCGATCGGCGCTGCCATGCTACCTGTGATTGCTCATGGCAGCCCAGACTTCAGGCGCCTCTCATCGATGCGCGGACGCAGCCAGACGATTGATTTCGAAAGACGCTTCGATCGGGTCGCAGGCGCGCCAACGGATGACGACACGTCATCCTGATTTACATAACTCTTGCCGACAGGACTAAAACATGAAAATCGCAATTGCCGGGCTCGGCTTTCGGCTTGCCAATGTCATTGCCTCCTTCCGCAAGGCCTGCCCTGAACTGGAAATTGTCGGCTTGATGGACCCGCAGCCTGCTGGGCTGCCAGCCATTCAGTCGGCAGGCATGGCGGCGCCGCGACGTTTCGAAACCATCGAGGCTATGCTGACGCAGACGAAGCCGGATCTTCTTATGGTCGGCTCGCCCAATCTTTTCCATCTGGAACATATCACCGCGGGATTGCGCGCAGGCGTGCGGGTTTTCACGGAGAAACCGGTGGTGATCGACGAAAACCAGACAATGACGATGGCGCGTCTGCTTGCCAAATATGGCGATGAAAGCGTTATCGTGGGGCTCGTTCTGCGGTACTCTGACCTTTATCGGGATCTGCGCGCAGCCCAGACGCAAGGTCAAATCGGCGCCATCACGTCGATTGAGGCATCCGAGCATATCGCACCCTACCACGGAGCATTCTTCATGCGGGACTGGCGACGGCATACGCGCTACGCTGGGCCGTTTATCTTGGAGAAATGCTGCCACGATCTCGACCTCTATGGCAGCGTTGTTGGGCAGCGGGCGATGGCCGTTGCCAGCTTCGGCGGCCGAAAGTCGTTTATCGCGGAAAACAAACCGGATCAGTTCTCCGCGTTTCAACAGCGGGAATTCTATAAAAAGCCGAGCGGCTGGCTAGAGGGTGGCGCGGTGTTCGAGAGTGACGGCGATATTATCGACTATCAGACCGCGATTATCGAATACAATGGCGGGGCGACGATGACGTTTCATACCAATCTCAACGTTCCAGATCAGTTCCGCCGCTTCTGCGTGATCGGTAGCAAGGGAATGGCCGAAGGCGATTTCATCCGCAATCGCTTCGAAGTGCACTCTGCAATAACAGGCGAAAAGCTAGTCGAGCGGCGTTACGAGGGGCACGAAAGCGATCACTATGGCGCAGATGATCAGATGGCCTCGGATATCTACAGGCATCTGACCGAGGCCTCTCCCCTGCCCGTCAATATCGTCTCAGCCTTGGAAGCGGGGCTCGTGGCAATCAAGATCGATGAGGCACGCCGTCTCCGGCGCACCATCGAGCTTGCTGAAACCTGGCAGCGCTTCGATGACGCGCTTCGCACCCCGCATGTGGCTGCCTGAGGCCACGATTATGACCATGCCAGAGTCTCTATCCTCCGTAATCATCCGCAACGCCCGACCGTCCGATGAGACGGCGATCCTCGACATATGTGTGCGCACTTCAGATCGAGGCAAAGACGGATCACAATACTACTCTGACCCGAGACTTCCCGGACTCTTATGGGCGCTGCCCTATGTCCGCTTCTGCGCAGAAACTGCATTCGTGCTGACGAAGGATGACGTCGTCATGGGCTACTGTGTCGCCGCAACCGATACGATTGCCTATGAAAATTGGCTCGAGGCCGCATGGTGGCCGTCCTTGCAGGAAGAGCTCCGCGATTTCGAAACACGGACAGTAGAGGATGAGAACGTTCTTTCCTATATTCGAAGCGCAAGAAAGACCCCGGCTGAGGTCACGCGGCCCTACCCCGCCCATCTGCATATCAATCTTCTGCCTGAGATCCAAAATGGCGGCCATGGGTCGTCGCTACTGCGACATCAACTGGATTCTTTAACGAGGTCTGACGTAAGAGGCGTCCATCTAGGCGTTAATCAGTATAACGAAAAGGTCGTAGCATTTTACGCCAAATTCGGCTTTGTGGAAATTGACCGGACACCATCGATCGTGATGGCGAAGCGGCTGATTGAATAAAATACTTAAAGCGCGTCGCGATTTCTAACGTCGCTCTTCAAGCTGTAGCGCCTTTTGCTTTCACTTGTCGAAGCTCGAGGATAACCAAAACTTTTCCAGAAATGATTTTCATGGCGAGCTGGCTTTTATAGTCCATTCCGTTTTGCGACAAAGTGTCTTTTCGCCCTGAAGGGGTACGAACCTGCCGCACGTCATTTGTTGTCAGACTTTTTGGAGCAGTTCCATTGGCTTAGAAACACAGTGGAATGGACTCAATCGAATATTATTGATGAATTTCGTTTAGGTATTCAGCGCATTGTTGAGGTCGTGCAATCCGACCATCAGCATCATGGGAGTGAGGCAATCCGCCCCCGTCAACTTTCAATAGAAAGCCTGATACACCCAGACAGTCGTTGGCCGGGAGAGATCGTTTCGACGCCGCGGCCATTTCGCTCTGGTTCCGGTAAGCCAAGTGCTCCGGCGACCATGGAAACGGGTTCAAGACAAAGATAGCGGTCCATACGGTGGGCAGCGAGATTGCTAAAAACAGGATCGGCCTCGAGCAACAGTGAAAAACTGTCAAAACCGATGCGCGCATATGACCAGTCGGTGAAGTGCAAGGTGTATCCCGTCGTAGCAGGAATGGTAGGTTTCGAGCGGGGCACCGCTTGCTGGCCGGTTGGCACGTTCTGCACATCGAGGGGATATTGCAGTTTGGCATCGGTGCTGGCGTCGCAGCCTAATTCTGCCGAAAAATAGGGATGCCAGCCAAGCGAAACCGGCACAGGCCGGTTTTCCAGATTGGTTATCGACAATTCCACCGTCAAACGGTTGCTTTCAAGCAAGAAAGATTGTTCAGCGCGGAAGGAAAATGGCCACTCAGCATCCGCCTTATAGTCAAGCACCAGTGTGCACTGATCGCCCGCCAGGCTGGAAATATCCCACGATCTTCGGTGAGCAGGTCCATGCATGGCATCAGGCGAAAGGGCGGGATGTGGAAGAAGGTCGTGGCGGATATCCGCGTGAACGAATGAGCGGCCATATAACCTGTTGTGATATGGAATGAGCGGATAGGCACCTGCCCTCGGCCAGTTCAACGGGTCAAAAGACTCCCCCGCTGTCGGCACCAGAATATCGCCGTGATCCTCGTGGTGCAGATGCGTCATCCTTCCACCCCAGGAAGGGCGGAGGCGGGCCGAAAGCTGCCTGAAGGCAATAGTAACCGTTTCAGGCAAAAGCATATGAGCCATCAGGCCGTTTCGGCACGCGTCGCTGCCAGTGAACATAGCCATCTTCCTGCATGGCCTTTTCATCCATCTCGACTCCCCAACCCGGTCGGTCCGGCCTCAGTTCCAGGTATCCATCCTTTGGCAAATAAGGGTCGACAACATAGCGCGTTTCATCCTCGCGTTTTTCGAGGTCGGTGCCGCCATAAACATAGCACTGCCCTTTCGGCAGCCTGTATTCAAGAATACGGAAATTCTGTTGGGCGGCGGAGAAATGCACGTTGACGGCGGTGGCGAGCGGCCCCATCGGATTGTGCGGTGCGATGCTGACGAAATGCGCCTCTGCAAGCGTGGCGATGCGGCGCATTTCCGAAATACCACCGACAACGCAGATGTCGGGTTGAATGATATCGGCGCCCCGGACTTGCAGAAGACGCAGGAAGTCATTGCGGTTGTAAAGACTTTCACCCGTTGCCAGCGTGCAGTTCAGCCCCTGCTTCAGGTCTCCCCACATCTCGATATTTTCCGGACGCAACGGCTCTTCGAAAAATAGCGGATCGTAAGGGGCAAGCGCATTACCCAGTTGACGAGCGGCAGCAGGCTCGAAAATCTTGGCATGCGCGTCGAAGGCAATATCGTAGTCGGGCCGCACGGTTTCGCGAAGCGAGCGGAAATATTCGGCTGAACTGCGCACCACCTCACCCCAGCGATGGGCGTGAATATCGACGCGCCATGGGCTTAGCTTGAAGGCTGTGAACCCCCAGTCTTCGTTGAGACGATCGAATTCTTCCCTTGCCGCCGGCGCATCCGGTGCCGTGTAGACGCCGGCGTAAACCTTGATACGATCACGCACTTCACCGCCCAAAAGCTTGTAGACAGGCACCCCCGCCGCCTTGGCGGCAAGGTCCCAGAGGCAATGGTCAAGGGCTGAGATTGCCGAAAGACCAAGTGCTCCGGGCGGAAAGCGGTTTTGTTGGAGGAGAAGATTGTAGAGATACTCGACCCGAGTCGGATCCTGCCCGGCAAGGAAGCCGTAGAGGTAATCCAGAACCGGGGGCAATGCGAGATCGGGGCCGTGATTGTAGCATTCGCCCCAGCCGGTCAAACCGTCATCGGTATCGAGAGCGACGATAACGCGGGGGCGGTCCTTGTCGCGGGTAACGAATACCCGCATGCGATCGATTTTCATGCTTTGGTCTTCCTCTTGAATTGCGAGAAGCAACAGCCGCGCTGTTATCTGGCAGCAGCTCCGTTCTTGATCTCGGGCGGCTCGACGTAGCGGAACCTTCTCGTGCGGTCGCGGTCGCGCGGATCCGGGCGCGGAATGGCCGACAGAAGTGCCTGCGTATAAGGGTGATCCGGCGCGTTGCAGACTTTTTCGGCGTCTCCCACCTCAACAAGCTTGCCGCGATACATCACTCCGACGCGGTCGCACATGTATCTGATGACGCCGATGTCATGGCTGATGAAGATGTAAGCCAGGCCAAGTTCGTCCTGCAGCCGCATGAGCAGGTCCAGCACCTGGAAACGCACCGAAACATCGAGCGCCGATGTCGCCTCATCCGCAACGATGATGCGCGGCCGGAGCGTGATGGCGCGGGCGATACCGATGCGTTGGCGCTGGCCGCCGGAAAAGGCGTGTGGGTAACGCTCACGTCCGGCCGGGTCCAGACCCACCTGCTCCATCAGGGCGCAGACGCGCTCATCCAGTTCCTTGCCTTTCGCAATGCCGTTGACCAGCAGCGGCTCGCCGATGACCTGTGCCACCGTCATTCGCGGATTGAGCGAACCGAATGGATCCTGAAAAACCATGCGTAACTCACGCCGCGCCGCTTTCAGCTCCGCACCTTCGATTTTGGCAAGATCGACCACCGTGCCATCCGCCCGGCGATAGCGCATCTCGCCCCCGGTCGGATCGTAGAGGCGCATGATCGAGCGGCCCATGGTGGTCTTGCCGGAGCCGCTTTCGCCGACGATGCCGAGCGTTTCGCCCGGAAGCAGCTTGATCGACACGCCATCCAGCGCTTTCATCTCACCGAAGTGCATCGAGAGGTCGTTCACTTCTAGGATAGGCGCCGCGGCAAGATCGAGCGGCGGGCGGGCAAGCCGGATATCCGCCTTCTGCTCCAGCTTCAGAACCGAGCCAATCAGCATGCGCGTATAGGGGTCTTGCGGATTGTGGAATATTTCATCGACAGTGCCATATTCCTTGGCGACGCCGTGATGCATGACCAGCACGTCATCGGCAATCTGCGCCACCACGCCCATGTCGTGGGTGATGAACAGCACCGCCATGCCATGCGCCTTTTGCAGCCGCGATATCAGGTCGAGGATTTCGGCCTGCGTCGTGACGTCTAGCGCGGTTGTCGGTTCGTCAGCGATCAACAGTTGCGGTTTGCAGGCTAGCGCCATGGCGATCATGGCGCGCTGGCGCATGCCGCCGGAATATTGGAAGGCATAACGATCCAGCGCCTTTTCGGGGTTGGGAATTTCCACCTGTCGCAGCAGCTCGATGGCTTCCGCACGTGCCTGCGCCTTGCTCATCTTCAAGTGCAGCCGCAGAACTTCGGTGATTTGATCACCGACGGTATGCACCGGCGACAGCGACGACATCGGCTCCTGAAAAATCATCGCGATATCTGCGCCGCGCACCGAGCGGATGGCCCGGCTGCGCGGATCGAGCTTTGCGAGATCCAGCGACGTGCCGTCGGCACGGTTGAGGATGATCGACCCGGAAGCGATGTAACCGGGGCTGTCGATGATCTGGAGGATCGAGCGGGCGGTGACGGATTTGCCGGAACCGCTTTCGCCCACGACGCAGAGCGTCTTGCCGGGATCGATGGAAAAGGAGAGATCGTTTACCGCGCGGAAAATGCCGTTTCGCACGGGAAATTCGGTGACCAGATTGCGGACGTCAAGCAGCGGTCGGTCTGGCTTCATGGAGAGAATATCGCTCATCCGGGGCCTCACTTGTTATAGGGGTCGGCTGCGTCACGCAGACCGTCACCGAGCAGATTGAGCGCCATGACGGCAACGACAACAGCCACGCCGGGCAGGAACAGCCACGGCGCTGTTGCAATCGAGCGAATATTCTGCGCCTCGCGAAGCAGCACGCCCCAGGAAATGGTCGGCGGCTGGAGGCCAAGACCGAGGAAGGACAGCGAGGTTTCCGCAAGGATCATCGCCGGAACCGCAAGCGTGACCGAGGCGATGATGTGGCTCGAAAAACTCGGCAGCATATGGCGGAAAATGATGCGCCCTTCCGGCACGCCATCCAGCCGGGCTGCCGCCACGAATTCTTCCGTCCTCAGTGACAGGAACCTGCCGCGCACGACGCGGGCAAGCTGCGCCCAGCCGGTCAAAGACAGGATGATGGTGATCATCATATATTGCAGCGTTGCCGGCCAACCCTGCGGCAGGGCGGCGGCAAGCGCCAACCAGATGGGAATGGTCGGCAGCGACAAAACGAAGTCGATGACGCGCTGCATGACAAAATCGATGCGGCCGCCGTAATAACCGGAGATACCGCCCAGAACGACACCGAGAAGCAGCGAGAAAAACACGCCGACTAGACCGATGGACAGCGAAATCTGCGAGCCCTGTATTACCCGGCTGAAAACATCACGGCCAAGGCGATCCGCGCCGAAAAGGAAGAGCGGTCGGGTCTTGTCGGTCGAGGCCAGCAGATGGATATCCGTGGTGAACAGGCCGAGCACCGAATATTCGTAGCCGCGACCGAATAGCTGGATCGGGATTTTCTTGGCCGTATCTTCGACGAACACTGCTGCCAGCGTTTCAGGATCACGCGTCAGCTTCAGCGGATAATAATGCAGACCAAGCGAGAGGCCGTCCCTCGTATCGAGGAAATGCACACGTTGCGGCGGATGGAAAGTGGCGCGCGCATTCTGCAGAACCGGATCGTTGATGGCGAAGAAACCTGGCAAAAGCGCGACGATATACATGGCGATGGTGACGAACAGGGCGGCCATGGCCAGCCTGTGGCGCTTGAACGCCCACCAGATCAGTTGCCATTGCGAGGCGACGGCAGCGCGGTCCGGCCGGGTATTGGTGGTGATGGCGATATCGCTCATGGCGCCCTCCTATTCGAGACGGATGCGCGGATCGACCAGCGCAAGAAGGATGTCGCTGATGAGCGATCCGATCAACGTCAATCCGCAGATCAAAAGCACAAAGGCGCCGGCGAGATACATGTCCTGCGCCATCAGCGACTGCAAAAGCAGCGGCGCGGCCGTCGGCAGATTGAGCACGATAGCAACCACAACCGAGCCTGAAATGAGATTGGGCAACAGCCATGCAATCGTGGAAATGAATGGGTTGAGCGCAATTCTCAAAGGATATTTCGTCAGAAGCCGGAACTCGGACAATCCCTTTGCGCGCGCGGTGGTCACGTAGGGTTTGGGTAATTCGTCCAGCATGTTTGCGCGCATGACGCGGATGAGGCTTGCCGTGGAGGATACGGCGAGGATCGCAACTGGTAGCCAGATGTGGGCCATCAGATCCATCATCTTGGCGATGCTCCACGAGGCAGTCTCGTACTCCGCCGAAAACAGCCCTCCGACATCGGCCCCAAATTCCACCGCCGCGACATACATCAGCACCAGCGCCAGAAGGAATGACGGTATGGACAGGCCGAAAAAGGAGAAGGCGGTAAAAAGATAATCGCCGATCGAATATTTGCGCACGGCGGAGAAGACGCCGATCGGAAGTGCTATGGCCCAGGTTGCGAGAAGGCTTGCTATGGCCAGAACCAGCGTCAGCGCCATGCGCTCCCAGATGAGGCCGGAAACGGGCTGCTGCCATTCGAACGAGATGCCAAAATCGCCGCGACTGATGATGCCCCATATCCATTTGAGATATTGCACGATCATCGGGTCATCGAGCCCGAAGCGCTCTCGCAGTTGCGCCGCCGTATTGTGGTCTATGACTTCGTTGGACGCAGCAAGCGTGGCGATGTAAGTCGTCACGTAGTCACCGGGTGGCAGCTGGATCAGTACAAAGGCAAGAAAGCTGACGGCGAACAGGGATGGTATCATCCACAGCAGGCGTTTTACGATAAATAGCAGCATGACGTTCTCGCAATCACGTTTTACCACACGCGCCGCCTTCCACTACGAGACGGCTTGCGGGTGGTCGAAGCAACCTGAGAGGCGCCGCCGCTTTGATGAAGCGACGCCCATGTGGCGGTGTCAGCTTGTGAAGGTGAACTGTTGCGGCAACGCCGGGCCGGGGTTGGGCCATGACCAGCTGTCGGGTTCTTTCTCCGGCACGTTGCGAAGGTTGTTGCGGATAATACCGAAACCACCAACGGCAAGGCAAAGACCGATCGTCTCGAACTCTTCCGCCGCAATATCGAAGATTTCCTTCATCTTCTCGCCGCGCTTGACAAGGTCGGCCGTCGAACGCGCTTCATCGAACAGTTTGAAGCGCTTCTTCTGGCTTTCCGGCGGCTCTTCCCCCTTCTGCCCGTTGGATGTGTACCAAAGCGCCCACGGAATGGCGTAGCGCGACCCCTGCGGGTGGAACGCGAAGAAGTCACGCGGGTCGAGCATCGGATCGAGACCGCCAGGACCCGGCCAGACCGCCGCATCATGGGCGTTATCATCGCCGCGTGTGTAGTACAGCGCGCGTTCGATGGTGTTGACCTTGATATCGACGCCGATTTGCGCCCACTGCGCCTTCACCAGTTCCAGCGCATCGACCAGATCGGGATAGAGTGTCGGGATCACATCGATCGAAAAGAAAATCGGCTGGCCGTCGGGCCGGAGCCGCATGCCGTTGCCGTTCTTCTTGTCGTAGCCGGCCTTGTCGAGAAGATCGTTCGCCTTGGCGACATCGTATTCGGTGTTCTGACGCGCCAGCTTTTCGTGATACCAGGGATGTGTCGGGCGCGGCCCGGCCTGATAGCCCTCGCTCTGGCCGAAATAGACGATGTCGATGATTTCCTGGCGGTTGAGCGCGATGGACAGCGCCTGACGGAACGACTTGTCGCCGAACATCTTGCGCATCTCAGGGTCTTTGTGGGTGATGTTGAGGTAGATCTGGCACTGCTGCGCAGCCGATGGCACCAGCGTCAACAGACGGTAATCGCCCTTTTTCATGTTCTGCGACAGCGTCGGCTTGTTGGCGAGAACGCTGATATGGCGTTCCTGAATGTCGATCTTGCCGGAGATGACGTTCAGCATCAACGATCTGACATCCTGCGAAATGCCGAAATTGACTTCGTTGATATAGGGAAGCTGGTTGCCTTCTGTATCGACCTGCCAGAAGTAAGGATTGCGTGTCATGACCACACGGGTCGCGCCGCCGGAATAGGGTTCCTTGACCACCCACGGGTCGAGCGTCGGCTTGTCGACATTCGACCAGCGCGACGGAATTTCGATGTCGCCGCACTTGGCGCGGAACAGTTCCGTCCAGCTGGAAACGCCAGCCGCCTTGACGTCGGCATCGAGCGCCGTGTTGTATTTCGGCAGGAACTTGCTGCAATAATGCTTGGCAAACAGCGTCGGATGCTGGCCGAGCGGCGTGGCGAGGTTTTCCAGATAGAGCGCGTTTGGCGCTGCGAATTTGAACCTGACCGTGAAATCATCGACTTTCTCGACATCGACCGCCTTACCGGCGACGGAGAGCTGCGCCGGGGTAGCGCTGTAAAGCTCCTTGTTCTTGATGCAGTCCTCGATGGCGAACACCACGTCATCTGCGGTAAAGGGATGTCCATCAGACCATTTCGCGCCCTGCAACAGATGGAAGGTGAACTGCGAGGCGTCGTCATTGACCTCCCATTTCTCGGCAAGGTTGGGCAGAACTTCGGTGAAGTCCATGTTCCAGCGCACCAGCCCCTGGTTGCCGACCATGCGCAGGATGCCGTTATGGTCCGACGAACCGCGCAGGCCGCGGCGCAATGTGCCGCCATAGGTGCCGATCTTTTCATGCGGCGTTACCACCATCGGATTTTTTGGCAGACGTTCCGCCAACGGCGGCAGTTTGCCGTCTTTTACCAGGGCTGCCAGTTCCGGCGCTTCCTTGCCGGCAGCCGCCAGGGCCGAGCTCCCGATGACGGACACGGCGGCGACGCCGCCAAGCCCAGCCATAAAGGTTCGGCGCGTCACGCCCAGTGAAAATTTATCGCCATCGCGCATCGACTATCCTCCCAAAAAATCACTGGCAGCGAGACAGCTTTCACCGAACCGCAACAGCCTCCCGGCCAGCCAGCACACCGATCCTCCACCGGCAGGGCAGACCATATGGGCGTTTTCAGATGATTACAAGTATTGACAGATTTTTACATATTTTTTATTCGTAGACCGGTTTTCATGATCAGGTTTGAGGAAAGAACCGGCACGACAGTAACCACATTCATGAAAACCCCGGTATTTCTGTTGCGATTGAAATGCAGGAAACCCATTAACTTCAGCGATTTGCAACGGAAGGGCTGCTGATGGACAATCAAACCGCATCCGCCGCCGCTCGAGGCGAGACTCGCTTGAGCGACATCATCTACGAAAAGATCATCGGAATGATTTCTGATGGGCGGTTTCCCGTGAACGAGCGGTTGCCGTCGGAGCAAAATCTGGCGTCCCTGTTCGGGGCTTCCCGGCCGGTGGTGCGCGAAGCGCTGGAGCGGCTGCGCAACGACGGGCTTATCGTTTCGCAGAAAGGTTCCGGCTCTTATGTGCGCCAGCAGCCGGATTCATCCGTGTTGCAGCAGGTTCCTGTCGGCTCGCTTGCCGATGTGCAGCGTTTCTTCGAGTTCCGGTCCGGCCTTGAGTCTGCAGCCGCCGAACTTGCAGCACGCAGCTGGCAGGCTGCCGACAAAGCCCGCATCGAACAGGCCCTTGCCGCGCTGGAAAAGTGTCTGGAGCGCAACGATCTTGGTGCGGAGGAGGACTTTGCCCTGCACGAAGCCATTGCGAAAGCGAGCCATAACCAGTTCCACATCACCGTGCGGATCTGGTTCAAACCGCATTTCGCGATCGGCCAGTCGGTGACACGCAGCCTCAGCCTCAAGCGCACGCCGCAACATGTGCGCGAGGTGCAGAACGAACATACGGCAATCGTGGAAGCGATTTTTGCGCGCCGGGAACAGGCCGCGCATGACGCAATGAAAGATCACATCCTAAAGGCCCGTGCCCGCATGTTTCAGGGCGTCGGCAGCTAGAACCGTTTTCCATATTTCAAAAGGCGAGCCATCCAGGGCAAGGGAAAATAATCAGTGATCCAGCCACGCATCATAGAGCCGAAACTCCGCTCTCTCATCGACACGCCGTTGAAGGTCGGCGAATCACCGGCATGGGATGAGCGTACCGGGAATCTGTGGTTCGTCGACATTCTCGCCCCCGCCATTTTCTGCCTGCATCCGGGCGGCAAACTCGACAGATACGAAATGCCCGCACAGGTGGGATGCCTCGGTCTTTGCGACAATGGCCTTGTCGTGGCGGGCCTCAAGACGGGCGTGCACCTTCTAGACCCCGCAAACGGCGCGCTCGAACTGCTGTGCGATCCGGACGAAGGACGAGCAGACAGCCGTCTCAACGACGGCAAGGTCGGCCCCGATGGCCATTTCTGGGTGGGAACCCGCGACGAGGCTGCCGTGCAGACAGGAAATGCCCGCCTCTATCGTATCGCGCCGGATGGCGGCGTCGAGCTTGTCATCAATGGCGATATGTTCACATCGAACGGGCTTGCCTGGAGTCTGGACGGAACGCGTATGTATCATTCTGACAGCAGCGGTCTGATGTATCAGGCGTTCGATTTCGATGTCGCGACGGGCACGCTCGGTCCAGCCGAACGCCTGCACGATTTCGCACCCGACGAAGGCAGGCCTGATGGCGCGGCGACCGATTGCGAAGGCTGTTACTGGAGCGCCGGCGTTCAGGCCGGGCGTCTCAACCGCTTTTCGCCGGAGGGCGAACTGTTCGAGATATACAGGTTGCCGTTCAAAGGGCCGACCATGCCATGTTTCGGCGGCCCGGACCTCAAAACGATCTATCTCACGAGTCTTGTGACCGAAACGAACGGAACAACCACCCCAGGTACGCTTGTTGCGTTTGATGTGCCTGTCGCGGGCGTAGCCGTTCACAAATTTTCTATCTGAAGATGCCCTTTGATTTTTAAGGAAACCAGTTGATGACGACATTCGATTTCCGCCAGGCTCTGCACGGTATTTCCGGCGTCCCCGTAACGGCTTACGAGACCGACGGGGAAGTCGATATAGCTGTCACCATCGAAGCCTATGCCCGTGTAGCAAAGGCGGGCATCCACAATATCGTTGCTGCGGGCAATACCGGCGAGTTTTACGCGTTGACGCCCGCTGAAATTTTCAAGGTCTACGAAGCTGCGATTGAAGGGGTGAACGGGCAAGCCCCGGTTACTGCAGCGATTGGACGCTCGCAGCGGGAGGCCCTGTCCATGGCGCGGCGGGCCAGGGAGATGGGCGCGTCTGCGGTCATGTCCCACCAGCCGGTTGACCCGTTCGCAGCGCCGCAATCACAGATCGACTATTTTATCGGCCTGGCTGAAGGCAGCGAATTGCCTCTCGTAGCCTATGTCCGCGCCGACGGGTTCTCGGTCAACGACATGGTCAGACTATCGAGCCATCCGAATGTCGCAGGCATAAAGTTCGCGACGACCGATATTATGCTTCTGTCGCGTGCGATCGCCGCTTCCGATCCTCACGGCTCACTTTACGTGTGTGGACTGGCAGAAAGCTGGGCTCCCGCCTTCTGCGCCGTCGGAGCCCGCGGTTTCACATCCGGTCTCGTCAATGTCGCACCGCAATTTTCCCTACAAGTTCATGATGCACTGACGGCCGGCAATTTCTCGGCCGCACGTAAGATCGTTGAAAAGATCGAGTTGTTCGAACGGCTGCGGACACGATACCGGAACGGCGCCAATGTGACTGTGGTGAAGGAAGCGATGCAGATACAGGGTCTTGCGGTTGGCCCAGTTCGAGCACCAGGACTCGCCCGTCTGGACGACGAGGATCGTGCTACACTTGAAGTGCTGCTTGCCAGCTGGCAATGACAGAAGCCTCATTCCCAACTGTGGAAATACGCTACGATGCCGATGATGGCACCCAATCCATCTGTGGAATTATGTGCCTAACCGGCTCGGTTGCGATGAACAAACAATGCCATGCGTCACGCCCAGATGACCATTGTGGTTATCTGGACCAGGGGTTGATCACTTTCACCCCGGCAGCCTCGAAAGGGCTTGTATCGCGAGTTGAGATCGTGAGGCCATTTGCCGCCGCTGTGGCTGCAATGTAGCCATCGGCAGTGCCGATCGCTTTCCCAGACGCTCGAGTGCGTGCCATCAGTTCAGAGTAGAATTGAGAAGTAGTCAGATCGAAGGACAGGATGCGGCCGGAAAAGTGTGGCAGCACCTCGCCCTCGAGACGGTCGAGGAGGATAGTTTGCCGTCTGCCTGAAGGCATAGCAGCAATTCCGAAGCGAAGTTCCGCAATCGTTATTGCGGAGATGAACAGCGTTTCGACAGCTTGGGCGTCCAACCAGGCAATCACCGCCTCGTCTGGAACCGGTTTCCACGGTTCGGATATGACGTTGGTGTCAAGCAAGATCACTCGAAGGTCATCGGCTTAGCAGGTGTCTTGTCGCGACTTGTCTGAAGAGCTTCAACGTCGCTGTCGGAAAGCTCGGCGTCGCGACCAATGGCCGCTAGCAAGGACCCGAGCTGAATACGTTCCGGAGGACGAACAGCCGCTTCAATAATGGCACGAATCTCGGCCTCCGTGCTCCGGCCATGACGAGCCGCTCGCACCCTCAGAGCGCGATGTGTTTCTTCAGAAAGGTTACGAATGGTGACCGCCGGCATTGATATCATCCTTGAAAAAATGATCTCTTTGATATCAAATTACCAAGAACGATGCTAAAATTCAAGAGTACTGAGTTTCAGCAGGATTTGACCCGTTGGGGGTGCGGATGAAAACTTGGACCACCAAAGAGGTGGTTCATGTATTCCTACGCAGACAGACTTCGAGCCGTTGAGCTTTACATCAGGCTTGGCAAGCGACTTAACGGGACCATTCGCCAGCAGGGTTATCCCACAAAGAATGCGCTGAGGGGCTGGTACCGCGAGTACTTACAGCATCGCGACCAGCGACCTTGGCCGTCCAGGCGCGGCTCGCTGAGACGACGCTCGTGAAATCCAGTGAAGGTGACAGCGAGACGAGCGGCATAGCGTTCGACTTCGCCGTATAGCCGTTTGGATAAACCCCGAGCACGGATTGGCGCACGGCCCCCCTTTCGGAATTATTGAGGACCGGTACGAGAAGTGGAATATCCGCGGCTTCCGCAATTTGGTGGCAAGCGACTGGGTTGGAAAACATGCCAAATGCGGCGGGAAAGCACCAGTTCCGGTCAAGACGCAGGACTATGTTTGCGGGCGCCGCCGATACGAAAAAGGCGCTCAATCCGTGAGGGGAGCAACCTTCTTTTTGTATCCCGGGGACAATATCCAACGCCGCTGCAATTTCAGCGGTAATGCTCAGATATTTTTTGAGGAAGAGCAATTTGAAGTCGCGATCTGGACTACTCCCTGTTAGATCTTCCCGTCCATCTGAATATCAGGCGAGGCAACATGAGCACAGACCCCGAAACCCGCAGGGCGATCGCGCAGCGTGCTATTGCTCGCGCGGCAGCGCGTGATATGCCGATCGACAAGGATCCTGTCTTCGTTGCTTTGCTGGAGCAATGGTCCCGCGGAGAATTCGACATGAAAGCCATGCGAGAAAGGTACCTTGATATGATCGCTCTTCAAGCTGCCGAGCGGCGGGACCTGCGCTAAAGCCGCCTCGGTATAAATCCCTCAGAATCGTCGAACGAAGAATAAAAAAATGGGCCTGCGGAAACCGCGGCCCATGAAGTGTGGAGATCTAAAACCTCCAGAGGGGAACAGCTGCTGCGACGGAACTGGGAGGTGACCGTCATCTGCATCAGCTGAAGGCGTTATGCCTGATTTTTGACCATCAGGAAAACATTTATTGTGCAATGCAGCTATGCAGCCGCCGCGAGGGTCTCGTCGTCCAGATCTGCCACCGGTCGAGCTTTGATTGCCCGCGGCTTCGGCATCGTGCATCTGGCGACGGAACCGTATATTGGTCGTCCTCGTAGGCGGCTCGGAGCCGTTTGAGCCGGGCAGTATTGGCCGCCAGCTTGGCCTTGCGCATGAGGCGCCCATCGCCTGAAGCGATGGCCTTCTCCATTGCGAACTGGTTGGCGGTGCCTTCCGATATCCTTTGCAGCTTGTCACGGGCGGCCTCGGTATCGACGCGTCGCCCGGCGGTTTTAGCTCTCTGGCCCCTGCGGCCTTTTGTAGTAATGAGCTCGCCCACGTCGGAACAGGCTTTAAGGAGGCCAGAATGATCAGGCTGTGTAAGATCCTCGACAAGCTGAGCTGAAAACGAAAGCCGCCGCCTACATCCTTTGCCGGCGCTGCCTTTTCCCGGCAGTGTCGCCTTTGGCAGGGTCTGGCAAGTAAGATGTACAAGTCAATCGAAAGACTGAATCTGCGATATTCTGTCGTAGATAATCGCTTGAGGAATATCGGCTACCAGCCGTCGTGCCGTTGCCACCAGTTGTTCCACCTCGAAAATGACCGGCCGACCGGCAGCCGTCACGAAGCCCCACTGGAACGGGATATGAAAAGACAGCGGTATGACGCGAACACCCTCTACAGGCAAACCCCAGAGAGTAATCGACTCGACGATTGCGACACCGAGACCCATGCGCGCCAGCGACAGGGAAACGTAGGTCGCATTGCTATCGATGACGGAAGAAGGGTCGACACCGAGACTGGAAAGCACATCATTAATCCGCATACGTAGGCGGAAGGGGTTTGCCGAAGCGATAAGCCGGTTTCCGGCAAGGTCTGCGGCGGAGATGACCGCCTTCCGAGCGAGCGGATGATCTTCCGCGAGCACGGCCACGCACGGCACCTCCCCCAGCCAGTGAATATCGACGCCGGGATTGTCTAGCGGAAGGCTGACGGCGCCGAGATCCGCGGTGCCCGCCATCACCGCCTGCACGACATTTTCCGAAGAAATGCTCTGGAGATGCACATGATCGGGAAACCGGTCCGCCGGCAGGGCCGCGAGCGCCCTTGGCAGGAGGCTTGCAGCAATCGCCGGAATGGACGCGACCTCGATGGCCGTGCGCCGTGCGGCGTGAATGCGCCTCGCACTTTCGCTAATCGTCCTGAGGCCGCCGAGGAACAACTCCGCTTGGGCGAAAAAGGCCACTCCTTTTTCTGTGGGGGTGATACGGGGACCATTGCGATGCAGCAGCGCAAAACCGATTTCGCCCTCCAGATCCTGAATGAGGCGTGTCACGACGGGTTGAGACTTGCCCAAGGCCTTCGCTGCACCGGTGATGCTGCCGATTGAAACCACCGCCACGAAAGCTTCTAGCTGCCGCGTATCAAGATAGTCAGACGCCATTTTTCACTCCGCCCAGGACCTGTGTTTTTGCCTCGTCGTACCCAAGCGCTATACCGGTCCGCGATCGTCATGGCCAGCTGGCAGCCAAAGCGCCTCGCGCCCGTCGAAGGGGTCGGCAGTAAATTCAAAACCGGCCGGGCCTGCACGCAGAACCACTGGTTTGTCAGCATGATAGAGCGGCCACTCACCGTTTGGGGCGCGGGGACGTTCGTCCTTTATGAATGAGGCCCACAGATCATGTATCGCTCTTGCGAAGTCCGGATCCGCCACGCGCTGGCGCTCGGGCAATTCGCGGTCATTCGAACCATCACGATACCAGACGGAACCGACTTCGGCGCCGTGTGGCGCACCCAGCTCATCGGCCTCCAGCGGACCGTAGAGATATTTATAGACCGGATTGAAACGGGCATGCAGCCTCGCGAAACGTATGGCTGGGAGCTGAAAGACGAGATCGCCTGCAATCGCGCGCCAAATGCCGCGCGGGCTGTGGTTGGGCAGAGCCATGCGATAGCGCTTAACAATATCGGAGCCGGCGAGGCCACGCGGAAGAACGCGCTCATGCAGCAGCCCGGCGCAAAGTGCGAAGTCCATCTTAGGCTGCACGATTGCGTGGGTCACATGTTCGCCAGTTGTGCAGCCGATCATCATTGGCACGGCGGCGGTGCGGCCTTCGCGCGCGGCAGTTTCCGGATGTTTCGGCAGACTTGCCCCTTCGATGACCGGAACGAAGGGAACGCCAAGCATCGAGGCGTCCCCGTCACGGGCGAAATCATGCTCCTCATAGGACTGGTTGCAAAGATCACGCTGGATTTCAAGCAACCGGTTCATCGGCAGGGCTGCGAGCGAAGCCTCATCGGCATTTGCGGCCGCCAGAAACCGTCGGGTCAGCCTTTCGGCATCGTCCATCGAGGCGACACCGGTGCTTGAACCGCTCTGTGGCATGGCCCGGTGGAAAAGTCCCTGCGCGTCCGGCATGGCCATCAGCGCCGCGACTGCAAAGCCACCGGCCGAACGCCCGGCCAGCGTCACCTGGTCCGGGTCGCCACCGAAGGCGGCGATATTATCGCGCACCCATTCGAGTGCGGCGACAAGATCGAGCAGACCGCGATTGTCGGGCCTGCCTTCAAGATGGAGGAAACCGAGCGCGCCCAGGCGATAATTGACCGTGATCTCAACGATGCCGCTCGCCGCGAACGCACCGCTCTGCAGCACCGGTTCATTGGCCGAACCGACCGCGTAGCCGCCACCATGGATCCAGAACAGCACGGGCGCTCGCCCTGCCGTATCAGGCGTGCGGATGTTGACGGTCAGGAAATCCTCGCCAAAGGCAAGTTTAGAGGTCGCGGCGGCACCGACCGGACCATAGGTTGGAATTTGCGGGCAGACGGGACCAAGCTGGGTGGCATCGCGCACGCCCTGCCACGGTGAGACCGGCTGCGGCGCGTCGAAACGCCGTTCCGGCTTTACCGGCGCGGCGTAAGGCACACCGAGAAAGGCGTGAATTCCGTTTTCCCTGATACCTTGCAACGTACCGGCTGCCACTTTCACGATGGTCATGTCACAACACCCGACGCAGTCCGACCAGCCGCTCGACCGCCACGACCACACCGACCGAGATAAGGATGAGGATAACGGATAGTGCGGCGATCTGCGGATCGGTGGAATATTCCAGATAATGATAGATTTCCGTCGGCAGCGTCGAGGATTTGACCGAGACGATGAAGAGCGAGATGGTCGCCTCATCGAACGAAATCAGGAAGGCGATGACCGCACCGGCTATGAGACCTGGCCGGACCAGCGGCAGGGTGATGCGCCACAACACCATGGCGGGCGATGCACCATGAACGCGCGCCGCTTCCTCGACACGGCGATCTACGGTCATCAGGCTCATGGTGATGGTGCGCACCGTATAGGGCGTGGTGATGCCGAGATGCGCAAGAAAGATGCCGGTATAGCTGTCGAGCAGGCCGAGCGGCCCGAGCACCAGCATTACGCCAACGGCAAGCACGATATGCGGCACGAGGAACGGTGCAAGGATCAGGAAATTGACCGCGCCCTTGCCGCGGAATTCGTGCCGCGACAGCGCCAGCGACAGAAGCAGCCCCGCGAAAATCGACACGAAACCGACGAGCAGGCCGATGCCAAGGCTTCGCCAGAAGGCGCTGATGAACTTGGCATTGGCGAAAACCTTGGCGTAAGAACCGAAGGAGAAGCTTTCCGGCGGAAACGCCAGATATTGGCGCGTATCGAAGGAAATGATCAGGACGACGATGATCGGCGCCAGAAGAAACAGGTAAAGCAGGGTCAGCAGAAGTGCGTGGGCGAAGCGTCCGAATTTCGCGTCCATGGCCGGCCTCACGTCTCAAGCGCGCGCATGGCGCGCTGGTAAATCACTATCACGCTGCCGAACAGGATAAGCAACAACACCGAAAGTGCGGCAGCCAGTGGCCAGTTCAGCGTCACCGTCGCTTCGTTATAGACCTCCGTGCCGATGACGAAGACACGGCCGCCGCCCATCAGGCGCGGCGTGACAAAGGACGAGATGGCCAGCACGAAGACCAGAAGTGCTGCAGTCAAAACGCCGGGCAGCGAAAGCGGCAACACGATGCGGGTAAACACGCGCAAACGGTTTGCCCCCAGCATCGCTGCGGCCTCCTCGAACTGCGTGTTCAGCCGGCCAAACCCGCTCAGCATCGCAAGGATTGCATAGGGCATCAGGATTTCAACCAATGCGACGGTCGCACCGAAATAATTGTTGGTCAGCCGGATGACGCCATCCGTCAGGCCGGACGATTGCAGCGCGGTGTTGATCACGCCCCGGTCCCCCAGAATGACCATCCAGCCATAGGTACGCACCACCGAGGAGGTGAGAAGCGGCGCAACAGCAAGCGCTGTCAGCACCCCGCGCCAGCGGCTTTGGGTGCGGGCAAGGAACAGCGCGATGGGATAGGAGAGAATAACCGCCAGAACCGCGACATTCACGCCGAGATAAAGCGTGTTCCAGGCGATCTTCCAGTAAAACGGGTCGAACAGCACCGTTCTGTAGGATTCGAGCGTCCAGTCACCACCGCGAAGTGCGGCCATGGCCGAGGAGGCGAACGACGCCCGTGCTAGCCAGATGAGTGGCAGCAGGAAGGTCGTCAGCAGCGCGATGAGGCCTGGCAAAAGCAGAAGGATCAGGATGCCGCGGTGTGATGCGCCACCACCGGCGGAATGGCTCGCCGCCGCCATCAGGCCGCCTCCCCGATCAGCGTCACATCCTCAGGTGCAACGGAGAGCATCACGCGCTCGCCCTTGGCCGGCAGTGAGGCAGCGTGAGTGGGCAAATCGGCCTGCAGGCGATAGTCGCCCGCACGCACGCCGAGCGTCAGCATCTGCCCACGATAGGTGACATGTTCGACAATGCCGGAAAAGACGTTGACACCCTCGCCCAGCACGAAGCGATGCGGCCGCACCAGAAACCGCGCCTTTTGCCCGACCGGTATGGCACCCGAAAAATGCAGGATACCGAGCCCCGGAATTTCCGCACGGCCCGGGGCCACGACGGTGCCTGCAAGGAACGAGCCGCCCCCAATGAAGGACGCGACGAAATCCGTTTTCGGCCGGTCGAAAATCTCGCGTGGCGTACCGATCTGCTCGAGTCGGCCTTCTGACATGACAGCGAGCCGGTCGGCCATCGAAAGGGCTTCGTCCTGATCATGCGTCACGAAAATGCTGGTAACACCGGTGCGGTTCTGGATGTCGCGGATTTCATCGCGCATCTCGTCACGCAGTTTCGCATCGAGATTGGAAAGCGGCTCGTCAAACAGCAGCAGCGCGGGTTCGATGACGAGCGAGCGGGCGATTGCCGCGCGTTGCTGCTGACCGCCGGAAAGCTGGGAGACGCGTCTTTCGCCAAGACCGGAGAGTTTGACCAGATCGAGCGCCCTTACCACCCGCTCCTTGCGCTCTGACTTTGGGGTGCCGCGCATTTCCAGCCCGAAGGCAATGTTTTCGGAAACGTTCATATGCGGGAACAGGGCATAGGCCTGGAAAACCATGCCCATATTGCGCTTATGGACGGGGGTTGCGGAGATATCCCGGCCATCCAGACGGATTTCGCCTGAGGTTACCGGGATAAGTCCTGCAATCATGCGCAGGATCGTCGTCTTGCCGCAGCCGGATGGGCCCAGCAACGCCAGCATTTCCCCGCGTGGCAGGGAAAAGCTGACATGATCCACGGAGGGCTTGAGGGCGCCCGGATAGGTCTTCACGAGATTGTCGATCTCGACATGATGATCGGCCATGGCGTCCTCTGCTTCCTGTCTCAATTCGCTGCGATGACCTCGCGGTTGATCCGCTGTATCCATGCGGAATATTTGTCCGCTACGAAGCTCCAGTCCAGCGAGGACTGCGCGGCCTGGGCTTCCTTGCTGCCGTAGATGCGGGCAGCAACCGCCTCGCTCAGCGAGACCTTGCTGTTGACCGGACCGTAGAAGCTCTTTTCGGCAAATGTCGCCTGCGCCTCGGCGCTCAGGGCATAATTCACGAAGAGTTCGGCGGCCTCCTTATTGGCGGAACCTTCGACCAGACCGATCGTGTTCGTCTGGCCGATGGAGCCTTCCTTCGGCAAGGCCACGCCGATTTTCCCGCCCTGCGTGTCATGCAGATATTGCGCGCGGCCATTCCAGCAGATGGAAAGATCGACCTCGCCGCTCTGCACCACGGCATAGCAGTCCGGAGCCGGTTCGAAAGTCGAAACGCTCGGCGCAACCTGCTTCAGGAAATCGATGGCCGGATCGACGGAGGTCTTGTAGTCGCCACCCTTCAGCTTGGTGAGGATCGGCAGCAGAATGACGCCGCGCGTATCGGAAAGCTTGGCGGCGATCTTTCCCTTGTATTTCGGGTCGGCAAGATCGGTCCAGCTTATCGGCGGTTCCTTCACCGCGTCGGTATTGTAGAGGATGGCAAGATTGTCCTGCGAGAAGGCGACGGAGCGGTCCCCATCGATGCGCGCCCATTCCGGTTGCTCGGCAAGGTTCGGCACCTTGGCGGCATCGAGTTTGGTGAACAATTCTTCCTTGTTCGCCTTGATGGCGACCGAAACATCGATCAGGGCGACGTCGACCTTCGGCTCGGCGCGCTGAAGGGTGAGCAACGCCAGCGTTTCGGCCGAATTCTTGCTCTGCTGATAGTTCACCTCGATGCCGGGATGCTGGGCCTTGAAGGCGTCGATGATGAATTTCTGATAGTTATCCGCAAAGACCCCGGAAAAACCGACGATGTTGACGGTACCCTTCGTCGCATCCTGCGCGAAGACGGTTCCCGAGAGCGAGGCGATCCCGGCGGCAACGATGCCGACGACGAGAGCGGCCTTGCGGCGCTTGAGAACATTTTTCATTTCAGTTGCCTCCATTTGATTTGGTGTTGTCAGATTGCGGGCCGCCACGCGGCATCGAGCACGCGCAGCCAATTTTGTCCGAGAAGTTTCAGAACGAGCGTTTCGCTCCAGCCGCGCGCCAGCATGCGGGCGGTGATATTGGGAACCTCACCAATGCGCTCGATGCCCTTCGGCTTGGAAATCTTGACCGTCGCGAATTCCGTCAGCGTGCGGGCCGTGCCCTTGTCGCGGTTGGCCCAGAGCTGCCAGGGGCCGGGACGCGGCCGCTCCTGCGAGAAATCCGTGCCGATGCCGACGTGATCTTCGCCGACGAGATCGATGACATAGGCCATGGCATCGAGATAATCCTCGACCGTCGCATCGTTTCCGGCAGCAAGACCCGGCGCAAAAAGGCTGATGCCGATGATGCCGCCCTTCTCCGCGCAGGCTTTGAGCAGTTCGTCCGGCTTGTTGCGTTTCACGTCGCGCAGCGCACGCGGCAACACATGCGAGATACAGACCGGCGCCTTCGAGCGGGCGATGACATCCGCCGTAGTTCTGTCGCCGACGTGGCTCAGATCACAGAGCACGCCGACGCGGTTCATCTCCCCAAGTACCTCACGGCCGAAGCCCGTCAGGCCGCTGTCGTTTTCTTCCAGATAACCTGCACCGGAATAGTTCTGGGTATTGTAGGTCAGCTGCATGATGCCGACGCCGAGATCCTTGAAAATCTCGACATAATCCAGCTTGTCCTCAAGCGGCGAGGTGTTCTGCCAGCCTATGATGATACCCGTTTTGTTTTCCGCCTTGGCCACGTGAATATCGGCCACCGTGCGCACCGGGCGGATCAGGTCGTCATTTTCCCGCAGGAAACGCTTCCATTCGCTGACATAACCGATGCCCTCGCGGAAATTTTCCCAGATCACGCTCGAGACGTTGACGGCGGTCAGGCCGCCCGCGCGCATGTCCTCGAATATCGACCTGTTCCACTGGCAGGTCTGCAGGCCGTCGATGACGATGGCCTGATTGTGGAGTTTTGCGGCATCGGTCATGCGGATGTCCTCACTGCGGATTGCGAAATTTGCTGCTTCAGGGCACCAAGGGCGCGGCTTGCGAATTCCAGGCGGTCCTGCCCCCAGAACAGCTCTCCGTTCACCACATAGGTCGGTGTTCCGAAAATTCCGAGGCGCTCGGCCTCAGCGAGATTTCCGTTCCATTCCGCCACGATGTCTTCCGGCTGCGGATCGCGCACCAGCGCCACAGCTTCGGGACCGAGAACCGCTTGCGCAATGGCACGGAGCGTATCGAGATCGGCAATGTCGCGGTCTTCGCTCCACAATGCGCGCTGGATGGCGAAGGAAAGGCTGATCGCGTCCAGCCCGGCCTTCTGTGCGGCAATGACGAGTTGCGCTGCGCGTTCAATGGTGGCGCAGGGGTAAAATTTCGGCGTGAGATTGAGCGGCATATCGAGATGACGGCGCCACCGGTCCAGTTCCACGGCATGGTAGCTCTGCCGGGCATCAGGGCGGCTGCGCAGTGGAATGCCGCCATTGGCCTCGATGATGCGGATCGGGCGCAGCACAATCTCGGCTCCATGCGAGCGCGCGACTTCGACCGCCCGTGGCGCACCGAAATAGGCCCACGGCGATGAAATGCCGTAAAATATTTCCAGTTTCAGTGCCGGTTCAGCCATTGGCATGCTCCTTGGTCTTGTCCCGCGCGTCCGCGTCGCGCCATTCCTCGCCGGTGATTTCAGCGGCGTCGTGGTTCATGAAAGTCTCGAAATGACGGGCGCGGTCTTCGACGAACAGCGAGCGGGCAATGCCCTGCGCCAGACGCTCCGCCCCCTGACTGACCGCAGGAATGCCGCTGGTGATTTTCCCGTGGGAGGGAACAGCCGGATAGGCAAAGCAATGGATACGGGAAATCGTTTCCGCCTCCGTCGCAGGCAGATCCGGCTTCGGCAGAAATTCGAAGGCCGGCCCGAGATAGGGATAGGATCCCAGCGCATCGTTGCTCTGCTCCGCGGGCGGCTGGTAGGCGTCGCGCCAGAGCAGGACACTGCCGCTTAAGGCCGCAAATTCCGGCCGTCGGGCGAAATCGACATCAAAGCCAGTGGCGAAAATGATGAGGTCGGCCGGATAGCGCCCCTTCGGAGTCTCTATTTCCACCGCCTCGCCCACTTCTGTGATGCTGATAACGGGACTGCCAAGATGGAAGAGCGCATTGCCATGCCGCGAGACCCTCAGGATGCTGTGGCGTGGCGGCGGAATCTGCGTCCGCTCCGCCTCGACCATGAAGGCCCAGCGGTCAGCATCGGGCAGGCCGATATAACCGTGGGACATGCCGAGGCTTGCGATGCCGCCGAATTTCTCCACACGCGGAATATCCGGCTTGCGAATGAAAAGGTCGACGCGGTCAGCCCCCGCCTCAAGTGCTGCGGCCGCATTGTCCATTGCCGAAGCTCCGGCTCCGACCACGGCGACCCGCTTGCCCCGTAACGCGCTCACGTCGAATATATCGCCGCTGTGGCGCACGAAGCTTGCAGGAACCGCTTTCGCTACATCTGGCAGTCGCGGCGCACCGAGGCCATCAAGCCCTGTCGCCAGGATCACCCGGCGCGCCAGAACTCTGGTCGCACCTTCCGGCCCCTGTAACTCGAGATCAAGCAGGCCATCCTCGCGGAGAATGAGACCGGAAAGTTCGGTATCGTTGCTCACGGGCAGCGCCAGTACATTGCGATACCAGACCATGTAGGCCATCCAGTCTTCACGCGGTATGAGCACCATCTCCTCATAGGCGCGCGCGCCGTACTGCGCCTCGAACCATGCGCGGAATGTCAGGGAGGGTACGCCGAGCGCGGGACCAGCGAGTTCCTTGCGGGTGCGCAATGTCTCCATACGCGCGCTCGTTACCCAGGGACCCTCGAAGCCGCTCGAAGCCTTATCGAAGGCCCTGATATTATCGATCCCGACAAATGAGAGGGCGGCAAGCGCGGTGAGCCCACAAAGCCCGGCACCTATAACTGCAACATCCAGCACTCCGCCACCGTCGATCTCCATGCGCGGCACCCATGGCTTCGCTGGTCGCTCTAGAAGGGCGAGCTCGTGCGCAAGCCGCGCCTCCAGCGCCAGCAAGCCGCCCGCATTGACAGACACTGCATCGGTTTTTCGGTCTTCCATCATGTTAATTCTGAATTAATAAGCGTTAAAAATTCTATTTAAGCATTATAAGAAACACAGAAAGGGAAAGCCGGAAAGCAAAAATCTTCTAATCATCTGCGGTTTTCGGCAAATTCTGGCGCTCACGGCGGCTGGGGCATTATCTCCCGACGTCACCAACGGCTATCACGACGCACGCCGGGCGAGCCCTACGTCATTAAAACATCGCTGGAGAACCGAACATTCGGCCGGCTACTCAGCGCCTTCTGCCACGGCCTAGGCGACTGCGAGCCGCAAGAGATTGCGAAGGTCGCGCGACCGAGCTTCGTCAACGGCACCGAGATCTTCGCGGATGACGGCAAGGCCTTACGCGAATATTTCTAACATGCTGGCATCGCGATGAAACCTGGATATAGATTCTCGGCCACGAAGAACCAAAGCGATCGGCTTGGGTTCAACCGTCAAGGGCAAGAACCTAGTGGCTTTGCGCGTTTTCAGGACCGTCAGTTGGCTCAAACTCTCCTTAATCGATAATCGACTTCAGAAGAAACCGCGTGTGATCGGTAAGATGTTTTCCACCATGTTGGCCATTTCCAAACGACCAATTTGCCAAGAAAACAGCGCTTCCCCCAGTGAGGTTGGCTGTCGCGCCCTGTACGTATTGCCCGAGATTGGACATGTCTGATGTTGCCCTAGGGGTCCTCCGCGTCCATATAGTTCCAATGACGCATGATTCGAAAATATTCGTAGGTCTTCGATCCGCTCGCAAACGCTCGCCATCGGCCAGCCAAGCCACAGGCCCAAAATGCCAATGGGACGGGTGTGAAAAGAGCGGTACTCACCGCGCGCCGGTGGGATCGGGTGCAGAAGGTCTTTACCTCTTATTCTGCCTTGAGCATGTGACTGACTACAACAAGGGTTATAGTTTTACGACACCACCCTCCAATGCCGACGTCGCCCGTTACCAGAAAGAAGCGACGACGGGTGCGCGCCCGACCTGGGGAAAGAGGGTGAGCGCGGCGACTGAAACTCCGTTACCGTCTTCAATTCGTTCAGGCTCGGCAAAAACGCTAAATGCTCGCAAAGCCGATCGGCAAGGGCAAACCCGGATCGGCGCCCAACAAAGAAAGCTCAAGGTACTGGAAGCCAAAGCTTTCGAAACACTCGGCCTTTCTTCCCAGGCGACATCCCAAGAAATCAAGAGCCGCTATAAGGAGAGGCTCAAAATGCACCATCCCGACGCCAATGACGGAGACCGCAATTCTGAGGATGCACTTCGAAGCTCAATCGAAGCGTATCGAATCCTTAAATTGAACGGTTTTTGCTAAAGCCTGTTTAAAAGGGGCCTAAGATCTCTGCCTTCAAGGGACCCGAGCCACTGACCCGCTCCAACGCATAGATGAGATGATCACTCGGACCTCAATCCAAGCCAAAATTTCTTAAATGCATTCAAGGAGCGTCTCCGTCATTCGCCCAGGAGCTGCGAGCAGACACGTGCTCCGTTGCACGACATCGCTCTGGGTAGTGGGTCGTCGGCATGGTTTGTGTTTGTCGCTATTCGACCGCAAAAGCGAAGACACCGAGATAGGCTATTGGACAAACTCTGCCTTGAGGAGAATGGCCGTCATCACCACTTAAATGGCCGAAAGACACAGGGATACCGATGTCCATGTTGTCACTACGCAACCGTGCGACACTCTGATTGCCCATATTCAGTCCCGCAGAACGGTGAGGCTCCATCAGTTTTGGTGGAGCGCGCGTCGATGCCTCCCCGCAAGGGCGCCCAGCCTGTCGGTGGTCGGGACTTCGGCTTTTGTCTCGGCACGCCGGGTGCTTGAGGGCCAACTCTCGGTCCCCGATCATTTATCCAGAAAGATGGCTTTCTTTCATCCTTAGCGTTACAACGACGCCGCCCTCTCCCCAGTTATAGTCGATTGATCCACCGAGTTGTCCAGAGACTGTCCTGTGCAACATCTTACTGCCGTAACCGTCTGACGATCTGGGCGATTGAGCAGGGTCGCCTCCGTGTTCGCTCCAGACGATCTCGACCTCGTCTTCGATTACAGAACCGGATATGTCGAGCAATCCCGCATTATTCGACAAGGCACCATATTTGAGCGAATTCGTTGCCAACTCGTGTATCACGAGTGCCAGGCTGGTTGCGGCCTTTTCTCCTAATCCCATCCGCGGCACAGCAACGCGGATGCGACCTGCAAAAGCTCCGACGTCGTCGTAAGGGGCAAGCAGCACAGCAAAGAGGTCACCGAGCAATGCCGATCTCCCCTGGCCATCGGGGAGCGGGCGCACCAGTTCGTGGGCCCTGCCGAGGGCCGTCAGTCGCTCAGTCAACTGCTTTGCCATTTCCTCTTTTGTCTCGGTCGTCCGCGAGGTGATATTTGTTAATCCAGAGGCCAGAGCCAGAATATTCTTGACGCGATGGCTCATCTCGCCGGCAAGGAGTTCATGCCCTTCCTCCGCCTGCTTGCGGCCCGTGACGTCAAGAAAGATGCCTGTCATTTTTTCGGTTGCAGCGTCTCCCTCGTTGCCTTGGCCCCGAGCGGAAATCCAACGAACGTCGGAGGCGTTCGTGAGAATGCGGAAATCAATTTCAAACGGGCCGTCGATGGCGCGGGTTGCGACGAACGCCGCCCTGACGCGGTCTCGGTCGGCGGGATGCACCTTGGCGGAAAGGTGCTCAAAAGTGAGGTCTACCTCGCCACAAATGTCCCAGAGTTCGTAAGCCTTGGCATCCATCACAAACGTGTCGTCATCGACGATCCAGGCCCAGAGCGCGACCCCGGCCGACTGGATAGCACGCCTGAGCTCGGCTGTACTCCATTCAGGTTGTGATGTGCCTTTACTCAATTTCAAATGTCTCCCACCCCATACAAAAGCTGGTATCGATCTAGAACTAGCTGGCCAGCGAAGCGTTATCAATGTTCTACGTAGGATGTGCTTTATTGGGATGGAAGTGGAATGGCATTAATTTCGGACCGGTATCGGGACATATTTGTTGGCGATGGAGAGATGGCGCAGATGATGCGGCGCCATGACTGGGCGGATAGTACACTTGGTTGTCCGGACGAGTGGCCCGAAGCGCTGAAGGTCGCAATTCGGCTGTTGCTCACCTCAAAATTTGAAATGTGGCTTGGCTGGGGTCCAGACATCGCCTTTTTCTATAACGATGCCTATAGGCCGACCTTGGGAAATAAGCACCCCAACGCGCTTGCTGTGCCGACAAAGATATTATGGTCTGAAATCTGGAATGATATCAAAGGGCGCTTGGAAACCGTTTATTCAAGCGGAGAGGCAACCTGGGACCGCGCGCTGCTTTTGCTTCTCGAACGCGACGGGTATCCGGAAGAAACGTATCATACCTTCTCTTACAGTCCGCTGATCGGAGACAATGGCAAGGTCGAGGGCGTCTTCTGCGCGGTCACGGAAGAAACCGAGCGGGTCATCAGTGAACGCCGCCTGGCAACCATGCGCACCCTGGCGTCTGGCCTTGCCGTGGCCGACACCGAGGTCGAAGTCTTCAACGCTTCACGCAAAGCGCTTAACGACAACCCTCAGGATCTTCCCTTCTGCGCACTTTACGTTTTTGACGAGAACGGCAATGCGATGCGCCGGTGGGTTTGCGGCACAGCTGAAGACGACACTTTATTGCCTGTAACAATAAACCGTGGTGTGGGTATCTGGAACCTTGAACGCGCCTGGCAAGAACAGGCCATGGATCTGATACAGTTGTCGGCCACAGACGTCATCCCGTCGGGGCCCTGGCAAAGAGCGCCATCTCAGGCTGCGGTCATTCCTTTGGTCGGACAAGCCAGCGACCAACCCAAGGGGGTAATGATCACCGGGCTCAATCCGCATCGGGCGGTCAGCGACGATTACCTGGATTTCCTTAAATTGATTGCCGGCCAGATCACCTCGCGCTTGGCGAGCGCCGAAGCGTTCGAAACAGAACGTCGACGGGCAGCGGCGCTTGCGGAGGCTGCTGAGATCCGGGAAAAAGCAGCGTTGGCACTCGAGCAGCTCAATCGTCAACTCTCCTCAGAAGTGGAACTTCGGACCGCGGAGCGAGATCGGATGCGCGCCCTGTTCCAGCAAGCCCCAAGTTTCATGTGCATCCTCAGCGGGCCTGAACACACGTTCGAGCTGGTCAACGATGCCTATAATCAACTTGTCGGGCATCGCGAGCTCCTTGGCCTCAGCGTCAGAGAGGCGCTGCCTGAGATTGCCGGGCAAGGCTTCTTCGAATTGCTCGACGGTGTTTTTCGATCGGGCACGCCGTATATAGGTCGTTATGTGCCTGTTTTCCTTGAACGGGATGGCAAGGAGCAGCCGGATCAGCGCTTCGTACATTTGATCTACCAGCCAATTTTTGACCTTAACGGATCAGTGACCGGGATTTTCGTTGATGGCTTCGATGTTACGGACCAAAAGCGTGCTGAGGATCAGCTTCAGAGCCTTAACCACACCCTTGAGGAAAAAGTCGAGCAGCGCACTATTGAACTGAGAACTGCGCTTCTGAAGCTAGAGAAAGAAACTGTCGAGCGCGAAACCGCACAGATCGCGTTGAGGCAGGCGCAAAAGATGGAAGCGCTGGGTAACCTCACAGGTGGCGTGGCGCATGACTTCAACAATCTTCTCCAGGTCGTGAGCGGCAACCTGCAGCTTCTCTCCAAAGATATCGACGGCAACAGGCGGGCAGAACAACGCCTGCAAAATGCCTTGGCCGGCGTTGCCCGCGGCGCAAAGCTGGCATCGCAGCTTTTGGCCTTCGGCCGCCGTCAGCCGCTCGAGCCCAAAGTCGTCAATGTTCGAAAACTCATCCAGAATATGGACGATATGCTGCGCCGGGCACTGGGCGAAGAGATAGAACTCGAAACCGTTGTCTCCGGCGGGTTATGGAATACGCTGATCGATCCGAGTCAGCTGGAGAACGCCATCCTTAACCTGGCAATCAATTCGAGGGACGCGATGGAAGGCCGCGGACGATTGACAATCGAGACCGGAAATGCGGTTCTCGACGACAATTACGCCCGTTCGCACGACGATGTCCGTCCCGGACAATATGTACTCGTTGCAGTGACCGATACGGGGTCAGGAATATCGCCAGATATCATCGAACATGTCCTGGAACCGTTCTTCAGCACGAAAACGGACGGGAAGGGAAGCGGCCTCGGTTTGTCGATGGTTTACGGCTTTCTTAAGCAGTCCGGCGGCCACCTCAAAATCTACAGCGAGGTCGGGCATGGGACGACCATGAAACTCTATATGCCGCGCACGGTGCAGGTCGAAGACAGCCTGAGTGATCCAGAGGCCATTGCGGTGACGGGTGGCACTGAAACTGTTCTCGTGGTGGAAGACGATGACGGCGTTAGAGAAACATCGGTGGCGCTGCTGACGGACCTTGGTTACCGCGTCCTCCAAGCGAGAGACGCACAGTCCGCATTCGCCGTCGTCAGCAGTGGCGTTCAGATCGACCTGCTGTTCACGGACGTCGTGATGCCGGGCCCGCTGCGCAGCACAGATCTTGCGAGGAAGGCCAAGGCTCAGTTCCCTGGCATGGCCGTGTTATTTACCTCAGGCTACACCGAAAATTCGATCGTCCACGGCGGCCGGTTGGACGCTGGTGTCGAGTTGCTATCCAAACCCTACACGCGCGAGGCACTGGCCCGCAAAGTCCGCCACGTCCTGAACAACGCGCAGCAACACAGGATTGCCTTGCAACGGATGGAGCGCCAGGAGCCCGCGCCTGCACCCGAGCAGGAGCCGCGTGATAGCCGCCCAATGGTGTCGGCAAAACCGCATGTCCTTATCGTTGAGGATGAGCCGCTTATCCTGATGTCGACGGTCGACATGGTAGAGGAGCTTGGTCACACGGTGCATGAGGCTAACTCAGCGGAAGATGCCCTCAGCGTCCTTGAGGCCAACAGGATCGACATGTTGCTGACAGATGTCGGTCTGCCCGGCATGTCGGGGATCGAACTTGCAAGGCATGTAAGGGAACGCTGGCCAAACGTGCGGATCGTTTTCGCAAGCGGTGACGACAACGCCAAGACAGCCTCGGGTATTTCCGATGCGCAGCAATTATCCAAGCCTTTCAGTATCGATGGTCTGCGACAGGTGTTGGGTAAGGCCGATCGGACCTTGTGACCGCAATCTGGCTGGCATGGCTCGTGGATGGTTATAACGACGTTTGCCATCGCGCTGTTTGGCGATGGCGGCTGGCCACCTGCGCAAGGTTGAGTATCCAGTCCCACCTGCGCTGTTGACCGCCGGGTCATCACGATTGTGGGACTGGATCTGTGGAGATATCTCGATGCCCCTGGGCGAGCGAGGCCACGGCACCCTTCGCCGGTTAATGCGCCGTTCGGTTTTTATCCGAAGTCGACGCCCCCGCGGCGTAAGGCATAGCTCGACCGACAAGAACCGCGCGGCATAGAACACCACCAGCTCGATCCGGATCAGCCGTACGCCGCGGGGCACGAGATCACTAGAGGCTGACGCCCTCCAGTTTCGCGATCAGCGTGTTGCGATCCTCAACCGATTTCAATCGCACCGTTAGAGCTTCGCTCTTAACCGGCACCTGGGGCGGCAGAGAGACGGCAATGCCGGGAATATTTTCGGCAGCCCACCGCCTGAAACGAGGCAACTTGTTGGGGCCGCTGATAGGAAGGGTGTGAATATATCTGAAAGTCATGACTGCTTCTTTCCGAATGCGGGCAATGCGATGGCACAGGCGGCCAGATTTGCTCCGCAGTTTTCGTGTCGGGTTGCGAGAAACCTGACGCCAATGTCGCGGTCGCAACTATTGGCGCCAGGCCATCAGCGTCCGGCACTAACCCTTCGGATAGGAAAGATATAACGCATGGTGAGCGCGAAACCCGTTAGCTCCATCGTCGGCATGTCAGACACCAGAACCTTGCCGCTCGCTCAACCCCAGTATCAGGCGGCCAGAGTGACGGCGGGCATGCCAACACCCCGGCTCGGCATCGAGCTTCCGTACAAAATCGGCAAGCGCGATATCATCCAGCCTGTCTGCCGCCGCTAGTGGAGAAAACCATCGTCTTTTTCGGTGCGCTTTTTCGCGCCAGTGGGTCAAAGTGCCACGCACGTTCATACCGAATATCGTGACACAGCAGACAAGCTGAGGCCCATCGTTGAGGGTCTTGATGTATCTGTATGTCAATACCGGAGCCGGGGACATGTCGCCAATAATTCCTGCCACCTTGAAGGCATGTCGTGAGGCCATGACGAGGGGCGGACATGCTTTCACGAGCGGGCCATTGGGCACGATCCAGCGCTCGCGCTCACGGTCCGTGACAAGCAGCACCTTGCGCTCGCCGTCGCGCCCGATCCGCCAGGGAAGTACTCCGACCTGCTGCAACTGACCTCTGTCATCAGGTGACGAGACGATCCGGCTTGCTGTCGTAGCGCGTGTCATTGTCCTGCGGTCTCCGCAAGCCAGCGAAAGGGCAGCCGGAACTCGTTGCGCTTGCAACTATGAGGCTTGCGTGCGGCTCTCAGTGGAACAGAGGTTTCACACCAAGGGCACCGGGCCGCGGCACCCGGCAGTTGACGGTTGCAGGCAGGGCAGACTGGAAGGGGGCGAGGGTGGGACATTAAAACGCTCCATGGCTACGTCGCGCGAGCGACGCATAACGAACCGCACTTTCAATTGCGTGGTTCCCGGAGCGGCTGGGTCTATGGCGGCGTTAAAGGTTCAGTGCTGCCAGCTCCGGGTTAGGGAACGTGCCTGATCAATAAGCCTGAAAAATAGGGATTTCATGGTCGTTTTCATGATGCTTATCTGGGCAAGGATCGCGTTGCCTGCAAGGTGACCTTTTGCCGCACGATAGGAATGATGTCGGACCATTCGCGCCAAATCGTACGTGAACGAACCTTGTGACATCCACTCAGCGGCAACAAGCTCTGCGTCACTTTATGGCCTTACTGTCAGACCCAGAGCTTTTCGCTTGAACGCGCGGACGACGATCGAGACATTGATGGAGGTTTTGCAGACGTAGCTGTTCTCGAACAACAGACCTGACCGGTCGTTGCACAGCACTGACGATTCGAGCGCCTGCTCAGCTAGGTTGCGTCCCCACTCGTTGTGGAAGAACGTGCTTCCATCGGTAAAGCCAAGCCCTGTGGTCTGGTATGTCGGTCGAGCTTGCAGCGATCTTAAGGCGGCAAGATAAGCGGCATCATTGTCCGACCTGCGTCCAGCGAACATTGCTTTTCCCAGAGATTTCCGATCGATGCTGGGACGCCTCCAAATAATGAAGCGGTTCTCAACCAGATCAATGTACTCATCGAGACCAGCAACGGGGATCGAGTGGGCGGCGACAGGTTGATAGAACATGAATGGATCGCTCTCTTCGGCGGCCGCATTCGCCCGGAAACACATAACCGCTTCGAGCGATGCCACTATCTCCGGCCAGGCTTTTAGAACGGAGGACATCACCTGAGGGGCGACTCCAGCCTTTCGCCAGAGTGCATGTATTAAAGCACCAGCAATCCACCGTGGCTCGCCTGTCGTCTCGTTAGCCGCGTTAGCAATCGGTGCAAGGCAGGCCTCGTCCTCACATAGGATAGCGGCTACGTCAGCCAGAGTAGCATGATCAAGACCAAAATTGGTCTTGGCAAGCAGGGCAGGAAACAAGGTGGTAACCTCTGAAAAACGCCTTGTTCTCAACAAAGAGAACAAAGACCAGTGGAGCGACTAAATTGGCGAACGACCCGATCGCACGCGTGCGATCGGGTGACGCTCCTGCTTTGAGGCGCAGCGGCTCCGGTCTGGCTTGAGGTCCAATAATCATCACCGATGCGTTCCTCCGGTACAGCATGAGTCGAGCTGGGCCGCCGCTCGTGATCGCCTAGATGACCCCTAACGCGTCCATAGCTTCCGCCACCCGAACGAATCCGGCGATGTTTGCACCAAGGACGTAATCGCCCGGCGCGCCATATTCCTCGGCTGTTTCCGCGCAGACATCATGGATCGCACTCATGATGTCTGCGAGGCGCGCCTCCGTTTGCTCAAACGTCCAGCTGTCACGGGAAGCGTTCTGTTGCATTTCCAAAGCAGACGTGGCGACCCCTCCTGCATTAGCGGCCTTGCCAGGCGCGAACATGACGCCTGCCGCCTGAAACAACCTTACAGCCTCGGGAGTCGACGGCATATTTGCACCTTCTCCCACCGCGATGACGTTGTTTCTGACGAGCGTCTTTGCGTCTTTACCAGTCAGTTCGTTCTGCGTTGCACAGGGCATAGCCACGTCACAGGGGACATCCCAGATTGATCCTCCCTCTACAAAGCAAGCGTCCGACCCCTTGAGCTTCACGTATTCCGAGATGCGTCCTCGGCGGACCTCCTTGATCTCCTTGACCAGGGCGAAATCAATCCCGCTTTCATCAACGACATAACCGTTTGAATCGGAGCAAGCGACAATCTTCCCGCCGAACTCGCTTACTTTTTCCATTGTATAAATTGCAACGTTGCCCGAACCAGAAACCGACACACGCTTTTCTGAAAAGTCCATTCCCTTGGAGGCCAGCATCCTGCGCACAAAGTAGCTCGCCCCATAACCTGTCGCTTCTTTGCGAGCGCGCGAACCGCCATAGAACAGGGCTTTCCCGGTCAGGACACCCGCCTCAAATCGATTGGTCAGCCTCTTGTACTGGCCAAACATATAGCCAATCTCACGACCGGCGACACCGATGTCGCCAGCGGGAACATCGGTGTATTCGCCAATATGTCTATGAAGCTCAGTCATGAACGACTGACAAAAGCGCATAATTTCGCCATCAGATCGTCCGCGCGGATTGAAGTCGGATCCGCCCTTCCCTCCACCGATGGGCATACCGGTCAAGGCGTTCTTGAACGTCTGTTCGAATCCGAGGAACTTGATGATACCGACGTTGACCGAGGGATGAAACCGAATGCCGCCCTTATAGGGACCCAAAGCAGAGTTGAACTGCACGCGGAATCCGCGATTGATTTGGACCTGACCGTTGTCATCCACCCAAGGCACACGAAAGATGATCTGCCTCTCCGGTTCACAAATCCGCTCGATAAGGGCGTTTTCCGCATAACGCGGATGTTTAGCAATGACTCTTCCAAGGCTCTCCAGGACTTCGCGCACGGCCTGGTGGAACTCGAACTCTCCTGCGTTTCGGCGCAAGACTTCGTTGAGAATGGGTTCGAGTTTTTCGTCGACGTGAACCATCAAATACTCCGTTTTTTTAATAGCTTAAGGAAGATCGGCATGGGCAAGGCAGCCTGATCACTGCCGGCGAGGGTGACTGCCTTGGCTCGTCAGACATCGGGGTTCTTTGACCTCACTCGCTCGGACATCATCGCCTGGAAGTTCGACAGCAGGATTATGCATCCGCCGATGACGACCCAGGCGTCTACGCCTTCTCCGTAAGCGTAGAACCCGACGACCGCAGCCATGGGTACACGCAAAAAGTCGATAGGCATGATGACAGATGCATCGAGGCGCTTAAGCGCCTGTGCCTGGCAGTAATGCGCACTCAAGGCACCAACGCCGGCAACCATCATCCACGGAATATCGGACAGGCTAACGTCCCTCCAGTCCGTCAACGCGGCCAGCAGTCCCAGCGGCAGTTGAATGAGGATCATCCAGACCACGATGATTGCTGGTGAGCATTCTTTCGTGAGCTGCTTGACGAGAATTAAGGAAAGCCCATAGCCGGCGGCCGCCAGCAGCACTAAACCAGCAGCCGGATCAATGACGCCGAATCCTGGACGCACTATCACCAGAACACCGATGAAACCGCCAAGGGTTGCGAGAAGCCGAGGCCCGGTTAGCTGCTCCTTGAGAAAAAGCCAGGCGAAAAATGCGACCCAGATCGGCATCGTAAATTCGAGTGCAAAGACCGAGGCCAGTGGGAGAGAGACCACGCCAATGGTCCAGAAATACTGGGCGGTGAAGTGAACGACGTTTCGGGCGAGATGCCTTGGAAACAGTTTCTTCTGAAGGATCTGCGGCAGGAGTGACCGTCCCACCAGCAAAATTACGCCGAGACCGACGAGAGCCCGGAAAAACAGCACCTGTCTGATCGACAAGGTCGATGCGAGCTCGCGAGACCCGACAGCCATGCTTATGAAGGACGCCATGCTCAGCGCCATCCAGCCAAGTCCCTGCGCAAAACCTGCCCGCCCCCGCATTCCAGTAAAATGTGTGTCTTTTTCCATGATTGCTCCGGACAGCTTGTGCTGCCGCGATAAGGGAAGCCTTGGTCCACTTTTGTTGGCCAAACATCTGAAGCACCATACGAAACAGATGTTGTTGGTGCGTTCAAAGGGCGGAGGAACGTGCGCAAGCAAGCGCAGACATCCGGTCCTGCAGACCTTTCTTGCGTCGATATCATCGCGTTCAGAGGTGGCTGAAGGCTTCCGCGGCTGCTCGTCGTAAACCGGCACGGCCGACCCGGACGACAGTCAATTGATTTCTGTGTCCATCGCGAGAATTCCACTCCCCGCGCTGCCCGGGCTTAAGGCCCAAGAGCGCCACGCCAACAGGCGTCAATACAGACAAGCGGCCCGCGTCTGCCAGCACTTCATTCGGGAGAACAAGGGTAACCTGGCGTTGCTGCCCCTCTACATCATACGAGACAGTTGATCCTAGGCAGACCGTGTCGAGCGAGACCTGTTCGTCTGCCAAGACCCAGGAGTTTTCCAGCTTCTCACTCAAGTCGGGGCCGACGTCGAAATCATTGGTCAGGGCCACGAGCGTCAGGCGGCTAAGTGTGTGAAAGTCTGTTGCTCCGATTATGGGCATGGTTTGGCTGAGTGAAGACATGTTTATTGTGACCTGCGCAACAACCCCATCGCTAGAGGAAGGGCGTTGACTTGTTTGAAGAGAGACTTGCCGCAGATGGTAAGGCGAACGTGTTGACGTAGCCACTCTGGATCCGGCAGGCGACAGTGGCCGGACCCGGTTACGATCCTGCGATGGGGCAGACCCTGAAAGCGCTCACTGCGCGTCTTTTGCTCTCGTTCAACATCAACCTAGCATTTATGGAAGGTGCCATGAAGTCAAGGGCACTTGCCGAGATCAAAAGCGCCGGGCAGCGTCTCACGGAGCGCTTCTTGACTTCCCCCTCAGGCATGCCATGATTAGGGCACCATGTTGAAAATTGGCAATTCACATAAATTTCGCCTCTGCCGAGAGTATCCCGTCGAAGGATACTAGCCCGGGACGTAGACTGCTGTCGCGCGTCTGAACCCGGGCTTTGATCCTGCGGGATTGCGCGACCTCACCCTCCACAAGCAGTCTTTTTAAAACGCAGCTATTCGGCCGCGGTACGAGGCATATGAAATGAACACCACTGATTACACAAAGCCGTCCATCATCGTCCGGCAGACTGACCACGCTCGTCTGACCGCTCTTGCACTGGCGGCACCGGGGCGCGACCTCGACGATGCCGAGAAGTTGCTTATCGAACTTGAGCGTGCTGATGTCGTAGAGGATGACCAGTTCCCCGCAGACGCAGTGGCGGTCGGATCGACGGTATCCTACCTGACGGAAGGCGGAGCCAGAAGGACGGTAACTCTTTGTTACCCCGGCCTCGCCGACATCGAACGCTCAATGGTCAGCGTGCTGACCCCGATTGGAGCTGCTCTTCTTGGTCTTTCTCCCGGACAGCAGATCGAGTGGAAGGGCCGTGACGGGCATTCACACAAGTTGACCGTCCTTGAGGTGATGGCCGACTTAACGGTCAACGCCTCTTAAGACCCTCATTCCGGATGATACGAGAACCCGTTTACAAATTGACGGCGACCGTCCGCATCCACCGATTGACGAGGTCACAATTCAAACGTCGCGAGTAATCGCGACTATTGCGATCCCAATCGATGCCAGAGAGCTTCATCTTCCACTCCCTTGGTTGGCCATCTGTCCCTGGATGACCCGGCAAGCTTCGATCCATGCATACCGCCTTGCGTTTCAACGTGAATGAACATCACCTGAATATCTGAATGAGCTACTAGAAGCGCAATCGTTTCGGCACCCATCACCTCTTTCTCGAAGTTGTTCGAGGAGCAGGTGGCGGCTCAGATGGTTATGCTTGACTGATGTCACACATCCTGCAACGCCATTGCCACGCCGAAAACCGAGGCGGATAAATGCCATGGACGATCCAGCGCCTAAAGTTCGCCCTTCCGGTGTTGAGATGGGCTGACCCCAAATGCTTTTTTGAAGCTCTGGGTGAAGGCACTTTGGGTTGCAAATCCCCACGCCTGAGAAATCTCCTTTACGGACCGATCCTTATTCCGATCGATCTCGTCGCGAGCTTTTTGAAGGCGCAGAGCAAGCTGATACTCACTTATTGTTTGTCCCACGCAGTTCAAAAAGGAATATTGCAAAGAACGAACACTGACCCCGCTCAGGCCCGCCAAGAGTTCAGGAGAGCTTCTAGCCGCTGGGTGCGCATGGATATAATCAATCGCTCGACGGACTTGTCGTGGAGCAATGACGGGCACAGGCGCCTCAAGTTTTTGCGTGTAGTTGTTCGGATAGTTTAGAAGAAAACTGTCAACGATCAGATTACCCATACTCGGAGACTGCTTATTCAATGACCTGGCAATTCCTTGTAACGGTGAACCGTTCAGCATTTGAACAAGAGCCGGAAGCCCTTCGAGTTTGCCATGATCCAGAGCGCGTTTGCTAAATTCGATCGGCTGAACCACAGGCCGATCGAGCAATATCAACATGCGTCTTGATAATAGAGCGTCTGAGATAACGACTGTTGAATGTTCGCTACCATCAAGGACATCCACGCTATCGGCGTGCCGGTAGCCAATGACCTGATTAGCCGCAATCGATAGCCTTTCACCCCGGAAGTCATATTCGGTCGCTCCCTTGCTCGCGAAATTAAACAGAACAGCGTCGAACATCGCAATGGGAGTAACGCGATACGAACCTATGGTCGCCGACCATTCGAAGAATACTTCATCGATTACGGCCAGTTGACCGGTGACCCCGTAGTTGTCGTGTGAGCCCAGTGGCATGACAGCGACGGGAGCATACGCCTCACTCAGATACTCTTCGACTTCCCCAATATCTCTCGACGAGATCTTGAGCTTTTTGTACAGCCCGTCCGACATTTCCCGCACATCCCAACACAGGTTGACGTGATAAAAAGCGCATTAGGTACCAACTCAAATCACCTGAAATGGCATCATATGTCCCTATAATAACCAACGGTGCGGCATCATTTAGATCTGGGAATCAACCGAGGGTATTGCTCCATTTCGGTCGTAATCAGTCATGCTTGCAATCAGCCTCTGCGTTGCGGAAGACGTTCTCAATGTCTAGTGAACGGTTCAGAGGACATTTGTCCGGCACGCTGGCAATAGTCGCAAAAAAATTGCACCTCAGAAACACACCTGCACTTTACAGGTGGCTCATCGGCTTCACGCGCCTTTTGAGAGTGAGAGTTTTCGACTATTCTTAATTATAAACATTGGCGCCTTACCGGTCGCGGCTCTAAACCTCTAAAAAAGGTTCACGTCGAATGGCTTAGCCAAGGATTATGGCCTAAACGTCCGCGACATAAATTGGTTTGGATACGGATTTGATACAGAGATGTCTGGATGAGCAATCAATTATTTCGGCCTCCAAGCTTTTAGCGGCGATGGAAAACCCGAAAAGGCTCGCAATACTGCGGATTCTCGTTGACGCCGAAATTCCGGTTGGTGAGCTGGCACACCGGGTTGGCCTCAGCCAATCAGCCTTGTCGCAACACCTCGCCAAGCTGCGCAATGCAAACGTCGTACAAACCCGCCGTGAAGCGCAGGTGATCTACTATTTCAGCCATTCCGATGCCGTGCGGCGTATTTTAGCTACTTTGGAAGCGATTTTCCGCGAGCAACCGCCTGTGTCTCCGGCTGCTGCGCCAAGCGGCGATAAATTCGCCCCGGCGCATGAAGCTGGTAACGTTATGGATGGCTTCACTGGATTGGACTGGCTGGCCAGTCAAGATTCCTCGCCGCTTTAGACTGTTTTCTTGATGTATTGTAAGCGGTTGTCCGACCGCATATTGTCCGCTGTCGCCTGATCTGTGATCGACACTCCATGGATGAGTGACAACGAGGATCTTGCAGGCATACGTCAGAGTTGCCTTAAGGTGTACTACGCTTATCGACTTACACGGTTACCGTGCTGCTTTCGGCGCTCTTTACGGAGACACACCCAACAAGAAACATCAGGACCACAATCCGCACCTCGGAACTCCGTGAGTCGCTCAGTTTGCTATTCCGTGGCTCTACACTCACTCCTGAAATACACCTCAGACAGCCGAAAGTTTCCTTTGTGTCGCCTGCACTGAGCAACGATATCGATACTCGCCTTCAAAAAAGCCACGATGTCGGCCCGGTCCAGGCCTGCGCCGCCCTGCGACTCCTTAACGAGCAGGACCAGTTGCTCAAAAGCCAATTCGGCCGAGTTCGCATGGACCGTGGTTATTGAGCCAGGATGGCCCGAATTCACGTTCCGGATATAATAAAAGGCCGTCCCATCGCGAAGCTCCTGAAGCAGAATCCTATCCGGCCGCATACGAAGACAGGATTCGAGAAGCTCTTTCGGTCCGGCACGCGAAAGCCCCTGCCGTCCTTTCGAGTAGAACAAGCGCACGTGGTTCGGTTGTGAGATAACGAGCTCGGGAGTGTCCTCGATTGAAATGACCCTCTCGTTTTCGGGAATATGCTTGATCAATGCTTTGGAAAGTGTCGTTTTCGCCGAACCTGTGGCGCCAGAAATGATGATGTTTTTTCGAGCGATGACGGCCTGCCGCAGGAAATCCTTAAAACGGCCGGCACGATATGTTTCACACAGTTCCTCATCCTGCGCGGAGGAGGAGGTACTGGTCGCTGCGCACGCTGTCTGGAAAAATCCCTTTTCCTCCAGATCATCAAGACTGAAGTCGACCGAGGAAGGCTTGCGGATTGTCATGCTGACAGTGTCATTGATGGTCGCCGGGGGGATGACGATCTGGATTCGTTCGTTCCCGGGTAGCGTCGCCGACAATATTGGACGCGTCTCATCAATCGACTGATGCGAAAAACTTGCGACTGCCCGGGCGAGACGCATGAGCTTTTCGAAGGTCAGTTCCGGCATTTCATAGGTCCGCCACCCACCAGGACCTTCCGTCAAGACCTGCCCGGGCCGATTGACGATCACCTCTAGGAGAGACTTGTCCTGAAGGAATGTCGAAAACGGTTTCATCAGCTCGCTGACGACAGCCGAGTCCTGCCTCTCTGCCATTTCGCGCCCTATTTCGTTAGGAGCGTCGATCGTGGCGCGAAATCCCCCAGGACTGCACGATCGAAAACGCGGTTTCTGGGTTCGGTCACCCGAAGACCGTAGATGCCGGAAAAGTCGAGATCGCGAGCGACAAAGATCGAAACCGGTTCACCTTGGTGCTTATTGAGTGTCGGCGGGATATTTATGGACTGCTCGACCGCGATGGCGGCCGCCTGTTGACTGGCACTCGTTGTTTTTTGCGCGTCGACATCGCTGTCCCGCAGCCGACTGCTTGCATAGTTCGTCGCGTCCCCGACAATGGAAAGCAGAAGAGCGCTGCCGAACCGCTCCCACCAATGGGTGTCGACATGCCCGTCGACACCGGCACGACCAAGTGCGTCGGTTGCTGGTGATGCGAGAGTGACGATAACGCCCTTCGGCGTTTTCGCGCGATTCCAGAGAATAAACAGGCGCTTTTGCCCGCGTTGGAGCCCTCCACGATATTCGCCGACAACCTGCGTGCCCTTTTCCATCAAGACCACCCTGCCATTGTCAGAGAGAACATCGCGGTTGATCACACATGTGGTAAATCCCGGCTGGTCGGATGCTAACGCGGTTTCAAGAACGCAGGGAATGGTCGTTCCCATCGCGACGATGAAATTGCGGTTTCCGAGTGTACCGGCCCTTGAGCCTTCAAGCCGCGTTGGCCGCAGCAGGCCATCGAAACGCTGCTGCTCATTGTTTTGCTGGTTCTGAACAGACATATTGTTGTCGAGCGGCACGAAATTGCTGTTGTCGGAAGGATAAGAGCTGTCGCTTTCCCTCAGCTCTTTCCGATTCCTCTGCCCTCCACTGAAGGCCATCACGGGCGCGCGGCGCGCGGAATCGAGCAGCTTATCCTGCTCTTCAATGACCGGTTCGACGACAGGCGTTGGCAATTTTACTTCAGGGAGCGCCTGGTCCGGTTCAACTTTCTCTTTTGCGGCCTCGAAGGGGGTCGTCTGACGAATAATGATCCGTTCGGGCTGAAGATTTTCATCCCTTCCCTTCTTTCCCGTCGTCGACCAAAGCGCGAAGCTGACAAACGCGATGATCGCAATGGCAACAGCGCCGCGTTTCAAGAGAGGGCTGTTGTCGATCTGACGACTGGTGACGGTTTCGGCACGCTCTCCGGGGATGCGATCCTCGTCTTCCTGAGCCATGACTGTTCCCTTCCCTATCGCCCGGTAACGTCGCGCTTCACGACGCGCTCCACCGAAGGAGACGTTGTGTTGGTGTCAGGATTGATACCGACGCGGTCGTAGGCTTCGTTGTAGACGCAGAGCACATCCTTGCCCCGACGCAAGATGAACTTGCGGCTGATCGCGTGCACCATCACCAGATCTCCATCGACCGACTTCGGAACAAGGCTTTCGGAGCCGTCGGAGTTCTCCATATAGATCGCGGGCATTTCCTGGTTACCCACAAAGGCGAACGTTGTAATCTTGCCGTTGTCGTAGACGCTTTGCGGCTCCAGTGCCTGCGATCCCTGAGAAGAATAGCGCCAGTTTCGAGGGCCATAGGCTTCGTGAAGCGCCAGCACATTGTCGGCGTCCTTCGCCTGGGCCGCGAGAGCCCTCGACGCTGCCTGCTGGCGGCGAAGCTCGGCGTCATCGCCTGGATACCTGTACTTCACGTAGAAGTAGGTGTTTTGGCCAGCCTCTACGGAGCCATCGCGCGCCGTCAGTTCCATCTGGTAGCTGCGGGTCGAGCCATCCCTGCGCGTCGTAACCACGGAAATATTCGTCACCGGCTGGCTCTCGCGTGGCTTCAGGAACAGGATGTTGCCGGCCGGCGCAACTTCCCAGGCGACGCTATTGCCGAGCGCGACATGGGCGATTTCCTCGTCCGCCGCGAACTCGACCTGTACGGATGACCGCAGAGTGCCGACCACCCGCGTGATGTTGTAGGGTTGGTAGTTCACGAACCGGATACGACTGTCTTGCGAGGCACCTCGGGGTATCTCAAGCGCAAACGCCGGCGACATCGAAAGGGTCACGATGAGTGCAGGAATTCGAGGGATGCGCATCATCTCACCTCCTCCGGATCAGCGCGATACTCGCTGACGACGAAACCGAGCGGGTTTACGAGCCGGTCCGTCGAGGACATCGGAGCGTTCGCGTAGGAATAGGTGATCGACGCAACCCAATGGGTCGTTCGTACTTCCTCGCCACGCGTGATGGTTCGCATGTAGCGTACGGAAACGACATTCTGATTGATGAGGGAGATTGAAGCGATATCGATCCTTGCTGTAGCCCCGCGACCATAAGTATTCTGGGGCGATTGCGGGTTGCTGCCACGGTAGAGGGCCGCGAAACGCGTTTGCTCCGCTTGCGTCGACAAGAGGGCGATGGTGCGGAAATTTTCCTGTGCTTCACTCCAGACGTAACCCTCGCGGGCCCGGACATATTTTGCAGCGAAATATTTCGTCACCGCCTCATCGTAGGTGCCAGCCGTCGATGTCAGCGCTGACACGACGTCGACAATGCCGGTCGAATTGTCGACGCGCACCACAAAGGGTTCAACCGTCTTGAGGGGTGTGAGACACGCGACCGCGAAGACGGCTACAGCGGCGACAATGCCTGAAACTATGGCGATCGACCAGGCAATCCTGTTCGATCGCTCGACCTGGATCATCCGGTCCTGGTCGAAACGACGTGCTTTGTCGAAGTAGCTCTTGAGATTATCTGTCGTCACCATGTTTCATCCCTCACAGCGGCGATAGGAACCGTCGATGTCCAGATGCGCAAAAGCGGAAGTCTCGCTGGCCTCTTCTACGAAAGGTGTGAGGGACGTGGACGAACTCGTGTTGGATTGCTGCTGTTTCAGCTTGCTGCCGCCCTCCCAGTCCCACATCGAGCGGTTCAATGGGCGGCGCGAATAGCCGTCGCAGTTCGGCAATGGGTAGGTCATCGAAGCGCAGCCGACAAGCGTGGCTGAGAAGGCGAGAAACAGGGCAGGCTTAATCATTCAGCAGGCCTTTATCTAATGTTCTGGAATGGGTGTCATACGCCGGCATTTCTTGATCCGAAGGCGCGGCGGGCAAACCGAGCACCGCGACCGATCATCCGGCCGGTGTGGGAGGCTGCTCTGGCCAGCATGCCTTCATGCGCATCGCGTGCGGTCGTGTAACCATAGACCAGCGAGGCGCCGCCAGACGCCAGCGCCGATGCAATGCCAGGTAGCTGGTAGAATATGTACAGGGCAGCTATCCCGATGGCACAAAAAGCAATAGGGCGCATAAGGACGTCGCTGTAGCTGTCGATTGCGGTGAAGGTCGAGTCGAGGCAGGAGATCAAAAGCGAACCGACGGCAACGACAAGGACCTGAAGGATCACGAAGTTTGCGAGCTGCCCGATCCAGGACTCGGTAAAACGGCGCGTCGATTGAAACATGGCAAGCGCAATGAAAATCGGCCCGATCGCCAGGACGATCGCCAGCGCCAACCGTGCATAAAGGGAAACAACATAACCGATCCCCGCCACCAGAAAGCTGACGCCGATCACCATGATGCCGCCCACACCTGTGACGATGTCAATCGGCCAGGAAGCCCTGGTCCAGATATCGGTCGCAGAGGCCTGGCCCTTGTCGAGCAGACTGTCAAAGGTGCTGGCACTCGGCGCCGTACCTGCATTCAGCGCCTGAGCGATCTCGCGCGGCAAAACATCGAAAAAGATGTTTGTGACATAGGTCTGGTATTCGCCCGCGTTCTTCACCAGCATCACTATGATCGCGAGCTTCATCGCGCGGAAGGCGAAGTCAAGGATAGGTTCCTGGACCGAGCCCCGAAGGATGAGATAGCCGTAGAGGACGACGTAAAGGGTCACTGCCACCGTCAACGGACCAGCGACCCATTCTGCTATGTTCGACGTCCCATCCGAGACGAAAGTCTCCAACGGCCGCTTGAACTGACCGTCGATAAACTCAAACACCTGGTACATTTGGTCAGCCTCCCAATGCCTTGCGCATGTTCTGGAGCCGGAGCTTAACATCGGCCGCTTCCGCGTTCTGGCAATTGGGCGTCTGGCGCAATGCACCCGGGTTGTTGCGGCACTCGGTAATCGTACGGGACAGCAATTCGGTGTCGGCGACGAACTCGTCCACCGTATGAGTTCGCTCCGCCTCTTGCGAACAAGCCGACAAGAGCACCAGGGAAAGGACGATGAGGGTGCACTTCACTGCAGCGCCGCCTTCATATTGTCCATCCGTTGGCGCCAGTCCTCCGCCTTGCGCTGTTCGTCGACCTGGTTCTGCGCCTGCTGCACCATCCTCAGCCCCTCCATCCGCAGGACGTCGGTCTGAAGAAATGCCTGTTCGGCCTGCAGCCGAGCCTGCAGGTCGGCAATCTCTTTGGCGTCGCCAGCTGTGGAAATCTTTCCCCGCAGCTGATCAATCCCGTCGATGCGCTTGGTCGCGGCATCGTAGATTTGCTCACCAAGGCTCATTTGCCCGGCATTCTTGTTCTGAAGCCGGGACAATTCCTGAGCGTAGAAATCATCGGCGTCAGTGCGGTAGGTCGAGTTACCTTCCAGAAACCTTGAGGCGGAATCACCGAACACGCCGGTGCCGTTGCCTTTGAGCAATCCCTCGATGGCAGCGAAGTCAAAGGGAAGCGCCTTGCGGATCGCCGGATCGTTGAGAACCTCGGCGACATCCGCCATATCGGTCAGCTTGTTGAGCGAGCCATAAAGCTGCCGAGCCTGGCCGATCTGCTCATTGAGCGCGTCGAGTTGCGACTTGAGCTGCGCGATGCTCTCGATCTGCTTGGCAATCGCAGCCTGATCGTTGACAGGAATCCCCTGCCCTGACGCGCCTTCAGCAGCAAGCATGAGCACCGCGCTGAGCAGTACGCCATGAAGTCGATAGGAAGTCATCAGCTAGCACTCCTTCGCTGTTGGAAAATGGGAAGCCAGTTCTCGACGTCGTCTCCAACCTCCGCGCGGATCGCGTCGAGAAGTTCGACATTGGCGGTCCGGCCGGAGAGGATGGCGAGCTCGTCATCGAAGCCGTTGAGATCGAGCTCGGCAACGACGCTGTTGTGTCCTTGCTTCAACACGAACCTCCGGCTTTCAACGGAAAGCTCGCGCGCTATCAATTCGTATTCGCGCTCGGTGAGCTTGAATCCATCGACATAGTCGGCATGGTTGCCGCGCGAGTTGGGCAGGAAGATCTGTGTCGGGCATTGCTCGATGATCGTGTGCGCGATTGGCGAGTTCAGCGCGTCGCGTGGGCTTTGCGTGGCAAACAGCATCAACCCATTTTGTTTGCGGATGGTCTTCAGCTTGTTTTGCGCAAGATCGCGGAACCCCTCGTCCTGTAGCGCCTTCCAGAATTCGTCGATGACGATGATGATCCGGCGGCCATCGATCATCTGCTCGACGCGATGGAAGAGATAGGCCATCAGCGGTGTGCGAATTTCCTCGTTGTCGAGGAAGTCGGTCATGTCGTAGCCGATGAACTTCCCTGATCCGCCGAAATCCCCAAATCCGATATCTTCGATGACATTGTCGAAGACCCAGCCGAGCGGCCCTCCCTCCTCCCACCGGCGGAGCCTCGCCGCGATACCTTCTGGATCCGTATTGTTGAGGAAAGCCCGCAGCGCCCCTATTGTCCGTCGCTCAGCGGGCAGGTCGGCTAGGCCGTCGATCGCGCCGGAGATGTCGCGAAGTTCGGTGACAGTCAGTTCCCGCGCCCCTGAACCCACAAGCTTGCCGATCCAGCGCGCCAGGAACACCTTGTTCTCCGGCGTCAGGTTGAGGACCTTCAGGGGAGCGCAGCCGGTGGGGACCCCGTTCTTCAGCGGCAGGTAGGTGCCTCCGGCGGCGCGAACATAAAGGTCCGCGCCGCGATCCTTGTCGAAGAACACCACGTGCGGGTCGTGTTTCTCGAGCTGTGACAGCATGAAATTGACAATCACGGTTTTGCCCGCTCCCGACGGACCGCACATGAAGGTGTTGCCCAGATCGCCATAATGGAGATTAAAGTAGTAGGGCGAGCCTGAAGCGGTCTTGAGCAGGGCGACGGCGGGTCCCCACTCATTGCCGTCCTTCTGTCCGATCGGATAGGAATGGAACGGTGACAATGCTGCGAAATTCTTCGAGCTGATCGCGCCTGAGCGCGCGCGGTAACGAAAATTGCCCGGAAGTTGCGCCCACCATGCCGCTTCGAGACCAAGATCCTCGCGCGCAACGACAGCCCCGCCATTGGTCAGGCTTGCGCGAACCTTTGCCAGATTGTCGGTTAATTCCTTTAACGAGGTCGCAAAGACGGAGAGTGTCAGGTGATGCTCGCCGATCACGAAGCGGTTGGACTCCAGGTCGTCCATCGCATCGTCAAGTTCATCGATTTGCGAAGCCGCCTTGTCGCCGCTGCTCACCAACTGGTTTTGCTTACGCCCCATGATGACGCGAGCGTCCGCCTTCGACACAAAGCAGAACGACTGTGAGAGAATGAGCTCAAACGGACTGTTTAGAACTCCGTCCAGCATGCCTGTCCTGGTGCGGGCTGGATATTCCTTAAAGCTCAGCATGCCGGCAAAGCGGCTTTCTGCCTCATGCCGGATCTCGATCGTTTCCCGACCTATGATTACGCGATCAGAGTAAATTGCCGAGGCGACGCGACCTTCGGTAAGCGGCACACGCTCACGCCTCCCGCCGACGAGCTGGTGCAGCACCTCGCTCGGTTCAGAGAAGAGCATGCCTTCCTGTTCGTAAAGAGAAAGGACCCGTGGCTCAAAGCGCCTCAAGCCCGCCACTACGTTGACGACTTTGTCCTTCAGCTGTTTCAGAGCCTCTTCATCCAGCTCCATATCGAGTCGTTTTGACCGTCGAAGGTAAGACAGCAGCTTGCCCGCCTTGTCTGCAGGGCCACGCGCTGGCGACCAAAGGACGGTCAGATAGAGATCGTTGCGGAAAAGGTGCTCGCGCGCCATGCGTTCCCGGTATTTCTTGTTGAGCGAGGCGGAGAATGGCGTTGCGAACGTTCCGCCCGGATAGTCGCTATCCCTGCGCCGAATGAGATGGGTCCAGATCGCGAGCCGCTCATCGGCAATATTTCGATAGAGCGTGTTGAGGTCGCGATGGAGCGCGTTGATGTCGAGCAGATCAGCAGTTTCGAACGATACGCCTGCGAGCGCGACCATGACCATGAGTGTCCGGGACTCGAGCGCGATTGTCGTCTCGTCGATGTGCCGCACGTAGGGGATAAAAGCCTCTGGCGTGAGTTCGCGTGATCTAAGGGTGGCGATGTCAGGCAATTCCAATATCCCTTTCGTCGAAGCGGCGTGTCAGTCTCAGAGGGGAAAGTGTTGCCCCGCCCCAATAGGCACCGTTGCGTGAACGGCCGCGTGTCTCGACCCAGGCGAGCAGGATGCGGAACATGTTGTGATCGTGCTTGACGAGCGCTTTGAAGATGAGATGGAAAACGATGCCGACGAACGCGTAGGCGATAGATCCGGCGACGATGTAGAGGATCGTCGTGACCATGATGTTGAAGCCCATCGCCTCCATCGTGACACCGGCAATCATCGCGGGACGCGTACACGCGATGAAGAGTGTGTCTTCTTCGAGAACCGTTTGTCCGCCCACCATCTTCAGGCTCCGACGATGGTGTTGACGAGTTCGGTGGCGCCAAAGATGCCGCCAATTCCGATGATCCAGAAGCCCGCTCGCCTCAGGTCCATATAACCAAACATCCAGGCGATGCAGATGACGATGACCGCAATCACAGCGAGAAGCTTGGCAATGTTTCCCGTCAACATGTCGACGATGTTCTGCAGGACGGTTTCGATGCCAGCGGCTTGCGCGAAGGCGGGCTCAACCATCGTCACTACAATGGCGGCAGCCATGACGGACGAAGCGACGACGGGTCTGATCCGGGAACTGATTATCATTCACTCTGCTCCAATTCCAATTGATTGTCTTGAAACACCAGGACGGATGAACGGCTTCGGGTCTTGAAGACGTCCCACGCGGACGCCGCCGAGATCGCGTGTGCTTCCCCCGGAGTGTTTTCCGCCACCACTTCGGCAACGACGTCTGCTTGGGAAGAATTCGCCGACACGTTTGTCTGCAACCCTTTTCCCGTGTCGCCCATTGTAAATCGAGCCACTGTCGGTCCGAGCCGTTCGATTTCGCGGCGAACCTGATCGCCATAGTTGACCACGCCCCCGACCGACGGATCGTCACGTCCATAGCAGGATTGCAGCACCTGCTCGGCCCTGGGACTGTCAGCACCCACCTTCACCGAGAGGCAGCAATAGCCGTCGGATGGCGTCGCTGGAGCTTTCAGGTTAAGGCAGCGAGCGAAAGCGGCTGGTATCGAGAGGTTCAATCTGCGCAGTTCTTCCGGCCCGACCCCGTCGGGACCAATGTGTATGTCATGGCATGTTGCCTCCGAGGATGCGGCGACTTCGATTACATCGGCCTTGGTCGCAGGTTGCCGCCCGAGCGGTGCACGACTGTTGATCCTGATGGTGAACGGAGCGAACCGGCTTTCGGGGCTGACCACACCCGCAAGTGCCTCCGATGCAACGAAGGGTGCGCAGGTCTGCGCAAGATCTGAGAAGACAACGGGCATGTCAGAACCACACCCTCTGCGTGCCGACGCCCTCAATCGTCACATCGACGTATCGAGGTTTCTCGCGGACCAGGGGTCGCGCCACGGTATTGGCCAGGCATTGGTATCGCCCGTCTACCCTTTGCCACCTCGGTGACGTGACAGAGCCTTTGTTCGGATCGCCACCGTCTCGATCTCGCCGGCAAAAGCTGTCGCTCACGGCTTGCAGTGACGTGGAAATGCACGTCGCGTCACGTCCGCTGGGACCGTAGCCAGCAGATAAGCGGTAGCCGGCGTTGCAGTAATATGGTTCGTAAAAAGGGCGAGAGGTCTGAAAACCCACGCCCGCGCAAGTTGGAAACGAACGCCCTTTTGCCAACCACCTCCAAAGCTTCTCGACGGGCGGCCTGCATTCCCCATACTGGGTCGGACCGCCGGGATTGGATAAGCACAGGATAACCTGGCACCCCCATTCGTCGGCACGAGCGCTTCGCTCCGAAATGGTATAGAGTGAAACGAACCCTGACGCTGCTATGATCATTCGAAAGAAAAGGCCGTTCATGCCCCCTACCCTCCGTCTTCCTAAATGTCCGCCTCAACTGAACGGCGACTCGTCTCAACTATTTGACTATGCAGATAATAGATAGTTAAAACGATGGCAAGCAATTTAAGTGAAAGATGGCAGAGTCAGGCCTTGTCCGTATTTGCGGTGCGTGAAATCCTAGAGAAGCCGATCGATGGTGAATCGGCGCAGTCGCGCATCAAACAGATCGGCATGATGAATATTCTCTATCTGATGCACCAGGCGCATCAGAAGTTAACACTCTCAAATATAATTGATATTACCGGTATGACGCGTGGTGGGGTGATCGAAACCATTGAACTCTTGGTCCGACGGGGCATCCTTACGGAAACGCTGGGAAGAAACTCAATGGGACGAGGAACGGCTCGACAGTTTGAGTTTTCCCCGCAGGTTTTTGCCGCGCTTGGTGGTGCCGCGGCGGCCGGAAATGCCTGATTTTACCAAGTATGTTTTATACGGTATTAATGTGGACGCCGCTTTAGATTAAAGGGTCGGCATGTCCATGCCGTACCGCTCACCAGCATTATCGCGAAGATTTTCGCTGCAGATGCATACTGCCAAGTTCGTTCCAGGGGTCTGCGTTTGGTACAGCAGCCTCGACTGACCCTCTGCCACAGCGATGGCGCGAGGCCGGCATCAAGCATTTGCTGGGGTGACTGATCACGGCGATACGCCAATCCTGTAGTTTTGTCGGGCCGACTGCGGAACGGATAGTCTGTAGCGGGGTTATTTTCTGACAGAAACAAGCAGGGTCGGTCATCTGGGCTCGAGCTGCTCACCAAGGAGATCAACATGAACCTTCCGCAGAACACGGTCGTTGCCGTTGCCGATGGCGAAAAGCTTAGCCTTTTTCGGAACGACGGAGATGCGGCGACTGTCAATCTGACTGCGTTGCCAGATCCGGCGATCGACAGCTCGAAGATCTCTTCCGGCGCCCGACATTCCAGTAGCTCGGCTAATCCTGACGATAGTCAGCAAGACGAAGACGGGTTTGGTGCGGGTGTTACGGATATGCTGAACAAGCAGGTGCTTGAGGGCAAGATCAAAAGTCTGGTGATTATCGCGGCACCGCGCACACTGGGCGAGATGCGCAAGGGCTACCATAAGTCGTTGTCGGACGTTCTTATTGGAGAACTGGATAAAGATCTGACTGGCCATTCTGTGCAGGATATCGAGAAAGCACTCACTATCGCTTAAATCCTGCATAAACGGCGTGATCGGCCCCGCCATCCCCGGCGGGGTTTTTGCTTAGCGGTCGTTGGGAATGTAGCGAATCGGCAACAATGTAGTGTTTCCAAATTTCGCTAGTTTGTTCCTGACAGGAACGACGCCGCGACTTTTTGCTTACGTCTTATTTTAGGAGATGGCGGGACTGATCTGAATAGCCGGTACGGAGGCGCAAAGCTGACGTCACTCCCGAATTGGCCCAAAGGGGAAAAGAAAGTGGCATGCACTCCGACCGTGAGGGCGACGAGACCACAATTGCCCAGCTGCGTCTGAGCGAGGGAACAAACCGGACGAAATCTCCGTTGCTCGTCATAATTGTTTATTTGGAGGCGTGTCATGAAACTCAAGCTGGCTCTGAGCGTGATCCTGGGCGTTACCTTCACGGCAGCAGTCGCGGAAGCGCGGACTCAATGGCATCTTTACGGTACGGTTCCGGTGACGGGTGACTACGTACGTGAGATCGCCTATCGGTCAGCATTCGACAGATGCAGTTTTGAATCTTACCCATCATACCACCCCGTCGGAATTTATGCAGGTGCGTATGGCTCTCCCGAAATGCGCAGATGCATGTACCGTATGGGTTTCATCTTGGAAAATGGTGAGCCTCTCGCATACCCCGTGAGGAAGGCGACCTCCCTGTTAAGGTAATAAGACGCCAAAATATGTAAGATCGAAGCGTCTGACAGCCACCGTTTCAATTACGATTAACTTGATACGTTTACGGCCCCGGTTCCTCATCAAAGAGGAGCCATTTTGGTTTTCTGAGTGACTCGCGTATTGAAATCCGGCTTCCGAATATCGACTTTCAGGATAACCTGGAGGTCGAAATGATCTACATTGTCATCGCGTTATGCGCGCTCGTCACAGCATTCTTTGCTTGCCGGTATTATGCCGCCAAGATTCTGCTTGTCGAACACGATATTGACAAAGCTATCGCACGGAAATTTGAGTCGAGTGGGAAGGCTATTGAGCTCGCGAAACTTCGAGAAGAAAACGCAGTGATGCGAAACCTTTTGCTCGACCTTCTGGAAAACGAAGTGGCTTTTCCGGTGCAGCAGGCAACGGTATCAGTCGACGACTTATTCAGGATGAAAGCAACCAAGATCCAAAGGTATCGCGAGATACTGGCCGAATCCCGGCACGTCTTGCAGCAGCGTGAGGCCAGTCGCGTTTCCGGGCTCTCCAGCTCACTTAAGAGTACCGAGCGCAGGATGTAAGGTTCAACACACACTCAGCGAAAAATAGCAAGAAACCGAGCAACGGGGATGACGGAAAAGCCGACGGCAATTCTTCTTGCGGCAGAGCGTCTCCTGTCGGCCCGAAGGAGACATTGAGATGCGGAACCGGTCGGCCCGCATCCCATAATCGCTGAATGCGTCTCACCAACTCTTTTGCACAAGTTCGCCTGATGGAGCGCAAGCGTAGAACCCTGCTGTCGGTCCATATGCGTGCGTCGTTGCTAGAGCGAATGCGGGGCGTGCGCCATCTTCAGGTGAGTGCCCCGGTCCGTTGCCTGTCATATCAGTCGATGTCAGGCCGGGGTCTACCGCATTCACTTTGATCCCTTCCCGATCAAGCTCCTTCGCAAGCTTGACGGTCAACATGTTCAGTGCAGTCTTTGAGGCGCAGTATCCGCCAAAACCGACCGTCCATGTTTCGCTCCGCATGTCCAAGGCATCCGTCAACGAACTGAGGCCGCTGCTCATCATTACGATCCGGGCCGCCTTCGATTTGCGCAACAACGGCAAAAAGGCTTGAGTGACGCGCATCACCCCGAAAACGTTAGTGTTGAACATTTGCTGAATCTCGTCAATTGACTCCTCGGCAAGAGAGGGAGGCGAACCAAACATGAGCCCGGCGTTGTTGACCAAAACGTCGAGATGCCCGACTTCACTCTCGATAGTTTTGGCGGCACTGGACGCGCTCGCATCGTCCGTAACATCGAGTTGCACTGCACGGGCGTCAACCCCGTTTTCTCTCAGTTCGAAAGCTGCCATCTCACCCCGTGACATATCTCGGCACCCCAGCCAGACCGTGTGTCCGGCTGCGCCAAGCTGCCGTGCGATGGCGAGGCCAATACCCTTGTTTGCTCCTGTGACGAGTGCAGTGGGCGGTGTGTGGGTCATGATGACGTCCCTGATCATTTCGATGTCAGAGACATACTACGATATTCGTAATATTCAACCTTCGTATTTTGCGATCTGTTGGGTAATCCTCAGAAATTCGGTTTGGTCAACGGTATCAAGCGCCCGCAGCATCGCTTTGCAGGAGGCTCGATATCCATCGATATAGCCTGCGACCACTTGCTGCCCCTTGTCCGTGATTGTCAGAGCCACCGACCTGCGGTTTGCCTCTGGCCGCTGCCGTTCAATCATCTCCCGACGGACCAGCCGGTCGGCCGAAGACGACATTGTCGTCAGCGCGACCTGAAGATGCCGGGCTACATCCCCCAGATTACACTCGGGATGCTCATCAATGAAAAGAAGCGCCTGAATGTCGAGGGGGTTGAGCGAGTTTTGCATGACTGCCGCTGCCTCCGCGACCTTGAAACGACGGGTAAAGCGCTCAAAGGCGGTAGCGAGTTTTTCGATTTGTTCGGGCGTAGGTTCTGTCATTCCTGGAATTAAGCATTTCTGCTCGGAGGACGTAAGCCATATACCTTAGAACAGGCATTCCTTGAATTTATGCGATGACCGCTTTTGGCGCTTCCGCGCCAAGTCGGCCGTTGGCCCATAGCAGATGTTGACAGAGGTGTTTCGCCACACTGTACTGGCTGCCATCGCAGATGAATGCAGCCACAAGGTTAGCCAGATGCAAATTAGGAATGCCTCGAAAGAGGATGCGCTCCGGTGCGTGGAGCTTGTCGAAGCAAGACGCAAAGAATACGAGAACTACGAGCCGCGCTTTTGGAAGAAAGCCGCTAACTCAGCTGCTTCGACTCTTTCATGGTTTGAAAAACTGTTCTCTGATGAGCACAACGTGTCTCTTGTCGCCGTTGAGAACACACTGATCGTCGGTTTTCTTATCGCGCGAGAGTTTCCAACTCCGCAAGTATACGATCCGGGTGGGGCGACCGCTTTGATCGATGACTTCTGCGTTGCTGCTAAAGATCGTTGGCACGATGCGGGTGCAGCATTGTTACAGCGCGCAAAATCGGAGCTAAATCGGCGGGGGTTCGCACAATTTGTGGTAGTTGGCGCTCAACGGGATGCCGCCAAAACTGCGTTATTGAGCCAAGCCAACCTTTCATTAGCTTCGACATGGTGGACATCAGAAGTGTAGCATTTCCCGAAATTGCGGGCATTCCTTAACTCCAACGGCACCCAGCCACAAGTTGGACTCTCCGTTGCCGGAACGGCCGCTTCTGGTGCACTCTCGCCAAATTGGCCGCCGCCCCGAGCGGCCTCAAACCTCATCGTTTAAAGAACAGGTTCGAAAACACAGTTGACCACGCCAACGTTTGCCACGAACTTGCAAAGCTCAGACATGGACGGAGTTATGTGATGGTGCGGTCGGTCATCGAGTTGCGGAACGTCGCCGGCACTGAGGCAGCGATGGGTTGGGCTGGCGGCCATACGGTGGTCATCGATCGGCCGGAAGGCAAGGCCGGGGGATTGGGTCTCGGTTTCAATGGCGGCCAAATGCTCGCTCTAGCAATAGGAGGCTGCTACTGTAATGACCTACGCTATGTCGCCCATGAACGTGGCGTGAAAATCGAACAAATTGCCGTAACAGTGACACTTGACCTAGAGGGTGTACCGCTGGTCGCCACCAAAGCCGTGCTATCTGTAAAGTGCGAGACATCGGACGGCTCCGATCCGAAAGCCTTGATCGATCATGCGTGGTCGGTGTGCACAGTCGCCAACTCCCTCAATCGCGGGATCCCGACGATAATACAGGTCGCATGACCGTTTTTGGCGCTTTTCAGCCTTTTCGCGGTACCTGCTACAGATTGAGTTGAGGCCGAAACATCTTCGCTGTCGTCCTACGGTCAATCGTCCCCACTAGACTTTGAGTCCGTCTCGGATGGCGTGGGCAAGATGTGAGGCACCGCTGCGAGAATGACCAAGACGATCGCGGTCGATAAGACGGCCGTCACCTCCATTCCCAGGCCGGCAATTACACCAATCGCGGCTGTCGCCCAGATACTGGCCGCTGTGGTGAGCCCTTCTACCTCCCGCTGCGCCGAGCGGATTATGATAGCACCCGCGCCGAGGAAGCCTATTCCTTGAACGACACCCTGCAGTACCCGTGACAGATCGCCGATCTGCATGCCGCTCTGCAGTGGACCTAAAACGAAAAGTGCAGCACCTACGGCAACCAACATGTGAGTCCGCAAGCCAGCACTTCTGCCCTTGCTCTCGCGTTCGAACCCGAGAACCCCACCGAGTACCGCCGCGATCACAAGGCGCACAGTGATGCGAGTTATGACCGACGCATCTGGAACATCAGAGAATTCTTTGACTAACGTCCCCCAAACTTCGTCTCCCACGGTCGCATCCTTATGTCGTTCGCAAATTTGGCATGTAAACGAGGTGCCATACAAACGCTGCGTTGGCAACTTCACTGCCGCCATCGTCACCCGTGAGGGTAACTTTCGTGCCGATAGGGGGAATAACAGCCGTCTCGCACCGTCAATTGCCGCGGGATGCCTTCCCCCAACCGTCCAGCGGAGCGATTGCTCGTGCGAGCGCAAGCAGCAAGCACCGGGATGTAAAGCCATGTCTGCATTTAGGTACGGGCAAACACGGTGTCTGTGACTGGAATGAAGGCGCGAAGCGGAAGACGACCTTCGGCCCGGAGAGGAAGTCGAGCTCGGTCCTGAACGTCCATTGACAACTGACCCTGTTTGGAGTGGCAAATAATCGCTACTTTATGGGCTCAATTTGGAAAGCGTCCGATAAGATGGAACAATCGCAATACAGCACCGCGTCCCGTTTGCCGACAGTAGAAGAGTACCTGCATCTTCGTTCTGTCGCCGGGCTAAGTGCGTTTTCGCCAGAGGCTGCCCGGTTAGGGCTAACGGGTACGGTTTACTCGGTCGTTGTCATGCATCGAGGCGCGGCAATCGGGATGGGGCGATTGATCGGCGATGGAGGCTGCTTTTTCCAGGTTGTCGACATCGCTGTTCATCCCGACCATCAGGGACGAGGACTGGGGAAAACCATCATGCAGACAATCATGTCGTATGTCTCGCGAAAGCTGCCCGTCTCGGCCTATGTCAGTCTGATCGCCGACGTTCCGGCGAACAAACTCTACGAAAAATTTGGCTTCAAAGAAACTGCTCCGCGATCGCTGGGAATGGCATATCGGGTTACTTCGGCTGAACCTTGAAACGAGCTTGCAAGACGGCCGCAATTGGCGCACAGGTGACGTTTTACGCCGCTGCGAAGCGTTGCCTGCTTTCAGGCGCGTCCCATGATGGCCTCTGTGACCGACACGAAGGCGCTTTGCCGACTGGGCGGAGCCGACCCCATTACCGCCGTTCACTATGCGGGCTGACTTCCCGGAAGCAATCATCGCGGGGGGGCCTTAGCTGTAAAGGTAACGACGCATGCAATAGAGCAGCGTTGCCATTTCCGCGTTCTCGCGCAAGTCGATCGCGCGCCTGAAGAGGAACCGATGGGTCGCCTCGTCGACGCCATTGGTTAGCTCGCATTCAAAGGTGAACCGATGCGTCTGTGAGGATCGGCTGGTTTAGCGAACGAAAGCTTCCGTGAACTTAATGCGGGCCAACGACCGATTGAAGCTGCTTTGCCAGCTTGCCAGACCCGATCCCATTCTGGCCGTTTGGCGCCAGAACGCCAACGCCCAAAAGCCGCCGCGAGCAGCTAATCCAAAAGCTTGCCTTGCGCTCCGTCCTTATGCCGCGCTCGCAGCTTCCCCAAGATCTCGTGTGAGAAACATGACGGTCGCCAAATCGAACGTTCCTCTGGGAAACTCTCCCAGATTGTGCCACTCGACACGAGCATCGGCGGGCGTGCCCTGGAAAGTGGCCTCAGTATTGGCCGAGAGGGCCGAAGCGCTGTAGGGAATTAAGATCCTCTGCCTCATTTTCGTGGTTTGCTCTGGGCCGGCGGTGAGCCGAACTTGCGGGAATAGGCGCGGGAAAATGCGGCGGCGCTGCCGAAGCCGACCCCGGCGGCGACCGATTTGACACTTCGTCCGGCGCGCAGTTCTGCTCGTCCAAGCGCCAGGCGCCAGCTATTCATGTAGGCGATAGGCGACTGGGCAACGGTTTGCGTGAAGGTGGAAATGAATTGTCCGCGCGACATATCCGCTATGGCGGCAAGGTCCGCAATCCGCCAATTTCGCGCCGGATTGTCATGTATGGCCACAAGGCTGGGATGCAGTGCGGGGTGCGCCAGACCCGCCAGTAATCCCGCATCGACCGTGCCGATCGCTATTGCCTTGCGGATCGCAAGCACGACGATGATCTCGCATAGACGCGCCTCGATAGTACCGCCACCACAGCGGGCGACCTCGACTTCGGCCACCATCAGTTGAGACAAACCGCGCAATTCCGGTTCGTTGGCCAGTGAAAGGCACAATTCGTCTGGCAGTGCACCGACCAACGGATTGGCACTACCGCCAAAATCCACTGTGGCGCCAGCGCATATAACTGCGCCATCCGGCAGCGACGCCGTGGATCTGGCGCGATAAAGCAGATGGGTCGGTTCACCTGCGCCATGGACATTGATGATCAGGAGGTTAGCGGCTTCAGCACAATCGCAACGTGATGCGCCAAGATGAAAGGCTTTCAGGAAAGCCGTCAACCGATCATGTTTTCGCCCGGAATCTGAACTTTCAGTCATGTATTTCCTCCCTTTCCTGATCGCAAATCTTGTATCCTCCTTGAGCGAAGCACGCCAGCACGTCTAAACAGACAAGAGACAGCATGACACAGGATTCTGCAGCCAAATTTGACGCCTCCCGCGCAGGGGAATACGCACGACAGAGCAGGATAGCGCTGGCAGGATATGACGCCTGCCACGAGCTTTCCGCCTGCATGCTGTCTGCAGCTCTGGGCGAAGGAACGGCGGCACGTGTGCTGGTTGTCGGGGCCGGCGGTACGGCGGGCGAAATCATCGCCGCCGCTCGGCTGGAACCGCAATGGTCCTTTGTCGCCGTCGATCCTTCAGCACCGATGCTCAACCTCGCACGCGATCATCTGGTCAGGGCCGAAGTGTCTGACCGGGTGGAGACCGTCCTCGGTACCGTCTCCGATCTGGATAGAGCTCCATCGTTTGACGCTGCAATCATGATCGGCGTGCTGCACCATTTGCCAGGGAACGCCGCAAAGCAGGATGTTCTGGCGCAGATTGCAATGCGGCTGTATCCTGACGCGCCCCTGATTGTGGCGGGGAATTATCGGGCATATGCGTCTCAGCCCCTGCTCATGGCAGCCTGGGCAGCACGCTGGCGTATGAACGGCGCCGGGCCTGAAGAGGTCCAGACCAAAATGGGCAAGATTCTGCAGGGCGCGGAGCCACCCCGATCGGAAGACGAGGTCATTTCGTTGCTGGAGGGCGTTGGTTTCAACGAACCGCTTCGGTTTTTTGCAAGCCTGTTTTGGGGAGCATGGCTTGCCCGACACGTGGGGAACGCTAAGTGAGCGCCATAATCTGCTCCATTTGCAGACAGTTTGGATCAAAGAGACAAGTTCACTCTAAGCCATCCGGTATTGGCAAATTGTCAGCCGGAACCCTGATGGCTCAACGTAACGCCGGGGCGAAAAACGCCGTATGAGCACACTCGCGCAGCTAGAGGATAGCTTTCAGGCCTTGAGCGACAACGCGAGCGACTTGAACGAAGGCGTATATCCGGAAAAGGCCGATGCGCCGAAATACACGACCCCGCTCGGCTCGGTGCCCTTGGCTCATATGATAAAAATCGGCGAGGCTGCATGCAACCTCGCCGTATCTGGCCGTTGACCTGCGCGTTCTATTTACGCGTAAAATTCGGGAGCCTTCTTGAAGTTCGCCCAGGCGTCAGGGTCATGGCCGGTGACGACTGTCGCATCGTGCTTTTCGGCATAGGTGCGGAGCTTCTGAACAGAACGGACCGTGTCAACGGTCGAGGCAAGGAAGCCAGGCAAAGCCTTCTCTTCCCAGTGGTCCAGTGTGTAGGCAGCATCGATCGTCAGGAGAAGCGGTTTGCTGTTTGGCAGGCGCACCAGGAAGGACTGGTGGCCGGGCGCGTGACCGGGCGTGAAGATCGTGGTGAGCGTGCCGTCGCCGTAAACGTCGTAATAATCGTCCTGCGTACCGTTGAGGAACTGCCACTTCAGACCCGGCTTGTCGAAGTCCTTGCGGATATAGCCGCCGCCAGCAAACCAGTCGGGCGTAAAGGCATACTCATATTCAGAGCGCTGCACGATGTGGGTTGCGTTGGGGAAGCGACCGATGGCGCCGGTATGATCGAGATGCAGGTGCGACTGCACAACATATTTGACATCGGCCGGATCGAAACCAAGCGCCTTGATCTGGTCAACGCAGCCCTGGTCCTTGTCCAGCACTGGCCAATAGACATCGCAGATGCCGCCCCAATGGCCACGCGGATCCGTTGCAACTTCAATCGCGTTGCCGCCGTCGATCACGGTGTGCCCGGCCGGATGGGTAATCAGGAAAAACGGAACGGGGATCTCATAGTCCGCACCGTTCCCCTGGTTCATCTTGATGTTGTGTACCTTGCATTTCAGCGTACCCGACTGAAGCATGTAAAGTCTGATATCGGTCACTCGTTTTCCTCCCTTGGAACTGAAGATATCGCTGTAAGAAATGGGTCAGAACGCCTCGCGGTAGAGCGCAAGCGCATCCTCTTCGCGGACTTCGACCGGATTATTGACCAACAGACGGCTCTGTTTCATTGCGTCGGACGCAAGCATGGCGAGCGTGTTGTCCGTCACGCCGACATCGCGCAGACGCCGCGGCGCGCCGCTTTCGTCCATCAGCGTTTCCATATGCTGAACGAACGCATCCGAACGGGTTGCCGCATCCCCTTCACCCGGAACACCCAGCACGTCGGCAAGCTCCGCATAAAGCGACGCTGCAGCCTTCGCGTTAAAGCGTAAAACCGGCCCCAGCATCAGGGCATTGGAAAGCCCGTGTGGCACGTGATAATGGCCGCCCAGCGGATAAGCGAGCGCGTGGACGGCGGCCACCGGTGAGTTGGCGAAAGCCTGACCTGCCAATGTCGCACCCAAAAGCATGCCTTCACGGGCTTTCCGGTCGGCCCCGTTCCTGCAGGCGGCGATCAGGTTTGCACCGAGCAGCCGCAGTGCCTCGCGCGCCAGAGCATCTGATAGCGGGTTCTTCTTGTGTTTGCTGGTGTAAGCCTCGATGGCATGCACCATGGCATCGATACCGGTGGCAGCCGTATGGAGCTGCGGCAGTCCCACCGTCAGTTCAGCATCCAGAAGAACGAAATCAGCGTAAAGCTGCGGGGAAACGACCCCCATCTTGGTGGTTTCGCCCGTGGTGATGATCGAGATGTTTGTGACTTCCGAACCTGTACCGGCCGTGGTCGGCACCAGCACGAGCGGCAGGCGTGATCCCTTTACGTTGCCGATCCCGTACATGTCGGCAAGCGTCTGGTCGGAGACCAGAAGGACAGCCACGAGCTTGGCGATATCGAGCGATGAGCCCCCGCCAAGACCGATGACGATATCGACGCCGATCTGCCTTGCGGACTCGACGCAGTCGGCAACGATATGCTCTGGCGGATCAGCAACGACCTTGTCGAAGATCGTGACGTTAAAGCCGCTGGCCGCAAGGGCGTCAGCAATCGGCTTGATGAGGCCGGCCTTGATGAGACCTGCATCGGTAATCAGCAGCGCCTTGCGCGCCTGAAACCTGCCGGAAAGAATCTCTCCGAGGCGATGGGCGCCACCCCAGGCAACCTGCATGGAGGGAACGGTGCGGAATTCGAAAGGGTTGATGGTCATCTGATCCTCCCAGCGTGATCTCAGCCGATGGCCGAGCACAGGTATTTGATTTCAAGATATTCATCGATGCCGTAGTGCGAGCCTTCGCGGCCCAAGCCGGACTGCTTCACGCCACCGAATGGTGCGACTTCGTTGGAGATGAGGCCTGTATTGTGGCCCACCATGCCGTATTCGAGCGCTTCTGCGACACGCCATGTCCGGCGGACATTCTCGGTGTAGAAATAGGCCGCCAGACCAAATTCGGTGTCGTTCGCCATGGCGACCGCTTCGTCTTCCGTCCCGAACCGAAAGAGCGGGGCGACGGGTCCAAAGGTCTCCTCACGGGCAACCTTCATGGCCTGGGTTGCACCAGTCAGAACCGTTGGTTCGTAGAATGTGCCTCCAAGAGCATGACGCTTTCCACCGATGACGATCTTTGCTCCTTGCCAAGGGCATCAGCAACGTGATCCTCGACCTTTGCCACGGCCTCCTGGTCGATCAGTGGACCTATCAGAACACCAGGTTCCGTGCCCTCACCGACGGACAGGCTTTCGACCCTTTTGACCAGCTTTTCCGCGAATGCGTCGTAAACACCATCCTGGACATAGATCCGGTTGGAGCACACGCAGGTCTGTCCGGCATTGCGGTATTTCGACACGATCGCGCCCTCAACGGCCGCATCCAGATCGGCATCATCAAAGACGATGAAAGGCGCATTGCCACCAAGTTCCAGCGACAGTTTCTTGATCGTCGGGGCCGATTGCGCCATCAGCAGACGACCGACTTCAGTCGATCCGGTAAAGGAGATCTTTCGCACCGTGTCGCTTTCGGTAAACACCTTGCCGATATCGCGTGCGGCGCCCGTCACCACCTGGAAGACACCGGCGGGAACGCCCGCTTCTTCGGCGAGAACACCCAGAGCAAGTGCGGTGAGAGGGGTCTGCTCAGCCGGTTTGACGATCATCGCGCAGCCTGCGGCAAGTGCCGGGGCCGCCTTGCGGGTGATCATCGCGGCCGGGAAGTTCCATGGCGTGATCGCGGCGCAGACGCCGATCGGCTGCTTCAGGATGGTAATGCGCTTGTCCGTGGTCGGCGAAGGAATGGTATCGCCATAAACACGTTTGGCTTCCTCCGCGAACCATTCCACGAAAGATGCCGCATAAAGGGCTTCGCCCTTTGCTTCCGCAAACGGCTTTCCCTGCTCGGCAGTCATCAACGCACCAAGATCGTCAGCGTTCGCCACCATGAGATCAAACCATCGACGCAATATGGCAGCGCGGTCCTTCGCAGCACGGCGGCTCCACTCGGAAAATGCCTTGCCTGCTGACTCGACTGCAGCTTCAACCTCATCTGCCGACAATGAAGGAACGTGACCGATGATCATCGAGTTGGCGGGATTTTCCACCGCAATCGTCTTGCCATCCGCGGCTTTCAGCCAGCGACCATTCACCAGGCAGGCATCACGCAACAGCGCCGCATTTTTTAGCTTGATCATCGACCTCTCCCGCATTAGAGTTCAACTAATTGAACTTGAATCATTAGAGTGAACTATGGGCCAAAGGGGCCAAGTGTGTCAAGGAAGGTGCATGGCTGAAGATCAACAATCGTCGCAAATATCAGACACTGTACCAGCACTCAGACGCGCCGTGCGTATTCTGGATCTTGTGGCAGGTTCCCCGCGGGACCTTACAGCCGCCGAGCTGACACGCATTCTGGATTTGCCCAAAAGCAGCGCGCATGGCTTGCTTGCGGTGATGACTGAGCTTGATCTTCTGGCGCGATCTGCCGATGGAACCCTGCGTATTGGACCCCACTCGCTCAGATGGGCAAATGGTTTTCTGTCGCACCTCGATATCGTATCGACATTCAACGACCATCTCGCCCAGCGCCACGACCTCGATCCCTACACGGTGACCCTCACCGTCCGCGAGGGTGGCGAAGTCGTTTACATCGGCTGTCGCAACTCGGCTCAGCCGCTTGGACACACGTTCCGGATCGGTATGCGTCTGCCGGCGCCATTTACGGCCACCGGGAAGATTCTCCTGTCCGATCTGGGGCCTGGTGAATTGAGGATGCTGTTCTCTCAGTTTCCACAGCCTCTGACATCAAGGAGTGTTGCTGGCCTTTCGCAGCTTGAAGAGGAACTGGCTCTGACGCGCGCTCGCGGCTACTCCATCGACGATGGTCAGATCCGCGAAGGTATGCTTTGCATTGGGGCTGCCATACGCGATTACTCGGGAGCCGCATCTGCCGGCATTGCAATCAGTCTGATCCGCAGCGAAGCCAGCGACGAAAAAATCGCTAGCCTTGGTGAGGAGCTTCGCACCACTGCCAACGCGCTTTCTGAAAAGCTTGGGTACCGATCGCAGAAAGACTAGTCGTAACCTGTAGGGGTATGGTCGATGCCGACGAGCCCAGCTTTGCTGTAGGGGCCAGTGCACCAATACCCCAGGTAACCCGCGTGCAGAGTACGGCTGCGCCGGGCGCACTCCGGATCAAAAACAAAAAAATACATCGTTGATGTATTGAGCGCCAAGGGAAAAGACCTCGGTCCGGAGATGCGCCATCCACCGCGTTGCCTGATACCCAACTGGGACGAAGCCGAACAAAGGGTTGTCAACATAGGTCATTGCCCTCCGGTACGGTGCGAAAACCTCGTGCGTGTCTCCACGAACTTGCCAATAATTTCTCGGCAATTGCAGTGCCAGAAGGCAGATGTACGTTCCCGACCCGGGGAAACCTGGCAAGAGTGGAAACGACGCTTATCGTTAGATCGAGGAACTAGAGACGACTCCTTCGGAGCGTGTCCTAGGTGTCTCGCCGGACCGTATGAGGCGGCGTCTGTAAGCTCGGGACCTGTTGCAGCCGATATCTCGGCAAACGCAGTTGAACTGGCTAATATCCGGTCATCTCCAGATAACCTTGTCCCGATGTGCTTCCATCAAACTCTATTGGCCCCTCCCAGTAGGGGGTTGACGTCGCCATCCAGGCTTTCTCGTTCAGGGGCTTCGTTTTTATGTCGAGGCCACGGCTGGGTATCTTCACGCTCCATTCCACCGGAACGCTCTTGCCGTTGATATCCGCGGTTCGCAACGGACTGAGCAAAACGTCGTCCGGATCGACGGGAGACGCCCTGCCATCGGCGGAAATCCAGTTGGCGGAGATGTAGCCGCTTTTGTCGTCACGCAGACGGAAGGCCATGAGTTTTTCGCCGGATGCGAGGTGAAGGGAAAACCAGTCCCATCCCGTCTGGCTCGAGGCTAGCGGTTGCGACGACCATTCCCGATCGAGCCACGCCTCGCCCGTTACCTCATGAGTTTCACCATCAAGAAAGACGCTGCCGCTGACACTGTAGAATGGCTGGGAGTAATAATAGCTTGCTTGGCCCTCTGCCGATTTAACCGAGTAGCCGTTGTCCCCCTGACGCACCAAAGGCCCGTGGGCCTGAAGTTTCAGACGATATCGGAAGCTCTCGCCATTGGCGTTCAAATCGATCTGATCGAGGTCGTCCCGTGCGTCGTCAGTCCCTGCCTTCATTTGCCAATTGTCAATCCAGGCGTCGAAGGGTTCGCCTTTGACCCCCGCCTGCCCCACGCCTCCCCGCGCCAGCCGTTCGGCAACATGGTGGCGGCTCGCAGTCGTCACGGCTGCGTGGCCAATCCAAATTTGAGGGTCGGACCATCCGGGGCGCTCCACAGGTTCAAGCGCAGAACGAAAAAGTGTCCATTGGACGCCCATGCGCTGTCCATCGGCCGTCTGCAGATTTGCAGTAACGTACCACCACTCGATCTTGAAACCGGGATGCGGCTTGTGGTCTTTTGGAAAGACGAGTTCAACGCCGCGTGTGGGAATGCTGAAGCCTTCGGCATTTGACCCGAGGCCCGCAAAGCCTTGCCCCATGACCGGCGTGGGCAAGGAAGTGCATGAAGCGCAAAGGAGCAGGAGAATGGCTTTAGCGTTCACTGGCGAATATCCTCAGAAGATCAGCCGGCGCGGTTTTAGCAAGCCGTCGAACAGGGATCAGGACCGAAATGATGGCGGCAAGCAGGGCAACAAGACCCAGCCTCAGCCAGTCCAGCGGAAACAGGATCAGCGGTAGTCGCCATCCGAAAGCCTCTACATTGATGATTGCCAGCAAAACCCAGGCCAGTCCCAGCCCGACAGGGATGGCGGCAATGAATGTCACAAGCCATAGCGCAAGAGTTCGCAGGAGCTCCAGCATCGCAAGGTCGCGGCGACGAAGTCCAAGTGCCCAGACAGGAGCAAGCTGCGGCAGTCGAAGCGAAGCGAGCGTAAGCTGGCTCGAAAACATCGCAAAACCCGCCACCGCGAGCGTGAGCACATTCAGCGCGCCGGTGACCGCAAACGTCTGTTCGAAGATTGCCGCAGACTGCCGTTTCAGCGAGGCCTGATCGACAATATTGGCTTCGGGCAGGCCGAACTCAGTCATAAGGCGTTGTCTGAAGCCCGCAACCTCCTGTAGCTCCATGCGAAGGCCGTATCTCAGCTTTTCAATGTCCGGGTAGTGCTGGACGAGGGCATCAAGACCAATGATGATCTCGCCCCTCGGATTGCCATAGTCGGAAAACACCCCGACGACGCGGGCTTTCCAGCCACCTGGCATTTCTATCTCTGCGCCGGGCGACGCCTTTCCTGACCTCCAGAACTGTTCGTTGACCAGTGCACCCTTCCCGCTCGCAATCTCGTCCCATGTTGCGGGCGCGCCCGAAATCAACGGCCAATGATCCCTGTATGTCGCATCGTCAGCGACGCCGAAGATGCGGACCTTCTGCCCCGAAATTTCCCCTTCCGTACTCCAGATGGGTAGAACCGCCCTTGCCTGGTGTGGAAACCACTGCCGCAGACGCGCAGCTTCAGCCTCGTCACGGGCCGTCACATAGACCTCTGCGGCCAGGCGCTGATCGAGCCATCCCACAAAGGTTTGCCTGAAGCTTGAGACCATGGTGCCGACCCCGATATTGGCCGACAAAGCGAGCAGCAATGCCATCAGCGCCAGGGAAAGACCCGGCAGTTGCTGGCGCGTATCAGCGAAAAACCAGCGGGTCAGTCCGTGTCCGGAGATGTGTTCGGCCACTCTCATGCCCAGTGCCAGCAAGGTTGGAAGGATGAGTGCAGCGCCCAGAAGAAGCGCTGCAAGCACTGCGAAACCTGAAATGAGCCCGCTACCCCGCAGGACAAGCGCGCCAGATACAAAAAGCAGAACCATCCCGGCGGCCGCCTGATGGAGGAGGCTTTTCGTGGACACCATCGCCCACGCCCTGCCTTGTGCCGTGGACAGTATCGGCATCCGCCAGACGCGGAGGAGATGTTGAAGCGAGGAGAGCCCGGTCCCCACCAGCGCCATTGCAAGGCCGGCGATCCACCATTCAGGCCGCAGCGAGAGTGAACCGGCAACACTGGCCCCGTAAAGGCCACGCAGGGTCGCGGCCACGCCCGGCAATAGAGCCGATGCGACAACGTAGCCGACGACAATGCCCAGCGCTCCCGATACCAGCGCAAAGAGCGCGGTTTCGATAACCAGCATCGCGGTCAGGGAGCGAAGCGAGACCCCGAGCGACCGTATGGTCCTGAACGTGCCACGCCGTTGCTCGAACGACAGGCCCGTTGCGGAATAAACGATGAAGAGACCGACAACGAAGGCAAGAAAACCAAAAGCCGTCAGGTTGAGATGAAAACTGTCCGTGAGGCTTGCGACGTCGGGCCTGCTTTTTGCCTGTTCGAGGGAAAGTTCAGGGGCTATGTTTCCGATCGTCGGAAGATCGGGGTCTTGCGATGGCGAAACGATAAGCCGGCTCAGTTCACCATTGCGTTTCAACAGGCGGTCAGCCGTGGAAATATCGACGAATGCTGCGCCATCGGGGAGATCCGCTCGTGCCTTAAGGGAAAGGCCAGAGGTATCTTTCAATGTAGCGGCCGTTGCAGGCGAAACGATCATCTGTCCGGGCGTCTGGATGAATTCCACCAGCCCGGACGGATCAGATGGTGCAGGCACCATTCCGTCGGATGGCATGGTCAGGGGGTCGATGCCGATAAGCCTGATACGCGTCGTACCAAACCTGTAATCGCCTTCAATGATCGGAGAGACGTGCAAACCTGCCCTTCGAAGCCGGGCATATGTTTGCGAGGAAATTCTGCCGCCGTCCTTTGCCACCAGTTGATCCAGCTGGTTTTGCGCCAGGACCGAGGCCGCCCGGTCATAACTTGCTCTGGCTTCGGCATTGATTGCCTGGACCGCGCACCAGAGGCCGGTTGCAAGCGTGACGCCGACAATGAGGGTGAGAAGCTGAAGCGGTCTGTAGCGCCAGTGTGACAGCAGCGCGCGGAAAGCGGTCCAGTTCATTACGAAACCTTTCCGCCACTCAGCGCGATACGCCGATCGAGTTTTACCGCCAGCCGGCTGGAATGGGTCACCAGGAGGAGTGTGATCTGCGCGGACTTTGTCAGTCTCAACATAATATCGATGACGATATCAGCCGTCGCCTCGTCGAGATTACCTGTCGGCTCATCGGCAAGAATGAGGGGCGGTCTTGCCGCAAGCGTACGTCCGATCGCCACCCTTTGCTGCTGACCGCCGGAGAGCTGTTCGGGATAGCGTGCAAGCAGCTCTCCGATCCCCAGCGCCTCGACCAGGCTTTTTTCCCAGACCGGGTCGAAACGGCCCGCCAGCCGGGCGTGAAACGAGATATTGGATCCGACATCGAGGCTCGGAATGAGATTGAACTGCTGGAAGATTAAGCCCACCTCCCGGCGTCGGAAGCTCGCTCGACCGGCCTCGTCGAGATCGGTTATTTTCCGACCCCCCACCGTGATGATGCCACTGTCGGGCAAATCAAGGCCGCCGGCCAGATGCAAAAGCGTACTCTTTCCGCTGCCGGATTCCCCCGTCAGGGCAAGACTTTCGCCGGCTTCAAGTGAAAGGTCGACGCCGTTCAGGACCGGGATATTGCCTTCGGCTGTCTGGTAGGATTTCTTGATGCCGGAAAGTGAAAGGACCATGGCTCTTCGATCTCTGCTTCGTCCTATATGGACCGATATGCTGGCGGATCTCAACCGGTTTAGATACCGATATTCCGCGCGCAGCCTAAACGACCGCACGGTTTCTGGCTGTAAAGTCGCCCTCCCCTCTGGCGTCTACCCCCTCCCGTTCCGAGCGTGAGATGGCACCCGACACAAAAAACACTCGCCGTAGCCTTCCGACAGTCATGGTGGCTCCAGGGGGCCGCATTGACCGACGAACTACATGATCAACGTGACGGTGTATGTCGCGGCACCTTAGATCATTTCTGAGCCGGCACCATCCGGACAGTGGACTACACAATGACGGGTTCATCGTGCGAAAATCTCTTCTGCATAAAAGAGAGACGCGACGTCTGAACCCGCTCTTGCTCTGCTGTGGTCTTGCGAACGCGGTGACGCGGTCTGCGCAGGCGCCCAAAGAGAGCCGCCTGCGCATCCGCTCGCAGCGTCAAGGAAGGTGCCTTGGCGCCCTCGGTTTTTTCAGCGTATCCATGAGTTCCAGCGCTGCACCAGCATGCCCATGTTCGCGTTGATCCATTGTGCATCAGGGACGATGATCCGGTTTTCAACATCTGCCGCAGATGGGAGGGTGGCGCGAGCCTCAGATGACATCTGCGAAATCGCTTTCTGACTTGGAGGAGTGCAAGAAAGCGTTTCGCAGGCTTTGGCCTGCGCCGCAGGATTCCTTAGCCAGAACTCAATGAGCTTCAGCGCATTTTCCCGATCTGGTGCGCCACGCACGAGCGCTATGCGATCGCCCACAAGAAATGCGCCATCGTAACTCCAGCCTATCTTGTAGCCTTCTGCTTTCAAGGCCTTCGCGCGCGTCAACCAGATCTGTCCAACGCGATACTCGTCATTGCGAAACGCCTGAACGCTTTGATCTCCCGTCCTCCACCAAACCTGTACACTGTCCCTGACTTCGTCAAGCTTGCGAAATGCTCGATCTACATCAAGTGGGAAAAGTTTTTCTCTCGGCACTCCGTCCGCGAGCAATGCTGCGGCCAACACTCGCCATGGATCGTCAAAATTAGGAAAACTTCGAGCACCCGGAAACTTCGCCAGATCCCACATGTCAGCCCAAGTTTGAGGGTTGCTGCCGTTCTCATTAAATTTGTAAGCCAAAAGGGTGGAGGTTGACTGCAATTTCGCCCCGCCGCGCGTACAAGAGTCGGCCAGCAGGTCCGTGCTGTTAATGAACTGCTTGCAAAAGTCTGACAGGTCTTCCGTTATGGCGAAGTGTGCGTCGGATCCAGCTTGGATTTCGCCATCCAGATAAAGGTCCCAGGTGACGTTGCCTGTTTGAACCATAGCAGTGACCTTCGCCCGCTTCTCCGCATCTGTTCCAGAAACAGTGACGACTTTTATTCCTGTCGCTTTCGTGAAGGGCTCGAACCACGCTTCACGCAGGGCCTTTTCGTAGGTACCTCCCGTAGTAGCAATGACCACACGTTGCTCGGCACTCGCCTTTTCAAGCCCAAGAGCGAACATGAGAGCAAAGGCGACGAACACGTAAAACGCGGATTTCAGGCAAGCCTTCGGCGTCTGATCCGATCTGATCATTTCAAATCCTCTTCAGTTAATATGGAGTTAGTGTCTGCTTCGAGTAGTCAGAAGTTGCGCCGCCGTCATGAGCACGAGCGAGATCGCGACGAGCACGGTTGACGCGGCGGCGATCACTGGCGTGAGATTGAAATCGATATCTTCGAACATCTTGCGCCCAATCGACTTCCCGCCAATGTCAGAGATGAAGAACGAAACCGTCGCGTCATCGAACGACGCCAGAAATGCAAACACCGAAGCCGCTGCGACGCTCGGGCCAATATTAGGCAGAATCACGAGGAAAAAGCTCTGGAATCGATTTGCGCCGCAGTTGAGAGCCGCGAGTTCGAGCGAAGGGTCAAACTTCTGAACCGCAGCACCCACCACGATCATGACATAGGGGATGGCTAAAACTGTGTGCGCGAGAACAAAGCCTGCAAACGTCCCCGTGACTCTCCACGGTGAGAACACCAGGTAAAGCGATACACCCAGAACCACGTGCGGGACGATCATTGGCCCAAGCGCAAGGCTCTGCAGAAGCCCTTTAAAAGGCAATCTGCTCTTTGCGAGCGCTAGCGCTGCTGTCGTGCCAATGGTTGTTGCCACGATAGCTGTCGCGAATGCGACCTGCAGGCTGAACAATGTTGCCGACATCCAGTCAGGATCAGAGAAATACGCCCTATACCATTTTAAAGTGAGGCCTTGCGGTGGAAACGCAAGGTAGCTGCCGTCATTCAGGCTCATCGGGATGACGAGAAATGTCGGCAGGATCAAGAATACCGTTATCAGGAAGACGAAGAAGCCTGCGGTATAGATCCGTACGATATTGCGATACCGTCCGACGGCATTGCGCAGTGGCCGCGCCAAAGAAGGCCGGACCGGAAATGTTGAACTATCAGATGCCACTGTTCAGCCCCTTGCTTAGCGAAAGTGTTCTTCGAAATATGATTACGACGGCAAGTGTGACGACCAACAGTGAGGTTGAGAGCGCAGCCGCAAAAGGCCAATCGAGCAGGACAGTCGTCTGTTGACCGATGAGCGTTGCCATCATGAGCGATCCTGCTCCCCCTACCAACGCCGGGGTGACGTAGAAACCGAGTGCAAGAACGAAACTGATAACGCAGCCCGCAAATATCCCAGGAAGGCTCAGAGGAACAATGATTGCGCGAAAGGCGTGCAATCGAGTTGAGCCAAGATTCATTGCCGCCTGAACGTACTCCGGAGGGATAGCCCGCAGTGCCGCAAAAATAGGCATGATCATGAAGGGAAGAAGGACATGGGTCATTGCGACGATGACCGCACCCTGTGTGTAGATCATGCGCAGGGGCTCGTCGATGAGCTTACTCGAGAGAAGTGCCTGGTTGATAATGCCGGTTCTCTGAAGCAGCACAATCCAGGCATATGATCGGACCAGGACCGATGTCCAGAGCGGAATGAGCACGCATCCCGTCAATATGAGGGCCCAGGAGTGTTTGAGCCGGACCATCGCGTAGGCTACAGGAAAGCCTAGGAGCAGGCAGCAGCACATAACCGCAAGTGCCACGACCGTCGTGGAGAACAGGACGTTTAGATAAAGCGGGTCGCGAAAGATGCGGATGTACAGCTCGAGGCTCATGTCCGGCATACTGAGTGCGACGAGCCTTGCCAGAGGATAAACGAACCCTGTCAAAAGCATGAGTGCAGCTGGCAGAAGCAAAAGCAATGCGCCTGCATGGGAATATGTTTTTGCAGAGGGCGTAGAAAACATCACACTTTGTAAATTGGCGAGTGCTCTGGAAGCGGGTGAAGAAGCGCTCATGCCGCAGACGTCTCCTCTTTTGCAAAAAAGCTTACAGCCTGCGGGTCGGGTACGAGATCGACCGTATCGCCGGCGCGGAAATTTACCTCACTTCCGGTCACGACCTGAACCTCCACCAGCGGTGATCCAGGCAGGTCCAGACGGACCATGAACGCATGGAATGATCCAACGAATGCAAGACTCTCGATCTGAGCTGGTATTGCCCCAAAACCTCGAGGACCTCGTTTTTTCACGGCGATCCTCTCGGGACGCATGGCAAGAATTACCTCGTCACCAAGCCGGAGTGCCGCCCGTGCCGCATCGACAGAAGCGGTCCGGACAAATACGTCGTCGGCCAATCGCACGAGCATCCCGTCGTCTTCAAAAGAAACAATCTCTCCTCCGACGAAGCTCATTTTTCCGACAAAATCAGCAACAAAACGGGTTGCGGGCGCATGGTAAAGACTGGAAGGAGCCCCTATCTGGACGATATTTCCGCCCTGCATTATCGCAACGCGATCGGACATCGTCAGCGCTTCTTCCTGATCATGCGTTACATAAAGGACGGTTGCTCCCACCTGTCTCTGGATGCGCTTGATTTCGAACTGCATGGCTTCACGCAATTTCTTGTCAAGCGCGCCGAGGGGCTCGTCCATCAGCATAACGGGCGGCTCAAACGCAAGCGCTCGTGCGACCGCCACACGCTGCTGCTGGCCACCCGACAGTTCAGAAGGAAACCTGTCAGCAAAACCGGCCAGGTGAACGAGGTCAAGCATGTCGTCTGCCCGCTGCTTCCATCCGGAGCGCCACCGCGATCTGAGCTTTAGCGGGAAAGCAATGTTCTGACGGACGGTGAGATGGGGGAAAAGCGCGTATTTCTGAAAGACCATCCCGATATTTCGCTTATTCGGCGCAAGGTCGGTCACGTCTCGGTCGCCGATCACGATCCTGCCTGCAGTGGGACGCTCAAAACCGGCAATCATCGTCAGGACGCTGGTCTTGCCTGACCCAGATGGGCCCAGCACTGACACGAACTCGCCTGGCTCCACGCGGACGTCAACACCAGCGACTGCAACGACGTTGCCATAGCTCTTCGCGAGCCCGTCAAGATTTAGAGTCTCACCTATCAATACCTCACCCCTCCGTTTTTTAATGCCGCGACGAACGTGAAAACGAGTGCTCGGAGCAGCTTTCAAGATTATCTTGCCAAGCCAGCGACGCGTAACAGATTAGATGCTAATAGCGTTTATGATGTCACATAGCGTTCGCAAAAACTTTGCATTCCATTTTTGTGACATCAAAAATGTGGTGAGTCAACGGAACAAGAGGGGAAAATGATCGACATTTTACGTGATGAGAGCGATACCGGCGCCCAAGGCCAGCGAATGGGGAGCATGGTTTATGACGTGCTACGGGAGAGAATGATCCGCGGCAGCTACCCTCCCGGGCACAAGTTTACTGTCCGGGGGATAGCCAGCGAACTCGACGTGAGCACGACGCCTGCGCGCGACGCGTTGAACCGCCTGACAACCGAATCGGTACTTGTTTTTTCCGGCCCCAAGACGCTCATCGTTCCGACGCTCACAAAGGCGGAATTACGCGATATCACCGTTACGAGGATCGCCCTAGAAGGAACCGCTGCGGAATACGGAGCAAGGAATCCCGACGAAGCAACAAATAGAAAACTCATTGATATACAAAGAGTTATAAACGATAATTTAGCGGCGGGCCGGTATCACGATGCTCTGTGGCACAACAAGGAATTCCACTTTGCCATCTATAATCTATCCGGACTGACCGGCCTGCTCAGCATGATTGAAACTCTGTGGGCGCGCATTGGCCCTACACTTCTCAACCTCTACCCCGAGTACGCGCAAAACCGCCAGGGTGTCCACAATCACATGGTCGCGATTGAGGCTCTTATTGACAAAGACCCGGCCGGCGTGCGGGCGGCGATAGAGAACGATATCAGGGAGGGTTACCGCAAACTTCGCAACGCCGTATCGGTGACAGACGAATTATAACCTGAACTTAAAATTGACGTCACATATTGACTCATCAAATTTTTGTTGCAACAAAATTGCAAATGACGGGCGCAGTGTGCCTGTCTTCCTCCAGGACAAGGGTTTTATGGTTCAATGCTGTCATCGTCGAATACCCCGCTAACAGGTCCCACCGACCGGCAAACGTCCATCGCGTTCTTTGAACGCGCCTCCACCGTTTTTCCAGGCGGTGTCACACGCGCGACAATTGAGCTGGATCCCCACCCGATCTTTGTTGCCTACGGGGAAGGCGCGTTTGTGACCGACGTCGACGGACACCGTATGCTGGATCTAAACAATAACTTCACGACCCTGATCCACGGACATGCCTATCCCCCGATAACTGAAGCGATCGCCGGACTACTAAGAACAGGCAGTTGCTTTGCTAATCCGATGAACCATGAAATCGATCTGGCCGAATTGCTAGTAGGCAGGATTCCGGCTGTTGAGCAGGTCCGCTTCGTCGCGAGTGGAACGGAAGCCGTCATGTTTGCCATCAAAGCCGCTAGAGCAACGACCGGCCGGGTCGCAATCGCTCGGGTGGAGGGTGCGTACCACGGCGCATATGACTGGGCGGAGGCGGGCCAGCACGCATCGTCGAATACGCCCTGCGCCGCCTATCCAGGCATGCCAGCAAGCGTCATAGATGACGTCGTGCTCCTCCAATTTAACTGCCCCGCGCAGTTGGAGCAACAGATCGCGATGAATGCCGGGCGCCTTGCGGCTATTCTTATCGATCCGATGCCCAGCCGGGCAGGTCTCATAGAGCCGACACAGGAGTTCATCGCAACAATCAACAAGGTGGCGAAGCAACATGGGATCGTCATTATCGCGGATGAAGTACTGAACCTCCGCCAGGGCTTCGCTGGAGCGTCAGCGCGCTACGGTCTGGAGCCGGATCTCGTCACAATGGGGAAGATCATCGGCGGTGGCTTTCCAGTAGGGGCAGTCGGTGGACGTCAGGAGATCATGTCGGCCTTTGGCAAGCAAGGAAGCAAGGCACCATTGACGCAAGGCGGAACCTTTTCTGCAAATCCCGTGTCGATGGTCGCTGGCCGTCTTGCGATGGAAGCCCTGACGCAAGATGCTTTCCAACGTCTCGAACATATGGGCAACCTAGTTCGCGAGGGGTTGAGGTCACGCATCGAACGACACGGCGCAAATCTAAGCGTGACGGGAGCGGCTTCGCTTTTTCGAATACACGCCAAGAAAGTGGCACCGGTTTCTTACCAGGACAGCATTCCGACAGCTTCGGAAGACGTCGTTCTGAAACTGCTGCGCAGGCACTTTGCAAACAATGGGGTCTTGATGCCCTACGGCGCCGCTGCGTCGCTATCAACGCCCATGACGGACAATGACATGGGTGACATTGTTTCCGTCTTTGACGATTTCCTCGTGAATCTCGATCGACATGCCTGGGAGGCCGCATAATGGATACTGCAGTTCATGAAACAACCGTCGCTGAGCGTATTGCCCAAGCGTTGAGGCGCCATGATGTGGAGGTGATCTTTGGACAAAGCCTTCCGTCGGCGGTCATTTTGGCGGCCGAAAAGATCGGTATAACGCAGATTGCCTATCGTCAGGAAAACATGGGTGGCGCCATGGCCGATGGTTACGCCAGGCGTTCGGGCAAAATCGGCGTCGTGGCAGCCCAGAACGGGCCTGCGGCCGCGCTGCTGGTTGCTCCGCTGGCTGAAGCACTCAAGGCTAGCGTCCCGGTCGTTGCACTTGTCCAGGATGTGGAGCGTGATCAGACTGATCGGAACGCGTTTCAGGACCTCGATCACATCAGCCTCTTTCAGTCATGCACAAAATGGGTTCGTCGTGTTTCCGTGGAAGAGCGGGTAGACGATTACATCGATGCCGCGTTCACCGCCGCCTCGTCTGGCAGAGCAGGTCCCGCAGTCCTGCTTCTTCCTGCGGATCTTTTGCGATCCGTATCTACTACCCCTTCAAGGAGAAGAACGAACAATCTCGGCCATTGGCCGCTCGACAGATCACGTCCCGCCGACAAAGATCTTGATATCGCTGCGAAAGCGATTGCGAACGCACGCGCACCTGTCGTGATAGCAGGCGGCGGCATCCACGCCTCCGGGGCTGCCCAGCAGTTGCGACTGCTGCAGGACGAATGCTCGATACCTGTGTTCACAACGAATATGGGCAAGGGCGCAGTTGATGAGTGGCACCCTCTTTCAGGAGGCGTACTGGCATCTCTTGTCGGTCCGAAGTCACTGGGTCAACACACGGTCGAGATCGTTCGCGAAGCGGATCTTGTCGTCTTAATCGGCACGAGGACGAACCAGAATGGAACAGACAACTGGCGCCAGTATAGTCCCGATGCCCAGATTATTCACATAGATACCGATCCACAGGAGGTCGGCCGGAATTTTGAGGCAATTCGTCTTGTTGGTGACGCACGGGAGACCTTGGCCGGCCTACGCGAAACGATCAGGCTTTGTGACTTGCACCTCAGAACCGTTTCCCGAGAGGCCGTCTGCAACCGTCTTCGGGAAAGCTGGAGGAAATTCAATGATGATCGCCGAGTCTATTACAGCTCTGAGGCCTCACCGCTTCGTCCCGAACGGATTATGGCCGAACTTCAGGGAGTTATCGATGAAAACACCACAGTGGTGGCGGACGCAAGTTATTCATCGATGTGGGTCCTCGGACAACTCAGAATTTCTTCCGAAAGGACACGTGTGCTCACCCCCGGGGTCTTGCAGGACTTGGGTGGGGAGTTCCCCTTGCAATCGGAGCCAAGGTCGCCGCACCTGAGAGCGATGTTGTAGCGCTGGTGGGAGATGGGGGATTTGCGCACAGCTGGGCCGAGCTTGAAACACTGGTCCGCATGCAAATTCCGATCACGATCATCGTGCTGAACAACGGAATTCTTGGCTTCCAGCGTGATGCCGAAACTGTAAAATTCGGAAAGTACACAACCGCCTGCCATTTTGCAGAGGTCGATCACGTCAAGATTGCACACGCGTGCGGATGCGATGCGGTCCGGGTCACGCAACCGCAGGACCTCAAGGCCCATATGCAAAAGGTCAAGAAAAGAAAGTTGCCGTTGCTGATAGAGGTTATGACCGATCCCGAAGCTCACCCGGCACTTTCTCTCTTTGCTCAGATGGACAGTGCGGCATGACGAGAGATCGCCAGAGCCGAGTCGCAGTGGTCGCCGGAGGCACGTCAGGTATCGGACTGTCGGTTGCACGACATTTACTCGGTATTGGCCACAAGGTCGCGGTTTTTGGGCAGACAGAAAGCGCGGCGAAGGCCGCGCGTTCGTCCTTCGAGGCTGAGATAATATCTAACCAGCTATTGGTCGGTTGTTGCGACGTCAGAAATCCAGGCGAGGTTGCCGATTTCTTTCGCGATGTCGAAACCTTGTGGTCGTCCACTGCGCTACTGGTTTATTGCGCGGGCATTTCGCCGAAAGCAACAGACGGTGTGGCCAAGCGATTTACCTCGGTTGACCTGGACGAGTGGAATGATGTCCTGGACGTGAATTTGACGGGCGCCATGCTCTGCTGTCAAGCAGCCTTACCAAGTATGGTCGACAAGGGATTTGGCCGGATTGTCCTCATCGGCTCGCTTGCAGGTCGAACACGGCCTATGATCGCCGGCGCGGCATATGCAGCATCAAAAGCCGGGCTCGCTGGCCTGGCCCGTGCGCTCGTCAGCGAATTTTCAGCCGACGGTATCACAATCAATGTCGCCGCTCCGGGTCGCATCTTGACGCCAATGGCGGGAACCGCGGCGACGCCAGTCAATCTCGACGCAGCAAAACGAATACCCACTGGGCGACTAGGAGAGGCTGAAGAAGTGGCACGGCTGGTCGGCTTTTTAGTCTCCGATGAAGCCGCTTTCATCAATGGAGCGATCATAGACATCAACGGCGGCGAGTACACGCCCGCCTAACCCACAAATTGTCAGACGCAGAAAACAAAGCGAAGGGAGATGCTCGTGCGCCACTCGATCTTAATCCACACGACTGACCCGGAGCTCTACCTGATTTTGCGTTACATTCTCGAGCAGGCCGGCCACGACGTCGACCTGCTGCCGAGTCTCGACATGTTTTTACCGGATGATGCCAAGAGTCAGCCACAACGCCGAACGTTACTGATCTGCCTTGCAATGGACGATCTGCTCCGCTCAGCGGTTCTTGTAAAGAAAGAACAGCCGGACATTCGAGTTGTCGGCTTCCCACTTGACAATAAAAAGATAGACGGCGTTCAGTCGCCCGTATTTGACTATCTGGTGAAGCGCCCTTTTGACCCGGGCAACCTGCTTGAGTTTCTCAAGTTTGGCCTGCGGTGCAACACAACTGCACCAACTGATGTCAGCGTTTTTCTCAATGACGTGGAAATCAATGTTGCATCCGTCCGGGTCCGGCGGGGTGAGACGCACATCAGTCTTTCGCCCCTGCATTTCAGGATCCTGTTGTATCTTGCAAGAAACACAGACAGGGTCGTCAGCCGTGACGAACTCATCCGGAATTGCTGGCCCGAGGATGCCGATGTCGAACCGCGTACGGTGGACATTCACATCGGCAAAATAAGACGGTCTTTGAACCGACACGGCCACAACGTCATCAGAACCGTGCGCTCCGCAGGATATTCGGCCACAAAATTATAATCCGGCGCGCACAATTCATCCGTCAGTAAGCGACCGAAAAACTCTGGCCCAAAAAAGAAAATCGCGATTCCTCCCGTCGAGACGTGCATCAATAGCACTGAAGGCGACGGCGAGCGCGGCATCTGTACCGAAAATCATTCTGGCAATTGCCGTGGCGTCGGCTTCATCGCAAGACGTGAGAATGTCATCGCCGGCGCTATCGGCAATGCCTGCACTTTTCCAACTACGCATGTAACCTCCGAGCCACCCGGCGCGGAACAACGAATATGCCGGGCGTTCAGGCTCGTTTCAGAGATGCAGAGCGCAGCGCCCGCATGTTCGCCCATGGCTATTCGATCAGGTTACGGCTTTCCCGCCCATAAAGCGCAATGGGCCTCAAGAAATCATCTTATGATGTCACATAATATGCTCCGACTTCAAGCGACCTGGCGGAATATCGAGGATAATTTGCTGATTATTCTATTTTAAATAGATGACTACCGGTGATTGCATTATTTTTTGTGACATCATATGAGGGCTAGGAACAGACGTTATGCATTGAGGATCTGAGATGGAGCACGGGATAGAAACCAAAGCCGCAGTCGCAATTATTACGGAGAACGCGGACTATTTTTCGATGCTCAAGCACATTCTCTCTACGGAGGGCACGCGGGCGGTTCTCTGCGATAGAAACGAAATCGGCGACAAAGTTGCCCAGCCGGACATCGTCGGACTGATCCTCGATGTGGATGGCGATCACCATGGGGCAGCCATCATCTGCCAACGCATCAAATCGTGTGACAAGACGCAAAAACTGCCAGTACTTGCCATCATTCCCAACGGCGACACAGAAGCCTATATGGAACTCATGCGGGCAGGCGCGGATCAGTGCCTGATCCGCCCATTCTGGCCGCCACATCTGCTGGGCTTTCTCGGAGGCATAAACCCTGTACGGCAACAACCAGTTGCGACACCGTCACAGAACGCATCCCTTAAACTAGGAGAAATCGAACTTTGGCCAGAACGCAAACGCGTTTCGGTTAGCGGCATCGAGCTCACTTTGGGGCCGATCGAATTCAAATTGCTCGAACACCTTCTTACAGCTCCAGGGAGAGTGTTCAGTCGAGACGAGTTGATAACAGCGGCGTGGCCGAATGAGGTCTACGTGCAACCGAGGACGGTTGACGTTCACATTGGCCGTATCAGGCGGCATCTTAAGAAAGTGGCGGGCTTCGACATCATCAGAACTGCGAGATCAAGCGGCTACGCCATCGATGTAGCCGCGTAGCCGGCATATGCGCCGTTCTGGTTTATGACGTCAAAGGTTTACAGAGATTTCTCAAAATCTTCCGAGAGCGTTTGTTGATCGTTGCGATAATTTGCCGATCCTGCATGCATCTTTTTGTTTAGGGGACCTGAGAAATGTCGACCGACAAAACGCAGCAGCACGCAAGCCGAAACACCGGGGGATTGATAGATCATGCCGAAGACTACTTCAACGCGGCTCACCAGCAGGGCTTGATGGCCCTATATGCGCGGCCAAGGGCTGCAAGGCAGGTAGACATTGTTTTTGACGGCTTTCCATCAAAGCGCATCACTGATTTCGTGCGTTGTTCATATCTGGGCCTCGACAATCACCCGCTCGTCATAGACGGCGCGATCAAGGCGATTGAGGAATACCGGGCACTGCACTGGTCATGTGCAAGGACCCGACTGAATTTTGCAATCCTCCGCGACTTGGAAAGTTCGCTTTCAGATCTCTTCCAGGCGAGGGTCATCACCTACACAACAGTGCTGGCGGCGAACATGGGGGCATTACCCATCGTCGCCTCCGGACACCTCACCGGCGGCATCAGGCCGATGATGGCTTTTGACCGCCACGCGCACGCAACACTCGCCTTTCACAAGGGCACAATCGCTCTGGAAACGCAGGTCCGTACGTTGGCCCATAATGATCTAGACGCATTGGAGGAGTTGTGCCGGTCCAACAGGGCCGTGGCTTACGTTTGCGACGGCGTCTACTCGATGGGTGGAAATGCGCCCATTCGGGATCTGCGCTACTTGCAGGATCGATACGGTCTGTTTCTCTACATCGATGACGCCCACGGCGTATCAATCTGCGGGAAGAACGGTGAAGGATTTGTCAGGTCACAATACGGAAACGAACTCGGCGAGCGAACTATCATAGCCGCATCGCTCGGAAAGGGTTTTGGCGCCTCGGGCGGAATGTTGATGCTTGGTACGGCGCGTCAGGAAGAACTATTCCGTCGTTTTGCTGTCGGGCACGCTTTTTCTGCGTCACTGAATGTTGCGGCAATTGGTGCAGTTTCAGGTTCGTTGACAATACACCGCAGCGACGAGCTTTTGCGAAGACAGCTGTCTCTCAGTTCCAATATCGAACTTTTGGACTCGAGGTTGGCAACAGAGCAGAGCGGAGCACCCTTGCCAATTCGGACGGTGAACCTTGGCACTGAAGAGCGCGCCGTCAACGGGACCCGGGCGCTGCTCGATCGGGGAATTTACGGCTCGGCGATATTCTTCCCGACAGTTGCGAAGGGGAAGGCCGGCATTCGCGTTTGTGTCACCTCGGACCATACACCTGAGGAAATCAAGGCACTTTGCGCAGCTCTGTCAGAGATCATGGATGACCAGGCAATATCGTAGGTCCGCATCGGGCTGCAGTCTCTCAGAAGGCCGGCCTTGCGAAGAGAATGAGCGGCGGGTTTGCGGATAGCAACATTTGTTGCCAGCAAAGTGTGATGTAAACTACAGATTGAGGCGGACGAATCCAGCCTGTTGCGGAGAAGAGAAGACATTTGCCGACCATGAAAACATCGCTCGATCATATTCCCCCGCAAATACAAACGGAGCTCCAGCGCGCGCTGGAGATTATTCACGAAGAATTCGAGGATGCCCTGGAGGGCGGCACGGCGAAATTCAAAAAGCGTGGCCGCATCCTGAAGATCATCCTCTTCGGATCCTATGCCAGGGGTACGCAGGTGGACGAACCGTTCACATCCAAGGGGTATAGATCTGATTTCGATCTTCTTGTGATCGTCAACAACCGCAAGCTGACGGATTTTGCGGAATATTGGTTTAAGGCTGCCGACAGGTTGATCCGTGACAAGATGATAAAGAGACCCGTGCAGATCATCGTCCACTCGCTGCGAGAAGTGAACACATCTTTGCAGGCGAGCCAGCATTTCTTTTCCGACATCCGCAAGGAAGGCATCGCTCTCTACGAGTTGGACGATAAACCTCTTGCCGAACCCAAGATGTTGACACCGGAAGAGCACTTGCGAGTGGCAACAGAACATTTTGAGAAGCGTTTTGGTGCGGGAAGAAACTTTGCGGCGCTTTCTGAAGCCGCTTTACAAAAAGACATGATCAGTGAAGCTGCATTCCTCCTCCATCAGGCGATCGAGCAGGCCTATGCCAGCGTTCTTTTAACGCTGACGAACTACACGCCGGCTTCTCACAACCTGAAGGTCCTGCGATCCTTCGCAGAAGAACGGGATCGTCGACTGATCGAGGCCTTCCCTCGCGATCACCATCGGGAAAGAGCGTGGTTCAATACGATCAACGAAGCATATGTAAAGGCACGCTACTCAAGCCAGTACAAAATCAGTCGCGAAGCGCTTGACTGGATTGGCGAGCGAGCAACGGTACTGCTTGGTCTGGTGGATGAGGTGTGCCGCGACCACATATCGAGGCTTGAGGCAGACGCCGGTCGTGAGATTGCCGAGGAAGGCGTGGCTGAAGAATAGCGGGCTAAAGCGCTTTCCCAAATTACCTTTGACTTGGTGGTGGACCTTGGCGGCTAGCTGCACTGTCGGTCATCAGTCGCGCATTGGTGGAGTTCCGAATGAAGAATCCGGGAAGGAATGATGACCGTCAAACTGTTGTTGACGTGACTTTGACCGTCTGTTGCGTCGCGTACGAGACTTCATGCAGCATCCTGGCTATCGTTGGAGGAAAACTGCGGGTACGTGAACCACATTATAGCCCACCCGTGTTCGCGTCACGCGCTGCGGCTGCTCCGGCCTTGCTGTTTGCGTGACCGGTCGCCGAGAATTTGTTATGGCCAAACACATTTCCGAAACGTTCGTGTCGATCCCGGGTTCGGATCGGACTATCGATCTGCTGTGTGCTATCCTGCGCGGCTGGTCTTTTTCAACCACCACCAATCATTCCGAACGACTTATTGCCTTTGACGATGGGCGAGTCATCATCACCAACTCGGACGGCAGCCTTCACCTTCGTGTGGAGGCCGAGGATCGGTTAACACTCCTCGGGATCCGGTCCGTGCTGCAAGTAGCTTTCTCACAGGTCCCTACACTTCAAATCTTGGAGCTCGAGTGGAATCCTGCCGTGACGAGCCACCCGAGTGATCTGCCCCCAGAGAGGGCGCGCCCGCAACGGATCAAGTAGCCCCTCAACTTCCCGGAAAGATAAGCGAGTTAAGGGCATAACCGACCAACTTGTGAAGTCGCCTATCCCCGCCTTCCGGCAAATCGCCGGCACCGGCACGCCGCGGTCGACCTGCCTCAAAATGAAAGAGGTGGTTCGGTTTGTCTGAACAGTTTCGGGCGTTTCGCTAAGTGGATTTCCGCCTCGATTATGCTGCCACCATCATTGGTGCCAGCGCGTTAAAGTAGGCCTGATCCTGCGTCTGCCGGTCAAGGGATGAATGTGGGCGTCGGCTATTGTAGAAGGTCAGATATTGGCTGATGCCGACGTGGGCCTCGGATACTGTTTCGTTGGCGTGGAGGTAGACTTCCTCGTATTTGATCGAACGCCAGAGCCGTTCGACGAAGACGTTGTCCCGCCACGCACCCTTGCCATCCATCGCGATGGAAATCTCAGCCTTCTTCAGCACGGCGGTGAAGTCCATCAAGGTGAACTGCCATCCCTGGTCGGTATTGAATATGTCGCGTTTGCGATAACGGGCCAGCGCATAATCGACTGTTTCGATGCAGACGGCTGCTTCCATCGTGATCGACAGTCGCCACGACAGCACCCTCCGGCCGAACCAGTCCACGACGGCACAGAGGTAAACAAATCCGCGAGACATAGGGATATAGGTCAAGTCCATCGCCCACACCTGGTTGGGTCGGGGGCGGCCAGCGCCACTTTTGCCTTGAAAGTCGGGCTATGGTTCCGGCGCCGTCGTCTCGTCTTGGTCACTCCTGTTCCCGGCATTTAAGCCGAAGTCAGGCAGAAATTCCACTTATCCCCGCTGTCCAGATTTCCCGAGCCAGCTCTCTTGACCGGATCATCGAGGAACGCGGCAAACCCAGGATGATCGTCAGTGACAATGGCAGCGAATTCACCAGCAACGCGATCCTGCAATGGACGGATCGGACCAAGGTGGATTGGCACTACATCGCGCCTTGAAAACCCATCCAGAACGCTTTCATTGAAAGCTTCAATGGACGGCTGCGAGACGAATTCTTGAATGAAACTCTCTTCTCGTCACTGACCCATGCTCGATCAGCGCTTTCAAACTGGCGCAGCGACTACAACGATCATCGACCACACTCTGGACTTGGCTGGCTGACACCTGCCGAGTTCGCTCAGACAATCAACCCGCGACGTGATGCGGTGCGCAGCCGAAACGGCTCCGCACCGCAACCCGCCGCTACCGACGCAAATACGACAACCCAAAACCGCTGGAGCGAACTCAAAACTGGATAAAACTTGGGGGCAAGGTCAAATTTACTCGCTCAAAAACAGTTTGCCGTGTTTCGGATAATAAGTCCGAACCTCAAACATTGATATTCCGAATTCTCTCTATTTCACTTCCGATCCTCAAACGAACGCGCTCCGGGACATGATCAGCCTGTGACATAAACAACGCCCGGTCGAAGTAATCCTCTGATTCATTCGAACCATACCGTTTATGCGCGTCTGCCAGAGTCAAGCTGAGCGTGATACGAAGATAGTCCGTTTCGAGACGTCCATCGGCGTTTTTTTGCAAAATCGCCTCTGTGGCCTTAAGTCGCAAGATCGCAATGGACAGAGCTTTTTTATTGGATGGCATCCGGGCGAAAATGCAACTCGCCAACCCGGCCTGAGCTTGGACGCTTCCGATAAGCCGTGCCGAACATTCCTCGTAGAATTCTGTTGCGGTATCGTGGTCCAATCCGATCAATGCCGTCAGTTTGAAAATACAAAAATCAGTTTCATCCGAGACTGATGGCAGCTCACGTTCCATAATTTTGATGATTTCAAGCGCCTCGTTAAAGTCTCCGAAGGCAAGTCTGTCAAACACATCTCTGCCTAACTGGAGCTTGCGAACATCGCTGATCGCCACCCGTGACGCCCATCGGTCCCGCGCGGCGTCGACATTCCAACATCCGTCGAAGATGGATGGAAGATCCGCTTTTAGATCGTTCGGGTCTCCCATCCAGATAATCGAGTTCGAACTGTCGATCACAAAACCCGCGGGCAAGCTGCCTTGTCCACTCGCCTCCAGCCACGTCCTCATGACTGATCCGCGGAATAACGCTGAATTCAGCGGGCCGGGTTGCTCAATGGCAAGCATCGCTTTTAACGGCCCTTGCTCGATAGCAAAAGCGCACGCGTTCGTATCCCGTACCATCACCGCGACGCCGTGACACGGCACGTTATGTCCAGCACCGATCTCAGCGAGTTCCTGAACGATTGGAAGGCATCCGCCGCAGTCAAGATTCCACAAAACTACGAAGCTCAATCGATCGAATTTTGTTGGAATGGCTGCGGGGCCACTTACTCTTAGCGGCGGAGCCTGATCCTTCGGCAGAAGACGGGTAGTTCGCACGGGTCGCTCCTGCAATTCAGAACTCAAAATAAGCAAACGTTTCCATATGGCCCACCACTGGGAACACAAAAGCAATCGGCGGTCATCCCGCAATTAATAGACCAGTGGCAGGGTTGACCTTGCGGGCACAATGCCATCGCTCTCGGCATGTCTTCGTCCTCCTGTTGAACATCAACATCGGAAGAATCATCTGAACGCGCCGCTACATTGTGAACCAGTGATTCCGAAGCGACCAAAATACCGGGTCCCTTCAAAGGTGACGCAATCATTTGCTCTCTAGGTGCTGCCATCTGATTTCCCGGCACGTGGGGCAATTGTTTCAGGTTGTTGACGCTATAGGAAATCACGCCGCCATCATTTTGCGTATCGATGAGCCACATTTTCTTGCCCAACTCGGTCGTCAAATTCAGGTCACGATAGTCATCAGTCAGGCCGTATTTTACCCTCAGCGCTGATATTTCGCCCGAAAAACCAATTGGGCCACCGATCTGGGTATAAGTTAGGATGTTGTTGCTTACGTTTAGGGTAATCCCTTCATCAAGACGGATCTCTCGTTTTCCGTCAGTTTCAAAACGATACGTCCGGATTGTCCCGTAGAAGTCCAGTGATCGTTGAACCGTGTACTCTCGGTGAACGGTCGAGTTCGGTTTGGAATATGAGAGCATGAGCCATGTCGTCCCCGGAAGTCCCTTTTCCCATTTTTTCCCTATCGTTCCGCAGGAGGCGTATTCTGAGCGCGTTCCATCCAGCACCGCTAGTCGCACCGTCGTCATATTATCCTGTGGGACTGATTTGATGAGAAATTGGTCATTCACGTCGAGGAAGGCGTATTCTTTTTGCTCGTCCAATGTCGAAAGGAACTCATTCTTCTGCCATTGGATGGGCTTGTCAGCAGTCGAGGAATTTAGGGAACTAGTCGTCTGCGCTACTGACGGGGTAGCCAAAGCCATCGATGTGGCTAAGGCAAAAGCGATGTGGATGAGCGACATAAACTTTACGCGAGCCATAGTATTCCTCCGTGTTGAGAGATTACAAACTCAAGCGAGACACTTAGAAATGGTATTTTGCGCGCAAAACGAATAAAATCACAGTTTTTGCAATTTGTGAATGCATATGTCCGGGGCCATTCACAGATCGGCTTTAAATACCTGAGTAAAAAGGGAAGTTTTTTGAATGGGCTTTTTTCGCGGCGTCCGTCAGACGTCGTTTGGATGAATCCCACACCGCATTGCTGGCGAGTGATCAAACAAAAGACAGGAAAGAACCTCTGCTATTCACCCACCAAAGATACCATCTTGAGCTGTTCTTATTCATAAATTTTGCTATCTATAGTTTTAATTCTATATGATAATATGCCGGTGCGAGGGGCCGTTAGGACCCTCTTCTTTTTATGGAGAGCTGCAATCATGAACGTATCAACCGCCCCACCCTCACCTCGACACCCGCCGTCACCCTGCCCTGCCCGGTCATCATCCTCGGCCGTGACGACAACCGCAGGCCCCACGCATAATTCTTTCCCCCCACCGATATCCACCTTAACCGAGCTTGGCGCATTACTGTTCAAGGCCCTCAGGCCCCGTCTACGACGCCATTTGCCCAACCGTCAGGTGGTGTTGCCGGAACAGGCCAGCAAGTGCCTGCAAACCGCAATGTGATGCTTCAAAACCCGCCACCGAAGTCAGCCGCAGCCACCACCGCCTCAACATCAGCGTGGACCTTTGGACAACGCGAGGAGGATTTGGGCGATACGTGTTTTGTGGAAGTGAAACACGGCGACGTAACGGTCGGCTTTAACCAGGTATCTGGGTGAGAACGAAAAAGTTACGCTCAACCTTTTCGGTAAAGAGGCGCTCAACATTCGGCTTGAAGGCGTAGTGGTTCTTAATCTCATCAGGGCCTGGAAAGGCAATGATGACCGCCGGATTGCCCTGCCCAAGGTCCCACCGGTAATGGATGTTTCCGTTGCTCAAGATGACGAAGCGGGCATTCTGAGAGCGGGCATACTTGCGCGCCTACTCCTTGCCTATACGAGGATCTTCATCTTGCGATTTCGCTTCCAAGACGATCAGCGGCTTGCCGTCGTTACCCAGCAACAAAAAATCGATGAATCCCTTCGCGCTTTTCTCAAAGTCCGCGCCGAGACTTTCGATGTGCTCAGGCTTCAGCATGACGTTCGGCTCAAGAACGACATTCGCGGGACCGCTCTTGTCATCGAAGAAGCGCCAGCCAGCGGCCTCCAGCAGCCGATTGATTTTGATCCTCGCCGTCGCCTCCTTGCGTAGTAGCAACGCCCATCCCCCGACAAAAATTCAGCCATCATTGCGCCTTCGGAATAAACCCCACAGTAAATCCGAACAATCGGCCAATCTTCCCTAGAGTTTCGAGCGTTGGGTTCGCCGTCCCGGCTTCGATCTCAGCAACTTGGCGCCTGGTGAGCGATAGCGTCTTGGCGAATTCGTCCTGCGTCAAACCAAGCCCTCTTCGGATTTCAACAACAGCCTCAGGTAACCTCAAGTCGCCAGTCCGAGCGCGTTCCGCCAGTGTTCGCCGGTTCGCAAGAATTTCCTCTTTCGTTGGCTTTCTCCATCGAGCCATTTAGCTGTCCTCCGGCATCACTGGCACGCCGCCAGAACGCTCTCGGCGATTTCAATGCAGCGGCCCATTGCACGCTCCAGAATTTCCGGAGACCCACCCATATCTTTCGCCATAGCCGGCGTTTGCCGGAGGTAACCGGCAAACACGGAAAGCTCAGCTGCGAGCGCATTCTGCTCATCAGGATCGTGGATCAGTTCAGCGCAAATGCGTTTCCAATCGGGAAGGTGATCGCGACCACCGTCCCTCATCATGGCCCAGCGGGTGGAACGAACGATCCCCTCTTTGGCGAGCCGCATTGGCGCGAAATCAAAGAGCGGAGACAGGCGGATCGTTCCGTCCTGGTGCTTACTCAGTGCAGAATTTCGGCCGTGATTATCGGGATTGCCGAGCGCCAAATTGGCGATGTCCCGCTTCAGGTATTCGACAATGTCCGCGAAGGGATTGGCAGAATATTGGCGCAAAACGTCGATGTAGGCCTCGTGCGAGCCGACATGACCGAAATCAGCAACCCCGATCGCGGATACCAGGCTTTCTTGGCCCAGCCTAACGGTTCCGCCACCTTCTTTTTTCTTCCGGTCAAACCGAGGAATGATCAGGACACTTTCGGCATAGGTCGAAGGTTCGTGCACATTCAGGCCGATCTCTTGAGCGATCCGCGAATAGAGGGCTTCGCCTTCGAGTATAAGGCGGTCCACAGGCTCGCTGCTGCGGACCAGCTTGACAATGACGTGGCGCACGGCCTCATCATCAGTCACGAAGCTGTCGGGATAATAGAGACCGTCATTCGCTTGGGTCATCGAGACCTTAGGCCATTCGCCTTGCAGGCCGCTTGAGCCAGAGGCGAGCATTCCGAAGCGATCGGCGACTTCCATGAAACGATCCGAGCGCTCAAGGATTTCCGCTTCTGTAACCCCTTGGCGCTCAACACCGCGCAGCCGTTCCGTCTCGGCCTCTGCAGCTTCTTTGATCCGGATATTGCCTATGCCGCCCGTCGCCGATCGCAGAAGCAGCGGGAGATCAGAAGCGCGCGAGCCTTCAGCAAGACTGAGGTGCTCGGCAAGCTTTCGCCTTGCATGCCCCTGGGGCATGAGATCCAAGAGGAAGGGCGGCCAGCTGCGGCTATATCGATTTTCGAGATCAACGGGATATCGGACAGATAACGCGCGATGGTCGCGAACCGTTTTTCCACCCGCGAACTCCGCAGATGCAACTGTGACGAAATAGTCGAGATCGTAATCGACGATGGACGCGCCCTGGTAGCCGGCCGCGTCGTCCTTAAGTTCTAGCGTCGCGGCGTGGTGCCACTGCCCATAAAAATGAGTTTGGAGCGTTAGGCGCATTAATTGACCCTTTCAATGGTTCAATTAATGCATATTTTCAATTTATTCAACCCATCAAAGTGGGTTGAATAACTGCCCTTGGAACTGCCAGCTACTGAAGCGGTCATTAAAACTCCTGATCCGGCTGACCATCTTCCGGCCACGCAACGCATTGCCGTAAGCGAACAGCATGAGGGACAAGCCCAGCACAGGTGTTAGCCATTCATTGGTTAAAGAGGATAACGCCGCGGGCGCGGCCTAGTACACGCCGGTGGCGCTCTGCTACGATGTTCTGGCTTGCCTGCATGCGGACAACCTGCTGCAGCACCTTCAACTGTTCCCGCATTACCTCAAACGCACGGCGCTGAGCAGGCGGCACGCGATTGATAACATCCAGCTCTCCACGCAGGATAGCATTGCGGCCGAAGCGCTCGTCGAGGGCGCGGCTGACGGTTGCAAACTCCTTACTAATGGCGGGATCGAGCGAGCCGGCAGCGACGTCGAGCCTGCCGTTCTTTTTCTTCATCGCCACTGAGAGTTCTCTCAGTGCATCTTCGGCGGACGGCGACAGTCCCGGGATGGCAATGCTCATGCGCTGGCGCTCCTCATTGATCGCCTCCCTCTCTGCATCAAATGCGGCCGTAAATGAGGTGGCCAATAACCGCACACGGCTTGCCGCCTCCGGGACGGCACGGAAAGCCTCCCGCCGCTCCAGGCCGACAGCGAGCAATTTGTCCATGATACGGCCGGAGCCTCGCAACGCGCCGTAGGCAGCGGGATCATTGCTGATGGCCGCAGCGATCCGCTCACCGGCAAAGCCCTTCAGGATCAGATCTTCAATCTTTCCGACAGCACCTGCCGGATCGCGCCAGATACGCGCTGCCGCGTTCGCAAGGGCGGCGCGATTCTGACTGTAGTGAGGAACAGCTCGCGCCCTCTCCCGCGCCTCGTGGTCGATCGGGGTTTCAAACTCCATTACAGCTGCAAGCATTGGCAACACCGGCACCGTCTCTTTCCCAGGCACGACGCTGGCGCCGGTAACGATCCTGGAGCGATCCTTCCTTTCGGCAAGATGCTGTTCTTCGGCAAAGCGGCGTATGGTGGTAAAAAGACGATTGAGCTTTTCGCGCCGGTCGAGGTCAAGGTCGTCCGGCATGCGCTCGATCATGTTGCGCTGGGCAACAGTGTCTGCCTTGTCGGTGAAGGCGGACCAGCCGAAGCGAGCGTTGAGAGCGTCGTTGACCCCCCCTCACCTCTTGAACAAAAAGGCGATCCTCCGCCGCGTAAGCGAAGGCCGTCTTGTAGGCATCCTTGCCACCGCGCTCGCGTACGGCTTCGATTTCGGCAAGGAGCGCCATAGCCTGTTTGGAAAGCGCCGGGATCGACAACGACATATGCGCGCGCCGTTGCTCCTCTCGCATGCCGAAGCGTTCGACTTGGCGGCGGAACTCTGTGGCATGGGCACGCGCCAGCGGTAGCAATTCGGACAAGGCCGACACCGCCGCATCGCGCTCGGAGCGGGCCGCGCGGCCATCGACAAGAAGATCCGATCCATGCAGACGGCCGAGGCGCTGCGGCGAGGCCTCAAGGTCGTCGGCAAGCTCGCGGGGCGCAATCCGCGCGTCGGAGGCAAGCGTGTTCAGTCTGGCAAGCGCGCCTTCGGGATCGCGATAGATCTTTTGCAAGGCTGGGCGAAGAATGGCGTCGCGTTCCTTCCAGTGATCCGAGCGAAGCTGCGCGCGGCGGGCATCCTCGCCGACACCACGGAAAAACAATGTTTTCGGCGGGATGAGATATTGTCGATCCGTCGGAATTTTTGCCGTCCGGGTTTCGGCTCGTTCCTCACTATAGGAAACACGCTTCTCGCTTTCGATCGCGAAGCCGAGCGCCACGCTCGCCCGCTCCCAAAGCTTCGCCACTTGCTCGCGCTTCTGCGCCAGCCACGCCAGCTGCCGCGCCGCTCCGTCCTCCATCCAGGCTGCGACCCCAGAGAGCGTATCGATACCGCGACGCTGGGCAAAATCGCGGGCGTGCGCCCGGTAGCCGGCCTCGCTCTCGAAATCGAGGGTCGTCGTCTTGGCGCCGGAGCGGCCAAGACGCTCCACCAGTTGCTTGAACAGTTCCGGCCGATGGCTCTCCTCCTCGAGGCGCTGCCGGCGAACCTCTGTCGTTTCAATCCGTTTGGCAGTCCAGACGTTTCGATGGACCGTCCGTTCCTCGAGCCTCTTCTTTCCCGTTTTTTCGTCGATGACGGGTACCATCACCGTCACCCGTTCGACACCGTCCTTGCGCAGCGTCACCGTGTCGCCTTCCGACACGCCGGCCTCCTCCAGGGCCTTCGGAAGGCTTACGCCCCAGAGCCGATGCACGCTTCCGTCGTCCGTTTTCACATCGGCGTAGGGGCTTTTATCGGCATCCTCGTCTTGCGGCCTGAACTTCGCATTGCCGGTTCCGACCAACTCGCCCGTGACGCCTGCGGCGTGATCAACCCGGGATATTTTGCCCCATCCCGGCTTCGGCTCAAAGTCCTCGCGAGCGGCATAAAGATCGGCCCGGTCGCGATGGCGTGTCATCGACACGTACGTCAGGTGCTGATCCATCAGCCCGGTTGCGAGCACGAATGTCCTGTCGACGGTCGCACCTTGGGACTTGTGAATGGTCGCAGCATAGCCGTGATCGACATTGCGATAGCTGTCTTCGCTGATGATGACATCCCGGCCATTATCGAGACGGACCGATAGTAGTGGGCCGCCGTGCGTGTCGCCGGTGGAGACGACCGTGCCGAGCATGCCGTTCTTGACATATTGAGGCCCAAGCCTTTGCGCGCGCGGCTCGAGGAACCGGGCGTTTTGGAGGAAGATGATCCGGTCGCCGACGGCGAACTCCCGCACGCCTCGCTCCGTGTAAAATTCACGAGAGACGGTCAGGGCGCCTTCATCTTTCATGACGATGCGTAGCGCTTCATTGAGCCGCCTCACGTCGTCATTGGTATGGGCGAGAACGAGCAGTTCGTCACCACGCAAGCGGGCCGGCTGTTCTTTATCGGCATGTTGCTGGATGAGGTCGCGGCGAGCGCGCGTCCAGTCTGCAACGATGCGCTCAACAGCTTCAGCCCGGCTCTCCGCCTCAACGATACGCCCCCGCTGCGCATAGGCATCCAGCCCCTCCTCGACCTTGCCGCGGGCGAAAAGACGGGAGGCCTCTCGCGCCCACTCTTCACGCTGGCGCCGCACACCGGCAAGTTCGGCAGAACCGATCCGTTCGGAAATCGCCCGAAAGGCTGCGCCGGCGTGGATCGGTTGAAGCTGCATTGCATCGCCGACCAGAACCACCTTGGCTCCGGCCTCCTCGGCGCGCTTGAGCACACGCGCCATCTGCTGCGACGAGACCATGCCAGCTTCATCGATGACAAAGATGTCCCGCCGGTCGAGGAGATCGCGTCCGTTCTCCCAGGCAAGTTCCCATGAGGCGAGCGTGCGCGATCTGATGCCGGAACTATCCTCAAGCCCTTCGGCCGCCTTGCCAGCAAGCGCCGCCCCGAAGACGCGGTAGTTGCCGCTCTCCCAGGCGATGCGCGCCGCGGCAAGCAGCGTCGATTTTCCCGCACCGGCATGCCCGACCACAGCGGCGATGCCAGTGTCGCCGACGACATGATGGACAGCCTCCACCTGTTCGCGATCAAGCGTGAACGGATTTTCCGGATTGCCGGTTTCTATGGTTCTGACAGCCGCCGCAATTTTCGCGTTGGCGACGCCGAAGCCCTTGCGCCGGGCCAGAACTTCCGCCGACTGCGCCATGTCGTATTCGGTGCGCAGGATATCGCGTGTGGTGAAGACCGCAGGTTCGGCCACCTTGCCGGTCTGCAGGTTCGCCTGTTGCGGCTTCAACAGTACGAGATCATTAGAGGCCATCAGCTTGGAGCGTATGTTGGCGAAATCAGCGGGATCGTCGACATAGCGGTGCAGTGCCTTGGCGATGTCCCGTTCATCGAAGGTGGAGCGCTCGTTGCCGAGTTGTTTCAGGAGTAGGTATGGATCGGCCAGCAGCCGGTCGGCCATCTCCTGCCGGCGCGCGAGATCGGCCGGCGCGAAATACATCGCGACACCCTTGCGGGCGAGCGCTGCCTTTTCCGGCCCGAGATGTTTCTGGGCAATCCCGTCGAGCCCCTGTTCGACATAGGAACGCCCGTCGAGGCGGATCTCATGGCCGGCAAGCGCCAGATGCCGATCGGCCGTATCCGCCCAGGCGATCTTCCAGCCCTTCATGGTTTCCTTGTCGCCGGCCCAGAGCCTGTAGACGATCTTGCCCTTCGGTCGGTCCGGGGTGACGACCCGCAACGGCTCGCCGTCGGTGCCAAGCACCGGCACTTTCTTCGGCCCGAAACCCTGTTCCGTCAGAGATCGAAGCGCGGTCATCAGGTGGATGTGTGGATTGCCTTGCCTGTCATGATAAACCCAGTCGGCGATCATGCCCTTGGACGTCAGGTTGTCCCGGACGAACTCGCGCACAAGGGCGATGTTCTCTGATCGCGTCAACTCTTCCGGAAGCGCGATGATCAACTCGCGGGCAAGCTGCGCGTCGGCACGAGTTTCGAATGCGTCCACAGCATTCCAAAGCGCCTCGCTGGCCGCAACGACGCTCTTCCCATCGATGGCCGCGCGCAGCCAGGCCGGTACCTGGTCCGGCAGCGCCAACTCCTCGTGTTTCAGTTCGGCGCCGCCGCCACGGTAACTGAAGGAGGTTCCGGCCTGTTCGTCCATCATCCGCGCCCGATGACGATAGGCGGCGGCCGAAACGATACTGCGTCCCGCTCCCCTGCTGATCACCTGCGCTCTGACGAACATGATCGCCACTAACGTCTCCACTCCTTCCAGGCACGTCGCGTCAGCGACGTATATTGCGCCCTCAAATCAATCGGCCTGACAAGACCGATGCTGCGTTTCCAGAAGACGGCCCTGTTGGGATTTCCATTATCGACGTTTGGGGGGGCTTGTGTACGGTAGCGTATTTGACTAACATTTTCTAGTCAGTTAAACGACGGGATAGAAATTTCCAAAGACGTTGAAAGGACTTGCCCATGGCCACCAAGCCTGCGCTCATGGATATTGATGCTCAAATCGAGAAGCTTCGCGAACGAAGAAAAACTTTAATAGTAAAATCAGCTGATCGTTTCGCGCGTGCCGCGACGAAGTCGGGATTGGCGGAGATGGAGATCGCTGACGAGGAGGTGGATCGCATCTTCGACGAGATCGCAGCGCGATTTCGCAACGGCGAGAAGAAGCAGGCCGCTGGCTCACCTGCTTCGCCGCGTGGACAGGCAAATGGAGCGACTGGTTCGGAAACGGAGGCTCCACATGACAGCTGACCGAAAGAAGGGAGCGAGAGAAAAGTTCTTGCTCGGCGACATTGTCGTTCGCGCGGGCCTGTCGAACGCCGATCGGGCTTTCCTGCTTGGCGGGCTTCTAGAAATGAAGCGGGTCGTGCAGGGGACACCTGAACATCGGCGTCTGTGCGATATCGGAGAGCTGGCCTTCAGAGATGCGGCATCCAACGGCGGGTTAGAACGCTTTTTGAAGGTGGCGGAATGAAGGGAAAGGCCAAACAGCATCCGAGCCTGTTGCTCATGATCATTCCCATCGCCGTCACCGGATTTTCCTTTTACGTCGCCCACTGGCGTTGGCCTGAATTGGCGACCGGCATCACAGGCAAGACGCAATACTGGTTCCTTCGGGCGTCACCGGTGCCCGTGCTTTTGTTCGGGCCGCTGGCTGGATTGCTGGCGGTCTGGGCGCTGCCCCTCCATCGGCGAAGACCCGTGGCGTTGGCAAGCTTTCTCTGCTTTCTCCTGATGGCCGGCTTTTACGGGTTGCGCGAGTTCGGGCGGCTTCAGCCGCTCGTAGAGAGCGGAATGCTGACCTGGGATCGGGCGCTCTCATTCGTCGACATGATTGCGGTCGTTGGCGCAGCGATGGGATTCATGGCGGCCGCGGTCGCGGCGCGCATCTCCAGCGTCGTGCCCGAACAGGTGACGCGCGCCAGGCGCGGAACATTCGGAGATGCAGACTGGCTGCCGATGTCGGCGGCGGCACGGCTGTTTCCCGATGATGGCGAAATCGTCATCGGCGAGCGCTACAGGGTCGACAAGGAACTCGTCCATGAGCTGCCGTTCGATCCGAACGATCCGGCCACCTGGGGACGTGGCGGCAAAGCCCCGCTGCTGACCTACGCCCAGGATTTCGATTCGACCCACATGCTTTTCTTCGCGGGCTCTGGTGGCTTCAAGACCACCAGCAACGTCGTGCCGACGGCGCTCAGATATACAGGCCCGCTAATTTGCCTGGATCCGTCCACCGAGGTGGCCCCGATGGTTGTTGACCACCGAAGAGATAAACTCGACCGAGAGGTCGTTGTGCTCGATCCGGCAAATCCGGTCATGGGATTTAACGTGCTCGACGGCATCGAGCACTCGCTAAAAAAGGAAGAGGACATTGTCGGCATCGCGCACATGTTGCTCTCGGAAAGCGTGCGCTTCGAGATCGTCGACTGGCTCTTACTTCCAATCGCAGGCGCACAATCTGCTGACCGGTCTTCTGTCGCATGTGATGCTGTCACCGGAATATGCAGGACGACGAAACCTGCGCAGCCTGCGCCAGATCGTCTCCGAGCCGGAAACCTCCGTGCTCGCCATGCTGCGCGACGTACAGGAACACTCCGCGTCCGCCTTCATCCGCGAAACGCTCGGCGTCTTTGTTAACATGACCGAGCAAACTTTCTCAGGCGTCTATTCGACGGCATCGAAGGATACGCAATGGCTGTCGCTCGATAATTACGCGGCACTGGTTTGCGGCAACACGTTCAAATCGAGCGAGATCGCTGGCGGAAAGAAAGACGTAATTCTCAACATTCCGGCGTCGATCCTGCGGTCCTATCCCGGTATCGGTCGGGTGATCATCGGCTCGCTGATCAACGCGATGATCGAAGCGGATGGTGCGTTCACGAGGCGAGCGTTGTTCATTTTGGACGAAGTCGATCTGCTTGGCTACATGCGCGTGCTTGAAGAGGCGCGCGATCGCGGTCGCAAGTATGGCGTCAGCATGATGCTGATGTACCAGTCCGTCGGGCAACTGGAACGGCACTTCGGAAAAGACGGTGCGGTGTCGTGGATCGACGGCTGCGCTTTCGCGAGCTACGCAGCAATCAAGGCACTGGATACCGCCCGCAACGTCTCAGCCCAATGTGGAGAAATGACTGTCGAAGTCAAAGGCAGTTCTCGCAATCTCGGCTGGGGTACGAAAAACAGCGCATCGCTCAAATCAGAAAACATCAATTTCCAGCGCCGGCCGCTCATTATGCCGCACGAAATCACCCAATCGATGCGCAAGGACGAGCAGATCATTATCGCCCAGGGCCATAGTCCGATCCGCTGCGGGCGGGCGATCTATTTCAGGCGGAAGGACATGGATATGCACGCCAGGCCCAACAGGTTTGCCAAGCTGGGACCTTGACGGCCCAGGCGTTTTCTTGCGGACCGTATTCGGCTTCTATTGGCCATTTCGTTGCCTTCATCAGCGCCAGTGCCGCGTCGATCGCGTTCTAGCGCTTCGATCAGGTCGTTGTGTCTCGTTGAAGGATGAGCATGGACACCGAAGAATTGACGATGTGCTAGCTCAACCCGTCCTAATTCTTCTCCAGTGTAGATGACAGATGCTCCTGTATCGTAGTCGTCGCGGCCGCCGCTTCCTCAAAGGGTGACATTTGATCCTCCTTTTTCGAAAACATGCGATGCCTGAACATGGACATACTGACGACCGGAAGCGGAGACAGCTCGCCATCTGATTTACCGGCTGTGCTCACCTCGACGATCGCGCCCGGGCGTATCGTTCAGACCGGGAAGCTTGATCCCGTGAGGATGATCGGACACTGCCGAAATCGCAACAGGCATCCATCACAGAAATGAATCGGAACCGACCTTTCGATTCATAAGTCTCGTTGGACCAGATCGCGAGCATCGCCGATCATGCGGGGATGGGAACACACCACTACCAGCTTTATTGCCAGAGGATCGACGCCAACAGGAACATGGCCCGATATTACGCGCTCGCGATCCGGCCAACCCTTTTTGGCGAAATAGCCGTCGTGCGAAGCTGGGGACGGATCGGCAAGGCTGGCGGGGAGATGACCGAGGTGTTCGGCAATGAGAATGATGCGATATCGCGCTTTCTCGAACTGGTACTGCAGAAGCGCAAAAGGGGCTATCAACCGGCAAGAAGCTGTGGAAACCCCTGCAGGAGCGCCAGTGTGAGGACAACGCCGCATGACAACGTAACGATCGCCTGAAAGGGTTTTCCCGTCTTTAACGAGGAAACCGTCATGACCACAACCAATGAAATCGCCGAAAAGATCGCATCCGAACAGAACCTGACCAAAGCCCAGGCGAAATCGATCGTCGAAACCGTCTTCGCGTCGATCACGACGGCAGCCACGTCCGGAGCGGAAACATCTATCCCGGGATTCGGCAAGTTCAAGATCAAGGATACCCCGGAGCGTGAGGCTCGCAATCCGGCAACCGGCGCCACCATCAAGGTTGCCGCTGCGAAGAAGCTTACGTTTCAGCCTGCCAAAGCACTGAAAGATGTGCTGAACAAGTGAGCCGCACCGCGGTAAGCGGGGTCATCAGGGGGAGCCGCCAAAGGCAGACGGCGCAGCATCATCGGCGCTGCTTGCCATCACGCTTAAGCTGATCTCGATCTCGATGGCAATCGGACGGTGGTGGCAGCATTGCGGGTGTATGCCACCCTCAGAAGGGCGGCACGGCGTCAACGGAACCGTCCTGCTCGGCCATGATAACGGCCAGTTCGGCCAGAGCCAGTTCCAGCTCCGCGGCAATCTGGCGACGCTCGTCTGGGTGGCAATGGTTCATCTCGGCGCGCAGTTCTTCGATATGTTGTTCCAGTAGCATCGTCATCTCCTTGACGTTTGAGAAAGATGACGCCGCGGGGCGTGAGGAAATGACGGGGTCAGGGATCGCGTCGGCGACCGCCAGAGGCGGCGAGTGGGGTGCCGGTTTTGTTGAAGCGCAGGGAACCGGAGCGGAAGCAAAATCGGGGGGCTACGCGAAGTCCTTGAGGCCGGCATTTGTTCGCGGCACGATTGGTCACTCTGAGCAGACCCCGCCTCTCCGTATCGCGACCAGAAGAAGAAGCGGGCTAGATGCCCGGTTCCTTCTTGGTTTGAACAAGGGAAAAGCCCCGCCGTTTCCGGCAGGGCTTCGTCTTTGATCAGGCGTCGCGCTTCGGGCGGTTCCAGACCAACGTATAGTCGCCTTCCCTCTCGGTCGGCCAAAGTGCCGCATTGATCGGGGCCGGGAAGCTCGGATCGTCGAGCTTGACCGAAATGTAGGGCTCTCCGTCGCCGGAAACCTGGCTCCAGGCGGCGCCGACTTCGGCCGCTCCGGACATGATCCGGAAGTCGGGAGCGTCGCGGGATGTGCGTTCGATCGGGTTCAGGCGGGCCTTCATGGAGACCGTCAGAGTGCGTACGTGGCCGAGGATGGTGTTGCCGTTGGTGGTGAATTCGCCGATGATTGCCATTGTCGTGATCCTTTCGGTTTGATCGGGCCGCGACCATCGCGTCCTCGATGACTGTCGATTTGATCGGGGACGATCGGACCGCATCCTTAAGGGACCGGAATGCAATGGAGGGCGGCGGGAGACGGCTTTCTTGGACCGCGAGGAATGCGAACGCAGGTCGCAGGGGGAAGAAAGGGGGCGATGCCGTTGCGGGAGAACGATCGAGGCGCAGCCGCTCTTCGATCAGACATGTCAAATCGAGGCCGCGTTGGCCGCGCCCACTTCCTATGCCCGAATGGATGGCAGCAATGGCCACATCGATCGTTTGGGCATTGCCGGGCCAATGCGACAAGTCCGGTGAGCGTCGCCGAACTTTCCTTCTCGATGGCGGCTCCGGTTTTTCAATCGGGCACATGTCGCCCATGCTTGCTCGTATCCGCAAACATGACCTGTTGCTGATGCGCAACGCATGAGGGCCAGTCGCAGCAAAACTGGCTCGCGCCCGCACGGAACAAGATCGCCTTCGCTTTCCTCCCGAACGGTCAATCCGCGCTGCCCGGATTCAGATTTTGGGAGCAGTACCAAAGGACGCTCCAAAAAGAGAGGGGCGCTATTACACTGCCTCCCTCGTCGCGCAGGCATCCGCCCTTGGCTGAAGACCGTGGAGATAATTGACCGCCCGCTGCGCATGCGCGGCCGCCTGGAAAATTGCCCGTTTGTCGTTGGCCAGCACCGAGAGCCATGACTGCAGATAGGACGCGTGATCCGGCCGCGGCTCAAGTTCCGGCGCGATACCGAGGTCAGCGCAGAGGAAGCAACTGCCAAGTTCGGCAATGAGTTCTTCCCGCGCTCGCTCCGTCCGGTCCTTGGCATAGCGCGACAGGTCGCGTCCCACGCGATGTTCCGCCGCCGTCCAGTGGGTCGCCTCATGGCTGAGGACTGCCGCATACCCGGCGGCATCGCGGAAGGCTTCGAACGGTGGCATCTGGATATAGTCCATGGCCGGAGAATAGTATGCCTGGTTGCCGCCGTGCCGAATGACTGCGCCGGTATTGCGGAAGAACTCGTCGGCGTGACCGATGCGCTCGATCGGGCTCAGGAGCGGTTCGGGTACGCCATGATAGTGGTCAGGCAGGCCGTCGATCTGCGCCACGTTGAACACCGTGTACGATTTAAGGAACGGAATATCGCGCTCCACCTCGCCGCCATTGCTGTCGGTCTCCGACTTGGTGAAGCGGCTTGCATAGATGACCGTCGTTCCGGTCTCGCCCTTGCGAACAGCTCCATCCAGCTGCAAGGCCTGTTTGAACGTCATCCATGTCGGCGAGACATAGCCCCTCGCTGTGCTCTCCGACCACAACAGCAGCACGTTGAGACCGCTATAGGCTTCGCCGTTGTGGCGCAGCGGCCGGGTGATCCGTCCGGTCGTGTTTGCGGCCGACCAGGGCTTCATCCACGGACGGACGCCTTTTTCCAGATCCGCAACGATCCTGTCGGTGATCCGCGCATAGAGATCGGCGCGCTCGCCCTGCCCTTTTCTTTTCATATCCTTGAACCTCCGTTTTCGGAGGTCGCGACCATCGCGACCCCGTCACGTCGGTCAAAAGCCGGGGAGATCAGGGATGAGCGCACGCGGAACGCGCCGTAACAACGTGAAGGAGGGCGAAGCCCTTGCGCGAGACCCTCGGCCCGGCAGACCGAAGGCGGGACGGGGTCGCAATGGACAGATTCCCGATCTTCATCCGCAGCCAATGCGAGGGCTTCGCCAGCAGGACCACTTTCTGCCGCACGGTAGCCGATGGAATCTTAGCAACGGCGCGGTTGAGGTTGGGACCTTCTGTCGACGCATTGAAGTCGCGTCCCGTCGTTGATCCGAAGCGGTGGCCGGCACAGGCCCTCGTGACTTCGAGCTGACGAGAACAGGACACCTTCGTCGACGTGAACAAAGGCGGGGCCGGAGCCCCGCCGTGATGGATGTTATTCGAAGGCTGACAGCTGGACTGCTGCCGCCTTGCGGTCTAGCGTCTGGCCGGGATTTTCGACCGGCCGGTCGAAGGGTTTCCATGTTTCGCCCACCACCTGCTCGTAGGCTGCGACAGCGCCGACGGCCGCCATTCTGAGCGCATGTGCCTGGATGCCCATGTCGGCTGCGAATTCGCGCTTGCGCTGGGCGGCGCTCTCATAGCCGACCGGACCGTGGAGATCCTCGTCGCGGGCATCCGCAGCGCTCTTGGCGGTGGCGTTCCGCGCCTCGGTGACGGCGCGGGAGTAGAACTGGCCGGCGCCATGGGCCGATCCGACATAGGCCCCGACGATGCGCTGCAGATGGATCTGCATCGCCCGGTCGCCAAGGCCATCGGAAAGTGCGGTGGCGGTTTCGACGATCAGGCGCTCGTGCATGCCACGGATGCCATCGCTGTCGACAATGGCGATCCCGAAGCTTTCGGCGATCCGAAGCGCCTGCGTTTCATCGGGGCATGAAAGGCGGACCATTTCGAGGGTGGCGCCTCTGCGCAGCGGCACGACGCGGGCGGATTGGCGGATTGATTGACGGGATTGGGTTGCTGACTTTGCCATGGTGGTCTCCTTTGCTTCGCCGAAGTGTCGGCCCCCTGGCCGTTCTGTCCTTCGGTGCGGTCGAAAGGAACAGGCGCAATCCGGGCGGATCAGGGCCCGGGCAGGCCAGATCGAGCGAAGCAGGCAGGCGGTCAAGCAGGGGTGACAAGCCCTTGCGAAGCCCGCGTGCCTGCTTTGTCGAGAGCGGCATGATCGGCCGCCCCGCGGCGCGACAGCGGCCTTGAACCGAACGGGCGCCGGTTCAGACGCCACAAAACCGAAGGACGGAACGGCCAGAGGCAAACCTCGGATGCCGAAGCTGAGAGGAAACCACGCTAGACCTGCGCCAGGCCGCGCCGATCCAACGTCCAAGCCGCAGCTTGCCCAGTCATCACAACCGCCGACGTCACTATCGGCTCGTGGTCCCGTTTGGCCTGAGCCACCCGGCAGATGTGCACGGGCACGCAATGATGCGATTGCATCCTCCTGTCGCGCGAGCGTTCACGAAAGTCCATCGACGGAGGAATTATGCCGCATAACCGAGACAATCGTCCGCAGTGCGCGACCAAATATGTTCCAGCTTCTCGTCGTGCGTCATCACAAGGGAGGGCCTGGATTCGCGTTCGATGACAGCGCTTTGCATGCGTTCGGGCGAGCTCTTGTCGGCCAGGTCGCAATAACCGCGGAAGTGCCAGAGGCACCCGTCGACCGGCAGAGAGAAGAGGATGCTGGTGACCAAACCGTTCGGGAATTCGCGCATGGCGAATATCCCGGCCTTGATCGAGAGCGGCGGCAGTATCTCAAACGTGTAGTCGCGGGATGCGTCGGCGATCTCGAACCATTCGCCGCTGTAGAGCGCGCTGTCGTCCCACTCCCATACATGCTCAGCCTCGTTCGGTAATGATCGCGCTGATGTGGCACCCATGGCTGCACGCCAACTCTACTGTTTTCCAAAAAAATGCTGCGGGGGCCCTCGAGGGACGCCAAGCGGCGCGGCTCCCGGGATAGCGAAAAATCACTGAAAATTCCTGCTCTTCACCTTCAGCGTATCGATATGAAGATCAGGCGTGAACATATCCCGCGGGACGACCGGCCTCGGCCGATCGCGAGAGTCCGGCCCACCGCCCCCATGGGCAAACTCATCGCCTCGCCCCGTTGGCAGCCTGAATTCGACATCCCGATCGGCCAGGCCAACGAGATCGCCTGACAGATCGAATAGTTGCTGCGCGACGAGGTGCACGACCTCCCCTTCCCGCTGAATCCGCCCATTGATTGCCATCATCGAGGATCCGAACACCACGCTCCTGCGCTTCTCGAACAGTGACGGCCAGACGACGATGTTGGCAGGGCCTGTTTCGTCCTCGATGGTGATGAACATGACACCCTTGGCCGACCCGGGCTTCTGGCGCACCAACACCAGACCTGCAGTATAAACCCATCGCCCATCCCGAGCATTCATCGCCTCCGCACAAGGGATGATGTTGCGTGCCGACAGGTCCCTGCGCAGGAACGCAACCGGATGCTGCCGTAGCGTCAAGCCCGTATGGCTGTAATCTTCGATGACGTTGTGCCCGTCCGTCATCTGCCGAAGGGCGACCTCCGGCTCCTGCTGCTCAGCAATTGCCGCCATCTCGCGCTCAGTCGCGGCGGCAAACAACGGCAATGGCTCATCACGCAGCGCCTTGATGGCCCAGAGCGCGTCGCGCCTCTCGAGTTCGAGCGATGGCAGAAAGGCATCGGCCTCTGCCAGCTGGACAAGGGCCTCCGTCGGCACGCTGGACCGGCGCCACATGTCATCGACGGATAAGAAAGGACTATTCATGCGTGCCGTCACGATCCGCGCTGCGTCAGCGACAGCCAGTCCCTTTACCTGCCGAAACCCAAGCCGGACAGCATGCCGATCAAGGCTGCCGATCTTTTCCAGAGTGCAGTCCCAGCGCGACCGGTTGACGCACACGGGTCGCACCTCGACGCCATGCTTGATCGCATCACCAACGATCTGGGCGGGCGCATAAAAACCCATCGGCTGACTGTTGAGAAGGGCGGCACAAAAGACATCCGGATAATGGCATTTGATGTAGTTCGATGCATAGGCGATCAGCGCAAAAGATGCCGCGTGACTTTCCGGAAAACCGTAGCTGCCGAAACCTTCGAGCTGGGAAAAGGTCTTTTCGGCGAACTCCGCCGAATAACCGTTCTTGACCATGCCGGAGACGAGTTTTTCCTTGAAGCGGGAGACCCCGCCGGTGAACTTGAAGGTGGCCATCGACTTGCGCAGCTGGTCGGCCTCGCCACCGGTAAAACCGGCGCAGACCATGGCGACGCGCATGGCGCTCTCCTGAAACAGCGGCACGCCCAGCGTCTTGCCGAGCACGGCCTCAAGCTCGGGTGTGGGATATTCGACCGGCTCCTTGCCTTCGCGGCGGCGAAGATAGGGGTGCACCATGTCGCCCTGGATAGGACCGGGCCGGACGATCGCCACCTGCACGACGAGATCGTAGAAGGTGCGGGGTTTCAGGCGCGGCAGCATCGCCATCTGGGCGCGGCTTTCGATCTGGAAGGTCCCGAGCGTATCGGCTTTTCGGATCATTGCGTAGGTGGCTGCGTCTTCCTGCTGGATCGTAGACAGATCGAGATCCTCGCCCTTATCCTCACGGATGAGATGAAACGCCTTTGCCATGCAGGTGAGCATGCCGAGTGCGAGCACATCCACCTTCATGAACTTCAGCGCCTCGACATCGTCCTTGTCCCACTCGATGATCTGGCGGTCCTTCATCGTTGCCGGCTCGATCGGCACGAGATCGTCCAGCCGGTCATGGGTGAGGACAAATCCTCCTGGATGCTGGCCAAGGTGGCGTGGCGCACCCATCAGCTGCTGCGCCAGTTTCAGGGTGAGCGCTAAGCGCCGGTCGTCGGGGTTGAGATTGAGCTCGCGGATGTTTCGGTCGGGCACTTCCTCCGACCAGGACCACATGCCTGATGACAGCGCCTTGATCACGTCTTCCGGCAGGCCGAGCGCCTTGCCGACATCGCGGATCGCTCCCTTGGCACGATACCGCGTAACGGTGGCGCAGAGGGCTGCCTTGTCATGTCGGTAGGTCTTGTAGATCCATTGGATGACCTCCTCGCGCCGTTCATGCTCGAAGTCGACATCGATATCCGGCGGTTCGTCGCGCTCCTGGCTGACGAAACGCTCGAACAGGAGGTCGTTGGTCGAGGGATCGATAGAGGTAATGCCAAGAATATAGCAGACGGCGCTGTTGGCCGCCGATCCCCTGCCCTGACAGAGAATGCCCTGGCTTCTGGCGAAGCGCACGATCGAAAACACGGTGAGGAAATACGGCGCGTATTTCATGGTGCGGATGAGATCGAGCTCGTGCCGAACGGTCTTTAAAACATCCGGTGGCAGGCCTTCCGGATAACGGTCAGGCGCGCATTCCCAGACATAATGCTCCAGCGATCCCTGAGCATCCTTGCCCGGCACAATGGCTTCCTCCGGGTACTGGTAGGTCAGTTCCTCAAGCGAGAACTTGCAACGACGCACGATCTCCATGCTTCGTGCCAGGGCCTCCGGATAGCGCGGAAATAGGCGAGCCATTTCTTCCGGAGGCTTCAGATATCGGTCGGCATGACGCTCGCGCTCGAAGCCGACATCGTCGATCGTTGTGTTATGCCTGATGCAGGTGACGATGTCCTGCAACTGCCGCCGACCCGGCTCATGAAACAGCACGTCATTGGTGACAACGGTTTTGACCCTGAACCGTGCCGCCATGTTGGAAATCTCATGGAGCCGCATCTGGTCGTTGGGTCGCCGGCGCAGGCACAGCGATACATAGGCTCGATCACCAAAAACGTGCGCCAACTTGCGAAGCTGCGCGGCGCATGTGGTGTCCGGCAGATCCGGCACCAGAATGCCGATCATGCCTTCCGAGTAAGCCATGACATCGTCCCAGTGCAAAATGCAGTTGTTCTTGCCGCCGCGCGACTTGCCAAGCGTGATGAGCCGGGTCAGCCGCGAATATGCCGGACGATCCATCGGATAGACCAGCAACGACATACCGTCGGCGAGGTCGAGGCGACAGCCAACGACGAGGCGGAGACCCGTCGCGCGGGATGCTTCAAGGGCGCGGACGATGCCTGCGAGCGAATTACGATCGACGACGCCGATCGCACTGATCCCAAGGAGTTTTGCAGTATCAAACAACTCCTGCGCCGACGAGGCACCACGCAGAAACGAAAAATGTGTCGTGACCTGGAGCTCGGCATAGCTCATGCGAATATCCCGTGGCAGAACCAGCGGTGTGACCCGGTTTCCGGATCAATACCGTCGCCGGAGCGGAACACCCACAAGCGCTCGCCTGCTTCGTCCTCGATGACAAAGTAGTCGCGCACGGCGTCCATTTCGGCATCTCGCTGCCACCATTCCCCGAAAATGCGTTCCGGGCCGTCGGCACGTTTGACCTTGCGGCGTTTGCCACGCCAGACGATGGAGACTGGGGGCCGGTCCGGCATCAGCGCGATCGCCTCGATCAACTCAGGTCTCGGCAAGAGACGAACGGGGCGGCGCCAATGGCTGACCCAGGCAACGGCGATCGGTTCGGCGACGGGGCTGATGCGCTGGACAGAGCGTTCCGGCACATCGGAGGCGACCGGTGCGACGCGATAGACCCTCTGCCCCCGGTTTCCATAGAGGTCGATCAGCGGCGTGACATCAGTGACCTCATCCTCGACCAGAGCAGAGGCTTTCTGAGCCTCCTCGAGAGGCTCGGCTATCACGGCGAGCAGGATCAGCTTTTCGATTCCGAAGCCCGGCTCGATCTTTTCCGTCCGGTCCCGAAACAGTTTTGTCAGCCAGGCGACATCGCGGGCGGGCCTGGCGGTTCCGGCGCGGATGGCCTGTCTCGTGCCATCGACCTTCTCGACGATCAGGTCGGCACGGCGAACGCCAAGCCCGCGCTGCTGGAGTTCGTCAACGAGTTGGACGACTAGACGGCCAACATATTTATTGATTGTTTCCGCAGCCCCGATCGGTTCGGCGAAGGCCTTGGAGACTTCAACCAGCTCTGCCGTCCGGATGGGCTCGATCGGCTCGGCGACACGACAGAGCATCTGGTCGAGACGGCGACCGACCTCCGGACCGAAGCGCAATGTCAGCGGGGCCCGCGGGGTGTTGGCAAGCTCGCCGATTGTCTGGAAACCGAGAATGCGCAGATCAGAGACGATCTTTGACGGCAGGCGCAGAAGCGAAATCGGCAGTTTTTCGACGGCACGGGCCGTCTCGCCCGGAGGAACGACAATCGTTTCGCGATTGATTGCGCGGGCGCAAGCATGGGCAGCACCCCAGCTGTCGGCAACCGCCACGCGCGCCGTCAGTTTTCGGGCAAGAAACTGGTTGGCGATCTTCGTCACCATCGGCAGTTCACCACCCTGCAGATGATCGGCGCCTTCCGTATCCATGACGATACCATCAATCCCGTCGACGGCGACGATCGGCGAATAGATCGTCAGCGCCCAGAGCGTGATGCGCTCCAGCGCGGCTTGATCGGCTTGCAGATCTGCGTCAACCAGCATCAGGCCGCGAAACAGCGACTGCGCCTTTGCCGCCGCCATGCCGGCATGCACGCCCGCCTTTCTGGCAGCCGGATCGGCAGCAGACACCCATCGCTTCGAACCGCTTCTCGCGATCACGGCGATTGGCTGTTCAGGCGGAATAGACGGATCGGCCCGACGAATGCGATCCGTCGGCAGATCCGGAAGATAGATCGAGACGACCCTTGTCATCGCACGCCCTCACGAGAAACTCAGCACACTCACCCGCTTTCACGCGCATCAATTCCAGAAACCATTGAGGTCTGCCCACCCCGGGTACCGGCAACTCCTCTGACGGCATCACGCTGACACGCCACCGCGTGGTCGAGGCCGTCGGCTGCCCAAAGTCATTGGCCTCCGTCTGTCGCCGCCATCGGCGAACGCCAAGCGCCATGGTCCCGGTTCGCTCGGCTGCAAGCTGCAGGCGGCGGGAACTGACCATAGGCAGGCGAACAAGTTCACCGACGACGGCACCAAGTCCGCCAAAGGAAAGGCCCTCCTCCATATTGGCCAGCACATCCTCTTCCTTGTCGGATTCAACAAAGATGACGCGGTCGGGATGCAGACCCACATGGGCAAGAGCTGGAAAAAAAGATCCGGCCGCGTCAGACACCAGATGACGGGGCCTTTTGTTCTTGCGGCAATGCCGGCAACACAAAGGGCGGCCGCTGCACCATCGACAGTACCGGAGCCACCGCCTGCAAACTCGTGCAGCGCGCCATAGGCGAGGCCCCCGCCAGGCAAGGCCGCATCGATCTCGGAAACGCCAAAAGAAAGTGTTCCGGCCCGCTTCGCGGATACCCCTTCCATCGACGCGATGCGGTCTCGCAAGTCGCAAATCACCCTCTGGCGGGCAGCAGTCATCGTTCACGGCTCCCTTCAAGGTCGTGTTCAAAGGATCGACATTATGTCGTACGGGCTATATGTTCATTGTTTGTTCTCGTAATGCAAAAGAGTCAAGCACCACATGGTTGAGGAATATTATCCCAGTATTAGCAAAGTCGAAGATTCGAAAAGGATTCAAGGAGGTAAGGGGAAACAGAAATTTTTGCAGCCCTTGCGTCCGTCGGGTTCAAAACGGTGGATAGCGGGGATAGATGAACGGCGTCACAATCTTCTTAAGGTTTTCGTGCTGAACTCGTTTGCATGACGAAGCCACCGAGATCAAAGCCGCTCCTTCGTGATACCGAAGCTCCGCTACGGTCAAAGCCGCGTCGGAAACGCAATCCCGCACAGCCACAGCTGCTGTTTGATCCGATGCCCGATCGCGTCGAGCCGGCGCTAGCCCAACTGAAGGCGCACCCTCCACAAGGCGACCAATGGAGCTGGGAGCTGAAATGGGATGGCTATCGCCTGGCTATCCACATCGAGCCGACAGGGGTCCGCATCCTCACGCGTGGTGGCCATGACTGGACGCACCGGTTTCCGGCGATCGAGCAGGCTGCCCGGGCGCTTGGCCCGGCAACGATGATCATCGATGGCGAGGCGGTTGTGCTTGACGATGAAGGGCGGCCGGATTTCGGGCTGCTGCAGAAATCGTTGGGTGCGTCTGGAAAGACGGCTGGCAACCGAGCTTCGGACGCCATCCTCTACGCGTTCGATCTTATTTATCTCGACGGCCATGACCTGCGCAACGCGGAGTACCGTTCGCGCCGGCATCTTCTCGAGGATACGCTGAAGGGGCACGACGGCGCGATCCGCCTTTCGGAAACCATTGACGCCAATCCCGCGATCCTGCTGGAACACGTTGGCAGCCTTGGTCTCGAGGGCATTGTCGGCAAGCAATTGGATCAACCCTATCGCTCCGGCCGGACCGGCGGCTGGGTCAAGATCAAGTGCGTTAAGAGCGAAGCCTTTATGGTTGTTGGCTACGAGCCATCGACGGCATCTCCCGACGGCTTCGGCTCTTTGGTGCTTGCTGCCTATCGCGGTGACGAGCTCGTTCATGTCGGGAACGTCGGGACGGGCTTCAGGCAAGCCGAGATGAACAGGCTGCGCAAGATGATCGACAGGCTGCGCTGGAATCGGAAACAGCCGCCTGTTCCCTATGCCGAAAAGGCAGACATCGTTTGGGTCGAGCCGACTTTGATTGCCGAGATCGAGTTTCGGGC